>NZ_NEHN01000024.1:0-758 GCF_002112395.1 Pseudomonas sp. R38(2017)
GCCATCGATTGCTTGGCGGCCTTGATCACAGCGGCCGGTTCGGTCTTGGCGCGGGCGCGGTATTGCTCCCAGGTCCAGCCGGCCGGCAGGTAACCGTTGAGCGGGTCGTGGGCGCTGGTCTGGTCGGTGACCATGTCCGGGCGCACGCCGCGACGGACCAGTTCCGGAAGGATTTCGGCGGCGTTGCCCAGCAGGGCGATGGAGATCGCCTTGCCTTCTTTGGTGTACTTCTCAATGCGCGCCAGGGCGTCGTCGAGGTCTTTGGCCTGCTCGTCGACGTAACGGCTTTTCAGGCGGAAATCGATGCTCACCTGCTGGCATTCGATGTTCAGCGAGCACGCACCGGCCAATGTGGCAGCCAGAGGCTGGGCGCCGCCCATGCCACCGAGGCCGGCGGTCAGGACCCAGCGGCCCTTGAGGTTGGAGTCGTAATGCTGGCGACCGGCTTCAACGAAGGTTTCGTAGGTGCCCTGCACGATGCCCTGGCTGCCGATGTAGATCCAGCTGCCGGCGGTCATCTGGCCGTACATCGCCAGACCTTTCGCGTCGAGTTCGTTGAAGTGTTCCCAGGTCGCCCAGTGCGGCACCAGGTTGGAGTTGGCGATCAGCACGCGCGGCGCGTTGCTGTGGGTCTTGAACACGCCGACCGGCTTGCCGGATTGCACCAGCAGGGTCTCGTCATCATTCAGATTGGTCAGGCTTTCGACGATCTTGTCGTAGCACTCCCAGTTACGCGCGGCGCGACCGATGCCACCGTA
>NZ_NEHN01000004.1:0-654914 GCF_002112395.1 Pseudomonas sp. R38(2017)
CAACGGTTACCTGCCGGCCGGCTGGACCTGGGAGCAATACCGCGCCCGCGCCAAGACCGAACCGGCCGCTGTGATCAAGGCCGCCAAGCAATCGATGGCGGTGCACGTCAAAGCCATGCTGGACTTCCAGAGGCAAGGCATCCCGACCTTCGACTACGGCAACAACATCCGCCAGATGGCCCAGGAAGAGGGCGTCGAGAACGCCTTCGACTTCCCGGGCTTCGTGCCGGCCTACATCCGTCCGCTGTTCTGCCGTGGCATCGGCCCGTTCCGCTGGGCGGCGCTGTCGGGTGATCCGCAGGACATCTACAAGACCGACGCCAAGGTCAAGGAACTGATCCCGGACGACGCGCACCTGCACAACTGGTTGGACATGGCGCGCGAGCGCATCAGCTTCCAGGGTCTGCCGGCGCGGATCTGCTGGGTCGGCCTGGGCCAGCGCGCCAAGCTCGGTCTGGCGTTCAACGAAATGGTCCGTCGCGGCGAACTGTCGGCGCCGATCGTGATCGGTCGCGACCACCTCGACTCCGGCTCGGTCTCCAGCCCGAACCGCGAAACCGAATCGATGCAGGACGGCTCCGATGCCGTGTCCGACTGGCCACTGCTCAACGCCCTGCTCAACACCGCCAGCGGCGCGACCTGGGTGTCGCTGCACCACGGCGGCGGCGTCGGCATGGGCTTCTCGCAACACTCGGGCATGGTGATCGTCTGCGACGGTACTGATGAGGCGGCCGAGCGTATCGCTCGCGTGCTGCACAACGACCCGGGCACTGGCGTGATGCGCCACGCCGATGCCGGTTACCAGATCGCCATCGACTGTGCCAAGGAGCAAGGGCTGAACCTGCCGATGATTACTTCGGTTAAAGGAGCCTGAACATGACTGCACTGAACCTGATCCCTGGCCAACTGAGCCTGTCCCAACTGCGTGACGTCTATCAGCATCCGGTCAAGCTGACCCTCGATTACAGCGCTGCTGCACAGATCGAAGCCAGCGTCGCCTGCGTCGAGCAGATCCTCGCCGAGAACCGCACCGCCTACGGCATCAACACCGGTTTCGGCCTGCTGGCCTCGACCCGCATCGCCAGCGAAGACCTGGAAAACCTCCAGCGTTCGCTGGTGCTGTCCCACGCCGCCGGCGTCGGCCAGCCGATCAGCGATGAGCTGGTGCGCCTGATCATGGTGCTCAAGGTCAACAGCCTGAGCCGTGGTTTCTCCGGCATCCGTCGCGTGGTGATCGATGCCCTGATCGCCCTGATCAACGCCGAGGTTTACCCACACATTCCGTTGAAAGGTTCGGTCGGTGCATCCGGCGACCTGGCACCGCTGGCGCACATGTCGCTGGTGCTGCTGGGCGAGGGCAAGGCGCGCTACAAGGGCGAGTGGATGGAAGCGACCGAGGCGCTGAAAGTCGCCGGTCTGACCCCGCTGACGCTGGCGGCGAAAGAAGGTCTGGCGCTGCTCAACGGCACGCAAGTCTCCACCGCATTCGCCCTGCGCGGTCTGTTCGAAGGCGAAGACCTGTTCGCCGGTGCGCTGGCGCTGGGTGGCCTTACAGTTGAAGCGGTGCTTGGTTCGCGCTCGCCATTCGACGCCCGCATCCACGCCGCCCGTGGCCAGAAGGGCCAGATCGACACCGCCGCTGCCTACCGCGATCTGCTTGGCGAGCGCAGCGAAGTCTCCGACTCGCACCAGAACTGCGAAAAGGTTCAGGACCCGTACTCGCTGCGCTGCCAGCCGCAAGTCATGGGTGCGTGCCTGACCCAGTTCCGTCAGGCCGCTGAAGTGCTGGTGGTCGAAGCCAACGCCGTGTCGGATAACCCGTTGGTGTTTGCGGCCGAAGGCGACGTGATTTCCGGCGGCAACTTCCACGCCGAACCAGTCGCTATGGCCGCTGACAACATGGCGTTGGCCATCGCCGAAATCGGCTCCCTGAGCGAGCGTCGCATCTCGCTGATGATGGACAAGCACATGTCGCAACTGCCGCCGTTCCTGGTGGCCAATGGCGGGGTGAACTCCGGTTTCATGATCGCTCAGGTGACGGCAGCGGCCCTCGCCAGCGAGAACAAGGCGCTGGCTCATCCGCACTCGGTGGACAGCCTGCCGACTTCCGCCAACCAGGAAGACCACGTGTCGATGGCCCCGGCTGCCGGCAAGCGTCTGTGGGAAATGGCCGAGAACACTCGCGGGATTCTTGCGGTGGAATGGCTGGCGGCGGTGCAAGGTCTGGATCTGCGCAACGGCCTGAAGACCTCGACCAAACTGGAGAAGGCCCGGGGCATTTTGCGTCGCGAAGTGCCGTTCTACGAGAAGGACCGCTTCTTCGCGCCGGACATCAATGCGGCGAGCGAGCTGCTGGCGTCGCGCACGCTGAATGATCTGGTGCCGGCGAACCTGCTGCCGAGTCTGTAAGTGCCTCATCGCCAACAGGCTGTCTTCCACTCTGCGTGGAGGCCGGCCTGTTGGCGTTTCGATTTTTGCGTCGAATAAAAATAAATAAGGACGAAAAATGCAGCAGTCAGCAAAAGGTTTGAAACGCGGGCTCTCGGCCCGACACATTCGCTTCATGGCCCTGGGATCGGCGATCGGAACCGGGCTGTTCTACGGTTCTGCCTCGGCCATCCAGATGGCCGGCCCAGCGGTTCTGCTCGCTTACCTGATCGGTGGCGCGGCGGTGTTCATGGTCATGCGAGCCCTGGGCGAGATGGCGGTGCACAACCCGGTCGCCGGCTCGTTCGGGCAGTACGCGAGCACCTACCTTGGCCCCATGGCGGGCTTCATTCTCGGTTGGACCTACGCGTTCGAAATGGTCATCGTCGGCATGGCCGATGTGACGGCGTTCGGCATCTACATGGGCTTCTGGTTTCCGGAAGTCTCGCGCTGGATCTGGGTGCTGGGTATCGTTTCGGTGGTCGGCGGGTTGAACCTGTGCAACGTAAAGGTCTTCGGTGAAATGGAGTTCTGGCTGTCGTTGCTCAAGGTGGCGGCCATCGTCGCGATGATCCTCGGCGGCTTCGGCATCATGCTATTCGGCATCAGTACCGCCCCCGGTCAAGCCACCGATATCAGCAACCTGTGGACTCAGGGCGGCTTCATGCCCAACGGCGTGGGCGGCCTGATCGCCTCGTTTGCGGTGGTGATGTTTGCCTTCGGCGGCATCGAAATCATCGGTGTGACCGCCGGTGAAGCCAAGGACCCACATCGTGTGCTGCCCAAGGCGATCAACGCCGTACCGATGCGCATCCTGCTGTTCTATGTGCTGACGATGCTGGTGCTGATGTCGATCTTCCCGTGGCAGCAAATCGGCAGCCAGGGCAGTCCGTTCGTGCAGATCTTCGACCATCTGGGCATCAGCTCGGCGGCCACGATTCTGAACATCGTGGTGATCTCGGCGGCGGTATCGGCCATCAACAGCGACATCTTTGGTGCAGGCCGGATGATGTACGGCCTCGCCCAGCAAGGGCATGCGCCGAAAGGCTTCGCTCGCCTGTCACGCAATGGCGTGCCGTGGCTGACGGTAATCGTGATGAGCTGCGCGCTGTTGCTGGGCGTGTTGCTGAACTACCTGATCCCGGAAAACGTGTTCCTGCTGATCGCTTCCATCGCGACCTTCGCCACGGTGTGGGTGTGGCTGATGATTCTGTTCACCCAGGTGGCCATGCGTCGTTCCATGACGGCCGAGCAAGTGGCGCAACTGAAATTCCCGGTACCATTCTGGCCGTACGCACCGATGGCGGCGATTGCCTTCATGCTGTTCGTGTTCGGCGTGCTGGGTTACTTTCCGGATACTCAGGCAGCACTGATTGTCGGGGTGGTCTGGATCGGGTTGCTGGTGCTTGCGTATCTGACGTGGGTCAAGCCGGCGGCGGGGCAGGCTGCACGGGTGACCGGCGATCAGCCGGTTTCTCAGTCCTGACCTGATCGGGAAACATTCCGCGCCTGCATCGCGTTGTCGGGATGCAGGCACCCGGAATCGAATCACAGATGAATCGCAGCAGTCGCTGCGATTTTTTTATCCACTCCGAGGACACCATGGATCGCTTCCAGGAAATGCACATCTTCGCGACCGTTGCTCAGGAACAGGGCTTTTCCGCTGCCGCGCGACGCTTGGGTCTGTCAGCGGCCAGCGTCACCCGGGCGGTGGCGGCGCTGGAGCAGCGGATCGGTACGCAGTTGCTGATTCGCACCACTCGCAGCGTTCATCTGAGCGAGGCAGGTCAGCGCTACCTGGAAGACTGTCGGAGGATTCTTGCCGAGGTGCAGGAAGCGGAAGACTCTGCTGCCGGCAGCCACACCCAGCCCCGTGGGCAATTGACGGTGACGGCGCCGGTGTTGTTCGGCGAGCTGTTTGTCACACCGGTGATGGCGAGTTATCTGACGCAATACCCGGACGTTTCCATCAACGCCTTGCTGCTGGATCGCGTGGTGAGCATGGTCGAGGAGGGCGTCGATGTGGCGATCCGCATCGGTGAGTTGCCGGACAGCAATCAGCATGCGATTCGGGTTGGTGAGGTGCGGCGGGTGATTTGCGGCTCGCCTGGGTATTTTGCCGTTCACGGTCGGCCAACTCATCCACAGGCGTTGGCGGGTGCGCCGGTGGTGGCGACCTCGGCCATCGGCCAGATACGCAGTTGGCCGTTCCTGGAAGATGGCGAACCCTTGAGCGTCAGGCCCGAGCCTCGGCTGGTGGTCACCGCCAATCAGGCTGCGATTGCTGCCGCTTGCCTGGGGCTTGGGCTGACTCGGGTGCTGTCTTATCAAGTCGCGAGCAAGATCGCCTCCGGTGAGCTGGAAATCGTCCTCGCCGAGTACGAATTGCCGCCGTTGCCAATCCATGTGGTGTATCAGGGTGGGCGCAAGGCACCGACTCGAGTGCGCAGTTTTGTCGACTACGCCGTAAACGCCTTGCGCGAACATCCGGCTCTGAAAAACGCGGCGTTATTTCACCCAGAGAAATAATGGATTGCGTTTTCTGGTGATTCTGTTGTTTTTACGCTAGGCGGAAGATGGCTGCCATGGTTGTCGCCCATTTCGGGCGACGCAAACGTCCAGCGGAGTCGACCATGCAAGCGATCAAACTCTACAACTTCCCGCGTTCCGGCCACGCCCACCGCGTCGAGCTGATGCTGTCCCTGCTGCAATTGCCGACCGAATTGATCTTCGTTGATCTGGCCAAAGGCGAGCACAAACAACCTGATTACCTGGCGATCAACAGCTTCGGGCAAGTGCCGGCCATTGATGACAATGGTGTGGTGCTGGCCGATTCCAATGCGATTCTGGTGTATCTGGCGCAGAAGTACGGTAACGGTCGTTGGCTGCCGAGCGACCCGGTCGGCGCGGCGCGCGTCCAGCGCTGGCTGTCGGCAGCGGCGGGGCCGATTGCCTTTGGTCCGGCAGCGGCCCGCTTGGTTACGGTGTTCGGGGCGAAGCTGAATGCAGATGAAGCGATCACCCGTGCGCACAACCTGCTGAAGGTGATGGATCTGGAACTGGGCAAGACTCCGTTCCTGGTCGGCAGCGAGCCGACCATCGCCGACGTTTCGGCCTACAGCTACATCGCCCATGCGCCGGAAGGCAATGTGTCGCTGGACGACTACGGCAACGTGCGCGCCTGGCTGGCGCGGGTTGAAGCATTGCCCGGTTTCATCGGCATGCCACGCACTGTCGCCGGTCTGCAAACCAGCGCCTGAGGTTCACCATCCAGACTGCGCCGCTGGCGTGGGGGAGAGGTCGTCATGGAACGTTCACCCTGGCACGCCGGCGAGCGACAACTGCAAGTGCAGGTCGGCGTTGCCGAGCGCATGGAGGAATTCGGTCGCAAGGTGATTCGCACCTGGATGCCGGATCAGCACCGTCAGTTCTATCAGCAATTGCCCTTCATGCTGTTCGGCGCGGTGGATGCCGATGGGCGCCCGTGGGCCAGCGTGCTGGAGGGCGAGCCGGGTTTCGCTCACTCTCCCGAGCCGACGCAGTTGCACTTCGACAGCCTGCCCGCCGTTGATGACCCGGCGCAGTTACAGGCCGGTGCGGCCATCGGCCTGCTCGGCATCGAGTTGCACACCCGTCGGCGCAATCGCCTCAACGGCCACATTGGCAACCTGGGTACGAGCGGCTTCGACTTGACGGTCGATCAGTCCTTCGGCAACTGCCCGCAGTACATTCAGTTGCGCCAGTTCCAGCGAGTGCCGCTGACGGATCCGCAAACCCGGCGCGCCGAGCACTTCGACGGGCTTGATGACGCGGCGGTTGCGCTGATCGAAACGGCCGACACCTTCTTCGTCGCCAGTTATGTCGATGTTGACGGCGAGCGTTCGGTGGATGTTTCCCACCGGGGCGGCCAGGCCGGTTTCGTGCGGGTGGAGGGCAATCGCCTGACCATCCCGGACTTTGCCGGCAACCTGCATTTCAACACTCTTGGCAATCTGCTGCTCAATCCCCGGGCCGGCTTGTTGTTCATCGACTTTTCCACAGGCGATGTGCTGCAGCTCAGCGGCCGCACCGAGGTCATTCTTGAAGGACCGCAAATCGCAGCCTTCCAGGGCGCCGAGCGGTTGTGGACGTTCGAGGTGGAAAAAGCGGTGCGGCGTCCGGGCGCGTTGGCCCTGCGCTGGCGCTTCGACGGCATGTCGCCGACCAGTCTGCTGACCGGCACCTGGGCTCAGGCCGATGCACGTTTGCAGGCCCAGGCTCTGGGTGACAGCTGGCGGCCGCTGCGGGTGGCGCGGATTGAAGCGCAGAGCCGGCACATCCGTTCGTTCTACCTCGAACCCGTGGACGGCGCCGGCCTGCCGGTGTTTCAGGCCGGGCAACATCTGCCGCTGCGCTTCACTCTCGATGGCGAAGTGTTCATCCGTACCTACAGCCTGTCGGGCGCGCCGTCGGATGACTTCTTCCGGGTCAGCGTGAAGCGTGAAGGGCGGATATCGACGCATCTGCACGATCAGGTGCGCGTCGGCGACGTGCTGGAGGCGCGCTCGCCTCAAGGGCATTTCACCGTGGCGCCGCTGGAGCGTCGTCCATTGGTTCTGCTGGCGGCCGGGGTCGGCATCACGCCGTTGCTGTCGATGCTGCGCGAGGTGGTGTATCAGGGCCTGCGCACCCGTCGGATTCGTCCGACCTGGCTGATCCAGAGTTCCCGCAGCCTTGCCGACCAACCGTTTCGCGAAGAGCTGGACCGCTTGCTGGAGGACGCTGGCGATGCGGTGCGGGTGTTGCGCCTGCTCAGTCAACCGGAGCCTGATCTGGTGGAAGGCGAGGATTACGACCTGCACGGGCGCATTGACGGTGCCTTGTTGAGGAACCTTATCGACGAATTTGATCAGATCGATTTTGTGCTCTGCGGCCCCGGCGCTTTTACCCAGGGTCTTTACGACAGCCTGCGCGAACTGGACGTGCGCGACGACCAGATCCACGCCGAAACCTTCGGCCCTTCGACCCTCAAGCGCCAGGCCGATGCGGACGCCATCGTGATCGAACAATTGCCGGCCGCCACCACCTCGGTGCCGGTGGTCTTCGAGCGTTCGGCCAAGGAAGCGCGGTGGCAGCCCGAGGGCGGCAGTCTGCTGGAACTGGCCGAGAGCCGTGGATTGCGTCCCGAGTTCAGCTGTCGCGGAGGATCATGCGGCACCTGCAAGACGCGGCTGATCAGCGGCGCGGTGAATTATCCACAGCCCCCGGCCGAAGTGCCGGAGGAAGGGCAGGTGCTGATCTGCTGTGCGGTGCCGGCGCAAAGCGCCCAGCCGCTGGTGCTGGACCTTTAGCGGCCAAAGCGTACGACAGCGTCAGGTCTGTGGGCTTCTATCGTCAGGTGCAATGCCGGTGACTTCGCAAGTCCCGCTGGCGCTTGCAGCACATGGCGTGCAGTACGCTCAACCAGTTGCAGACTGGCTTCTCGCCAGCCAATCCATTGCCAGTCGTTCACATCGCGGTTGGCGGGGAACTCACCACTGCGCTCGAAGGCTGTCACCAGATCGGCGAGGCGCTGGGGGGCCTGCAAATCGAAATAGGCCATGAACTCCCCGCCGATCTCACGGAACACCGCAATGTCGCTGCCCATCGCAGGCAACCCGCGTTGCATGGCCTCGACCAAAGGCAGGCCGAAGCCTTCGACGTAAGAAGGAAACACCAATGCACTGGCGTGGGCATAGGCATGTTCAAGGCTGGTGTCGCTCAAGTCATTGAACATGAACAAGCGCTGGTTGAATTGTGGATGGTTGCGAACCCTGTTGAGCAGGGCGTCGCATTTCCAGCCGATGTTTCCGGCGATGCACAGTCGTGCGTTCGAACCGGCAGCCCAGGCTTGATCGAAGGCATCCAGCAGATATTCGTGGTTCTTGCGCGGCTCGATGGTACTGACCATCAGGAACACCGGTTCATGTGTCGTGAACACGCGTTTCAGGCGCGGTTCGACAACGGCATTGCGGCTCTGCAGATCCAGTTCCGATCCCAGGTGGAAATAGTCGAACCAGCGCTTTTCGGCCTGTGTCGAACCAATGCGCCGCTTCACTTCTTCGCGCAATTGATCGCGTACCGTGGCCGATATCGCCACATAGCCATCGGCGGTACGGGTGATCCAGTCGAACCACTTGCTGAAAACCTGCACCAGCCGCGTTTCGTAAAAATGAGGGTGAGTCAGGGGAATCAAATCGTAGATCACTGCAACGATGCCCACGCCTTCGCGTTTGAGCCGTTCGGCATGCTGGAAGAAATCCGAATGCCAGGACGAATCCAGCAACACCAGTTGATCGCCCGGCTGGTGCTGCAACGGCTCGCAACGTCGAGGCAATTGATAGCGGTTGTTTCTCTCGACAAGTCGCAGTGGGATACCGAACAGGGCGAACGCAGACAGTCGATAGCTGACGTACAACGCGCGGCGCGCCAGTTTTGTCCGGCAACTCCGGTCAACACGTTGATACAGTTGCCCGAAGCGGTGGGCCAGTCGTTCCAGGCGTTCGCCAAACGTCACGATGGCGTTTGACACTGGCGAGTCCAACGGAGCCAGACGGGTCACCCGGTACAGCTTGCCCTTGAGCAGGACCACCGGAATGCATTCGATACCTTCAGCGCTCGAAGGCAGTTGTTTGATGACATTGCGCACCACTCGCTGAATCCCTGAGTTGACGCTCGGGTTCTTGAATACGTGAGTGCATTCGACGAGCAGCCGAGTCATGGCGCACGCTCCATCAAGGCGTCAGACAATTGCAGCCGGCGCTCCACCAGACGCTTCGGTTTCGTCAGGTCGAAGGGCGAATCGGCAGGCAGCACATTCTTTGTCGAATCATCGAACATTGAACGCGGCTGGTTTTGTTGTCCCACAAGTTCGCTGAAACTCATGATGAACAGACTTCTTTTCAAACAGCGACCCCTTGGTCTTTAACTCTCACCTTTCCCTACAGGCTTGAAGGGATGTCTGTCAGACCGTTTGTAAATCCGGGTGCAAGACGGGTGAAGTCGTTGTTGTATTTGTTTGGTGACCAATCTGTGCCAATTGCGCAGCAATTTCAACCGGCCAAACCGTGACCGGTCAGTTCTCATCAGCGTAGCCCGGTTTTTTCTCGCCGGGCGGTTCACGAACCCTGAACGGATGTGTTTAGAATGCCCCTCGTCGCGGTTTCCCGAGCGTTGCCAGAATGGTTGCGTATCAGGGTGAAACTGACCACTAAAACAAGAACGACGACGTGCTTCGGGACACAGGATGAATGTCGGCCATACCGACCCGATCCGAGGCCTGGCCGTCATAGCGTGAGGCTGCCGGAATGGTGGTCGCACTGTGGGATGCCATGAATTTCATTCTCTACTCGGACGTCAACGACCGCTCCATCAGCCAGAGTCTCGGGCGTCCCGAATACAGCTACTACTTCGTGCTCAAGACCTATCGCCCGGTACTCGAAAGCCTGGGCCGGGTGCATGTGGTGTCTACCCGCAGCGAAGTCGATCCACTGTACCGACAGCTGCTCGCTGCCGGCGAAAGCAGTTTGTTCCTGTCCTTCACCCCGCCGCAGAATACCCCGACCGATCTGGAGTGCCCGACGATCTGCGTGATTGCCTGGGAGTTCGACTCCATCCCCGATGAGTCGTGGGACGGTGATCAGCGTCAGGACTGGACACAGATGCTCGCGCGGCAAGGTCGGGTCATCACGCTATCGAGCCACACCGCCAGGGCGATCCGCCGGGCCATGGGCGAAGACTTTCCGGTCCTGGTATTGCCGACGCCGCTGTGGGAAAACTTCGCGGCCATTCGTGAGCAACAGGTCAGCGCGCCGATCAACTCCGGAACGACCCTGGCGATCAAGGGCTGCATTTTCGACAGCCGTACGCTGGGGCTCTGTGCCGATGACTTGCTGCCCAAACCACTGACCGCCGAGCAACTGGCCGAGATCGAGGCACGGCGCCCGCCACCCCTGACACTCAAGCGTCGACTGGTCATTGCCCGCCATTACCTGCGTCTGTGGGCGCTGAACCCGAGCGATCAATCCAAGCCCATGGCCCGCGTGAAATACCTGCACCACGGCTACTGGGAAGGCTTTCGCGATCTGTTTTCGGACAAGGCCCATGCCTGGCTCGAACGACGCCTGCCGAGCATCGCCGGCCCCCACGAAGTGGCAGTGGACGAACCACCGCCGCTGAACCTGCCGGACACTTCGGCAGTGGTGGAAACCACCGTCGATGGCGTGGTCTACGTCACCGTGTTCAATCCCAGGGATGGCCGCAAGAACTGGCATCAACTGATCACGGCGTTCTGCTGGGCCTTTCGCGAAACACCTGACGCGACGCTGGTGTTGAAGATCACCCAGAACGATCTGGCGTCCTACTACAGCGAACTGATGACCTTGCTGGCGCAACTGACGCCGTTCGCCTGCCGGGTACTGGTGATGCATGGCTACCTGGACGATCCGCAATATGCGCGGCTCTACCAGGCCGCCAGTTTTTACGTCAACGCGTCACGTTGCGAAGGCCTGTGCCTGCCGCTGATGGAGTTCATGTCCAGCGGCAAACCGGTGATCGCTCCGGATCACACGGCGATGGAAGACTACATCGACGACGCGGTGGCCTTCGTCGTCCGGTCCAGCGAAGAGCTGACGATCTGGCCCCAGGACACCCGCATCATCTATCGCACCCTGCGTCACCGACCGGACTGGGGCTCGCTCAAGAGTGCTTACGAGAACAGTTACCGGATGGCCAAGGCGCAGCCGCAGGACTATCGCCGAATGTCGGTCGCCACCGTCGAACGCATGCACGACTACTGCTCGTTCGCCCCAGTGCAGCGGCGCCTGGCGGATTTTTTCGGCCTCGCGCCAAGCGCGGCCGATGCTGCGCCCGTGACGGAAAACGCCTCATGCTGATCATCATTCATTCGGAAACCAACCAACACACCATCGTGCAAAACCTTGGCCGTTCCGAGTACAGCTATTACTTCGTGCTCAAGGAATACCGGCCGGTGCTCGAACGCCTCGGACGCGTGGTGGAAGTAGCGGACCCGGCCCGCGAAGTCGACGCGCTGTATCTGGAATGCCTGACACGTGGCGAGCCATGCGTGTTCCTGTCGTTCTCGCCGCCCCATCGCACGCCGATCCACCTGGCTTGCCCGACATTGCCGGTATTCGCCTGGGAGTTCAGCACCATCCCGAACGAGCCTTTCGACGGCGAGCCACGCAACGACTGGCGCACGGTGCTGCGCGCCTGCGGTGCGGCAATCACTCACTCCAGCTACACGGTCAACGCGGTGCGCGAGGCCATGGGCGCCGACTACCCGATTGTCGCGGTGCCGGCGCCGGTGTGGGACCGCTTTGCCGCCCGGGGCGCACAGCTGCGAGATCATCCCTCGACGGGGCCGGTGCGCCTGAAGATCAAAGGGCTGGTGGCCGACAGTCGCCAGCTCGATCTCGATGCTTTTGGCCCGAAGCATCTGCGCCGTGGCAAAGGCATCGACTTCGAGGCGCCGGTCCGCGAGCAGGAGTTGTTGCTCGATGGCGTGGTGTACACCTCGGTGTTCAACCCTGGCGACGGGCGCAAGAACTGGGAAGACATGCTCAGTGCATTCTGCGTGACGTTCCGTGAGGTCGAAGACGCCACGCTGGTGTTCAAACTCACTCACCACGATGCCGAAGAAGCCCTCAGCGATATCCTTCATCACCTGTACAAGAACCAGTCCTACCGCTGCCGCATCGTGCTGATCTATGGCTACCTCGCGGACGCGGACTACGAGCGACTGGTGCAGGCCACTCGTTATGTGGTGAACACGTCCTACGGCGAAGGCCAGTGCCTGCCGCTGATGGAATTCATGTCCTGCGGCAAGCCGGCGGTGGCGCCGCGCACCACGGCGATGATCGATTACCTGAGCGAAGAGAACGCGTTCCTGGTCGAGTCCACGGACGAACTCACCGCATGGCCTCACGATCCGCGCAAGGCGTTTCGCACATTGCGCTACATGACCAACTGGGCGTCGGTCTGCGTCGCCTATCGCAACAGCTATGAGGTCGCGAAACACGATCCGCAGCGATATGCGCAAATGGCCGCCGGGGCGGTCAGCAGCCTGCAGGGATTCTGCAGCCAGGCGGTGGCCGAGCAGCGTTTGCAGGTCTTTCTCGCGAAGTTGTTCGAGCACCGGGCCGCTGCAGACACAACGGTGTCCCGGGCATGAGCGGCAAACGAATCCTGGACATCGAAGTACTGCGAGCGATCGCAGTGCTGGGTGTGCTGATTCATCATATGCAGGGCAGCCTGTTCACCGATCCGGTGCCATTGCTGGAAAAAATCCACGCCTGGGCCCAGCCGTGGTGGGGCGTTGACCTGTTTTTTGCCATTTCCGGGTTTGTCATCGCCCGCAACCTGATCCCGGCGCTGCAAGGTTGTTCGACCCGCCAGGAATACTGGGAGCAGACGCGCAACTTCTGGCTGCGCCGGGCCTTCCGTCTGTTGCCTTCGGCCTGGTCATGGCTGGCGCTGATGCTGCTTGCGTGCCTGTTTATCAATCGCTCCGGGGCTTTCGGCACGCTGTCCGCCAACCTGCAGGCGACGCTGGCGGGCGTGCTGCAGTACGCCAACTTCCGATTTGCCGACAGCTTTTTTCATTACGAGTACGGCAGCAGTTTCGTGTACTGGAGCCTGTCGCTGGAAGAGCAGTTCTATCTGCTGTTCCCGCTGCTGATTCTGGTATGCCGCAAGCATCTGGTCTGGGCGTTGCTGGCGCTGATCGCGGTGCAACTGTTCACCCTGCGCACGCCCCTGCTGATGGTGATCCGTACCGATGCGCTGGCCCTCGGCGTGTTGCTGGCAATGTGGAGCGCGCAGCCGTCCTGGCGGCGATGGGAGCCGACCTTCCTGCGTCGTCCGTGGGCCGGTGTGACTGTGCTGATCGTGCTGGCGCTGCTGTTGAGCTACATGGCCACCGACCGTTTCACCTTCGTCTCTTATCGGATCGGCTCGATTGCCGTGCTTGGCGCACTGCTCGTATGGATCGCTTCGTACAACCGCGATTACCTGCTGCCGGCCGGTAGAGTGCAGCGGCTGATGGCATGGATCGGCAGCCGCTCCTACGGCATGTATCTGATCCACATCCCGGCCTATCAACTGGTGCGGGAACTGATCTTCCGATTGCAGAGTGCCGGTCTGCCGAGTCCGGCGGGGCATCCGGTCGTGACGCTGCTGATTGCCGGTAGCCTGATCGTGCTGCTCAGCGAGCTGAATTATCGTTTCATCGAAATGCCGATGCGCAATCGCGGCGCCGCCCTGGTGCGCCGCCTCGGTACATCGCGCAACGCCATCCCATCCTCTGGAGCCACCTCATGCTGAGCCTTTTGAAGAAACTCACGGCGCCGACGTCCGTCCCGGTAGCCGCGCAGCCTGCTGCCGACAAAGTCGATCCGTATATGCTCGGCTTGCACGATGCAATGCTCAGTGGCTGGTTCAACCAGGAGACCGGCGAGCTGTTCAAAGGCTTTCCGGTGACCGCCGATGACACCTTGCTCGACGTCGGTTGTGGCGACGGTGGCAACGTCCATTTCTGTGGCATGCGCGGGGCGAAAATCATCATCGCCGACATCGATGGCGCCAAGGTCGAAGCCACCCGCCAGCGCTTGAGCGATACACCGGCCCGCGGCGTCGAGTGCCACGTCACCGACTGCAACCCGCTGCCGATCGCCGATGGCACCGCCACGCGCGTGGTGTCCACTGAAGTCATCGAACACGTCGATGACCCGGCACAGTTCCTTGCCGAACTGGTACGTGTCGGCCAGTCGGGTGCGCTGTACCTGCTGAGCGTGCCGCACCCCAGTTCCGAAGATTTGCAGAAAGACATCGCCGCACCGGAGTATTTCCAGAAGCCCAACCACATTCGCATCATCAGTGAAGAGCAGTTCAAGGTGATGGTCAGCGAGGCAGGGTTGGAGATCATCAGCCACAGCCAGTACGGGTTTTACTGGTCGATGTGGATGATGCTGTTCTGGGAAGCCAAGGTCGAATTCAGCAACCCGGATCATCCGCTGCTCAACCATTGGGCCGAGACCTGGCAAGCGGTGCTCGACTCGCCGCGCGGCGCGCAGATCAAGCAGGCACTGGATGCGGTGGTGGCGAAAAGTCAGGTGATCATCGCCCGCAAGCCCTGAGTGCTTTTGTGTAACCTTGCAGCCTGATGTTTCAGGGATCTGCAAGGTATGCGCTTTTTTATTGGGTGGTCAGCCGTGATGGCCATGTTGCTGCTGAGTGCCTGTGAACGCCAGGACGCCGCGCCGCTCGACCAGCAACTCTACGTCTGGCAACGGCAATGGACGCCGACCCATGAACTTGCCCTGAAGGACAGTCATGGCGACTTCTCGACGCTTCGGGTGTTGGCGCTGCAAGCCTTCCCGAATGCCGGATGGAGTCGGGCGCGAGTCGATTTCGCGCTGCTGAAGCAGGATGCCCGACCGCTGATTGCGGTGATTCGCCTCGACGGCCAGCTCAAGGCGCTCGACCAGCAAGCCGTCACGGCGCAGATCCTCCAGGTGCTCGCCGACTGGCAAGGGCGGGGGCTGACCCCGAGCGGCGTCGAGATCGACCATGACGCCGGCAATGCCCGATTGCCGGACTACACCAGGTTCCTCGTTCATTTGCGCGGCGCATTGCCGGCCAACCTGCCCTTGAGCATCACCGCGTTGCCCGCCTGGCTCGACAGCCCGCAATTACCGACGCTGCTGGCGACCGTCGACAGCAGTGTGTTGCAGGTGCACGCCGTCAGCGATCCGCGTCGTGGTCTGTTCGACCCCGAGCAGGCCCGGCGCTGGGCCAACGCCTGGGGGAGGGTGACCGACAGACCGTTCTACCTGGCGCTGCCCGCCTACGGTGTGGCGCTGTTGCCGGACGCCGGTGGCGCCCCGGTGGTGGAGAGTGAAGTCACGCTGGAACGCAGCGGCGAGCGACGCGAGTTGCTCGCCGATCCACAGCAACTGAGCCGGCTGGCCAGTGAATTACGCGAGGATCGCCCGGCACATCTGGCCGGTCTGATCTGGTTTCGCTTGCCGCTGGCCAACGACCGCAGGGCCTGGAGTCTGAGTACGCTGCGGGCGGTCGCCCGAGGTGATGCGTTGAGCAGCCGGCTCGGCCTGACGTTCACCGAACACAACGGCCTGCAAGACATCGCCCTGCGTAACGTCGGTAACCTCGACAGCGCCTGGCCCGCCCGCATCACCGTCAACGGCCGGGGTTGCGAAGGCGCTGACGCACTCGCCGGTTATGCATTGCAACAGACTGCGGATCTGCTTACCTTCACCCGCCTGCGCGACGGCCGATTGCCGGCGGGCGGGCAGCGTGCGATCGGTTGGGCACGTTGCGCAAATATTGATCAAGGAGGTTCGCATGTTGACCCGTAACTGGCCCCGCCATCTGCTTTGCCTGAGCCTCAGCCTGCCGCTGGGATCGGCGCTGGCCTGCGGCCCGGATTTCCCGATGCGTCTGCTCGACGATCGCGGGCAATCGCTGGCGGAACTGCCGGAGGGCAACTTCAGGTTCGAGATCAGTCGCCTCGGCAAAGCCATTCCCGGGCTGAAGAACGTCACGGCGGTCACCTACAACCCGGACGACACCTATGGCGAACCGAATGAGCCCGCTGAACTGCGCGAGAAGGCCGAGCAGCAGGGCCTGAGCGCGGAGCAGCAGGCGCTGGTCAAACAACTGCGCAGCCTCACCGATGCGCGTCAGGTCGAAGTGCAGGGTGCAAGCCTGCCGGCGGAACTGCGTCTGTATGTGGCGGGCGCCGTGGCATTCGGCGCTGGCGATCATCAACTGGCCGTCGAGTATTTCCGCCAGTTGCTGGCGCTGCCGGCCGATCAACGCGCGCTGCGCAGCACCTGGGCCGCTTACTCGCTGGGCCGGGCGTTCTTCGCCATGAGCAGCGAAGCGGGTGATGCGCTTGAGGCGTTGGAAAACGCCATCGAAGCCTTCCGCCAGACGCGGCAACTGAGCATCGACGGTTTCAGCGATCCGCTGGAGCTGGGCGTGGCCAGCCTCGGCGAAGAAGCACGAGCGCTGCGCATGGCGGGCAGTTGGGACAAAGCCATCGAGCTCTACGCCACGCAAAACCTGCACGGTTCGAACGTCGGCTACACCTCGTTGAAGCTGTTGATGAACGATCTGGCCGAAGAGCCGGAAGATCGGCTGGCAAAGTTGCTGCGTGGCAAAGCGGTGCAGCAATTGGTCACCGCCTCGCTGATCAGCCGGATCGGCTGGTCGTTCGGCGATGAGCCGCCGAACGAGAAAAAACTGATCAAGGCCTTGCAGGAAAGTACCCGTGGCAGCCTCGATAACGCGGATCGCCTGGCGGCCATGAATTATCAACAGGGCGATTACGCCAGCGCCAAGGCGTTCCTCGAACACGCCGGCGACAGCGGCCTGGCGTGGTGGCTGCGGGCGAAACTGGCGGTGCGCGACGGTGATAAAAACGCCGCTGCAGCGGCTTATGCCAAAGCCGCGCAAGCCTTCCCGCAGGACGAGTCCTGGGGTGAACGGCGTACCGCCGACTGGAATCTGGAATCCCTTCAGCCTAAATGCCGGGTCGAAGGTGAAAGCGCGATTCTGGCGCTGCAACGTGGCGAGTATCTGCAGGCGTTCGATCAGTTGTATCGCAGCCAGAGCATTTACTGGTTCGACGCTGCGACCGTGGCCGAGCGGGTGCTGACGCTTGATGAGCTCAAGCAGTATGTCGATGCCAAGGTTCCGGCGCCGCCCGCGCTGAGCCAGCAGGATCGAGACAATTACGTGCCGCTGCCGGTGGCCGCCAGCCTGCGCAATCTGCTGGGGCGACGCTTGTTGCGTGAGGGTCACTACGAAGAAGCGGTCGGCTATTTCGACAATCCCGATCTGCAGCACAAGGCCCGGCTCTACGGCCAGCAACGGATGAAAGCCGATTCGGCGTGGTGGCCGACCAAGCGTGCCAGTGCGCTGTTCAATGCCGCGTGGACGGCCCGCGAGTGGGGCATGGATATCCTGGGCTACGAAATGGCCCCGGATTACGCGACCTTCGGCGGCAACTACAGCCTGGAAACCACCGCGCTGAAGGTCGGGCCGCTGGTAAGCGAAGCCGAGGTGCAACGGCAGAAGGCCAGCGAAGCACAGCCGGATGAGCGCTATCACTACCGGTTCGTTGCCACGGCGCTGGCCAGTCGTGCGGCAGACAACCTGCCGCACACCAGCCAGGCATTCGCCGCCGTGCTGTGTTCGGCCGCCGGCTGGAACAGCAGCCTGGAAGAGCAAAGTGCGTTGTACAAGCGCTATGTCGATGAAGGGCCTTACGTTCCATGGGCCGTGGATTTCGGTCATCAGTGCCCGTATCCGGACTTCGAAAACGCCGACAAGCGCTATGTCACCCAAGTGACCGATTCGGTGCGCTCGACACTGCGTCCTTACAAGTGGCCGGTGATCGGTGCGATTGTCGCGTTCACGGCCGCTGCGTTGTTGCTGGTTACCCGCCGTCAGCGCAAGGCCCGTAAAACCTAAGCCTGCTGCACGAAGGTCAGGCGCACGGCAAAGCCGATCAACAGGCTGCCGAATAACCACTGCTGCACCCGTTGGGCCGTCGGGCTGTGTTTCAGCCAGCGGCCCAGCGCCGTGCCGAGCAAGGCATAGGCGCTGTCGAACAGCAATCCTGCGGCCACCAGCATCGCGCCGAGCGCCGCAAACTGTGTCAGCACCGGTGCGCCATCTGCCACGATGAACTGCGGCAGCAGCACCGAGCAGAACAGCAAGGCTTTCGGGTTGAGCAGATTGGTCAGCAGGCCACGACGGATCGCTGCGCGCCACTGCCCATGGCCGTCCGATACGGTGCCAGCGTTCAGATCCGGCAGCAGCGTGGTGCGCAGGCATTGAATGCCGATCCACAGCAAGTACGCGGCCCCGGCCATCCGCACCGCATCGAACGTCCACGGTGCAGCCTTGAACAGCGCCGCCAGCCCCAACGCTGCGAGCGCGACATGACAACCTCGGGCAACCGCCAACCCCACTGCCGTGGCCAGCGCTGCACCGCGACCCTGGCGGGCACCGGTCTGCAATAGCAGGATCATGTCCGGGCCGGGCAGCAGATAGACCACCGCCAAAGCCAGGAAAAACAGCCAGAGACTTGCCATGTCGCACCCCTTTCGTTGTCGATTCGGTGCAATCAGTCTATGACCGAGGGGCAGGGCAGGTGCTTGCGTAGTTCGCTTCTATAACCACGTGGATTGGCATAACCTGCTTTCTTTTCGCGCTTACACCATCAGGATCTGCCAACCATGAAACTCGACGCCTTCGATCGCAAGATTCTCGCCGCGCTGCAACGGGACGGGCGCCTGAGCAATGTGCAACTGGCGGACGAAATCGGTTTGTCTGCGTCGCCCTGCCTGCGTCGGGTGCGGATGCTAGAGGAGGCGGGGGTGATTCGCGGCTATCAGGCGAACCTGGACCGTGACGAGGTGGGGCTGGGCCTGACGGTGTTCGTCGGGGTCAAGGTGGAACGGCACAACGATGAACAGGCCGAGGCGTTTCACCGAGCGGTGACGGCGTTGCCGGAGGTTATTTCAGCGTTTCTTGTGTCCGGGGAATCGGACTTTCTGCTGCAAGTGGTGGTGCCGGATCTGCGCGCCTACGACCGTTTTTTAACCGGTTGTCTGCTGAAACTGCCGGGGGTGAGCGACATTCGCAGCAATTTCGCGATTCACACGGTGAAGACCCCGGGAGCGTTGCCGCTGGGACATCTGCCATCCTGATACTTCCCGCATTGCGCGGGAAGTATTCGCACAGTGCTTACATCTGCGTCGCCATGCCCTCGACATTCATCGCTGCCTGACGCAGCGCCTCGGAACGGGTCGGGTGAGGGTGACAGGTCAGGGCGATGTCTTCGGCCGACGCGCTGAATTCCATGGCCACGCAATACTCGCCGATCATTTCACTGACGCTCGGGCCGACCAAGTGCACGCCGAGGACTTCGTCGGTGTGCGCGTCGGCGAGGACTTTGGCAAAGCCCTCGGTCTCGTGATTGATCTTCGCCCGGCTGTTGGCAGTGAACGGGAATTTGCCGACCTTGTAGGCCCGGCCTTCAGCCTTGAGCTGCTCCTCGGTCTTGCCGACACTGGCCAGCTCCGGTCGGGTGTAGATCACGTTGGGAATCAGGTCGTAGTTGACCTCGCCCGCCTTGCCGGCGATCTGCTCAATGCAGGCCATGGCTTCGTCTTCGGCCTTGTGGGCAAGCATCGGCCCGGACGTGACATCACCGATCACCCAGACGCCGGGTGCTTCGGTGCGATGGTGTTTGTTGGCAAGCATGCCGCGTTTGTCGGTGCTCAGGCCGACGTTCTCCAGCCCCAGCCCCTGGGTGTAAGGGCGGCGACCGATGGCGACCAGCACGTAATCGGCTTCCAGCAGCTCGGCGGTGCCGCCGGCTGCCGGTTCGATGCTCAGTTGCACGCCGCTGGTCGAGGTTGTGGCGCTGGTGACTTTCGAACTCAGTTTGAAGCTGATGCCCTGTTTGCTCAGCGAGCGTTGCAGGGTCTTGCCGGCTTCGCCGTCCACGCCGGGGCAGATGCGGTCGAGGTATTCCACCACGGTCACTTGCGCGCCGAGTCGCCGCCAGACCGAGCCGAGTTCGAGGCCAATCACGCCGGCACCGATCACCACCAGACGCTTGGGCACTTCGCTCAAGGACAACGCGCCGGTGGAATCTAGAATGCGCTGGTTGTCGATCGCCACGCCGGGCAGGGGAGTGGGCTCGGAACCGGTGGCGATGACGATATCGGTGGCGGTCAGTTCGATCCGGTTGCCCTGATCGCCGGTTACGCTGACTTTTCCGGGGCCATCGATATGGCCCCAGCCCTTGATCCAGTCGACCTTGTTCTTGCGGAACAGAAATTCGATGCCTTTGGTCAGGCCGGCGACGCTTTCGTCCTTCTGCTTCATCATTTGCGCGAGGTTGAGCGTCGGTTTGACCTCGATGCCGAGGTTGGCGAATTCCGCGCCCATTGCCGCATCGTACAGTTCGGACGCGTGCAACAACGCCTTGGACGGCATGCAACCGACGTTAAGGCAGGTGCCGCCCAGTGTGGCGCGGCCCTCCACGCAAGCGGCCTTGAGACCCAACTGGCCGGCGCGGATCGCTGCGTTATAACCGCCGGGCCCGCCGCCCAGAATCACTACGTCATAGTTGCTCATGCGCTTACTCCTGGCTGAAGAATGCGGATCGCTAAAAATTACGTACGTAATATGTGCGTTTCCGGACATTTCGGTCAAGGCTTCAGGAACGCGACAGGTTCAGCGACTTTGAATGGTGCAAATGAGTACAAATATTTCACTACTTTCGTTATATCGTAACGAGTTAAGCAGTGAGCCAAGGGTTTTGGGGGGATATGCAAGTCGATCTGGACGTTGATGGCACGCAAGTGACCGGTCTGCCGCGCTTTCAGCAGGCGGCGACCCAGGGTCGCCGACTGCGCCGGTTGGCCATCGGTCTCGGTGGGTTGGCCGTGGCCGGGGTGGTGCTGGCGTTTTTTGTTGGTCTGTTCGCCTCTCAATCGCTTTGGCCGGCGCTGTTGGTCAATCAGAGCGCGGCGTTGCTGGTGCTGGTCGCCGGGCTGCAATCGTCGTGGTGGGTGGCTGATTGGCGAGCGCGGGTGATCAATCCGGTGGTACCGGTGACTGTTGTTGACGAGACGCCCGCGTCGGATGGCTGGTACGAGCGACTGCTGGATCGGCTTAGCCGACGCAGCCTGCATGTGCTGGGGCAGATTGGCGCGGCGACATTATGGCTCGGCGGTCTGGCGCTGTTGGCGTTGCTCGGCATCGAGCAGGTGTGGAATCTCACGCTGCAACCGACTGCAGTGGGTTTGTCCGCGTCTGTCAGCGCGGCGATCTCGCTGCTGCTGGCGTTCGGTCTGCTGGTGCTGGAGCGGCAACTGGCTCAGGAAAACCCGGCGCAATGGCCCGAGGCGGGAGCACTGGCGCAGTTGGTTCGAGTCGTCATCATCAGTCTGGTATTGGGTGCGCTGTGCTTGCTGTTTGCCAGCGAGAATTCCGTCTGGCCCGTGCGTTTGGCTGTGTTGATCGGCATCCTGCCGGGACTGGTCGCGTTGGAGTTGTTGCTGCGTGCCGTGTTGTCGCTGTTCAGTCCGCGTCGCGAACAACTTGAACCGGTGCTGCTGGCCCGCAGTTTCGTCGCCGATCTGCTACGTTGGCCGCCGCAACCGTTGCTCGCCTTGCAACACGAATTGCACAACCGTTTCGGTATTGATCTGCGGCAGATCTGGGCCTTCAGTTACATGCGCCGCGCATTCCTGCCGGTCTTGGTGCTGGTGGCGGCGGTGGGCTGGTTGCTTACCGGCATTCATGAAATTCCACTGCAAAGCCGTGGTATCTACGAGCGCTTCGGCAAACCGGTGCAGGTGTTCGGCCCCGGTTTGCATGCCGGCCTGCCGTGGCCGCTGGGCCGGGTGTTGAGTGTGGAGAACGGCGTGGTGCACGAACTGGCGACCAGTGTCGGCGAGAACCCGGCGCCGGTTCAGCCGGATCCGGCGGAAGGTCCGGCCCCGATTACCGCCAACCGCTTGTGGGATGCCAGCCACGTCAACGACAAATCCCAGGTCATCGCCAGCAGCCGTGGCGAGCAACAGAGTTTCCAGATCGTCAACATGGACGTGCGTTTCGTCTATCGCATCGGCCTCAGCGATCAGGCGGCATTGGCCGCGACCTACAACAGCGCGGATGTGCCGACGTTGATCCGCAGTACCGCGAGCCGGATTCTGGTCCACGATTTTGCATCGCGCACCCTCGACGGTTTGCTGGGGCAGGACAGGGTAGGGCTGGCTGACGAGATCGGCCGCGCGGTGCAAAACGATCTGCAGAAACTCGATAGCGGTGTAGAGATTCTCGCCACTGTGGTTGAAGCGATTCATCCACCCGCCGGTGCGGCCAACGCTTATCACAGCGTGCAAGCGGCGCAGATCGGTGCTCAGGCGTTGATCTCTCGCGAACGCGGTGCGGCGGCCGAAGCGAGCAATCAGGCGCAGTTGCAGGCCAGCCTCGCTCGCGACCAAGCCACCGCCAATGCCCACGAAACCAGCTCGACTGCCCGCGCGGCGGGCCTGAAATTCAGCGCCGAACAAAAAGCCTACGCCAGCGCCGGTCAGGCCTTCGTGCTGGAGCAATACCTCAGCCAGCTCAGTCAGGGACTGGGCAAAGCCAAACTGTTGGTGCTCGACCATCGTCTGGGCGGCAGCAGCAACGCGCCGACCATCGACCTGCGTACGTTCACGCTGCCGGCTGACCCGACGCCGGCGCGCACCACCGCTCAACCAGGAGCCACCCATTGAGCCAGTCGCATACTCACGATCACCATGACCATAGCGGTCACGACCATGCTCATGGCGGCCACCACCACGGGCATCACCACCATCATCATGGCGCGCCGGAAGAGGCGGGGCCTTTTCCGTGGCGACGCATGGGCTGGGCCGTGTTGCTGGTGGCGTTTGCCATCGCAGCGGCAAGTCTGGTGCAGGTGCGCTCCGGTGAAGCCACGGTCATCACCCGCTTCGGCAACCCGTCCCGAGTGTTGCTGGAGCCCGGTTTGAGCTGGCGCTGGCCGGCGCCGTTCGAAGCGGCGATCCCGGTGGATCTGCGCCTGCGCACCACCTCGAGCGGTTTGCAGGACGTCGGCACCCGCGACGGCTTGCGCATTATCGTGCAGGCGTATGTCGCGTGGCAGGTGCAGGGCGATGCGGACAACGTCCAACGCTTCATGCGTGCAGTGCAGAATCAGCCGGACGAAGCGGCGCGGCAGATTCGAACCTTTGTCGGCTCGGCACTGGAGACTACTGCCAGCAGTTTCGACCTGGCCAATCTGGTCAATACCGATGCCAGTCAGGTGCACATCGCTGATTTCGAAGCGCAGTTGCGTCAGCAGATCGATCAGCAGTTGCTCGCCACTTACGGCGTGCGCGTGGTGCAAGTAGGTATCGAGCGACTGACTCTGCCGTCGGTGACACTTACCGCGACGGTCGACCGGATGCGCGCCGAGCGTGAAACCATTGCTACCGAACGCACGGCCATTGGCAAGCGTGAAGCAGCGCAAATTCGTTCTGGTGCCGAGCGTGATGCGCGAATTGTGCAGGCTGACGCCACGGTGAAAGCGGCCGAAATCGAAGCGCAATCACGGGTCGAAGCGGCGCAGATTTATGGCCGTGCTTACGCCGGATCACCGCAGCTATACAACTTGCTGCGCTCGCTGGACACCCTTGGCACCATCGTTACGCCGGACACCAAGCTGATCCTGCGCACCGACGCCGCGCCGTTCCGTGTACTGGTGGATGGCCCACCGAATATGGATAGCAAGACCGGAACGCAGCCATGAGTGAAGTTCCACGTGGAACAAATTCGATGAACAGTCCGTGGATTCAGGCGGGACGCCTGGCGTTTTTTGCCCTGTACGCGGTGACAGTGCTGGCAGCCTTGGCTTGGGCATTTTCCAATGTTCGGCAGATCGACCCGCAGAATCGCGCGGTGGTCATGCATTTCGGTGCGCTGGATCGCATCCAGAATGCCGGGCTGTTGTTGGCTTGGCCGCAGCCGTTCGAACAGGTCGTTCTGCTGCCGGCGGCAGACCGGGTCATCGAGCGTCGAGTGGAAAACCTGCTGCGCAGTTCTGCTGCAATACAGGCGGATCGCGTCGCGACATTCGCTACACCGCTGAGCGATGCTCTGGCCGGTTCCGGCTATTTGCTTACCGGTGATGCCGGGGTGGTGCAGCTGGATGTGCGGGTGTTCTACAAGGTCACCGATCCATATGACTTCGTGCTGCAAGGCGATCACGTGCTGCCGGCACTGGATCGACTGGTGACCCGCAGCGCGGTGGCCCTGACAGCAGCGCGGGATCTGGACACCATTCTGGTGGCGCGACCGGAACTGATCGGCGCCGACAATCAAGCCGCCGAACGACGCGAACGACTGCGTGGCGATCTGGTGCAAGGAATCAACCGACGCCTGGCCGAGTTGAAGGCGAGCGGGCAGGGCATCGGTATCGAAGTGGCGCGGGTCGATGTGCAATCGAGTCTGCCCGAGCCGGCCGTCGGTGCTTTCAACGCTGTGCTTACCGCCAGTCAACAGGCTGACAAAGCGGTGGCCAATGCCCGCACCGACGCTGAAAAAATCACCCAGACCGCCAACGAACTGGCCGACCGCACATTGCAGGTCGCCCACGCCCAGGCCGGTGAGCGCCTGGCAAAGGCCTCCGCCGATACCGCGACTGTCATGAGTCTGGCCCAGGCCCGACAGCAGGGCACTGACCCGCAAATGCTGCTGCGCCTGTACCGCGAGCGGATACCGAAGATTCTCGGCCAGGCCGGTTCGGTCACCACAGTCGATCCGAAAGACGATTCCCGCCTGATCATTCAGGGAGCCAGTAAATGACCGCCACTACCGCCGCACCGAGTCTGTTGTCCTCGGCCGAGCAACGTCGCGCTGCGCGCCAACTGACCCTGGCGATGCTCGCCCTCGGCCTGCTCGGGCTTGGTTTGATCTGGCGCTGGTTGATGCCGGAGCAAACCGGTGTCAGTCAGTTGCTGCTCGGTGTTGCTTCTTTGTTGGTCGCGGTGCCGGTGATGCGCTCGGCGTGGTTCAGCTTGCGTT
Organism: Pseudomonas sp. R38(2017); assembly: GCF_002112395.1. Lineage (NCBI taxonomy): Bacteria > Pseudomonadati > Pseudomonadota > Gammaproteobacteria > Pseudomonadales > Pseudomonadaceae > Pseudomonas > Pseudomonas sp. R38(2017). Next base: position 25,111 of record NZ_NEHN01000004.1, read on the forward strand.
ACCCGAGTCTGCATGGCATCACCGATCAATTGATCGCATTGGCGATGCTTGGTGCCTGGGCTACCGGCGACTTGCTCACCGCTGCGCTTCTACCGATCATTATGATCTTCGGCCATGTGCTGGAGGAGCGCAGCGTGATCGGCTCGCAAGAGGCGATTCATGCGTTGGGTCAGCTCACCCGCAGTCATGCACGAAAAGTCCAGGCGGATGGCACGGTCATCGAAGTCGATAACGGCACGCTCAAGGCCGGCGACACCGTTGAAGTCCGCGCCGGTGATCGGGTGCCGGCGGACGGTCGAGTGTTGTCAGGCCAGGCCAGCCTCGATACGGCGTCAATCACCGGTGAGTCGGTGCCGGTGGAGGCGGGCGTCGGAATGACCGTGTTCGGCGGTGCGATCAACCTCGATGGGTTGCTGCGTATCGAGGTGACCCGTACCGGCGATGAATCGACCCTGGGCAAGGTCATCGCCCTGATGCAGAACGCCGAGCGCTCCAAGCCACCGATCACCCGTCTGCTTGAACGCTACGCCGGCAGCTACATGGTGCTGGTGTTGCTGCTGGCGGCGGTGACCTGGTTTGTCACCAATGATGCGCAGGCAATGTTGGCGGTGCTGGTTGCAGCCTGTCCTTGTGCATTGGTGTTGTCGGCGCCTGCGACAGCGATTGCCGGTGTGGCGGTCGCGGCGCGGCACGGGATTCTGATCCGCAGTTCGGCCTTCCTTGAAGAGTTGGCTGACCTCACGTCCCTGGTGGTCGACAAGACCGGCACACTGACTTACGGCACGTTGCGTCTGCAGTCGATCAACAGCGCGCAGGAGGATCACGAATCGGTGATGGCGCTGGCTGCCAGTCTCGGTGCTGCCAGCAGTCACCCGGTCAGTCGTGCACTGGCCGGACTGGTACACGCGGACAACGTGCTGGTGCTGACCGATATTCACGAACGGCAAGGTTTGGGTGTGGTCGCCAGGACGGAACAGGGTGAAGCGGCACTCGGTCGTCCGGAGCTGTTTGCGCAACTGGGCATCCCGACAACTTCGATTCCCGCGCACGACGGCCCGATTGCCGGCCTGGCGTTGAACGGTGAATTCCTCGCCTGGCTGTTGCTGGCCGACAGCGTCAAACCTGAAGCGAAATTCGCCTTGAGCGAACTGCGCGAGTTGGGCCTCGGTCGGCAACTGTTGCTGACCGGCGACCGTCAGAGCGTGGCGCAAACTCTGGCGCGGGATGTCGGCCTGCATGAAGTCGAAGCCCAGGCGTTGCCCGAAGACAAACTCAATCGCGTATTGAAGGAAATCGACAACGGTTTCCGGCCGATGGTGGTCGGCGACGGCATCAACGATTCGCTGGCACTCAAGGCTGGTGTGGTGGGTGTTGCGATGGGGGCGGGCGGTGCTGACATTGCGCTTGCGTCCGCCGACATTGTGCTGATCGGCAGCGACCTGCGCCGGCTCGGCACCTGTGTGCGCCTGAGTCGCCAATGTCGGCGCACGCTGCAAGTGAACGTGATCATCGGTCTGGGCTGGACGCTGGCCATCGTGGTATTCGCCGCATTCGGCTGGTTGGGCGCGGCCGGGGCGATGATCGCTGCATTGCTGCACAATCTCAGCACATTGCTGGTGTTGGGGAATGCCGGTCGGTTGTTGCGCTTTCAGGAACCGCTGCTGAAGCTTGAAGAGCAGAACTGATCATTTTTCGAACTGTGCGCCGGTCTTGAAGTCTCCAGATAAGGCGCACTGAAGCACGGAGATCGGTGCCGTTGCAGCCAAGTTGGCTGATAGGTGGCAACTATCGAATCGATAGCCTGCTAATTTTCAAGGATGGTCTACCCTCAGATCAGACGTCTGAAACCAGGGGGATATTCCATGCTCGCGCAACTTCCACCGGCCTTACAGAATCTGCAGCTTCCGCTTCGCCTGCGACTCTGGGACGGCCATGAATTCAATCTGGGCCCGACGCCCAGCGTCACCATCGTGGTCAAGGACCCGTTGATGGTGTCCCAATTGACCCATCCAAGTCTCGACGCGCTGGGGGCGGCGTTCGTCGAGGGCAAACTGGAACTCGAGGGCTCGATCAGCGAGGTCATCCGGGTTTGCGACGAATTGAGCACGGCGCTGCTCGATGAAGACGAAGACAGTCAGCCGGTGCGAACCGTGCACGACAAGGAAACCGACGCCAAAGCCATTTCCTATCACTACGACCTGTCCAACGCGTTCTACCAGCTCTGGCTGGACAGTGACATGGCGTATTCCTGCGCCTATTTCGAAACCGGCAGCGAAACCCTGGAGCAGGCGCAACAGGCCAAGTTCCGGCACCTGTGTCGCAAGCTGCGTCTGCAGCCGGGCGACTACCTGCTGGACGTCGGCTGCGGCTGGGGCGGTCTGGCGCGTTACGCTGCCCGTGAGTTCGGTGCCAAGGTGTTCGGTATCACTCTGAGCAAGGAACAACTGGCGCTGGCTCGGGAGCGGGTTAAAGCCGAGGGCCTGGAAGACCAGGTCGAACTGCAGCTGCTCGATTATCGTGATCTGCCGCAGGATGGGCGTTTCGACAAAGTGGTGAGTGTCGGGATGTTCGAGCACGTCGGCCACGCCAATCTGGCCGAATACTGCAAGACCTTGTTCGGCGCGGTGAAAGAGGGCGGTCTGGTGATGAACCACGGCATCACCGCCAAGCACACCGATGGCCGTCCGGTGGGACGCGGTGCCGGCGACTTCATCGAAAAATACGTGTTCCCCAACGGCGAACTGCCGCACCTGGCAATGATCTCGGCCGAGATCAGCGAGGCCGGTCTGGAGATCGTCGATGTCGAAAGCCTGCGTCTGCATTACGCGCGCACGCTGGACCACTGGAGCGAACGGCTGGAGGACAACCTCGAAGCGGCCGGCAAACTGGTGCCGGATCAGGCCCTGCGTATCTGGCGACTGTACCTTGCCGGTTGCGCCTACGCGTTTGCCCGGGGCTGGATTAATCTGCACCAGATTCTCGCAGTAAAGGCCCACCCCGATGGCAGCCATGAACTACCGTGGACCCGTGATGACATCTATAACCCTTGAGCTAGAGAATCGGTGAAATCAGCCGGGCGATCCGCATGCCGAGTTGTTGCAGGCGGTGGATCTCCCGGCCTTCTTCCTTGGCGATTTCGTAGGCCTGGGCAAAGTCCTCGTTGAGCATCTGTTCCACGTGGCCGGCGAATTCACTGTCGACCGTCAGCAACATCACTTCGAAATTCAGCCGGAACGAACGGTTGTCCAGATTGGCGCTGCCGATGGCGCTGATTTCGCTGTCGACCAGCACCACTTTCTGATGCAGGAAACCCGGTTCATAGCGGAATACCCGCACCCCGGCGCGCACCGCTTCGAACGCGTAAAGGCTCGATGCGGCGTAAACGATGCGGTGATCGGGACGTGATGGCAGCAGTAGTCGCACGTCGACACCGCGCAGGACCGCGAGACGCAATGCGGCGAACACCGCCTCGTCGGGAATGAAGTAGGGGCTGGTGATCCATACGCGCTCGGTGGCGGCATGGATGGCTTCGACAAAGAACAGCGAGCAGGTCTCGTAGGCATCCGCCGGGCCGCTGGCCAGCAACTGGCAGAGCACGCCGTCGTCCGGGTAAACGTCTGGCAGGATCAGCGGCGGCAGCGTGCGTGCGGCCCAGAACCAGTCCTCGGCAAATGACTCCTGCATGCACGCAACCACCGGCCCGCGCACCTGAACGTGGGTGTCGCGCCATGGCGCCAAGGGTGGTTTTTCGCCCATGTATTCGTCGCCGACGTTGTGTCCGCCGACGAAACCGATCATTCCGTCGACCACCACAATCTTGCGGTGGTTGCGGAAATTCACCTGGAAGCGATTGAGCCAGCCGCTGCGGGTGGCGAATGCCTTGACCTCGACCCCGCCATCGCGAAGTGCCTGTACGTAACTGTGGGGCAGGGCGTGGCTGCCGATGCGGTCGTACAGCAAATGAATCGCGACACCTTCGGCGGCTTTCTTCAGCAGCAGTTGGCGCAGGCGCTGGCCGAGGCGATCGTCGTGAATGATGAAAAACTGGATCAGCACGGCTTCCCGTGCCTGCTCGATTGCGTGGAAAATCGCTTCGAAGGTGGCGGCGCCGTTGATCAGCAATTGCACTTCATTGTTGGCCAGGCACGGCATGCGACCCAATTTCGGCATCGCCCGCAACGAGTCGTAGGCATTCGAGGCGCGAGCGGTCAGGGCTTCTTCTACCCAGGGCCGCCAGTTCAGTTCGGAAACGGCCTGGCGCATCTGTTCGTTGGCCTGACGTCGGGCCTTGATATAACCGTCGAAGGTGCTGCGACCGAACACCAGGTAGGGGATGAGGGTGAGATAGGGAATGAAGATCAGCGACAGCGCCCAGGCGATCGCGCCTTGCGCCGTGCGGACGGTCAGCACCGCATGGATGGCGGCAATTGTGCCCAGGCTATGTATCAGCGCGATCAGATAACCGAAGATGTGCGGTCCAAAATAATCCATGGGGCAACCTTGCTCCTGAAGATTCAATGCTTAACAGACCATGTTCCTTTGCGCTTGTCGCTATTTTCTTTTTAGCCATGAAAGCAGGCCATGAACCGAAACAAGCGGCCGACGTCTAACGGCCACTACTGATCAGGAGTTTTGCAATGAACGTTCGTCTGCTGGGTTTGGCACTGGGTCTGGGGTTGGCCTTGCCGTTGGTGGCTCAGGCGCAAATGCTGCAGCCGGGGTTGTGGGAAATGACATCGAGCAATGTGAAGGTCGATGATCAGGCCATGGACGTGCAATCGATCCTCGGCCAGATCCAAGGCCAGATCACCCCGCAACAGCGGGCGGCACTGGAGAAGCAAGGGATCAACATCGGTGGCCAAGGCATTCGTGCCTGCCTGACGCCACAACAAGTAGCGACCAATGATATTCCGCTGGCCGACCCGCAGTCCGGCTGCAAACAGCAGATCACCGAGCGCAACGGCAACCAATGGAAATTCCGTTTCAGTTGCCCGCGAGCCTCGGGCACCGGTGTTGCAACGTTCGTCAGCGATCGTGAGTTCACCACCATCGCCAACGGCACGTTCAATGCCATCGGCATCAACCAGAAGGGCAGCCTGGAAACCCGCGCCGTCTGGTTGGGCCAGGACTGCGGCACCGTCAAACCAAGAGCCTGAAAATCGAACCGCCCCAACAATGTTGTGGGGGCGGTTTTTTCTAGCGCATGAACCGCAACGGCAATCCCTGACACCCGTCATGCAGCCGATTGTCGTGCCACGCAACCTGTCCCGACACCAGCGTCGTACTCACTCGATGGCGAAAGTTGTGACGGGCAAACGGCGTCCAACCGCACTGCGACAGGATCGGTTGTCGTGATACCGCGACACCCTCGGGCTCTGGCTGAATCAACACCAGATCGGCCCAATAACCCTCCCTCAAATAACCGCGATCCGGAATGGCAAACAGATCCGCCACCCGGTGGCTGGTCTTTGCCACCAGCGTGGTGATCGGCAGCACGCCATCCGCTACCAGTTCCAACAACGCCGGCAACGCATGTTGTACCAGCGGCAGTCCGGACGGTGCCTGGGCGTACGACAATTGTTTCTCCGCCCAGGTATGCGGAGCGTGATCGCTGCCGATCACATCCAGTCGATTGCTCAACAAGGCCCGACGCAGGGCATCGCGATCAGCCTCGCTTTTGATCGCCGGGTTGCATTTGATCTGGTTGCCGAAGTCCGGGTAATCGCGGTCATCGAACAGCAGATGATGCAGGCAGACTTCCGCCGTGATGCGTTTGTGCGCCAGTGGTTTGTCTTCGAACAGTTCCAGCTCTCGAGCCGTGGTCAAGTGCAGCACGTGCAGGCGAGTGCCATGGCGTTTGGCGAGATCCACTGCCAGCGAAGAGGAGCGATAACAGGCCTCGGCATTGCGGATCAATGCATGAGCATCGTGTGGAAGATGTTCGCCGAAGCGCTCACGCAGTTTTGCGCTGTTGGCGTCGATGCTTGGTGTGTGTTCGCAATGAGCCAGCAGGATCGTCGGCACCTCGGCGAACAAACGCTCCAGCGTCTTGGAGTCATCAACCAGCATGTTGCCGGTCGATGCCCCCATGAACACTTTGACCCCGGCCACTTCACTTGGATTGAGCGCCGCGACGGTGTCCAGATTGTCGTGACTGACGCCGAAGTGAAAGCCGTAGTTGGCCACTGAGTTGATCGCTGCCCGACGCTTCTTGTCGGCCAACGCTTCGAGGGTGAGGGTAGCCGGATTAGTGTTGGGCATGTCCATGAAACTGGTGATGCCACCGGCCACGGCTGCGCGGGATTCGGTGTAGATGCTGCCTTTGGCTGGCGAGCCCGGCTCACGGAAATGCACCTGATCGTCGATCATCCCCGGCAGCAACCATTGACCGTTGGCGTCGATTTCCAGCGTGGCGTTTTCACCTTCAATGCTACGACCGATCTTGACGATGCGACCGTGACTGACCAGCAGATCGGCGTAGAACTCATGCCCGTCATCAACCAGGCGCGCATTGCGAATCAGCACACTGTTCATGGGATCAGAACTCGTTCTGCAGGGCTTTGTAGCCGCGCACCAGATCAACGTTGGTGCGCGCCACGTCTTCGGAAAACTCCGAAGCGCTGACACTCACCGGAGGGAATTGCGAGAGGTCGGTGCCCGGCCCGATGCGGGTGGTGGAGGGCACGTAGAACGCATCCGGCAGATCCCGGCCATCGACCACCGAGTTGTGCCGCACCACGCAACCGTTGCCGACCACGCAGTTGAACAGCACGCTGTTGAAGCCGATGAACACCCGGTCGCCGACCTTGCATGGCCCATGCACGATCGAGCGGTGGGCGATGGAACTGAACTCGCCGATGGTTACCGCCGCGCCGGACTTGGAGTGGATCACCACGCCATCCTGGATGTTCGAATTGGCGCCGATGGTGATTGGCTCCATCTCGCCGGAGGCGTCCACTTCATCAGCGCGAATGACTGCGTAGGGGCCGACGAACACATTTTCGCCGATCACCACTTTGCCGCAGATGATCGCAGTTTTGTCGACGTAGGCAGACTCGGCAATTTGCGGCAGATCGCCGGAAGGATTTTTGCGGATCATGGTTGGCTCAGGGCGTCGTAAAGAGTGTTGAGGTTGTATTCGAACAAGCCGGCGAATGTGCTGGCCGGACCCGAAGCGGCGAGGGCGTCGGAGTACAGCGTGCCGCCGATGTGCGCGCCGCTTTCGTCGGCAATCTGTTTGAGCAAGCGTGCGTCCTTGATGTTTTCTATGAACACCGCTTTGACCTTGGCCTGACGAATCTGGGTGATCAGCGCGGCGACTTCGGCGGCGGAAGGTTCGCGCTCGGTGGACAGACCTTGCGGTGCCATGAAGTCGATCCCGTAGGCTTGTCCCAGATAACCGAAGGCATCGTGGCTGGTGACGATCTTGCGGTTGCCCTGCGGCAGGGAACCGAACTTGGACTTGGCTTCGGCGAGGAGGGCGTAGATCTGTTTCAGGTAAGCCTTGCTGTTACGTTCGTAGTCGGCTGTGTTCGCCGGGTCGGCGGCGATCAGTGCCTTGGTGATGTTGGCGACATACAGCTCGGTGTTGGCCAGGTTGTGCCAGGCATGAGGATCGGGAACGGTTTCTCCGTCTTCATCCAGAGAGCGGGGGATCACGCCATGGCTGGCACTGACGACGGTGGCCTTGGTGTCGGTACTGGTCACCAATCGGTCCAGCCAGGGTTCAAAACCCAGCCCGTTTTTCACGATCAGTTTTGCTTTCAGAAGTGCCTTGGCATCGTCCGGCGTCGGTTCGTAGGTGTGGGCGTCGGCGTCCGGGCCGACCATGTTGGTGATCTGGATATGCTCGCCGCCGACCTGATGCACCATGTCGGCGAGGATGCTGAAACTGGTGACCACCGGCAGTTTCTCCGCCGCCGACAACGACATCGATAGCATCAGGCTTAACAACACAAGTAGAGCGCGCATCGGGAAATACCTCATTGGGATGTGAGCAAGGGCGGGCGGCGCAGCAGGCCGTGAACCGGCCCGAGCACGACGGACAACAGGTAACCGATGCCCGCGACCAGCACGATGGCCGGACCGCTGGGCAGCGAGTAGTAGAACGACAGCAACAGGCCGAGCCATACCGACAGGCAACCGATCACGGCGGCGATAGCGATCAGGATCGGCAGGCGTCGGCTCCAGAAACGTGAAGCGGCGGCGGGCAGCATCATCAGTCCGACCACCATCAGCGCGCCGATGGCCTGGAAACCGATGACCAGGTTGAGCACCACCAGCGTCAGGAACACCCCGTGGGCGATCGGGCCGAGTCGGCTGACGGTGCGCAAAAAAAGTGGGTCGAGGGTGTCGAGCAGGAGCGGGCGGTAGATCAGTGCCATGGCCATCAGGCTCAGCAGCGAAACGCCCAACATGCCGTTGAGGGTCGGCCCGTCGACGGCCAGCGCCGAGCCGAACAGCAAGTGCAGCAGGTCGAGCCGTTTGCCGGCGATGCCCAGAATCAGTACACCGCTGGCCAAGGAGATCGGGTAGATCGCCGCGAGGCTGGCGTCCTCGCGCAGGCCAGTTCGGCGGGTGATCCATGCGGCGAGTCCGGCCATGCTCAGGCCAGCGCCGAGACCGCCGAGGGTCAGCGCGGGAAGACTCAGGCCGGCAAACCAGAAGCCGAGTGCGGCACCGGGAAGGATGCCGTGGGCGACGGCATCGCCGATCAGGCTCATGCGTCGCAGGATCAGGAATACACCCAATGGCGCGATGCTGCACGCGAGCAGGAGACCGCCGAGCAGTGCCCGACGCATGAACACGAACTCAAGGAACGGTTGCCAGAAATGCGCGGCGGCGTGCATCAGGCCACCTGCACGTTGGGTGTTTGCTGGATCAGTTCAACACTGGGGCCAAACACACAGCCGCTGTGTTTGATCAGCAGCGTTTGTGGAATGTGTTGACGGACGGCGGCGAGGTCGTGGCAAACCATCACCAGCGTCCGGCCTTGCGCATGCCAGGTGTGCAGGTGTTGCCAGAGTAATGCTTGACCCAGTTCGTCGAGGGCGGCATGGGGTTCGTCGAGCAGCAGTAATGGCGTGTCGGCCAGACTCAATCGGGCGAGCAGGGCGCGTTGCAATTCACCGCCGGAGAGGGCCATCAATGGGCGCTGCTCCAGGCCGCTCAAGTGCCAGTCTTCAAGTGACTGAGTCAGCCGTTGTGTGCGCAGTTGGGTTGAAAGTCGGCGGCCCCAGAAACCGGCGGCGACCAGTTCCTGAAGGCTGATCGGGAATTGCCGATCCAGGTGCTGTTGCTGGGGGAGGAATGACAAACCACTTTGGCGAGGGACGCCTAATGCGACGGCGCCAGCCAAAGGCCTCTGTAATCCGGCGATGACTTTCAGCAGGCTGCTTTTACCGCTGCCGTTGACACCGATGATGGCGGTCAGGCTGCCGCGTTCCAGTTGGAGGCTCAGCGGTGGCGTGAGCGGTTGGCCGGGTGCGCCCCAACTCAGAGACTGCAGGCGGATCATGCGGTCTCCCGGCGCCAGCGACTTTCAGCGACTGCATCGTGGGCGTGGAGGCTTTCGGCGTGGATCACGCACAGGTGGAATTCGCGGATGCCGGGTGAACGACGCAGTGCCAGATTCAGACGGCGAGCGGCGTCTTCGCAGAACATCAGGTTCTGGCCATTAGCGAGGGCGAAGGCTTGTTCGTCGGCGCGTTTCACGGCGGTTTGTACCGCGGTGCCGAGGGCTGCTTCGGCATCGTTGATGGTTGAGGTCAGTGGCAAACCATCGACAAATTCATCCAGGTGCAGATGCAGTCGCGCGGTACTGCGTTGGCTGTGGGGCGTTGCGACGATCCCTTGAGTCGAGCCCAACCAAGCCAGAACCTCGGCATGTTGCAACGGCTTGTTGGCGAAATCGTCGACGAATTGCTGCTGGATCAATTGCCTCGCCAGAGCGGCAGAGCAGGGGCAAGTAGAGGAATAGGCCACCTCGATTTTCAGTTCCACGTGGAACACTGTGTTTTTCAGAGTGGCTGCAATGGTCACCGGATAGGTTTTCCATCCTGCCAATGGGCTGACCAATGCGGGCCTTCTGAGCAGCAAGTCCGTATGAATATTCAAATAGGCGCTGGTGGCCAGGCCATCATGGCTATCGAGAAAACGCTGCAAAACCTGCTGCAAAAGTGCGGGAGTGAGGTTTTGTTGTTCCAGCATTTCCAGCGCGAGGTACAACCGTGACATGTGAATCCCACGGGCCTCGCCGTCATCCAGGCTGACACCCGCATCGGCTTTTGCTGCCAGGCGTTGGCCCTCGATAAAGACAGGTAGAGCGATACCACGCATTCCCACCCAATCAAGCGGCAAGGCTTGGCGGGCGGCTTGCGCGGCGATATCCGGCAGCGTCAGCGCATTCATGTTCAGTACCATCGTGTTGATTGGATTTGATGTTACATTATAACAATTCAAATCACGATGCCTTTTTCATTAACGGGCTTTCATATGCACAGACGTCATTTGCTTAATCTGATGTTGGCCAGCGCTGCGCTGGCTTTTCCATTCAGTGTCAGCGCTACACAAATTCGCAATGCACGCCTCTGGCGTTCGGATGACAAGCTTCGACTGGTCTTCGATTTGAGCGGGCCAGTGAGCTACAAGACGTTTACGTTGAGTGCACCGGATCGTCTGATCATCGACTTGAATGGTGCCAACTTGAGTGGTGATTTCAGTCAGTTGGCGCTCAGCGAAACGGTCATTCGCAGCATCCGTTCCGGGCATTTTGGGAAGGGTGATACTCGAATCGTTCTGGATTTGAATCGCCCGGTTCAGCTCAATACCTTCCTGCTGGCGCCTCAGGATGGGCAAGGGCATCGCCTGGTTCTGGACCTTTTGGGCGATTCAAAAGTGGCAGCTCCAAGCGTTCCACGTGAAACACCGGGGAAAACCAATCATCCAAAACGAGACATTATTGTCGTGGTCGACCCTGGTCATGGCGGTAAAGATCCGGGCGCAGTGGGTGCAAAAGGCGAGCGCGAGAAAGACGTTGTGCTCTCCATTTCACAGCTACTTGCCCGCCGGCTGAAGCGGGAAAAGGGCTTCGATGTGAAGCTTGTGCGCAACGACGACTTCTTTGTACCGCTCCGCAAGCGGGTCGATATTGCTCGCCAGCACAAGGCCGACATGTTCATTTCGGTGCACGCAGATGCCGCGCCGCGTCTGACCGCTTCGGGCGCTTCGGTGTATTGCCTGTCTGAAGGGGGCGCGACGTCGGCCACTGCGCGCTTTATGGCGCAGCGGGAAAACGGTGCGGATCTGCTCGGTGCAACCAGCCTGCTGAATCTGAAAGACAAGGACCCGATGCTCGCCGGGGTCATCCTCGATATGTCGATGAGCGCCACGATCGCCGCCAGTTTGCAGTTGGGCAGCACGGTGCTGGGGAGTCTGGCGGGCATCACCACGCTGCATCAAAAGCGTGTGGAACAGGCAGGATTTGCGGTACTGAAGTCACCCGATGTGCCGTCGATTCTGGTGGAAACCGGGTTCATTTCCAACGCGCGGGACAGTCAGCGACTGGTCACCGCTCGCCATCAGCAGGCGGTTGCTGACGGATTGTTCGAAGGGTTGCAGCGCTATTTCCAGAAAAATCCACCTGCCGACAGCTATATCGCCTGGCAGCAGGAGCAGAAATCAGCGCGTGTCTAGCAGCCCGTGAGTCGGCTACAAGTGAACTTCCCGGTGCTTCCGCCGGAGCTGGAGAAGCGATTGATCGTTGTCCAGCCCACCCGGCGGTTGTAACCGACCCAGGCCTCGCCGTCGGAGGCGATCCCGGTGAAGAACGTCAGTTGCCCATAGATGCTGTTGGTTTGCGCCCAATAACGTTGGCCAATCTTCTCGAAACCTCGCAGGTAAATCGTCTTGCCGGCCGTGTTGACGCTGTAGGCGTTGCCATTGGCATCCACACACGCCAGCAGATTCGCGCTGCGCGTGCAGTTGGCGAGCCCTGGGACTTGTGCCCATGCATCGAACGTCAGCAGAGCCAGGCCAACGAGTGAGAATTTCAGCGCAGTTTTCATGAGATCACTCGACGGCGAAGTGTTTCCAGCTTCCAGCCCTTTGTCATTTCCGGCAAGAAGAAAGTGGATCTTTAATATTGTTATACTATAACATAAATTCGATCGAGCTTTCCGTGGCTCCTGTTTTCAAGCGTCTGCTTCTCTGATTGTCTCGTCGAAGCCCAAGAACGCCTGCCGCAGAGAGCGTTTCCTGTGTTTAGCTACCGTTTGATGAGGTTTACCCCATGTCTTCCCCACTTCCCGTGACCGTTTTATCCGGCTTTCTCGGCGCCGGAAAAAGTACACTTTTGAATTACGTACTACGTAACAGAGACGATCTGCGTGTGGCGGTGATCGTCAACGATATGAGCGAAATCAACATTGATGGCAGCGAAGTTCAGCGTAATGTCGACCTGAACCGTGCAGAAGAAAAACTCGTCGAGATGAGCGACGGTTGTATCTGCTGTACGTTACGCGAAGACCTTCTAGAGGAGGTCGCCAAACTGGCACGGGAAGGCCGATTCGATTATCTGCTCATCGAATCCACCGGCATTTCCGAGCCATTGCCGATAGCCGAGACCTTCACCTTCCGCGACGAGCAGGGCCAAAGCCTCGCGGACATAGCCCGCCTCGACACCATGGTCACTGTAGTCGACGGCCTGAATTTCCTGCCTGATTTCCAGGCTGCCGAAAGTCTGGCCTCCCGTGGCGAAATCCTCGGTGAAGAAGATGAGCGCTCGATCACCGATCTGTTGATCGAACAGATCGAGTTCGCCGACGTTCTGTTGATCAGCAAGATCGATCTGATCAGCAGCCGAGAACGGGAAGAGCTGATGGCGATCCTCAAGCGGCTCAACGCGAACGCCGAGATCATCCCGATGGTGATGGGCGAAGTGCCGCTGGAGAAGATCCTCAACACCCACCGTTTCGACTTCGACAGGGCTGCAACGGCCCCGGGCTGGCTCCAGGAATTGCGTGGCGAACATGTGCCGGAAACCGAGGAGTACGGCATCGCGTCCACGGCTTACCGCGCGCGCCGACCCTTTCACCCTCAGCGCTTTTTCGACTTCATCGATCGACCTTGGCTGAACGGTAAGTTGCTGCGCTCCAAAGGCTTCTTCTGGCTCGCAAGCAAACCCACGGATGCCGGCAGTTGGTCGCAGGCGGGCGGTTTGATGCGCCATGGTTTCGCCGGGCGCTGGTGGCGTTTTGTACCGAAAAATCAGTGGCCACAGGATCAGGAAAGCACCGCTGCGATCATGGAAAACTGGACCGCCAGCGTAGGAGACTGTCGCCAGGAACTGGTGTTTATCGGCCAGAACATCGATTTCGCACAACTTAAGTCAGCCTTGGACGACTGCCTGCTCACCGATGCCGAGATGGCGCTTGGTGTCGAAGGCTGGCGATTGCTGGCTGATCCGTTCGGCCCCTGGCATGACGAGGCCGCGTGATGCTTGCCCTCAAACCGCTGCAAAGCAAAACACGTCATCAAGTTCTCGGCCCGACTCCGCAAGCGCTGGCGAGCATTCTGGAAGATGAAATAAACCTCGCTGTCTGGCAGCGGCAACTACCGCTGCATGTCGCCGATTTTGCGAAGTTGTTGGTGTCACTCAACGAGCCTTATGCCGAAGCGCTGAGCCTCGAATTACCCGACGAAGACACCGAGCCGGACCTGTCCGGACTGGCCAGCGGATTCCGTGACCTGGAAGGCTACGAAGGTTTTATCGCCGACTTGAAATGGCTGGTCGGCGCCTTCGCCTGCCTGCTCGGTGCGCGACGGATCGGCTTGCGGCTGCGTGTGCTGGACAAGGCGATGTGCCCGCGTTTTCACGTCGATCATGTGCCCGTACGACTAATCACCACCTACGCCGGTATTGGCAGCGAGTGGTTGAAGGAAGGGGAAATGGATCGCCGGCAACTGGGAAAACCGCTGGCCGAGCCGCAGGAAAAATCGCGGATTCAGCAACTGGTCAGCGGTGAAGTGGCGATGCTCAAAGGGGAGAAGTGGCACGGTAACGAAGGTTTCGGGCTGATCCATCGCTCTCCTCAACCGGCGCCGGGCGAACGGCGTCTGATGCTGACCCTGGACTGGCTCGGCTGATGCCTCAAGGCTCGAGCCAGCTACCCTGGCTCTGGCTTTCGCAGTACGGCTTCAAGTAGGCCGCATCAGTGGCCACGCCGTAATAGTGGATATCCTGGCGATAAGGCATATTGGCGACTTGCGCGTTGCTGCACACGCCAAACGCTCCGGCAGGGCACTGATCGACATACTGCACGTCGACTTTTTGCCCCGCCAGCGTGGGTTGGCAGAAGCCGTCATTGAACAGTTTCTCCGGGATGTTGCGGTTCTGCTGGCAGACCTTCACGTCGAGGCGTTCCGCCTGGCTGTGCACTACACAGGCCTGGGCCAGCGCTTCGCCCGACACCAACGCCAACAGCAACGACCATCCCATCCACCGCATTCCCGACCTCCAGAAAACCTTGATCATGTTGCAGAACATTCCCACCCACGTCATCGCAGGCCCCTTGGGCGCCGGCAAGACCAGCCTGATCCGCCAGCTCATGGCGCAGCGACCGGCCGGTGAGCGCTGGGCGGTACTGATCAACGAGTTCGGCCAGATCGGCCTCGACGCTGCGCTGTTGACGCGGGAGGCCGATGGTATCGCACTGGGCGAAGTGGCCGGGGGCTGTTTGTGTTGCGTGAACGGTGCGCCGTTTCAGATCGGGCTGGGACGATTGCTGCGCAAGGCTCAGCCGGATCGCCTGTTCATCGAACCTTCCGGACTGGGGCATCCGGCGCAGTTGCTGCAACAACTGAGCGAAGCGCCATGGCAAGGCGTTCTCGCGGTTCAACCCTGCGTGCTGGTGCTGGACGCCCAGGCATTGGCGTCAGGCAAGACGCTACCGCCAGCACAGCGGGAGGCGCTCCCGAATGCCGGTTTGCTGGTATTGAACAAGGCGGAAACCATCGATGAATCCCGGCGAGAGCAGATTGCTCGTCAGTTGCCGTCCGTCAGGCTGATCTGGACGCAGCAGGCATCGTTGCCCCTGAGCGAATTGCCGGGTGTGACAGCTCAAGCGCAAGCGAGTGTGGATAAGTTGATTACGTCCAAGGGGCTGGCGCAGATGCCGGCCATTTGGAGCGATCCGGCTTTGCCGATTTGCCTGAGTCAGGCGCAAGAGGGCGGTTGGAGCATCGGCTGGCGCTGGCACCCAAGCCAGACATTTGACGTGATTCGCATCACTCAGTGGCTGGAATCCCTGCAATGGCGCCGGGCGAAGCTGGTTATCCACAGCCAGGACGGCTGGCGGTCAGCCAATGCGCTGGATAATACCAAGCTGGACTGGCAGCCCAGCGAGTGGCGCAAGGACTCTCGGATCGAGCTGATTTTCGACCGGCCGCAGGCGATCGATGAGTTGCAGGCAGGACTGGCCGGCTGTCGGATTCAAGTGGCCTGATTCAAGGCTTCCACTTGGTGTGTTCCTGGCGCCACTGGCTCAGCTCGATCACTTGCGCGGTCGGCTTGGCTACTTCCACCACTGGCGGGGTGTCGTCGAATGGTGCCGGGTAGGGCGCCAGTTCGATCTGCGCACTGTTGGGGCCGAACTGGGTGATGGTGCCGTTGTGGCGAGTTTCGCCGGTCACGGTGAATTCGAAGTTGTAGACCCGGGCCAGGCGTCGACGACCGCTGGCATCCTTGATGAAACCGATCTTCTTCAGCGCCACGTTGCCGTCGAGCAGTTCGACGCCGACATTCACGCAATGCTGCTTGACCCGTTCCAGCGCCCGCTCACGCAGGCCGTGGTTGTGCCACAGCCACGCGCCGGCAACGGCGAACAGCATCAGCACGAAAATGTTTTCCAGGGTCAGCATCAACAAGAAACTCCAAAAGTTGGCATCAGCTTAACTGCGTCGCCGGTCTGTCGTACAGGCTGCGTTTCGTCGCATACTGCGCGGCTTGAATTTCAATCGTTTTACGGAAAACCCCGAATGAAACGTACGCCTCATCTGCTCGCCATCCAGTCCCATGTGGTGTTCGGCCATGCCGGCAACAGCGCTGCGGTTTTTCCGATGCAGCGGGTCGGGGTCAATGTCTGGCCACTCAACACCGTGCAGTTCTCCAACCACACTCAGTACGGCCAGTGGGCCGGGGAAGTGCTGGTACCGCAGCGGATCCCGGAACTGGTTGAAGGTATCGCCGCCATCGGTGAATTGGGCAATTGCGACGCAGTGCTGTCCGGTTATCTCGGCAGTGCGGCGCAGGGCCGGGCGATTCTCAGCGGTATAGAGCGGATCAAAGCGGTCAATCCAAAAGCGCTGTACCTGTGCGACCCAGTGATGGGCCATCCGGAGAAGGGTTGCAGTGTGCCGGCTGAGGTCAGCGATTTCCTGCTCGACGAAGCCGCGGCGGTGGCGGACTTCATGTGCCCGAACCAGCTCGAGCTGGACAGCTTCTCCGGGCGTAAGCCGCAGTCGCTGTTCGATTGCCTGGCGATGGCGCGGGCGCTGCTGGCGCGTGGGCCGAAAGCAGTGCTGGTCAAGCATCTGGATTACCCGGGGAAACCGGTGGATGGCTTTGAGATGTTGCTGGTGACGGCCGAAGGCAGTTGGCATCTGCGTCGCCCGCTGTTGGCGTTTCCGCGGCAACCGGTCGGTGTGGGCGATCTGACGTCCGGCCTGTTCCTGGCGCGGGTGCTGCTCGGCGACAGTCTGGTGGCGGCGTTTGAATTCACCGCAGCGGCGGTGCATGAAGTGCTGCTGGAAACCCAGGCCTGCGCCAGTTATGAACTGCAACTGGTGCGGGCGCAGGATCGGATTGCGCATCCGCGGGTGAAGTTCGAGGCCACGCCGATCAGCCTCTGATCATTGCGGCGCTCGCAGGCATCGCCCGCGAGCGCTCTTTCACTCAGGCGTCGCCCTTGATTTCCTGATAGCGCTTCTCCAGCTCCTGGCGAATCTGCCGGCGTTGCTGGGCCTGCATGTAGCGACGTTTGTCTTCGCTGTTCTGCGGTTGCAGCGGCGGTACGGCGGCCGGTTTACGCTGATCGTCCACCGCGACCATGGTGAAGAAGCAGCTGTTGGTGTGACGCACCGAGCGCTCGCGGATGTTCTCGGTGACCACTTTGATGCCGACTTCCATCGAGGTGTTGCCGGTGTAGTTCACCGACGCGAGGAAGGTCACCAGTTCGCCGACATGGATCGGCTCGCGGAAAATCACCTGATCCACCGACAGGGTCACCACGTACCGGCCGGCATAACGGCTGGCGCAGGCGTAGGCCACTTCGTCGAGGTATTTGAGCAGGGTGCCGCCGTGGACATTGCCAGAGAAGTTGGCCATGTCGGGGGTCATCAGTACCGTCATCGACAGCTGGGCGTTTCCGGGTTCCATAACGTTCTCACGGGTCAAGGCAGGGTTGCTGGAAGATGCACCTCTGCGGGTGCCTGGTCGCTTTTCAAAACCACCGTTATCGGGACGCCGGGCAACTGGTCGCCGTCACGCCCGGATCGATCTGTTTCCATATATTGCACCGCCTTTCAGCCGTAAGTCGCGGTGTTACCCTTCAAAAGCCCACCCCAAGGGCGATTCCTACACCTAAAGCGGATTTTTACTCAGCTCGCCCAGACGTTTTCAGACGCCTGCCGCGAGCATCGTCATTCAAGGAGCCCACGCCATGCATGCCATCAGCTTTATTCAGGATCTGGCAGTGATCATGCTGGTCGCAGGCGTGGTGACCGTGTTGTTCCACCGTTTCAAGCAACCGGTGGTGCTCGGCTACATCGTCGCCGGCTTCATCATCGGCCCGCACACGCCGCCGTTCGGCCTGATCCACGACGAAGAAACCATCAAGACCCTCGCCGAGCTGGGGGTGATTTTCCTGATGTTCTGCCTGGGCCTGGAGTTCAGCCTGCGCAAGCTGTTCAAGGTCGGCGCCACGGCATTCATCGCGGCGTTCCTGGAAATCATCCTGATGATCTGGATCGGCTATGAAATCGGCCGCTGGTTCGACTGGAATACCATGGATTCGCTGTTCCTCGGCGCGATCCTGGCGATTTCCTCGACCACCATCATCGTCAAGGCACTCAACGACCTGAAGATGAAGAACGAGCGCTTCGCGCAGCTGATCTTCGGCGTGCTGATCGTCGAGGACATTCTCGGCATCGGCATCATCGCCTTGCTGTCGAGCATTGCGGTCAGCGGCACGGTGAGTTCCGGCGAAGTGTTTTCCACGGTCGGCAAGCTCTCACTGTTCATGATCGTAGCCTTGGTCGTCGGCATCCTGTTGGTGCCACGACTGTTGGCCTACGTGGCGAAGTTCGAAAGCAACGAAATGCTGCTGATTACCGTGCTCGGGTTGTGCTTCGGCTTCTGTCTGTTGGTGGTCAAGCTTGAGTACAGCATGGTGCTTGGCGCATTCCTGATCGGCGCGATCATGGCCGAGTCGCGACAATTGCTGAAGATCGAGCGCCTGATCGAGCCGGTTCGCGACCTGTTCAGTGCGATCTTCTTCGTCGCCATCGGCCTGATGCTCGACCCGATGATCCTTCTGCAATACGCGTGGCCGATTGCGGTGATCACCGTGGCCGTGGTGCTGGGCAAGATGTTGTCCTGCGGCCTCGGTGCGTTTATCGCCGGCAATGACGGACGCACCTCGCTGCGGGTCGGGATGGGGCTTTCGCAGATTGGCGAATTCTCCTTCATCATTGCCGCGCTGGGCATGACGCTGCAGGTGACCAGCAACTTTCTCTACCCGGTCGCCGTGGCCGTCTCGGTCATAACCACGTTGCTGACGCCGTACCTGATCCGTGCCGCCGATCCGCTGTCGATAAAGCTGTCCGCCGCCATGCCGCAGCGTCTCGGGCGGGTGTTCGGGATGTATGGCGAATGGCTGCGCAGTATTCAGCCGCAGGGTGAGGGCGCGATGCTGGCCTCGATGATCCGGCGGATTCTGCTGCAGGTCGGGGTCAATCTGGCGCTGGTGATCGCGATCTTCTTTGCCGGCGCTTTCTTTGCCGGGCGCCTCTCGATCTGGATGCAGGACTGGATCAGCGATCCGAGCTGGCAGAAGGCGTTGATCTGGGGCGTGGCATTGCTGGTGTCGTTGCCGTTCCTGATCGCGGCCTATCGCAAGCTCAAGGCGCTGTCGATGCTACTGGCGGAGATGGGCGTGAAGCCGGAGATGGCCGGGCGTCACACACAGCGAGTGCGCCGGGTGATCGCCGAAGTGATCCCGATCCTCTCGCTGCTGGTGATTTTCCTGCTGCTGGCAGCCTTGTCGGCCAGTATCTTGCCGACCAACAAGTTGCTGGTGCTGGTCGCCGTGGTCGCGGCCGCCGTGGCGGCGCTACTCTGGCGCTGGTTCATCCGGGTGCACACGCGGATGCAGGTGGCCTTGTTGGAAACCCTCGACAATCACAAGGAATCGTCAGGGCATTGATCCTGCGGGGCGGCTGGGGGATCAGCTTTCCAGCCAGACGTCCCGCGCCCAGTGCCAGACCGATTCCCAGGACTCTTCGGTGATCAGCTCTTCTTCGCCGGACCACAGCACCACGGTGCCGTCTTCTTCGACGCAGTAGTAGTTGTCGCCGTCCTGGCAGATCGGGATCAGGTCGCGCGGCACGCCGGCGTCCCAGGCGTTGGCCGCCACATCCGGCAGATAAGTGTGGGATTGTGGGTCGGTGACAGTCACCGGCTCCAGGCTGCCGTAAACCACGTCGCTGACGGTCAGCAGAAACTCTTTGAAGACGAACGGGATGTTGATGAAGAGTTCCTCTTCGACTTCCACCAGTTGATCTTCGTCAGGCAACTCCAGGGGAACCGGTACGGGTTCGTTGGCTTCGCGCAGTTGTTCGATGATTTCTTCCACGTCCGGGATCCTCTTGCTTGAATGGCGCGGTTTATATGGGCCGGTTTATACAGTAGCTCGCTATAGATGCAACCGCGAAATAGAAAACCCCGGCCGAGGCCGGGGTTTTTATTGCTGCGGGTAAAACGTCGGACGTGATCAGCCGTTCTGGCGGATACCGGCGACCAGCCAAGGCTGGTTGTCGCCCTGCGGACGTTCCATGTTCCAGCTTTCGCTGAACACTTCGCCCTGGTCGAAACGCGAGGTTTTCGATACGCCGGTGAAGGTCAGAGTCGCGATGGTCTTGTCCGCACGATCATCCACGCCATCCAGTTGTACCTGGAGGTTGTCGATGTAGGTGGACTGGAAACCGTCACCCAGGTCCGCACGCTCACGCTTGAGGAACTCAAGCATTTGCGGGGTCACGAACTCGGCGATCTTGTCCATTTCGTTGGCGTCCCAGTGCTGCTGCAGCGACTGGAAGTGGCTGCGGGCGGCTTCAATAAAGCGCTGCTCGTTGAACCAGGCCGGTGCGTTGATCACCGGACGGGCGGCAGCCGGAGCGGCCGAGCCACCGAAGATCGAACCCATGGCGGCAGGTTTCTGCTCGAACACTTCACGCTGCATCGGCGCGCCGGCCGGAGCGAACTGCTCCTGCTGCTTGCGGCGACGAGCGGCGATGAAGCGGAAGATCACGAACGCGATCACGGCCATGATCAGGATGTCGAAGATCTGCATGCCCTGGAAGCCGCCGCCCATGAACATGGAAGCGAGCAGGCCACCGGCGGCGATGCCGGCCAGAGGGCCGAGCCATTTGGAAGCGCCGCCAGCCTTGGCAGCAGCGCCCGCGGCACCGGCAGCACCAGCGGTCGCAGCAGCGCCGCCCATGACTGGAGAAGAAGGAGCCATCTGGCTGGTCTGGTGCGTCGGCGCAGCACCGGCGCTTTTGCCACCACCAAAGCGCTTGGCGTTGGCGTCGAGGCTCATCGTCAGGCCGATGCACAACGCCATGGCGATGCTAAGAAAACGTTTCATAAAGGGAATTCCCGTTTGTGGAGACACGCGCGCCATGTTGCACAGCTGAAGTGTCACTGGCTAGCGAGAGAGTGTTTCGGGCTTTTGCCTGACAGGTTACGTTCAGCTCGGTCGAGGCAATAAGGCCATGTACTTTTGTCTGTAGGAAAAGGAGGTAGGTTCAGTGGGAAATTGATCAGCGTCGAAACGCCAACATCACCACGCCAGCCGTGATCAGGCCAATGCCGCCCCATTGCCGCAGGTCGAGTTTCTCGCCCAGCAGGATCACGCCGAGCACCGCCACGAGCACCACGCTGAGCTTGTCCACCGGGGCGACCAGCGAGGCTGGTCCGACTTTCAATGCCCGGAAGTAGCACAGCCACGAAGCGCCGGTACCCAGGCCCGACAGCAGCAGGAACAGATAGCTTTTGGCAGAGATCGATCCCAGGGACTGATATTGACCCGTGGCGTATAAAATCAAGGCCAGACTGACGAGTACCACGATTGTGCGCAGGAGGGTGGCGAAGTCGGAGTTGACGTTTTCGATGCCGACCTTGGCGAAGATCGCCGTCAGCGCGGCGAAGGTGGCCGAGAGCAGGGCCCAGAATGTCCAGGAGGAAAAGAAGCCAGAGCCCATGTCTCGTACCTTTCAGGATTGAACCGTTGCCGGTTGATCGTTCCCACGCAGACGGTGCAACGCCTCAACGTGGGAACGATGAGCAGCTTTAGATCGCTTCCAGCTTCGCGTAACCCAGCATCAGCCACTTGCTACCTTCGCTGAAATTCACCTGAACCCGTGCCTGAGCGCCGGCGCCCTCGAAGTTGAGGATCACACCGTCACCAAAGATCGAGTGCCGCACGGCCTGGCCGAGGCTCAGACCCGTTTCCGGAATCTCGGCGCCACTGAACAGGTTGCTGCCGCTCATCGACTGGTTGCCGCCGAACGGTCGGCTGACGCTGTTCGACAGGCGCACTTCCTGAATCAGGCCTTTCGGCACTTCCCGAACGAATCGCGACACCTTGTTGTAGGTTTCGCTACCGTACAGGCGTCGGGTTTCAGCATAGGTCATCACCAGGTTCTGCATGGCCCGGGTGATGCCGACGTAAGCCAGACGACGCTCCTCTTCAAGGCGGCCCGGTTCTTCCAGGCTCATCTTGTGCGGGAACAGGCCTTCTTCCATGCCCACCAGGAACACGTAAGGGAATTCCAGGCCCTTGGCACTGTGCAGGGTCATCAACTGAATGCTGTCTTCGTGTTCGTCGGCCTGAGTGTCGCCGGCCTCCAGCGACGCGTGGCCAAGGAACGCCGCCAGTGGCGTCAGGTCTTCGTCTTCTTCGGTGTTCTCGAAGTTGCGCGCGGCGCTGACCAGTTCCTCAAGGTTTTCCACCCGGGCCTGGCCTTTCTCGCCTTTTTCCGCTTCGTGGTAGGCGATCAAACCGGACTGCTCAATGACGGTCTGGGTCATCAGGTGCAACGGCATCTCGGCGCACTTGGCGGCGAGGTTCTCGATCAGCTCGATAAACGCACCGAGTGCGCCGGCCGCACGACCGGTCAGACCTTTGTTGGCCACCAGCTGGCGCATGGCTTCCCACATCGACACATCGCTGTGGCGCGCATGTTCACGGATGGCTTCGACGGTCTTCTCGCCGATGCCGCGAGCCGGGACGTTGATCACCCGTTCCAGCGCCGCATCGTTGCCGCGACCTTCCAGCAAACGCAGGTAGGCCATGGCGTTCTTGATTTCCGCGCGCTCGAAGAAGCGCTGGCCGCCATAGATGCGGTATGGAATGCGCTCGCGCAGCAAGGCTTCTTCCAGAACGCGGGATTGGGCGTTGGAGCGGTAGAGAATCGCGATATCACTGCGAGCCAAGCCGGTTTTCAGCGCGCTTTCGATGGTTTCGACAACGTAGCGTGCTTCGTCGTGTTCGTTGAACGCGGCGTACAGGTTGATCGCTTCGCCGTCACCGCCATCGGTCCAGAGTTCTTTGCCCAGACGTCCGGTGTTGTTGGCGATCAGGGCGTTGGCCGCTTTCAGGATGCCGGCGGTGGAGCGGTAGTTTTGCTCCAGACGGATGGTCACCGAATCCGGGAAGTCGGAAGAGTACTGGTGGATGTTCTCGATTTTCGCGCCGCGCCAGCCGTAGATCGACTGGTCGTCGTCGCCGACCACCATCAGGCTGTCGCCGCCCTTGCCCAGCAGACGCAACCAAGCGTACTGCACGGCGTTGGTGTCCTGAAACTCGTCCACCAGAATGTGTCGGAAGCGCTTTTGGTAATGCGCCAGCAGGCCCGGGTGGTCGCGCCACAGGTCGAGGGCGCGTAGCAGCAATTCGGAGAAGTCGATGACGCCGGCACGCTGGCACGCCGCCTCGTACGCTTCATAAATGCCGCGCATGGTCGCCAGGAACAGATCGCCGCTGGCCTGAATGTGTTGCGGACGCAGACCTTCGTCTTTCTGCCCGTTGATGAACCACTGGGCCTGACGGGCCGGCCAGCGTTGTTCGTCCAGCCCCAGCTCGCGGATCACCCGCTTGACCAGCCTTTGCTGGTCGTCGCTGTCGAGAATCTGGAAGGTCTGGCTCAAGCCTGCTTCCTGCCAGTGCGCCCGCAGCAAGCGGTGCGCCAGGCCATGGAAGGTGCCGACCCACATGCCGGCCGGATTGATACCCAGCAATTGCTCGATGCGGTGACGCATCTCGGCAGCGGCCTTGTTGGTGAAGGTCACCGACAGGATCGAGTGGGGCGAGGCGTTTTCGACCTGGATCAACCAGGCGATACGGTGCACCAGCACTCGGGTCTTGCCTGAGCCGGCACCGGCCAGGACCAATTGACGACCAACGGGAGCCGCTACGGCCTGGCGTTGGGCATCGTTGAGGGAGTTCAGCAGAAGGGAGAGATCATCGCGCATCGGGGCATTCTAGGGTGCGCCGCATGCCCGGGCAAACCGAGCTTTGCATTAGCCGATGAAAGTGCTGCCAATGACGACCGGTCGGTCACCGGCTACAGGCGTTGGCCCGTGTGGCGTCGGGGCTTTTGCGGGTGACGGGAGGTCGAAACGTTTCGGCGAAATTATGATCTGGAGCAGTTTGGCAAGTGGTTGGGCTTGTGTATGCTCCGTCCACGTTTCCGGGCGCATGCTCACACTTATAAGAACAAGAACGTTGCCTATGACCCTCAGCTTCGACCTGTCGGGCCCCTCTGTGGAACCCCGGGTGATCCGCAAGCATTACGCCACCCAGATGGCGGTCGAGCGCACGCGCCTTCTTTATCAGGGTTCGCTGTTGCCCACCCTGTTCATGTTGATCAATGGTCTGGTTTGCGCCGGTTTGCTCTGGAGTCCGCAGCGCTACTTCGTGGTCAGCGTCTGGATGGTGTGGCTGCTGTCGCTGGTGGCGCTAAGGGTGATTCAGGTTGCAGCGTTCGATTCGGCGATCCCCGACCGTCAGGCCCAGCCGATCTGGGGCCGAATGTTCCTGCTCGGTTCGACCATGACCGGCCTGACTCTGGCCGGCGCCGGCATCGCCCTGGTCCCGGCCGACAACTTCATGCAACAAGCCTGGGTGTTCGGCCTGATCGGCGCCGCGACCTTGTCGGCCAGCGTGGCTTACGCCGTGAGCATTCCGGCATTCCTTTCCTTTACCTTGCCGTGCTTGCTGCCGGCCATCGGCTATCTGTTCTGGGGCGGTGACGAACTGGCGCGGGGCTGGGGCTGGCTCGGGCTGATCCTGCTAGGTTCTCTGAGTGTGGTGGCGTGGCAGGTCAATCGATTGATCGACCGCGGTTTGCTGCGGCGCTTCCAGAATCAGCACCTGATCGAACACCTGCAACAGGCGCAATCGCGCAGTGAACAGCTCAATCAGGAGTTGGCGAAGGAAATCGAGCACCGCCGCTGTGCCGAAGGCAAGTTGCGCGAAGCCCAGGTCGAACTGGAGGACCGGGTCGCCCAGCGCAGCCGTGAACTGGACGTCGCCAACCAGGCGCTGAGCAAGAGCGAGGCCCGCCTGGCGCTGGCGTTGAAGGCCAGCGAGCTGGGGCTGTGGGACTGGAACCTGCAGACCGACGAAGTTCACCACACGCAGATTCAGGAACTGTTCGGCATTGACCCGGAATACGTCACCGGGCTGCTCAGGCATCTGCGGCCACGCTTGCACCCGGAAGACGTGCCGGCCCTCAAGCGAGCGTTGATCGAGCATCTGAAGGGACGCACCGAGGATTATCAGATCGAGTACCGCGTGCGCCATGGTGACGGCCACTGGGTCTGGATCGAAGACCGAGGGCGCGCGGTGGAGCGCGATGACAGCGGGCGGGTGATCCGCATGGTCGGCACCCGGCGCGACATCAGTGTCAGCAAAAGCCTGGAGGCCCAGCAGCAATTGGCGGCAACGGTATTCGAAGCTGCCAGCGAGGGCATCGTGATCCTCGATCCGAATTATTCGCTGATCGCCATCAATCAGGCCTTCAGCCGGGTCACCGGTTACGACATCGACGACATGCTCGGACGCAACGTCGTTGAACTGCCCTGCAGTCGCGATGCCCGCCGACATTACGTCGCGATCCGTCACGCGCTGGAGCAGCACGGCAGCTGGCAGGGCGAACTGGTGGAGACCCGCAAGAACGGCGAGTTGTACCCACAGTGGCTGCAATTGAATGCGGTACGCGACAGTCGGGGAAATGTCAGCCATATCGTTGGCTTCTTCGCCGATCTGTCGGCAAGACGCGAATCCGAAGAGCGTATGCGTTACCTGACTCACTACGACGAACTCACCGGCCTGGCCAACCGCTCGTTGTTCCGCGAACGCCTGCACGAAGCCCATCAGCGCGTGCGGCAGGGCGGACGGCGGAGTCTGGCACTGCTGCACATCAATCTGGATCGCTTCAAGCTGCTCAACGACAGCCTGGGCCATGAGATCGCCGACCAGTTGTTGCAAAGGATGTCGCGGCGTCTGGTCAGTGCCTTGCCGGAAGCCGACACCATCGCCCGGTTGTCCGGTGACGAGTTCGCGGTGTTGTTTGATGCCTACGGCAACCTGTCGAGTCTGGCGCGGGTCGCCACGCGGTTGTCGGCCAAGCTGCGTCTGCCGCTGACGGTGGAAGGGCATGAACTGGTGGTGAGCGCCTCGATGGGCATCAGTATGCTGCCGGACAACGCCCGGGAGATTTCCGCGCTGGTCAGCCAATCGAACATGGCCATGCAGCACGCCAAGCATCTGGGCGGCAACAACTTCCAGTTCTACACCGACAGCCTGCAAGCCAGCACGCTGGAGCGTTTGCAGCTGGAAAACCAGTTGCGCAAAGCCATCGAGGACAAGCAGCTCAACGTCTTCTATCAACCGAAACTTTGCCTGGCGACCGGCCGCCTTAACGCGGCGGAAGCGCTGGTGCGCTGGGATCACCCGATCATGGGCCGGGTGCCGCCGGGGGACTTCATCGGCCTGGCTGAAGAGACAGGATTGATCGGGCCGATCGGCGAGTTCGTGCTGCGCCAGGCCTGCTGGCAAGCCTGCGAATGGCAGCGTCAGGGGCTGGAGCCGATCCGGGTTTCGGTGAATCTGTCGGTGCATCAATTGCGCCAGGGCAAGCTGGTCAGTCTGGTGCGCCAAGTGCTGGAGGAAACCGGCCTGGCGCCGCACTACCTCGAGCTGGAACTGACCGAAAGCCAGCTGCTCGACAGCGTCGAACACATCATCGCCACGTTCCAGCAGCTGCGGGATCTGGGAGTGAAGCTGGCCATCGACGATTTCGGCACCGGCTATTCGTCGCTGAGCTATCTGAAGCGGATTCCAGTGGATTACGTGAAGATCGATCAGGCGTTTATTCGCGGGTTGGGAGAGGGCAGTGAGGACGCGGCGATCACCCGTGCGATCATTGCCATGGCCCATGGGCTGTCACTGAAAGTAGTGGCGGAAGGCGTTGAGCGACAAGACCAGCTTGAGTTCTTGAAGACCGAGGGTTGCGACGAGGTGCAGGGCTATCTGATCAGCCGCCCGGTGGAGGCTGCCGGTCTGGCCGGGTTGTTGCGTCAGCAGGAAATTCCCCGGTAAAGGGCTACATGCAGCGCATGTCGCCTGATCCGGGGCGATCCAGTTACGCATTGAGCAGGCAAAATGCCGATTCATGTAGTATAACTACAAGCTTGCTACATCCCCGGCATCTGGCCAAAGCACATCTTTCCATAACAAGAGTCCAGCCCCTTGAATCTGCTGCAACACATCGCCCAGTCACGTCACCTGTTACGCAAGTC
Organism: Pseudomonas sp. R38(2017); assembly: GCF_002112395.1. Lineage (NCBI taxonomy): Bacteria > Pseudomonadati > Pseudomonadota > Gammaproteobacteria > Pseudomonadales > Pseudomonadaceae > Pseudomonas > Pseudomonas sp. R38(2017). The sequence goes on from NZ_NEHN01000004.1 coordinate 52,256, forward strand.
GGAGCTCAAGGTCGCCGACCACGTGCTGCTTGACCCTGCGGCAGTGATGCACAGTTCCATGGCCGACCTGGCCCACAGCGTTGGCATCAGCGAACCGACCATCGTGCGCTTCTGCCGTGCCATCGGTTGTTCCGGTTTTCAGGATCTGAAACTCAAACTCGCGCAAAGCCTCGCGGCCGGCGCCAGTTTCGGTCAGTTCGCGATCCATGAAGACGACTCCGTCGCTGACTACAGCCTGAAGATTTTCGACACCACCCTGCACACCCTGATGGAGGTTCGCGAGAAACTCGATCCGCTGGAGTTGCAGCGAGCCGTGACGCTGATGTCCCAGGCCCAACGCGTCGAGTTCTATGGTTTTGGTGCGTCTGGCGCGGTGGCGGCGGATGCGCAGCACAAGTTCTTCCGTCTGCTGCTGACCGCTGCGGCCTATTCCGACCCGCACATGCAGGCGATGTCGGCAGTGACGCTGAAGCCGACCGATGTGGCGATCTGCATTTCCCAGTCCGGCCGCTCAAAAGACTTGCTGATCACCGCCAATCTGGTTCGCGAGAGCGGTGCATCGCTGATTACCTTGTGCCCGAGCCAGACACCGTTGGCCGAGCTATCGACCGTCAACCTGGCGATCGATGTTCACGAAGACACCGAAATCTACACCCCGCTGACCTCGCGTATTGCCCACCTGGTGGTGATCGACGTTCTGGCCATGGGCGTGGCCATGGCGCGCGGGCCGAGCCTGGTCAACCACCTCAAGAGCGTCAAGCGCAGCCTGCGCAGCTTGCGGTTGTCGCCAAAATCGGTGAAAGCGCTGGACGACTGAAAGTCATGGGGCGAAGGCAATCTTCATCTGCCTGTAACCCCGTCGAAGCCAAACCGTCATCCCTCGCGCCTATCGTGAAACTCCCGTAATCGCCTTGGGAGACTCGAAATGGCTCAGCCTTACGAAGAACGCAACAGCGCCGCGAAAACCCGTCGTCAGCAGGAAGACCAGCGCCGCATGGAGTTTCGCCGCGCCATCGAAGATCGCTTCGAACTTCGTCAGCTTCAGAGCGAAATCAGCGATTTTCCCGAGGATATCGAACTCAACTACTGGCAGGCAGCTCCCGCAACTTCCCGTCGAAGCGCTCAACCAGCGCGCTGATCTGAACCCGTTCGCTGCGGATAAACGCCAGGAAGGCGTGCGCCACCGGTGACAGGCGTTTGGCCTTGGCCTGCACCAGGCACCAGCTGCGCAACAGCGGTAACTCTTCGACCGGCAGCTCCACCAGGCCGCCAGTCGCCAGCTCCAGGTTCAGGGCGTGGCGAGTCAACAGCGCCAGGCCCAGACCCGCCAATATGCATTCACGCTGAGCTTCCGCCGACGCCACTTCCTGGGTCTGGGTGAAGTGCACGCGCTTCTCCTTGAAGTACTCCTCGCAAGCCAGTCGCGTTCCCGAGCCGGACTCGCGAATCAGCAGAGTGTAGGGTTCGAGATCTTGCAGGCGCAGCGGCCCCATGTGTGCCAGCGGATGGTCCGGTCGGGCGGCCGCCACAATAGGGTTGTTGAGAAAGGGGAGAAATTCCAGGCCCATGTCCTGCGGCACCATCGACATGATCACCAGGTCGTCGCGGTTGTCGGAGAGGCGACGAATCACCTGGCCACGGTTGACCACCGTCAGTTGCAGGTTCACTTCCGGGTGCTGGCGTTTGAACGCTGCAAACAGGTGCGGTACGAAGTATTTGGCGCTGGATTCCACCGCCAGTTTCAACTGACCCTGCAGCGAGCCCTGCATGTCCGACAGCTGCATGTCGAGGTTTTCCAGGCGGCCGAAGATGTCGCGGCTGGCGCGCTGGAGTGCTTCGGCGGCCTCGGTCATGTAGAGTTTTTTGCCGACGTAATCGAACAACGGCTGCCCGATCAGCTCTTCGAGCTGACGAATCTGTAGGCTGACGGCCGGTTGTGTGAGAGACATTTCCTCGGCTGCGCGGCTGTAGGAGCGTAAATCACACACTTCGTTGAAGATCTGCAATTGGCGCAATGTCATACGCATCAAGGACTTACGCATTTTCTACCGACTCTGGCCGCTGGCTGGTGCGTTGACTATAAGTCTTTACTTATGCCTGACCCAATTTTTATTCATTTTTGTTAATCCCTTGTGAGCGCTAGTGTGAAGCCGCGACCAGATTGAAACATTTGGTCACGCGTCGACCTGGGTCTAGCAGGTCGTGGGTACCACCGGCTCAAGGGAACCTCCAAGTGATAACAAAGATCCTGATCGCCAACCGTGGTGAGATTGCCGTACGAATCGTGCGTGCCTGCGCCGAGATGGGCATTCGCTCGGTTGCGATTTTTTCCGACGCCGACCGCCATGCCTTGCATGTGAAGCGTGCGGACGAGGCCCACAGCATTGGTGCCGAGCCGCTGGCCGGTTACCTGAATCCGCGCAAGCTGGTGAACCTGGCCGTGGAAACCGGTTGCGATGCACTGCACCCAGGCTACGGTTTCCTTTCGGAAAACGCCGAACTGGCAGAGATCTGCGCCGAACGCGGGATCAAATTCATCGGTCCGTCGGCGGAAGTCATCCGCCGCATGGGCGACAAGACTGAAGCGCGCCGCAGCATGATCAAGGCCGGTGTGCCGGTTACTCCGGGTACCGAAGGCAACGTCTCGGGCATTGAAGAAGCGTTGAGCGAGGGCGACCGCATCGGTTATCCGGTGATGCTCAAGGCCACTTCCGGTGGTGGCGGGCGCGGTATCCGTCGCTGCAACAGCCGAGAAGAACTCGAACAGAACTTCCCTCGCGTCATTTCCGAAGCCACCAAGGCCTTCGGTTCGGCCGAAGTGTTCCTGGAAAAGTGCATCGTCAATCCCAAGCACATCGAAGCGCAGATCCTTGGCGACAGCTTCGGCAACGTGGTGCACCTGTTCGAGCGTGACTGCTCGATCCAGCGCCGCAACCAGAAGCTGATCGAAATCGCCCCGAGCCCGCAGCTGACCCCGGAACAGCGCGCCTACATCGGCGACCTGTCGGTGCGTGCAGCCAAGGCTGTGGGCTACGAGAACGCCGGCACCGTGGAGTTCCTGCTCGCCGAGGGCGAGGTGTACTTCATGGAGATGAACACCCGGGTGCAGGTGGAACACACCATCACCGAAGAAATTACCGGGATCGACATCGTCCGCGAACAGATCCGCATCGCCTCCGGCCTGCCGCTGTCGGTGAAACAGGAAGACATCCAGCATCGCGGTTTTGCGTTGCAGTTCCGGATCAACGCCGAAGACCCGAAAAACAACTTCCTGCCGAGCTTCGGCAAGATCACCCGTTACTACGCCCCCGGCGGACCGGGCGTACGGACCGATACGGCGATCTATACCGGCTACACCATTCCGCCGTTCTACGACTCGATGTGCCTGAAACTGGTTGTGTGGGCACTGACCTGGGAAGAGGCGATGGACCGTGGCCTGCGCGCCCTCGACGACATGCGTCTGCAAGGCGTGAAGACTACCGCCGCGTATTACCAGGAAATCCTGCGCAACCCGGAATTCCGTAGCGGCCAGTTCAACACCAGCTTCGTTGAAAGCCACCCTGAACTGACCAACTACTCGATCAAGCGCAAACCCGAAGAGCTGGCCCTGGCCATCGCCGCCGCCATTGCCGCCCACGCAGGCCTGTGAGGAATAGAACAATGACTAAAAAGATTTTCGTAACCGACACCATCCTGCGCGACGCCCACCAATCGCTGCTCGCCACCCGCATGCGCACCGAAGACATGCTGCCGATCTGCGACAAACTGGACAAGGTCGGCTACTGGTCGCTGGAAGTCTGGGGCGGCGCGACCTTCGACGCCTGCGTCCGCTTCCTGAAAGAAGACCCGTGGGAGCGCCTGCGCCAATTGCGCGCCGCGCTGCCCAACACCCGTCTGCAAATGCTCCTGCGCGGTCAGAACCTGCTGGGCTACCGCCATTACAGCGATGACGTGGTCAAGGCGTTCGTCGCCAAGGCTGCGGTCAACGGCATCGATGTGTTCCGCATCTTCGACGCCATGAACGACGTGCGTAACCTGCGTGTGGCGATCGAAGCGGTGAAGGCTGCCGGCAAACACGCCCAGGGCACCATCGCCTACACCACCAGCCCGGTGCACACCATCGACGCGTTCGTCGCCCAGGCCAAGCAAATGGAAGCCATGGGTTGCGACTCGGTGGCGATCAAGGACATGGCCGGTTTGTTGACCCCGTACGCTACCGGTGAACTGGTGCGTGCGCTGAAAGCCGAACAGTCGCTGCCAGTGTTCATCCACTCCCACGACACCGCCGGCCTGGCAACCATGTGCCAGCTCAAGGCGATCGAGAACGGTGCCGACCACATCGATACCGCGATCTCCAGCTTCGCTTCCGGCACCAGTCACCCTGGCACCGAATCCATGGTTGCTGCGCTCAAAGGCACCGAGTTCGATACCGGCCTGAATCTGGAGCTGCTGCAAGAGATCGGTCTGTACTTCTACGCCGTGCGCAAGAAATACCACCAGTTCGAAAGCGAATTCACCGCCGTCGACACCCGTGTTCAAGTCAACCAGGTACCGGGCGGGATGATTTCCAACCTGGCCAACCAGTTGAAAGAGCAGGGCGCTCTCAACCGCATGAACGAAGTGCTGGCGGAGATCCCGCGCGTGCGCGAGGACCTCGGCTTCCCGCCTCTGGTAACTCCGACTTCGCAGATCGTCGGCACCCAGGCGTTCTTCAACGTGCTGGCTGGCGAGCGTTACAAGACCATCACCAACGAGGTGAAGCTCTACCTGCAGGGTGGCTACGGCAAGGCGCCGGGCACCGTGAACGAGAAGCTGCGTCGCCAGGCTATCGGCAGCGAAGAGGTCATCGACGTACGTCCGGCCGACCTGCTCAAGCCGGAAATGACCAAGCTGCGTGCCGATATCGGTGCACTGGCCACGTCTGAAGAAGACGTGCTGACCTTCGCCATGTTCCCGGACATCGGCCGCAAGTTCCTCGAAGAACGTGCTGCCGGCACCCTCACCCCGGAAGTGCTGCTGCCAATCCCGGAAGCGGGCAAGGTGGCTTCGGCCGGCGGCGAAGGCGTACCGACCGAATTCGTCATCGACGTTCACGGCGAAACCTACCGCGTGGACATCACCGGTGTCGGCGTCAAGGCCGAAGGCAAGCGTCACTTCTACCTGTCCATCGACGGCATGCCGGAAGAAGTGGTGTTCGAGCCGCTCAACGAATTCGTCGGCGGCGGCAGCAGCAAGCGCAAGCAAGCTTCGGCACCAGGTCACGTCAGCACCACCATGCCGGGCAACATCGTCGATGTGCTGGTCAAGGAAGGCGACACCGTCAAGGCGGGCCAGGCTGTGCTGATCACCGAAGCGATGAAGATGGAAACCGAAGTCCAGGCTGCGATTGCCGGCAAGGTCACCGCCATCCATGTTGCCAAGGGCGACCGGGTGAACCCGGGCGAAATCCTGATCGAGATCGAAGGCTGAGATAACGGCCTCGATACAACGCTTTAAACCTCGGGGGGGCATGTGCTCCCCTTTTTTTTTGCTTTCAAAGTGCTGCCGCACCGTGCGGCAGCAACCGTCTGGACTTAGAACGCCATTCGCCACTGGCCTGATACGCCGTGGTTTCGGCTGTCGGTACCGATCTCACCCGACAAACCAACACCGAGTGTGTGGCTGGACGAGACGGCCAGATCCAGCCCGGTGTCGAGCGTCAGGCTGTTGCGATCCAGCTCTGCGCCGTAAACGGTGTAGTCATGGCCGCCGGTGACCAGACGTTGCCGGGTGCTGGTGTAGGTCTCGCCATAAACGTGTTTCCACCCCGCGCTGAATCGTGGTGTGAGGCGCATGCCGTTATCCAGCGTGCTGACTTTCGCCATGCGCAGGCCGACGGTGGTGTTGAAGTTGCCCTGGGATTGATCATCCACCCTGAGCGCCGCCGCCCCGCCTTTTTCGGTGTAGCCGTCGCGCTGGTAGCGTTGATAGCCGAAGCTGGCAAAGGGTTCGATGCTGATGTTGGCCTGCCCCAGGTTGTATCCCGACTCGATGAACGCTTGCTGGGTAGTGGCCTGGTAGTTGCCTTTCAGTCGGTCATGGAAGCGGCCGAACGCGACTTCGCGGCGGGTACTGCCTTCATGGTTGCTCCAGGTCGCGCCGAGCCGAAGTGACAACGGACCGGTCTGGCGCAAGGCGTAAGCGCCGAGGTGCCAACTGTCGAGGTCGCCGTCCAGCTCCTTGCTGTCGATGCGCGTGTCGGAGGTGCCGCCCATCAAGCCCAGTCGCCATTCTTCGTCCAGGCGCCAGTCCGCGCCTAGCAGCAGTCCTTTGGTGGAATGCTGCATGGGCTCCACATCGCGATCCAGTTTCCCGCTGTGGCCGAGGGCCTTCAGCCAGACCCTGCCGTTCTCGGCGTTTCCGGCCGCGTGGCGAGGTGCGTTTGGTTGATTGTCATGCAGGTTATCGAGTTGGTGCATGGCCGACAGCAAGCTGGCGCTGACCGGTGTGACGCTGCTCAAGGTTGCCTTGGCGAGGTTGGCGTTGCTGCCACCGGCCAGTTGATCGAGGGCAAGGGCGGCCGTGGTTTCGTCGGCAGCGAGCAGGGCTGCAACGGCTGGGTTGCCTGGAGGTGGAGGGGAATCCGTTGACGGCGGCTGGTCCACCACTTGGGTTTGTTGAGCTGCGGGCGTTTCCGCCAGAACCGGTTCCGGTAAGGGCGCTGGTTTTTCCAGGCTTTCTTCGAGCGCGCTGCCGCTCTCTGTCGTGGCGACTTTCCTGGATGGAATATCGTCGGATGTGTGAGCGGGTAGCGCCGGAATCTCAGTGCTGGCGGGGATTGCTTCCAGTGGCGGAGCGATCCTTTCCTCACGCACTGTTTCTTCAGCGAGATTAAGCGGAGCAGTTTTTTCTTTCTTCTTGCGCGCAGGCTTGGATTTCACCTCGTCCATGACGGGCGCGTCGGGCTCCGACTGTTCCGCCAGCGAAAATTCTACGCAACCGACTGCCAGCGCAACCGCCAGGACAAGATGTTGGAACTTGTATTTGCATTGAATGGGCATTCAGTTCGACCTATCGAAAGATGAGGCCAAACTGTAAAAGTCGATGCCGGTGCGCCGATGCCGGGCGATTCCGAACCGTGTGCAGGCGATGACGTCTGCTTTTGTAGCCCGGTCAGTGACGAGTGATGAGCCCGCCCCTGTTTACCCGATCCACCAGACGCCTTTGCCTACAACACTCGCTGAAGTATCGATTGGCGAAATCTCAAAAACTCATCTGCCACTGCCCGATCAACCCGTGATTTCGGCTGTTGCTGCCAATCTCGCCGGTGTATCCGAGCCCCAGCGTATGTCGCGCCGAAACGCCCAGATCCAGCCCTGCTTCCAGCACCAGGCTGTCACGATCCAGCGAGCTGCCATCGACGCTGAATGCGGTGCCGCCAACGACAAATGCCTGACGGGTCGAGCTGCTGACATCGCCGTAGGTGTGCTTCCAGCCGGCGGCCATCCGCGGAGTCAGGCTCATGCCATTGTCCAGCGAGCTGAGGTGCGCAAGGCGTACGCCGAAGGTACTGCTGAAGTTGTCCTGGGTCTGGCTGTCGACCTGCAAGGCCGCCGCGCCACCCTTTTCCTGATAACGGTCGCGGTGATAGCGCTGGTAACCGAGGCTGGCGAATGGTTCGGCGCTGAGTCGGCCAGTGCCCATGGCGTAGCCGAGTTCGGCGAACGCTTGCTGGCTGTCGGCGTCGTAATCCCCCTTGGGACGATCGCTGAAACCATTGAATGCGATGGTGCGCTTGCTTTCGCCCTGATGGCCGCTGTACGCCGCGCCCAAGCGCAGAGCCAGCGGGCCGTTTTGATGCAGCGCATAAACACCGGCGTGCCAGCTCTCGACATTGCCGTCGACGCCGGTGGCGTCCAGGTCGGTCTTCGAATAGCCGCCGAGCACGCCCAGACGCCACTGCGGATTGAGTGCCCAATCGGCACCGAGCACGCTGCCTTTGGTGCGCTGTTCCAGACCGCTTCTGCCGTGTTCGCCATCCAGCTTGCCGTAGCCGCCGATGGCCTGCAGCCAGAGCCGGCCCCGGGCGTTCGGGTCATTCAGGTTTCGCGCTTCGGACGGTACGCCGTTGGCGGCGAGAATCGGTGTGTCGCGTTGATCGAGGCCGACCATCAAGCCGGGACTGCCGCCCATTTGCTGCATCGCCGAGAGCATGCTGCTGCCGACCTGGCTGCTGGCACCGAGAGTGGCGCTGGTCAGGTTGGCGTTGCTGGTGCCGGCCAGTTGCTCGATGGCCGCGCCTGCGCTGCTTTGAGTGGTGTTGAGCAAGGCGTTGTACAGCACGTTGTTCTTGCCCATCGAAGCCAGGCTGTTGGCGGCGTTGCTGCCGTTGCCGGTGACGGCGAATTCATTGAACGCCACGTCATTGCGGGTGTAGGTCAGATCGACCTGAGTCGACGTGTAAGCGAGGGTTGGCGTGAGGAACGCGTAGTCGCTGGTGACCGCGCCAAACGTGCCGTTGACCCGCGCAGCCTGCAGCACCGTGTAATGGCTCTGCCACGGATACGTGCCGCTGCCGGGATTGACCGCCAGCGTCGCGCCGTTGAGGTTGGCGGTGCCGCCGATCTGAACCGGCGCGCTGCTGCCATCGGCATTGACGCCGTAGGCGAGAGTGGATGCGCTGCCCATGTTCAAGTCGTGCACGACGGTCGCGGTGCCGAGGCGGGTGTCAGTGCGCAGCTTGCCATTCACGTTGAGGTTGCCCACTGAACCACCGCCGGCATACACGCCGCCGGGGTCTACGGTCAGGTTGCCGGCGATGCCGCCCTGGTTGATCAGGGTCGAGCCGTTGCGCACGGCACCGCCGTCACTGAAATCGCCGCTGCCGGTGAGGGTCCAGGCGCCTTGCTTGACCTCCAGCCATTCAAAGTTGCGGCTCGCACCGAAGCTGCCGCCCGCCGCGTCGTCCATCACCACGCGGTCATAACCAGTGCCGCCATCGACCACGCCGATAAACCGGCTGCTGTTGCGCAGTGTCAGGCTGTCGTTGCCACCGCCCAGATCCAGCGCCAGGCCGTTGCTGCCGCTGATCGTGCCACCGTTGATTACGTTGTCGGCGAACTCACCGACGAACTTCACGCCGAAACCGTCGAGCCCTTGAATGGTGCCGTAGTTTTCCAGCATGGTGGCCGCCAGCCCCGAACCACCGCTGCCGTCATCCACCAGAATGGCGCTGTTGGCGCCGCTGATCAGTGCGCCTTTGGCGTTGAGGATGTAACCGCCGCCCAGAGCGATGCCTTCACTGCCGTTGGCGAAACCACCCTTGTCCACGCCGCCGGCGCCGACGCCTTGAATGGTGCCGTAGTTTTCGATGTGGGCGATCTTGTCGATGTCCACGCCGTCGCCGTCGCCATTGGGTTGCAACCCGGAATACGCGCCGGTGATGGTGCCGTGGTTGATCACCGTGCCGTCGCCATCGGAACCGAAACCGGAACCGTTGCGCCCGGTGATCTGCCCGTAGTTGACCAGCGTCGCGCCGAGGTCGGTGGTGATGCCATGTCGGCCACCGGAAATCACGCCGTAGTTGGTCACGCTGACGCCGGTCGCGGTGTCGATATCGATGCCGTCGAACTTCTCGTCGGCGTTGTGCGAGTCACCGGTGGAGATCTCGCCGTAGTTGCTGATGGTCGCGTTGGCGCCAGTCTTCATTCCGTCGCTGGCGTCCCCACGAATCAGCCCGCCCGCGCGGTTGATGATGGTGGTTTTGACCCCGTCGCTGCGCAACGCATCCAGATCCAGGCCTTGGCCTGTGGTCGAGCGAATGGTGCCGCTGTTGTCGATCAACAGGCTGCCGTTGACGAAGTTGCTGTCGATGCGGATCGCATCGTTGGAACCGAGAATTTGCCCGCTACTGCGGTTGTAGATCGCGTAATTGCGTGCCTGGGTCAGATCGCCGCTGCTATCGATGGCCCGGCCGCCGGTGGAGATGATCTTGCCCGCGTTATCGATGATCACGCCGGCAGCGCTGGTGCTGTCCTTGAGGCTCACGGCCTTGCCGCTGTTGGTGATGCTGCCCGGCACCGAAATCGTCAGGGTGTCACTGCCGCCCAATGTCTGTGACGCGGTGGTGGCGGTGTCGATCACGACATTCTTGCCATGGGCGGCACTGGTGGCGATCAACAGGGCGGTGGCGAGCGACAGGCGCTGAGGCGGGAGCGGCATGGGGAGAACGTCCTTTTAGTTATAAGTGAGGGCGTTCTGTATAGCGGAGCGGGTTTACAGAATGATGTCTGGGCTATGTGCATTCTTTTGCAGATATGTCTGCGAGTTGAGTGCTTCATCTGCAATTGGTTGCAGATGAAGCAATAACAGACAGGAAGCGCCCTCCAACTTCTGCAGTCGCCGTCGGGGGCTTCCTTCTTTGCGTTTACATACTCAGCCGCGGCACTCGACCAACCCTTTCACCTGCCCCTCGGCCGTCTGATTCTCGTCGCTCAACCAGCGCTCGAACCCGGCCGCAATCGCCGGCCATTCCGAATCCAGAATCGAGTACCACGCGGTGTCGCGATTCTGGCCCTTGACCACCATGTGCTGGCGGAACACGCCTTCGAAGCTGAAGCCCAACCGTTCGGCCGCATATTTGGAGCGGGCATTGCCGTTGTTGCATTTCCATTCGAGGCGGCGGTAGCCGAGGGCGAAGGATTCTTTGGCCAGCAGGTAGACCGCCTCGGTGCTTTTCGGCGAGCGCTGCATCGGGGCGCCGAAGGTGACGTGGCCGATTTCGATGCGGCCCTGGGCCGGGACGATCGACATCAGGCTGAGGATGCCTTGCACCTGGCCGCTGGCGCGGTCGATGACGCTGAAGAAATACGGGTCGCTGTGGGCGGCGTGGTTGTTCAGCCAGTCATTGAAGGCGCTGCGCTCCGGGAACGGGCCGTAGGGCAAGTAATCCCAGAGTTTCGGGTCGGCGCCCGGGCCTTGCAGGGCGCTGAACAGGTCGTCACCGTGGCGCGCCGGGTCGAGTTTTTCCAGGCGGATGAAGCGACCTTCGATCAGGGTGGAGGAGGGTGGCGGAACGCCTTTCCAGTCGGCGAGTGAAATCGTCATGCACGTGGCTCCTTAAATGGCTTTGCGAAACTGGATGAAACCCGGGCGCTCGGCGATGCGCTCGTAGAGCTGGATCGCGGTGGCGTTGGTTTCGTGGGTCAGCCAGTGCACCTTGCAGCAACCGTCGGCCTTGGCGGCGGCGTAGACGTGTTCGATCAGCAGACGACCGACGCCAGTGCCACGGGTTTGCGGCTCCACCAGCAGGTCTTGCAGGTAGCAGGAGTTCTCGATGCTCCAGTTCGAACGATGGTAGATGAAGTGCACCATGCCCACCGCTTTGCCGTCAGCCCAGGCGAGGGCGGCGTGGGTCGGTTCGTTCGGGTCGAGAAAACGCTGCCAGGTGCTTTGGCTGACGGCCTCCGGGAGCTCGGTGTTGTAGAAGCGCAGGTAGGCCTGCCACAGCGGCCGCCAGGCCGCGTGATCGGCGGCGCTGACCGGACGGATGTCGATCTGATTCATGGTGATTTTCCTTAACGCATCAAGTGAGCGAGGGTTTGATCGTTGATGTCGGGGCTGGCGGCCAGCCCTTCGCGCACGCCGGCGATATCTTCGGCGCTGCGGTTCTGACTGAGCTTGCGCTTGCCTTCGAGCCGGTCTATCGGAATGGCGAACCCGACGATGGCCTTGAGCATGCCGTCGATGTAATCGGCCGGCGCATCGTCGACTGACCAGGGCTGGGCGCGGCCGGCCTCATGGCGATCAGTGAGGGTGCTGACGATGTCCAGCAGGCGACCGCCATCGCTGAAGGTTTCGGCGTGACCATAGGCGTGTACGGCGATGTAGTTCCAGGTCGGCACGACTTTGCCGTGCTCGGCCTTGCTCGGGTAGAAGCCCGGGCTGACGTAGGCGTCGGCACCGGGGAAAATCAGCATCGCCTCGGCGCCGTCACGCAGGTCTTTCCACTGCGAGTTTGCCTTGGCCAGATGCCCGTAAAGCGTGCCGTTCGGACCTTGTTCTCGATGCAGCAGCACCGGCACATGACTGGCCTGCAAGCCCTGCTCACCGTGGGTCACCAGGATGGCGAGGCGAGTGGCAAGGATCAGTTCGTGCAGTTGGGACAAGTCGTCGATGGCAAAGGCGTGGGGCGTGTACATGGAGATATTTTCCTTGGCGAATGCCTGCATCGTAGGCAGGCTATTGGTCTGTTGTAAGAGCCATTGATGACCAATTTCATAGGTCCATTGTCATGCCCGATTCGACCACGCTGTCGCTGCCGTTCAATCCTGCCGGCATTGAACTCGACCGCCGCAAAGGCCTGAGCCGCCAGCTCTATCAAGCCTTGCGCCTGCGAGTGCTCGACGGGCGACTGGCCGGCGGCACGCGGCTGCCGGCCAGTCGCGATCTGGCGGCAGCGCTGGCGATCTCCCGCAACAGCGTGGTGCGTGCCTACGATCAGCTGTATGCCGAAGGCTTCATCGAGAGTAGGGTCGGGGACGGCACTTATGTGGCGCAGTTGCCACAATCGACGAGACCGGCGAAAAAACTATCCACAAAAGTATCCACAGGCTTTTCAACAGGCTTACCCACAGCCTTATCCACAAAGTCAGTCGATTTCACTGGTGATTTATCCAGCAAAGTTATCCACAGCGGTGCGATGCAGCGGCTTGAACAGAACCATTTGCCGACGCCGCCGAGTGGTCCGCCACGGGCTTTCAGGGTGGGGGTTCCGGCGTTCGACCTGTTCCCGTTCGACGTCTGGGCCAAGCTGAACGCGGCGTTCTGGCGTAAACCCGACTTGCAGCAACTGTGTTACGGCGATCCGGCGGGCGATGCGCGCCTGCGTGGTCTGATCGCCGCTTATTTGCGCAGTTCGCGCGGCATGCAGTGCTCGGCTGAACAAATTGTGATCACCAGTGGCGCGCAACAGGGAATCAGCCTTTGTGCACAGTTGCTGGTGGAGCCTGGCGCCGGGGTGGGCATCGAGAATCCCGGCTATCGCGCAGCGGGTCATGCGTTCGCGCTGGCTGGTGGTCGGCTGCATGGCATCGCCCTGGACGAAGAGGGCATCGACTGTGCGGCACTGGCGGCCGCCGAAGATTGCCGGGTGGCGTATGTCACGCCGTCTCATCAGTACCCGACCGGGGTCGTGATGAGCCTGGCGCGCCGTCTGGAATTGCTGGCCTGGGCCGAGCGCACCGGCGGCTGGATCGTCGAGGACGACTACGACGGCGAGTATCGCTATACCGGCGCGCCGCTGGCTCCGTTGGCAGCACTCGATCGGCAGGGCCGTGTGCTCTACGTCGGCACTTTCGGCAAAGTCGCGTTTCCGGCGCTGCGTCTGGGCTATCTGGTCTTGCCGCCGGGGCTGGTTGAAGCTTTTGCTCAGCGGCGAGCGGTGGATGTGCGGCATTCCGAAGTGAGCACTCAGGCGGTGATGGCCGAGTTCATGGCAGCTGGACACTTCCAGCGACATATCCGGCGGATGCGGCGGGCAGCCCTGAGCCGGCGCAACGCCCTGATTAACGGCTGGCCTCAAGGTCTGGCCGGTGTCGGCGAGCTGCCGGCGGTGTCGGCCGGACTGCATCTCACGGTGGCAGTCGACAGCGTCGCCCGTGAACAACAATTGATCGAACAGGCCGCCAGTGTCGAGGTGGAAGTCCACGGCTTGAGTCGTTATTGGTTGCCGGATTCGACGACCCCGATCGATCAACGCGCCGGTCTGGTGCTGGGTTTTGCTGCGGTTCCGGAGCCGGCGATCGAGTCGGCTCTGGCCCGTTTGCGGCAAGCCTGGGGTGAGTGAACGCGGAATAATGGTACCAAAGACCCGCCAACGCGGGTCTGGGATGGACGGGGATACTTCAGGTACCGGACTTGATCTTGGTCCACGCCCGGGTCCGTGCCCGCTCCGCATCCCGTGGCAACGGTTGCAGGGTGTACAGCGTATTCATCGCCGCATCGGTCGGGTACAGGTTGGGGTTGTTGCGGATGGCCGGGTCGACATGTTCGGTGGCGTCCTTGTTCGGGTTCGGATAACCGACGAAGTCGCTGACCGGCGCGATCACCTGCGGTTGCAGCAGGTAATTGATGAAGGTGTAGGCGTCCTGCGGGTTTTTCGCGCCTTTCGGGATGGCGAGCATGTCGAACCAGATCGGCGCCCCTTCTTTCGGCAGGCGCATATCGACCACCACACCGTTCTTCGCCTCTTTGGCGCGGTTGGCGGCTTGCGAGAAACTGCCGGAATAACCGACCGCGACGCAGATGTCACCGTTGGCGATATCGGCCATGTACTTGGACGAATGGAAGTAGGTCACGTACGGGCGAATCTTCATCAGCAAGGCTTCGGCCTTGGCGTAGTCCGCCGGGTTCTTGCTGTTGGGATCCAGGCCGAGGTGTTGCAAGGCCAGCGGCAGGATCTCCGACGGCGAGTCGAGCAGGGCGACGCCGCACTGCTTGAGCTTGCTGATGTTCTCCTCCTTGAAGATCAGATCCCAGCTGTCCACCGGCGCGTTGTCCCCCAAGGCCGCCTTGACCTTGGCCGGGTTGAAGCCGATCAGAATGGTGCCGTACATGTACGGCACGGCGAACTTGTTGCCCGGATCGTTGGCCTCGATCAGCTTCATCAGTTTTGGATCGAGGTGGTTCCAGTTCGGTAACTGGCTGCGATCCAGCGGCTGGAACACCCCGGCCTCGATCTGCTTGGCCAGGAACACGTTGGACGGCACCACCACGTCGTAACCGGAGTTGCCGGTCAGCAGCTTGGCTTCCAGTGCTTCGTTGGTGTCGAAGATGTCGTAGACCAGTTTGGTCTGGCTGTTCTGCGACTTGAAATCCTCCAGTGCCTTGGGGGTGATGTAGTCGAACCAGTTGTAGACGCGCAGGGTACGTTCTTCAGCGTGGGCGGCGCCGCTCAGCAGTGCTGCACAGAGCACGGGGACGATGAAATGCTTGAGACTTTTCATGACTCGAAACCTTCCAGCACGTTCACCGCATTGATGCCGATTTCCTCTACCGCGTAACCACCTTCCATGACGAACAGGGTCGGTTTGCCGAGGGCGGCGATGCGTTTGCCCATGGCCAGGTAGTCCGGGCTGTCGAGCTTGAATTGCGAGATCGGGTCGTCCTTGAAGGTGTCGACACCCAGCGACACGACAATGATGTCAGCGCCGTAGTTTTCGATCTCCGCGCAGGCCTGATCCAGCGCCGCACTCCAGACATCCCAACCGGAGCCGGCCGGCAACGGGTAGTTGAAGTTGAAGCCTTCGCCGGCCCCTTCGCCGCGTTCGTCTTCGTAGCCGAGAAAGAATGGAAATTCCGCTTCCGGATGGCCGTGGATCGAGGTGAACAGCACGTCGCTGCGCTGGTAGAAAATCGATTGGGTGCCGTTGCCGTGGTGGTAGTCGACGTCGAGGATCGCAACCTTCTTGTGGCCCTGATCGAGGAATGCCTGGGCGGCGATAGCGGCGTTGTTGAGGTAGCAATAACCGCCCATCAAATCGCCGGCGGCGTGGTGTCCCGGCGGACGGCACAGGGCGAAGGCGCCACGGGCGCCGCGCTGGATTTCCGCTTGTGCAGTCAGCGCCACTTGCGCCGCGCTGTAGGCGGCTTGCCAAGTGCCGGCAGTGATCGGCGCGCCGCCGTCGAAGCTGTAATAGCCGAGCTGACCGTGCAGGCTGGTCGGTTTGACCTGACGCAAGGTGCGCGCCGGCCAGGTGTAGGGCAGCAAGTCGCCGTCGGTGTTGAATTCGGTCCAGCGCGCCCAGGCGCCTTTGAAGAAGTCGAGGTAGTCGCGGCTGTGGATGCGCTCGATCGGCCCGAGGCCGAAATCCTTCGGCGCCTCGACCGGGCCGAGGTTTTGGTTTTTTACCCGTTGCAGCACGTGGTCGGCGCGGGACGGCATCTCGAAGCAAGGCTTGAGTTGCCCGTCGATCAATTCGCAGCGGCCATGGTGCAGGTGGTGATCGTCAGAGTAGATCGTCAGCATTTGTTGTTCTCCGCAGGGCTGATTCGGTTGACCCCAGTGTTGCGGCGCGGGGCGAATCGGAGAACGGCCAGAGAGGCCAAAAGGGGATCGATATGGCCAAAAGTACTGACCTGATATCGCCCCTCAACGGTTTAACCGTGTGGACGGAACTGACTCGGCGCCACGCCGCTCCAGCGCACGAAGGCATGGCGGAAGCTCGCGGTCTCGCTGAAACCGAGGGTTTCGGCAATGCGGTAAATCGGCAACTGGTCTTCGCAAAGCATCTGCTTGGCCCGTTCGAAGCGCAGTTCGTCGAGCAGCTCCTGATAGCTGCAACCCATGTCTTTCAGGTGCCGGCGCAAGGTGCGCGGCGAGCAGTTCATCTGCTGCGCCAGGCCCTCCAGCCCCGGTGCGGCATTGAGTTGCGCAGTGAGCAACTGGCGGATTCGCCCCAGCCACGCCTGCCGGCCGGTGAACTCGGTGTTCTGCTTGCGGCAACGTTCGGCCATGGCCTGATGGGTAATGATGTCAGCCAGCGGCAACGCTTGATCGAGCCAGCGCCGGTCGAAGGCGAAGGCGTTGTCCTTGGCGCCGAAGTGCAGGGGCGCCTTGAAGTGCTCGGCGTAGCTGTCGCGATAGTCCGGCGCGGTGTGCTCGAAGCGGGTGGCGAGCAGCGGTAGTGGATGACCGAGCAAGTCGTCACAGATGACTTTCAGCGACACCAGACAGAACTCGGCATTGAACACTGCCATCGACGGACTCTCGCGGTAGTCGGCGGCGACGAACCAGACACGCTCGCCGTCGTCTTCCAGGCTCAGCTCGAAAAGTGTTCCCAGCAACGCCGGATAACGGATCGCCAGCCGCAAAGCGTCACCGAAGGTGGCACAGGTCAGCAGCGCGTAACCGAGGATGCCGTAGCAGGAAACATGCATGCGCCGGCCCAGTTCCAGGCCGATGTCATGCTTGAGCGCGACCGCGTTGGCACAGACCTGCATCTCCTGATTGGTGGTGATGCGGGTGTCGGCCCGGCTCAGATCCGCCGCGCTGATGCCACTGCCGGCGAGCAGTGCTTCGCTGGACAAGCCTTCAGACTTGAACGTGTTGAGGATCAGCGAGACCGCATTGAGCGTGGTGAGGTGGGAGTGGAGCATAGGATCTTCCAGCCTTGGGGTGCTGGAAATGGCAGCAAGTTGCATGCCGGACGAAGAGTCAATTGTGGGAGCGGGCTTGCTCGCGAATGCGTTGTGTCAGACGACATCAACGTATCTGATATACCGCTTTCGCGAGCAAGCCCGCTCCCACAGGATGATGACGTGGTCTCAGACCAACTCGCCGCACAGGTCGAGTTCGACCAGACGCCGTACTTCAGCCGTCTCAAGGCCTGCCCCCAGCAAAGCGTTCAGCTTGCCGAACGCCGCCTCACGAGTCATGCCGCCACCGGACAACACGCCAACGCCACGCAAGCGGCTGCCGGCTTCGTAGATATCCAGTTCCACACCGCCTTCATGGCACTGCGTAACCGCAACCACCACCACGCCCTTATCCCGCGCCCGGCCGAGGCTGGCGAGGAACTCCGGGTTGTCGCTCGGCCCGGTGCCACTGCCGTAGCATTCCAGCACCAGACCTTGAATGCCGCTGTCGAGCAGGCCGTCGATGATCTCGGCGCCGATGCCCGGGAACAGCGGCAACACCGCCACCCTGGCCAGTTGCTTGGGCTGGTTGTAGCTCAGCGCGGCTGGCAGGGACGTGGCTTTCACGCCGCCGCCCTGACGTTCCAGACGTTTGAACGGATGACGGCCGAAGCTGCGCACTTTTGCGCAACGGGTCGGCGCCAGCAGTTCGCCGTGGAAATACAGATGCACACCCGGCGCCAGGCCGTGGCCGAGGGCGACCAGCGCGCCGCTGAGGTTTTCCCAGGCGTCGCTGTCGGTAACACCCGCCGGCAGCATCGAGCCGGTGAAGCACACGCGGGCATGCAGGCCGAGCAACTGGAAGCTCATGGCGGCGGCGCTGTAGGCCAGGGTATCGGTGCCGTGCAGGATCAGCACGCTGTCGCAGCCTTGCACATCGACGGCGTCGACGACGGCTTCGCGCAGTTGCTGCCAGTAGGCCGGGGTCATGTTGGCGCTGTCGATCAGCGGCGACATCTCGCGAAAGCGCCACTGCGGTACGACCAGTTCAGGCTGGCTATGCAGGTAGTCGCGCATCCGCGCTTCAAAACCGGAGGCCGGGGCCAGACCGTTGGCGCTGGCCTGCATGCCGATGGTGCCACCGGTGTACAGCACCATGACGTGCTGGGCGGCAGGGTAAGTCGAGGAATTCATGGGGAGTTCTCCTGAACGAAGACAGCAGGCGGTCGAGCATGACGCTGACCGCCGCTTGTGTCACGCCGGGCGCAGGACCTGCGCCCGGTTTTTTCCCGATCAGCGTTGCGCTGCTGGGATGCCTTGCGCCTGAACGTCAGCCTTGGCAGCCGCCGACGGGCTGGTTGGCCAGGCCTTCAGGTCCAGGTCAAGGTCGGCGAATTTGCTGGAGTCGAACACGGGTTGATCGACACCGGCGCGGCGTTGTTCGTCGTAGTCGCGCATCACACGCATGCCAACCTTGAACAGCAGGGCCAGGGCCACCAGGTTGACGAAGGCCAGGCAGGTCATGGTGATGTCGGCGAAGGCGAACACGGTCGACAGGTCCTGCATCGAACCCCAGACCACCAGCGCCAGCACCAGACCGCGGAACGTCATCAACGCGACACGGTTGCGGGTGAGGAACTGCAGGCTGTTTTCGCCCAGGTAGTAGTTGTAGAGGATGCAGGTGAAGACGAACAGCGACAGCGCGACGCTGACGAACATGCGGCCCCAGTCACCGACCACGGCGGCCAGCGAGTTCTGGGTGAGGACGATGCCGTCACCTTCGAAGCCCGGGGTGTAGAAGCCCGACAGCAGGATCAGCAGCGCGGTGCAGGTGCAGATCACGAAGGTGTCGAGGAACACGCTGAACGCCTGAACCACGCCCTGGGCACCAGGGTGCTTCACGGCCGCCACGGCGGCGACGTTCGGCGCACTGCCCAGGCCCGCTTCGTTGGCGAACACGCCACGCTTCACGCCCATGACGATGGCGCTGCCGAGCAGTCCACCGAAGGCCGGGTCGAGACCGAAGGCGCTCTTGAAGATGGTGACCAGCATGGCCGGTACGTGTTCGATCTGGGTGCCGATCACGTACAGGGTCACGGCGATATAGGCCAGGGTCTTGATCGGTACCAGCAGGTCGGACACCGAAGCAATACGCTTGATGCCGCCGATGAAGGTAATGGCCAGCAGCACCGCCAGGACGATACCGGTGTGTTGCGGGTCAAAGGCAAAGGCGTTTTGCAGCGAGTGAGTCACGGTGTAGGACTGCAGGCCGATGAAGGCAAAGCCGTAGGTGACCAGCAGCAGGATCGAGAACACCACCGCCATGCCCTTGAGCTTCAGGCCGTGCTGGATGTAGTAGGCCGGACCACCACGGTACAGGCCGTCGCCATCGGCGCGCTTGTAGACCTGGGCCAGGGTACATTCGAAGAAGCTGCTGGACATGCCGACCAGTGCGGTCACCCACATCCAGAACACCGCACCCGGACCACCCAGGGTCACGGCGATACCGACACCGGCGATGTTGCCTGCACCGACGCGGCCGGCGAGGCTGAGCATCAGGGCCTGGAACGAGCTGAGTTGCCCGGCGCTGCCTTTGAGGCTGTCGCGGAACACCGCGAACATGTGGAAGAAGTGGCGCAATTGAACGAAACGCGAGCGAATCGTGAAGTAGCTACCGAGCCCGACAATGAGCACGATCAGTACTTTCCCTGAGAGGAAGTCGTTGATGACTTCGAGCATGGATTTTTCCTCGCTGTTTATTGTGTAAGCAAATGCTGGATGGTCGGAAACACCGCGTTACACCGGTGTGCGCGCGGCACAACGGGCGAGGCGAGGGTTTCGTCCCGGATCCATATCGCGGGTTTGTTATTAGTTCGGGTTTCGCATGGGTTATGGCCTCGTTACCGACGACCGCTCACGCGAAGAGGGGCGGCACTATACCGATCAGTGCGGCGCCCGTCTGCACGGTTGTGGTGCAAGCGACGAAACGAGGCTTTGAAACACCCGACGTTACCGGCGTCGGGTTTGTGTGAAAGCTGATTTGTGGTCAGCTTCCATACATACGGTTCTCAGGTTCAAACAGTTAAAAAAAAGGGCTTGGGGAATGATCCCCAAGCCCTCAAAAGGTGAGAGGTGTCTAGTCCCTCGACCTGGTGAGCGGTGCTACAAGTAACGCGTCGAATCAGGCCTTCAGAGGCACCAGACGCGGAGCAATCATGTTTTCCGGGCGCAGGATGTCGGCGAGCATGGCGTCGTCGAGCAGACCTTCTTCGCGCACCAGTTCCAGCACGCCGCGGCCGCTTTCAAGGGCGATACGGGCGATGCGGGTGGCGTTTTTGTAGCCGATGTACGGGTTCAGTGCGGTGACCAGACCGATAGAGTGTTCGACCAGTTCGCGGCAGCGCGCTTCGTTGGCGGTGATGCCGACGATGCAGTGCTCGCGCAGCATGTCCATGGCGCGTTGCAGCAGACGGATCGAGTCGAGGATCTTGAAAGCGATCAGCGGCTCCATCACGTTCAGTTGCAGTTGGCCGCCTTCGGCTGCCATGGTCAGCGCCAGATCGTTACCGATGACCTGGAAGGCCACCTGGTTCACGGCTTCCGGGATGACCGGGTTGACCTTGCCTGGCATGATCGAGCTGCCTGGCTGACGCGCCGGCAGGTTGATTTCGTTGATGCCGGTGCGCGGGCCGCTGGACAGCAGACGCAGGTCGTTGCAGATCTTCGACAGCTTGACCGCGGTACGCTTGAGCATGCCGGAGAACAGCACGAAGGCGCCCATGTCGGAGGTGGCTTCGATCAGGTCGGCGGCTGGAACCAGCGGCTGACCGCTGATCAGTGCCAGACGCTGTACGGCCAGGGCCTGATAGCGCGGGTCGGCGTTGATGCCGGTACCGATCGCGGTGCCGCCCAGGTTCACTTCGGTCAGGACTTCCGGAGCCAGTGTTTTCAGACGGGCCAGGTCTTCGCTCATGGTGGTGGCGAAGGCGCGGAACTCTTGACCCAGGGTCATCGGTACGGCGTCTTGCAGCTGGGTACGGCCCATCTTCAGGACGTGATTGAATTCTTCACCTTTGGCCGCGAACGCCTGAATCAGGCTGTCGAGGCTGGCCAGCAGCGCGTCGTGACCCAGCAGCAGACCCAGACGGATCGCGGTCGGGTAGGCGTCGTTGGTCGACTGCGCCATGTTCACGTCGTCGTTCGGGTGCAGGTACTGGTACTCGCCTTTCTGGTGACCCATCGCTTCCAGAGCAATGTTGGCGATCACTTCGTTGGCGTTCATGTTGGTGGAGGTACCGGCGCCACCTTGAATCATGTCGACCACGAACTCTTCGTGGAAATCGCCGCGGATCAGACGTGCACAGGCTTCGCTGATGGCAGCGTGCTTGGCTTCGCTCAGGTGACCCAGCTCACGGTTGGCGTCAGCAGCGGCCTGTTTGACCATTGCCAGACCGACAACCAGCTTCGGGTAGTGCGAAATCGGAACGCCCGAGAGGCGGAAGTTGTTCACCGCTCGCAGGGTCTGGATGCCGTAATACGCTTGAGCAGGGACTTCCAGGGAGCCAAGCAGGTCGTTTTCTGTGCGGAATGATGCAGCGGAGGACATGATAGAAATCATCTCGATATGGACCCGGTCTGTGCCGGAACGCTGCGAATGCTAGGCTTGTGGGAGTTTTTGGGCCAATGCTGTTAAACACTGCCCTATGCACATTCGGCATAATGCCCGTGTGACGCCGCGTGTGCGGCAGACGTGTGACCTGTTTTGGTGCGTGTCCGGGAGGACGTGATGAATCTGGAAAGCAAATGGCTCGAGGACTTCAGTGCCCTGGCCGCCACCCGCAGCTTCTCGCAGGCGGCCGAACGGCGCTTCGTGACCCAGCCGGCTTTCAGCCGGCGGATCCGCAGCCTGGAAGCGGCGCTGGGCCTGACGCTGGTCAACCGATCGCGCACGCCGGTCGAGCTGACGGCAGCGGGGCAACTGTTTCTGGTGACCGCGCGCACCGTGGTTGAACAGCTCGGTGAAGTGCTGCGCCATTTGCATCACCTGGAAGGCGGGCAGGGCGAAGTGATCCAGGTCGCGGCGGCGCACTCGCTGGCGCTCGGTTTCTTCCCGCGCTGGATCGCGCAACTGCGCACCGAAGGCCTGAACATCGCCACACGGCTGGTGGCGACCAATGTTGGCGACGCGGTGCATGCACTGCGCGAAGGTGGTTGCGATCTGATGCTGGCGTTCTACGACCCGGACGCGGCCATGCAGATGGACCCGGAGATTTTTCCGTCGCTGCACCTGGGCCAGACCGAGATGCTTCCGGTGTGCTCGGCGGACGGCAACGGCAAACCGTTGTTCGATCTGGAAGGCGAGGCCAGCGTGCCGCTGCTGGCCTACAGCGCCGGGGCGTTTCTCGGGCGCTCGGTAAATGGTTTGCTGCGCCAGCGTCAGCTGCGCTTCACCACGATCTATGAAACTGCCATGGCCGACAGCCTTAAAAGCATGGCCCTGGAAGGATTGGGCATCGCCTGGGTTCCGCAACTGAGCGTGCGTGCCGAACTTGCCCGGGGTGAACTGGTGGTCTGTGGTGGTCCCCAATGGCACGTGCCACTGGAGATTCGACTGTATCGCTGCGCACTGGTGCGCAAGGCCAACGTGCGGTTGTTGTGGCGCAAGCTGGAGGGCGGTGCGGCGAGTGGCAATAACTGAATGAAAGCGGAGACGAATCCTGTGTTTCGCCTCTGCCAAGTCGGATGAGCTTGATTAAAATACGGGAGCTCGTGGGGATGCGGCAGGTTTGCATCAGTCTCAATCGTCGTCCCAGTCGACTTCGGGGCGCGGCACGGCTCGCTGTGCAATCGGTTTATCCAGGTAATTGCGAATGTTTTCTCTATTTTTATCACTGAAGCGCTTGGCGTTGCTTCGAAGTGGTGAGAAGTCATCATCCGTCATGATTGTTTCGCTCCACCAGCCGTTGTACAGGATTTCGCTGTCTTCATGAGTTGCGCCGAACATGTGGCCTGCTTCGTGAGCAGGAACCATGTCGCTTCTTATCGAGGCTAAACTCGCGTAACCCTTGTTTTGTGCAATTCCCATTGTGCTCTGATTTATATTGTCGCGGGTCAGCAGTAGGTACTTGTTGAATCTGGTGTGTGAGTCTTTCAGGAGCTGGGAGCCGAAATGGCTTCTTAATTTTTCTGCCCAAGCGTCCAAAGAACCGGCGGCAGACATTTTTTTATAATCAAAGCCACTCAAGGTTTCTGCTTCTGACGGGCTGAACATATTGACTGATAGCTTGCGCCCGGAGAGTTCCTGGATTTCGTCGGTAAACCAGGAAAAATGGGTATTGTACAAGCCCCGTCTGCTGTCGTCCGATAAGTCCTCATGGATGAAGACATTCAGTGTTAAAGGCTGTTTGGCCATGTTCGGATCCTTTGGATGATTTCAATTGACTTGATAGTGACGGGCAGGCGTGATGGTGCCGACTGTCCCGCCATTGCGGTTTCGGAAGTGCTTTTAATATAGATTTGTTGCTGTGCAATATAAGTTGTTTGTTTTTGGCTTTTTAGTGGGTTCTTTGTTTTTTAAGTTCGAGTTTGGTTGTATATCATTTAAATTTTATTGTGGCTCCTGGGGATGTTTTGATTTTTATTACATGAAGTCATGCGGTAATTTGAGTACGCACTCCATTCGACCTGTTGATCATGTTTTTCGCGTGAAAAAACGAAGCCATATTCTTGAACCTCGAGTCAGCAAAATGTGTGTTTCCGGACAGATGACAGATGGTCGCATCGGGGGCTGTTTATTGCTTTCTTTGCGGTATACTGCGCGGCCTTCGGCCGGTTCGTCCGGCCATTTTTCCTACAACAAGCCACGCAATCTGCGTGGCTTGTTGTTTTTGACGCGCCTGCGGGCGCCCAGAGAGAAGAGGCGCGACGATGAGTGCACTGGTTGGCGTGATCATGGGCTCCAAGTCCGATTGGTCCACCCTTAGCCACACCGCCGATATGCTGGAAAAGCTCGGCATCCCGTACGAGGTCAAGGTGGTTTCTGCCCACCGCACCCCGGATCTGCTGTTCCAGTACGCTGAAGAGGCCGAAGGCCGCGGCATCGAGGTGATCATCGCCGGTGCCGGTGGTGCGGCCCACCTGCCAGGCATGTGTGCGGCCAAGACCCACCTTCCGGTGCTGGGTGTACCGGTGCAGTCAGCCATGCTTTCGGGCGTCGATTCGCTGCTGTCGATCGTGCAGATGCCGGCCGGCATTCCGGTTGCCACCCTGGCCATCGGCAAGGCGGGCGCGATCAACGCCGCATTGCTGTCGGCGAGCATCCTGGGCGCCAAGCATCCACAGTTCCACGCGGTACTGAAAACCTTCCGTGCCGAGCAGACGGACAGCGTCCTGGACAATCCAGACCCACGTATTGCCTGAGGTTGTTGAGATGAAGATCGGTGTAATCGGTGGCGGCCAGTTGGGTCGCATGTTGGCCCTGGCGGGCACCCCGCTGGGTATGAACTTCGCTTTCCTCGACCCTGCGCCGGACGCTTGCGCCGCTGCGCTGGGCGAACACCTGCGGGCCGATTACGGCGATCAGGATCACCTGCGTCAACTGGCCGATGAAGTCGATCTGGTGACTTTCGAGTTCGAAAGCGTCCCGGCTGAAACCGTGGCGTTCCTTTCGCAATTCGTACCGGTCTACCCGAGCGCCGAAGCCTTGCGCATCGCTCGTGACCGCTGGTTCGAGAAAAGCATGTTCAAGGACCTGGGGATTCCGACCCCGGCGTTCGCCGATATCCAGTCGCAAGCCGATCTGGACACCGCCGTCGCTGCGATCGGTCTGCCGGCGGTGCTGAAAACCCGCACTCTGGGTTACGACGGGAAGGGCCAGAAAGTCCTGCGCAAGCCGGAAGACGTGGTCGGTACGTTCGCCGAGCTGGGCAGCGTGGCCTGCTTGCTGGAAGGCTTCGTGCCGTTCACCGGCGAAGTGTCGCTGATCGCCGTGCGTGCCCGCGATGGCGAGACGAAGTTCTATCCATTGGTGCACAACACCCACGACAGCGGCATCCTCAAGCTGTCGATTGCCAGTACCGATCACCCGTTGCAGGCCCTGGCTGAAGACTACTCCAGCCGCGTCCTCAAGCAGCTGGACTATGTCGGCGTGATGGCGTTCGAGTTCTTTGAAGTCGACGGTGGCCTCAAGGCCAACGAAATCGCCCCGCGCGTGCACAACTCCGGGCACTGGACCACTGAAGGCGCCGAGTGCAGCCAGTTCGAAAACCACCTGCGGGCGGTTGCCGGTCTGCCGCTGGGTTCGACCGCCAAAGTCGGCGAAAGCGCGATGCTCAACTTCATTGGCGTTGTTCCGCCGGTCGAGAAAGTCATCGCGATCGACGATTGCCACCTGCATCACTACGGCAAGGCTTTCAAGGCCGGGCGCAAGGTCGGTCACGCCAACCTGCGCTGCAAGGACAAGGCGACCCTCGAGCAGCAGATCCTCAAGGTCGAAGCGCTGATCGCCGAGTAACGACAGTTTCATCTGGCAGCGGCGGAACCATTAAGGGCCGCCGTTCTCTGATGGCAGGATGCCAAAGTCTGACTAGGCTTTCGCATATCGACCAATTCAGAGGGAAATGCCATGGGAATTATCGGAACCATCTTTATCGGCCTCATCGTCGGCCTGCTGGCGCGGTTCCTGAAACCGGGCGATGACAGCATGGGCTGGATCATGACCATCCTGCTGGGTATCGGCGGTTCGCTGGCAGCCACTTACGGCGGCCAGGCCCTGGGCATCTATCAGGCGGGTCAGGGCGCAGGCTTCATCGGCGCGCTGGTCGGCGCGATCATCCTGCTGGTGATCTACGGCCTGATCAAAAAGAACTGATCCAAAGCGACAAAGCCCTCTCTGCCAAAACGGTGGAGAGGGCTAGAATGCTCGGCGATTTACTGTTTCCTTTTTCCTACGAGCATCTTCATGCGCCGTCTTCTGTTGACTCTCCTTTTGCTGGGCAGCGGTCTGGCCCACGCCGGCGAACTGCCGGAAACCGACTGGCTGGAACTGATGCCCAAGTCGGATCAGAAAGCCCTCGAGGCCATGCCTGAAATCGACCACAACTCTCCGGAAGCCACCGGCACCTTCACCCAGAAAGGCGGGATGAAACAGGCCAAGGGCTTGCCGGCGGTGATGTACTCGACCAAGACCGTGGCGTCGATGAACGACAAACATATCCGTATCGGTGGTTATCCGGTGCCGTTGGAGTCCGACGCCAAGGGCCGCAGCACGCTGTTCTTCCTCGTGCCGTACCCGGGCGCGTGCATCCACGTACCGCCGCCGCCGCCGAATCAACTGGTGCTGGTGCGTTATCCAAAGGGCCTGAAACTGGACGACATCTATACACCGCTGTGGGTGACCGGCACGCTGAAGATCGAAAAGGTCAGCAACGACCTGGCCGATGCGGCGTATGCGCTGGAGGCGGACAAGGTGCGGGTGGTGCAGGAAAAGGATCTGTAATCTCGAGCAGCAAAAAAAATCGCAGCCCCAGGGCTGCGATTTTTGTTTTCAGAGTGGCTGGCTGCTGACGCTGACGCCCATGGTGTGGCTGGCCTTCGGTGCCAGGGTCACCACATCGTCCATCACGTTCGCCGTCTCGATGCACAGCATGCGCTGCCAGCCATCGTTGTCCATGTCGCTGAACGCGGCGGCGCGGTCGATCCACGGGTTCCAGATCACCGCCGTGCGTGAACCGGTAGCGGTCAGCATAATCCGCCGTTCCCAAGCCGGGTCGACGATGCTCAGTTGCGGCGGAGCGTCGAGGTAGATGCGGTCGGTTTCCCCGGCAAAGCACAGGTCGCCTTGCTGGGTGTGGGTGTTCCAGTTATCCAGCGTCTCGATGTAATCCAGGCCGTCCACGCCTTCGACGCGCACGTTGCGTACGTCGCTGACCGCGAAATAGCTGTGCAGCGCCTGGCTGATGCTGACGGTGTCGGCGCCACGATTGTGGCTGGTCAGGCTGATGTGCAACTGATCGTCGAGGCGCAGGGTCAAGGTCAGGTCGACCTGGTGGGGCCAGCCCGGAAAACCATCTTCTGGGTAGGGCAGCGTGAATTCCACTTTCAGGCTTTCGCCCTCGGTTTCGATACCGCCCAGTTCCCAGTCCATCGCCCGGACAAACCCGTGAGCGGCGGCCGGCTCTTCGCTGACGCGCATCGCCTGCACACTCTGCGGGTTACGGGCGAAGACGCCGAACCACGGCCAGCACACCGGCACGCCGGCGCGGATGCTCTTGCCGGCCTTGAACACCGCCTTGTCGTTCAGCCAGATCAGCGGCGGCTGGCCATCCACCTGATAACTGAGGATGTGCGCGCCTTGCTGGGCCACCAGCACTTCGGCCTGACCGTGGCGGATGCGCCAGCAGTTCAGTTCATCCAGTTTCACGGCTTCAACGTTGGGCGTGTTCATGGGACAACTCTCGAATCAGCAACTTGGGACGACTATCGACCTTGAAACGGCCACGAGGTTTAACGTGCGCGTGGCGGAACCGAACGGGTGCGACCGCTGCCATCGATGGCCACGAACACGAACACCGCTTCGGTCACTTTACGCCACTCGCTGGACAGCGGATCGTCGCTCCACACCTCGACCATCATCTGGATCGAGCTGCGGCCGATTTCCAGGGTCTGGGTATAGAAGGACAATTGCGCGCCGACCGCCACCGGCACCAGGAACGCCATGCGGTCGATGGCAACGGTCGCGACACGGCCACCGGCGACGCGGCTGGCCATTGCAGTACCGGCCAGGTCCATCTGCGCCACCAGCCAGCCGCCGAAAATATCGCCGAAGCCGTTGGTTTCGCGGGGAAGCGCAGTGATTTGCAGGGCCAGGTCGCCTTGCGGGATCGGATCTTCTTGTTCGAGCTCTATCATGCCGGGGGTGCCTCTGACCCGTGACTCTTCGTTGGGTATTGCTGGTGGTAGCCGTCTTCAGGAAAAACGATTCAGCACCGAACATACTACGTTCGTCACGTTTTCCATAAGGCGTCTAAAGGGGAAACTCTGCGAAACCGGCTGGATACACGCGCCAAGGCGACCAACGACGTTTTCGCACAGCAACCCCCTACAGACCGGAGCAAGGTTGCGAGTATATCGGTCGGTAGACTCCGCGACGACCGTCCGGTTCTCATTTCGACCGTCAAATACGCGCCTCTATGTGCTTTTTCGAACAATTTGCTATGGTGCCGAACCTGCCCGAGCCACAGCCAGCGTTGTTGTGGCGGCAGATCCGACTATAAGAGAAGACCTTGCCATGACCACAGCGCCCTCGAGCCTCGCGCAGCCCGACCAACCTGCACGACCGTTGACCCGCAATGACTACAAGACTCTGTCGCTATCGGCCCTGGGCGGTGCGCTGGAGTTCTACGATTTCATCATCTTTGTGTTCTTTGCCACCGTGGTCGGCAAATTGTTCTTCCCGGCCGACATGCCCGAGTGGCTGCGCCTGATGCAGACCTTCGGCATCTTCGCCGCCGGTTACCTCGCGCGGCCGTTGGGCGGGATCGTGATGGCGCACTTCGGCGACCTGCTGGGGCGCAAGAAGATGTTCACCCTGAGCATTTTCATGATGGCCGTGCCGACCCTGATCATGGGCCTGTTGCCGACCTACGCGCAGATCGGCATGTGGGCGCCGATCCTGCTGTTGTTGATGCGCGTCATTCAGGGTGCGGCGATTGGCGGTGAGGTGCCGGGGGCGTGGGTCTTCGTTTCCGAACACGTACCTGGAAAGCACATTGGTTATGCCTGCGGCACCCTGACCAGCGGCCTGACCGCCGGGATCCTGCTGGGCTCGCTGGTCGCCACCGCGATCAATAGCATCTATACGCAAGTGGAAGTCTCGGATTACGCCTGGCGGATTCCATTCCTGCTCGGCGGCGTGTTCGGCCTGTTCTCGGTTTACCTGCGTCGCTGGCTGCACGAAACCCCGGTGTTCGCCGAACTGCAACAGCGCAAGGCCCTGGCCGAAGAAGTGCCGCTGCGCGCGGTGCTGCGTGACCATCGCGGTGCGATCGCCATCTCGATGCTGCTGACCTGGCTGCTGTCCGCCGGCATCGTCGTGGTGATCCTGATGACCCCGACCGTGCTGCAGACGGTCTATCACTTCTCGCCGACGATGGCGCTGCAATCCAACAGCCTGGCCATCGTCTTCCTGAGCCTGGGCTGCATCATTTCCGGCGCGCTGGCGGATCGCTTCGGTGCCGGTCGCGTTTTCGTGTTCGGCTGCCTGGGGTTGTTGATCAGCTCTTGGACCTTCTATCACAGCCTCGCCGATCACCCGGACTGGCTGTTCCCGCTGTATGCGCTGACCGGTTTCCTGGTCGGCACCATCGGTGCGGTGCCGTACGTGATGGTCAAGGCGTTCCCGCCGGTGGTGCGCTTCAGCGGTCTGTCCTTCTCTTATAACGTCGCCTACGCGATCTTCGGCGGCCTGACCCCGATGGTGGTCAGCCTGCTGCTGAAAGAAAGTGCGATGGGGCCTGCCTATTACGTGGCCGTGCTGTGCGGGATGGGGATCCTGGTCGGCGCCTGGCTGTGGAGCAAGGGCCGCTGATTCATCCCACACGTTCGGTTACATCTGAAAGGCCAGCCTTCCGACAGGGATGCTGGCCTTTCATCCAATTGTCATATTTCAGCCATAGAGTGTTCACACGGCCTGCTGATACTTGGCCCCGACTTAACACCCCCTATCTGCTAGGAGTAAGGCATGAAACTGAAGCGTTTGATGGCGGCAATGACTTTTGTCGCTGCTGGCGTTGCGACCGCCAACGCGTTCGCCGCTGTTGACCCGTCGATCCCGAGCTACACCAAGACCACTGGTGTGTCGGGCAACCTGTCCAGCGTCGGCTCCGATACCCTGGCCAACCTCATGACCTTGTGGGCCGAGAACTACAAGAAAGAATACCCGAACGTAAACATCCAGATTCAGGCCGCTGGCTCCGCCACCGCGCCACCTGCGCTGACCGAAGGCACCTCCAACCTGGGCCCGATGAGCCGCAAGATGAAGGACACCGAACTGGCGGCCTTCGAACAGAAATACGGCTACAAGCCAACCGCTATCCCGGTTGCCGTGGACGCCCTGGCTGTATTCGTACACAAGGACAACCCGATCCAGCACCTGACCATGGAACAGGTTGACGCGATCTTCTCGTCCACCCGTCTGTGCGGCGCCAAGGCCGAAGTGAAAACCTGGGGCGACCTGGGCGTGACCGGCGACCTGGCCAACAAGCCGGTTCAGCTGTTCGGTCGTAACTCGGTATCCGGCACCTACGGCTACTTCAAGGAAGAAGCCCTGTGCAAAGGCGACTACAAGCCTAACGTCAACGAACAACCAGGCTCGGCTTCGGTCGTGCAGTCGATCAGCTCCTCGCTGAACGGCATCGGTTACTCGGGCATCGGCTACAAGACCGCCAGCGTGAAAACCGTTGCTCTGTCGAAGAAAGGCAGCACCGATTTCATCGAAGACACCGAAGAAAACGCCCTGAACGGCAAGTACCCGCTGTCGCGTTTCCTGTACGTTTACGTCAACAAAGCCCCGAACAAGCCTCTGGCCCCGCTGGAAGCCGAGTTCGTGAAACTGGTTCTGTCGAAACAGGGCCAGGAAGTGGTAGTGAAAGACGGCTACATCCCGTTGCCAGCCAAGGTTGCTGCAAAAGCACTGGCTGACCTGGGTCTGCAGGAAGGCGGCGCTGAAGTCGCAAAAAAGTAACAAACTGAGTCAGGGGTGAACCCCGCCTGACTCATGTGTGGGGCCCGGCCCGCAAGCGGCCCGGCCCCCACACTCCCCGAATTCTTCTATCCACTGCCAGTGCCCTGCTGGCGGCGGATTTGGTGCGTCACTGCATTGTCATCTTTCTGTCATACAGGATCGCTAGGGTGTGCGCATGAATGATCTGGCCAATTCCAAAATGACTACGAACCCTCCCAAGCGCATTGACTTCAATACGCCTGAGTTGCAACGCAAGCGCCGCATTCGCGCGCTCAAGGATCGCTTCACCCGCTGGTACGTCCTCGTCGGCGGTCTGGCGGTACTGGCAGCCATCACCCTGATCTTCTTCTTCCTCGCCTACGTCGTTGCGCCACTGTTCAAGGGCGCTGACCTGACTGCGAAAGACGCTATCACCCCGGCCTGGATGCAGGACGCCGGCAAGCCACTGATGATTTCGCTCGAAGAGCAGAATCAGGTGGCCATGCGCGTTTCCGACAAGGGCCAGGCGCTGTTCTTTGATATCGACAGTGGCGCTGAATTGAAGCGCGTCGATCTGCCGTTGCCGGCAGGCACCAGTGTGACCTCCATCGGCGAAGACCAGCCGGGCCATCCGTTGGTGGCCGTGGGTCTGTCCAACGGTCAGGCGCTGGTGTTCCGTCACACCTATAAAGTCAGCTACCCGGAAGGCAAGAAAACCATCACCCCGGCGATCGAGTTCCCGTACGGCGAGACGCCGATTGCGCTGAACGAAAGCGGCGGTGCGCTGGAGCACGTCAGCCTCAACGCCTCCGACTCGACCCTGATGCTGGTCGGCTCCACCGGTTCGCAACTCAATGTGTTGTCGCTGACCAGCGAAGAAAACATGATGACCGGCGAAGTCACCAACGAGCAGAAGCGCATTGATCTGCCGCAGATGACTGAACCGGTTAAAAACATCTTCGTCGACCCGCGCCAGCAATGGCTGTATGTGGTTAACGGTCGTGCTCAGGCCGACGTGTTCAGCCTGCGCGACAAGAGCCTCAACGGTCGCTACAAGCTGCTGGAAAACGCCGACGCGCAAGTCACTGCCGCCACTCAACTGGTGGGTGGCATCTCGCTGATCGTCGGCGACTCCACCGGTGGCCTGGCCCAGTGGTTCATGGCCCGCGACACTGATGGCGAGCTGCGCCTGAAGCAGATCCGCACCTTCCAGATGGGCAAGACGCCGATCGTTGAAATCACCGCTGAAGAGCGTCGCAAAGGCTTCCTCGCACTGGATGCCAGCGGCAAGCTTGGCGTGTTTCACAGCACCGCGCATCGCACCTTGCTGGTTGATCAGGTGGTCGAAGGACAGGGCCTGTTCGGTCTGTCGCCACGCGCCAACCGTGTGATCGTCGAGGCCGGCGGCAAGCTGCAACCGCTGTTGCTCGACAACCCGCACCCGGAAGTATCGTGGAGCGCGCTGTGGAGCAAGGTCTGGTACGAGAACTACGACGAGCCTAAATACGTCTGGCAATCGACTGCGGCCAACACCGATTTCGAACCGAAACTGAGCTTGTCGCCACTGACCTTCGGCACCCTGAAAGCCGCGTTCTACGCGATGCTGCTGGCGGCACCACTGGCCGTTGCCGCTGCGATCTACACCGCGTACTTCATGGCCCCGGGCATGCGCCGCAAGGTCAAGCCAGTGATCGAGCTGATGGAAGCGATGCCGACGGTGATCCTCGGCTTCTTCGCAGGTCTTTTCCTCGCACCGTATGTGGAAGGGCATCTGCCGGGCATCTTCAGCCTGCTGATGCTCCTGCCGATCGGCATCCTGGTGGCCGGTTTCACCTTCAGCCGCCTGCCTGAGTCGATCCGCCTGAAAGTCCCGGACGGCTGGGAGAGTGCGCTGCTGATCCCGGTGATTCTGTTTGTGGGCTGGCTGTCGCTGTACATGAGCCCGTTCATGGAGAACTGGTTCTTCGGCGGTGACATGCGCATGTGGATCTCCCACGACCTGGGCATCACCTACGACCAGCGCAACGCACTGGTGGTCGGTCTGGCCATGGGCTTCGCGGTGATCCCGAACATCTACTCAATCGCCGAAGACGCCGTGTTCAGCGTGCCGCGCGGCCTGACCCTGGGCTCGCTGGCCCTCGGTGCCACGCCGTGGCAGACCATGACTCGCGTGGTCATCCTGACCGCCAGCCCGGGCATCTTCTCGGCACTGATGATCGGCATGGGCCGTGCGGTCGGTGAAACCATGATCGTGCTGATGGCCACTGGCAACACCCCGGTCATGGAAATGAACCTGTTCGAAGGCCTGCGCACCCTGGCCGCCAACGTTGCGGTGGAAATGCCGGAGTCGGAAGTCGGCGGCAGCCACTACCGCGTGCTGTTCCTCTCGGCGCTGGTGCTGCTGTTGTTCACCTTCGTCATGAACACCCTCGCGGAACTGATTCGTCAGCGTCTGCGCAAGAAATACTCGTCGCTTTAAGAAAGGTAGAAGTCTGTGAAGCAGAACTCCCTGAATGGATGGTTCAAGAGCGGCGCCCCGGGCGTCTGGATCAGCGGTGGCGCGGTGTCCATCGCGGTCATCATGACCATTGGCCTGCTGGCGGTGATTGCCGTGCGTGGTCTGGGTCACTTCTGGCCGGCGGACCTGATCCACGCCAGCTACAACGTCCCTGGCCAAGGCAATCACCTGGTCATCGGCGAAGTGGTGCAGAAGGAAGAAGTGCCCCGCGCACGCCTGAAGAGCGCCGGCTTGCCGGTGCCTGACCAGGGCCCGGAATTCATGACCCGCGAGCTGATCAAGGTCGGCAACCGCGACCTGAACGGCAACGACTTCACCTGGATCGTCGGCGAGTGGCTGATTGACCAGAAGAACCCGCCGGAGCTGATGGCGCTGGAGCGTCGTGAGTGGGGCAACTTCTACGGCTACCTGGTCAACGTCAAACAGGACGGCAAAGTGATTGCCGAGGGCGAAGCGGCCTGGCCCGAGCTGCAAGCGCGGATCAACCGCGTGAACGGCCTTGCCGCGCAGCTCAAGACCCTGGAAAAAACCGACATCGGCGCGATCAACGCCGGTCTCGAGCGCATCCGTCTGCACGGTCGCAAACTGGAACTGGAAGGCAAGCTCGACGCCACCGCGCAAGCGGACATGGACGCCGAACGTGCCGAGCTTAACGCCCGCTATCAGGACGTCGAAGCCCGTCTGGCCGATCTGCACGCGCAATTCAACCGCGACGCTTTGACCGCTCGCGATGCCAACGGCAAGGAAATCGAAATCGGCCTGGGCAAAGTGGTTCACGCCTACCAGCCGAACGCGATGGGCACCTTCACCAAGGTCGGCTTCTACTTCAACAAGGTTTGGGAGTTCCTGTCCGACGATCCGCGTGAAGCGAACACCGAAGGCGGGATTTTCCCGGCGATCTTCGGCACCGTGATGATGACTTTGATCATGGCGATGATCGTGACCCCGTTCGGCGTGCTGGCGGCGGTCTACCTGCGTGAATACGCCAAACAGAACACCCTGACCCGGGTTATCCGGATCGCGGTGAACAACCTGGCGGGTGTTCCTGCGATTGTTTACGGCGTGTTCGGTCTGGGCTTCTTCGTTTACGTGCTGGGCGGTTCGCTCGACCGTCTGTTCTTCCCGGAAGCGCTGCCGGCACCGACCTTCGGTACGCCGGGTCTGCTCTGGGCGTCGCTGACCCTGGCGCTGCTGGCGGTGCCGGTGGTGATCGTGGCCACCGAAGAAGGTCTGGCGCGGATCCCGCGCACCGTGCGTGAAGGCTCGCTGGCCCTCGGCGCGACCAAGGCTGAAACCCTGTGGAAGATCGTTCTGCCGATGGCCAGCCCGGCCATGATGACCGGCATGATCCTCGCGGTGGCCCGCGCCGCCGGTGAAGTGGCGCCGCTGATGCTGGTGGGTGTGGTGAAACTGGCGCCGTCGCTGCCGGTTGATGGCAACTACCCGTACCTGCACCTGGATCAGAAGATCATGCACCTGGGCTTCCATATTTATGACGTCGGCTTCCAGAGCCCGAACGTTGAAGCCGCGCGACCGCTGGTGTACGCCACCGCGTTGCTGCTGGTGCTGGTGATTGCCGTGCTCAACTTGTCGGCGGTGTGGATTCGTAACCACCTGCGCGAGAAGTACAAGGCGCTGGACAGCTGATCGCCGTTACAAGAATTGAAGGGCTGCCGGCCTGATTCCCGGCAGCCAACCGAACCGAATTTGTTAGCACAGGGGATCTCCCATGCAGCACGAAACACATACCCACGGCATCAACATGTCTGCCCTGGGCCGCGACAAGCAGAGCCTGAACCTCGAGCAGGAAACCGTGGCCATCGAAGTGCCGGGCCTGAGTCTGTTCTACGGCGAGAAACAAGCGCTGTACGACGTCAGCATGAACATCCCGAAACAGCGCGTGACCGCCTTCATCGGCCCGTCCGGCTGCGGCAAGTCCACGCTGCTGCGTACCTTCAACCGCATGAACGACCTGGTGGACGGCTGCCGCGTCGAAGGCGCGATCAACCTCTACGGCAATAATATCTACCGCAAGGGCGAGGACGTGGCCGAGCTGCGTCGCCGGGTCGGCATGGTGTTCCAGAAGCCCAACCCGTTCCCGAAAACCATCTACGAAAACGTGGTCTACGGCCTGCGCATCCAGGGCATCAACAAGAAGCGCATCCTCGACGAAGCCGTCGAGTGGGCGCTGAAAGGCGCGGCCCTGTGGGACGAAGTGAAAGACCGCCTACATGACTCGGCACTCGGCCTGTCCGGCGGTCAGCAACAGCGTCTGGTGATCGCCCGCACCATCGCCGTGGAACCGGAAGTGCTGCTGCTCGACGAACCGTGCTCGGCCCTCGACCCGATCTCGACCCTGAAAGTCGAAGAGCTGATCTACGAACTCAAATCCAAGTTCACCATCGTCATCGTGACCCACAACATGCAGCAGGCGGCGCGGGTGTCCGACTACACCGCGTTCATGTACATGGGCAAACTGGTGGAATTCGGCGACACCGATACCCTGTTCACCAATCCGGCCAAGAAGCAGACCGAAGACTACATCACCGGTCGTTACGGCTAGCAGACACTGGTTGTCGCTCACTGAATTGACGCTGCGGCCCGCCGCACCTTACCGGACGCTCCAAGGACGCCAACATGATTAGTAAAGAAGGCCTTACCCATCACATTTCCGCGCAGTTCAACGCCGAACTGGAAGAAGTGCGCAGCCACCTGCTGGCCATGGGCGGGCTGGTCGAGAAGCAGGTCAACGACGCGGTCACCGCGCTGATCGAGGCCGACTCGGGCCTGGCCCAGCAAGTGCGCGAGATCGACGACCAGATCAACCAGATGGAACGCAACATCGACGAAGAATGCCTGCGCATTCTGGCCCGTCGTCAGCCGGCGGCGTCCGACCTGCGTCTGATCATCAGCATTTCCAAGTCGGTGATCGATCTTGAGCGCATCGGCGACGAAGCGACCAAGATCGCCCGTCGCGCGATCCAGCTTTGCGAAGAAGGCGAGGCACCGCGCGGTTACGTCGAAGTGCGCCACATCGGCGACCAGGTGCGCAACATGGTCCGCGATGCGCTGGACGCCTTTGCCCGCTTCGACGCCGACCTGGCGTTGTCGGTGGCGCAGTACGACAAGATCATCGACCGCGAATACAAGACCGCCCTGCGTGAGCTGGCGACCTACATGATGGAAGACCCGCGCTCTATCTCGCGGGTCTTGAGCATTATCTGGGTGCTGCGTTCGCTGGAGCGGATCGGCGACCACGCGCGCAATATTTCGGAGCTGGTGATCTACCTGGTGCGCGGCACCGACGTGCGCCACATGGGCCTCAAGCGCATGAAGGAAGAAGTTGAAGGGACAAGCGGCGAAACCGCTAATGTTCCGGGCGATGCTGACGATAAGTAAGATTGCCTGAGAAAAGCGCCCGGCCCTTTGGCCGGGCGTTTTTGTTTCTGCTTTTCAGAAGGCAGATCCGAGTTGAAGAGCGAATTAAAAAGCAGCACCCGCGAACGAAAAGTCCCGGCGTGACTGAAGAGTTTTGGCAATGTGCCATCAGCCAGCGTTATGCTTGCCGGGATTTTAATAGGGGTGTTGGATGAGCAAGATCAGTGTGTTGGTCGTGGACGATGCATCGTTCATTCGTGACCTGGTGAAAAAGTGCCTGCGTAATTACTTCCCGGGGATCCGCGCCGAGGACGCCATCAACGGCAAGAAGGCTCAGGCCATGCTGGCCAAGGAAGCCTTCGACCTGGTGCTGTGCGACTGGGAAATGCCGGAAATGTCCGGCCTCGAACTGCTGACCTGGTGCCGTGAGCAGGACAACCTCAAGACCATGCCGTTCATCATGGTCACCAGCCGGGGCGACAAGGAAAACGTCGTGCAGGCGATCCAGGCCGGCGTCACCGGATACGTCAGCAAGCCGTTCACCAACGAGCAACTGCTGACCAAGGTCAAGCAGGCCCTGAACAAGGTCGGCAAGCTCGACACCCTGATGAACAGCGCTCCGACCAAGATGAACTCGGCATTCGGTAACGACTCGCTGAGCGCGTTGACCGGCGGCAAGGCTGCCGTGGTCGGTTCCGCACCGGCTGCTGCTGCGGCCAACCCGCTTGCCAAGCCTGCCGCTGCGGCCCCGGCACCTGCCGCCGCGCCACAGCGTGGCCTGCTCAACAGCCCGCCCGTGAAAGCCCCGGCAGCCTCCAGCGCTCCGGCCGGTGGTCGCGGTCAGGGCCAACTGCGCCTGCCGAGCGGCACCCAGCAATGCGTGATCAAGGCCCTGAGCATCAAGGAAGCGCTGTTGGTGGTGAAACGCACCGACACCCTGCCGCAGATCCTCGACAGTGCCGTGCTCGATCTGGAGCAGGGCGACAACGCCGAAATCGCCCGCCTCAACGGCTACCTGCATGCCGTCGTCGCCCACGAGCCGAAACCCGACAGCGACTGGTTGCAACTGACCTTCCGCTTCGTCGACCAGGACGCGCAGAAGCTCGACTACATCTCCCGCCTGATCGCCCGCGGCACGGCGCAGAAGCACTTCGTTCCGGGCGCGTAAGCGTCGAGGCGAAAAAGGTCGCAGCCTGGGTCAGCCCCGCAAAGGAGAGTATTCCTATGCGTGAGCGGCCCCGGGCTGCGGCCTTTTGTTTTGTGCTGTGCCAAATTTGAAACATCTGTCGACTAGCCTGGTCTGCTTCAGCTGCTAGGCTCATTCCCAGGCCTTACTCGACAGAACTTTTGCCCATGCTCCTGCGCCTGCTGTTTTTCTGTGGTCTGTTCATGGCCTCCACCTCGACTGTGGCCATGACGATCTACAAATCCACCGATGCCAACGGAGTGGTTTCGTACAGCGACCGTCCGAGCAAAGGCTCCCAGGTGTTCGTGTTTCAGGACCGGATGGTCGAGAGGCTCGAGCGTCAGGTCTATCTCGACATCAAGAAGCAGAAGGGCACGGACGTGGTATTCGTGCGCAACGACCTGTATGCACCGGTGGAGGTCGCGCTGGCGTTCACCGGGATGAGCAATGTGCGCGGTGCGCCGACGGAAACGATCCGCCGGGTACTGCCGGCGCGCAGCAATACGCGGCTGGCGCTGCTGACGGCGGTGTCCGGTGGCAAGCCGCTGGTGTACACGCCGATGTTCCAGTATTCCCTCGGTGACCCCGCAGGTGCGGCTCAGAGCTATCGCTATCCGTTTCCGTGGCGGGGCGGACCGTTCCGTCTGAGTCAGGGCGCCAATGGCGATTACAGCCACTACGGGCCGAAGAACAAATATGCGATGGATATCGCCATGCCGGTCGGTACGCCGATCATCGCGGCCCGGGCTGGCGTGGTGGTGAAGACCGAGAATTCCCAGAGCGGGCGCGGTACCGATCCTTCCGGCAATTTCGTACGGATCCTGCACGACGACGGCACGATGGGCGTGTACCTGCACCTCAAGCAAGGGTCGGTGAGTGTGCGGGAAGGGCAGCGAGTGGCGGTGGGCAGTCCGCTGGCGCTGTCCGGCAACACCGGCAACAGCAGCGGCCCGCACCTGCACTTCGTGGTGCAGCGCAATACAGGAGGGGGGCTGGTATCGATTCCGTATCAGTTCAACCAGCCGCTGGGGGCATTGCCCAACTTTGCGTTGGGCAAGCGGTAATCCCCGTCAGTCGAGCATCAGCACCTTGGCCAGAATGATCTTCGGGCCTTTCATCTTCTTGATGATGATCCGCAGGCCTTCGACTTCCAGCACTTCTTCCTCTTCCGGTACTCGTTTCAGGGTTTCGTAGATCAGCCCGGCGAGAGTTTCGGCTTCGATGTGGTCCAGGTCGATACCCAGCAGGCGCTCGACCTTGAACAGCGGCGTATCGCCCCGCACCAGCAGTTTGCCTGGCTGGTAGGCGAGGATGCCGCGCTCGGCCTTGCGGTGTTCGTCCTGGATGTCGCCGACCAGCACCTCCAGCACGTCTTCCATGGTCAGGTAGCCGATGATGTTGCCGTCGGCTTCTTCAACCACCGCGAAGTGCGAGCCGCCCTTGCGGAACTGCTCAAGCAACTGCGACAGCGGCATGTGCCGCGATACGCGTTCCAGCGGTCGGGTCAGTTCGGCGAGGTTGAACGACTCTGGAATGTGATCCAGCGCTGCCAGTTCCAGCAGCAGGTCCTTGATGTGCAGCAGGCCGACGAACTCCTTGCGCTCGCTGTCGTACACCGGATAGCGGCTGAACTTGTGGCGACGGAACATCGCCAGGATTTCTTTCAGCGGGGCGTTGAACTCGAGGGTGATCAGGTCTTCCCGGGAGTTGGCCCAGTCGACCACTTCCAGTTCGCCCATTTCCACCGCCGAGGCCAGCACGCGCATGCCTTGGTCGCTTGGGTCCTGGCCGCGGCTGGAGTGCAGGATCAGTTTCAGTTCTTCACGGCTGTAATGGTGCTCGTGATGCGGGCCGGGCTCGCCTTGCCCCGCGATGCGCAGGATGGTGTTGGCGCTGGCGTTGAGCAGGTAGATCGCCGGGTACATGGCCCAGTAGAACAAGTACAGCGGCACCGCCGTCCACAGCGACAGCAATTCGGGTTTGCGGATCGCCCAGGATTTGGGTGCGAGTTCGCCGACCACGATGTGCAGGTAGGAAATGATGAAGAACGCGGTGAAGAACGAAATGCCTTTGACGACTTCGGCCGACTGCACGCCGACCGCGCTCAGCAGCGGCTCGAGAATGTGCGCAAACGCCGGCTCACCGACCCAGCCCAGGCCGAGGGAGGCGAGGGTGATACCGAGCTGGCACGCCGAGAGGTACGCATCGAGCTGACTGTGTACGGTGCGCAGGATATGCCCGCGCCAGCCGTGCTGTTCAGCGATGGCTTCGACCCGGGTCGAGCGCAGTTTGACCATGGCGAACTCCGCCGCAACGAAGAAGCCGTTGAGCAGAACCAGGATCAGAGCGAAAAGAATCATGCCGAAATCGGCGAATATTGTTGCGAGGGACAAGCCAGGGGAAGGGTCCATGATGGAGTTATGCGGGTTCCGTGTGATTCGTAAGAGATAAGAAATCGCGCCTGATAGGCAGGCGCAAGTCAGCCAATGTAGCGGCTGACCTGGCGATTGCCTAGTCCGGCATTACTCAGCGGCGCTGATGAGCCGTGCCTGGGCGACCTGCGCCGGGGCGAAATGGCAGGTGAACGTGCTGCCGTGGCCGGGCACGCTGCTGATCTCCATCCGCGCACGATGGCGCAGCAACACGTGTTTGACGATGGCCAGGCCCAGGCCCGTGCCGCCGGTGTTGGAGTTGCGACTGGAGTCGACGCGGTAGAAGCGTTCGGTCAGGCGCGGCAGGTGTTTGCTGTCGATGCCGATCCCGGAATCCTGCACGCTCAGGTGCGCGCCCTGATCGTCGCCCCACCAGCGGATGCGGATATTGCCTTCGGCCGGGGTGTATTTGACGGCGTTGAACACCAGGTTGGAAAACGCGCTGCGCAGTTCCGCCTCGCTGCCCTTGAGCAGGATGCTGGCGTCGGCTTCCAGGGTGATTTTCTGATTTTTCGACCCCGACAGCTGCTGTGCATCGCTCTTGATCGACTGCAACAGGGTGTCGATGTGCACGGGCTGGTTGTCCGACGGGTAATCGGTGGCTTCCAGCTTGGCCAGCAGCAGCAAGTCATTGAGCAGGGTTTGCATGCGCCCACCCTGTTGCTGCATCTGCTGCAGGGCACGGCTCCAGCGCGGGTTCACTTCCTCGACGTTGTCGAGCAGGGTTTCCAGATAGCCGCAGATCACCGTTAGCGGGGTGCGCAGCTCGTGGGAGACGTTGGCGATGAAGTCTTTGCGCATCTGTTCCAGTTGATGGATGCGCGTGACGTCGCGCACCAGCATCAAGTGTTCGTTGTTGCCGTAGCGCGTGAGGTACAGCTGGATGCGCACGCGGTCGTTGGTCGGCGAAGGGATTTCGAGCGGTTCGGCGTAGCTTTCCTGCTCGAAGTATTCCTTGAAGCGCGGATGGCGGACCAGGTTGGTCACCGGCTGGCCGCTGTCTTGCGGGGTTTTCAGGCCGAGCAGGGTTTCGGCGGCGCGGTTCCACCATTCCAGGTTGCCGTCGCTGTCGAGCATGATCACCGCGTCTTTCAACGCAGCGGTGGATTCCTGAACGCGGTCGATCACCGCTTGCAGTCGCCCGCGTACCCGTTGGTCGCGGCGTTGCAGGTGGTAGATGCTGTCGAACACTTCACCCCACAGACCGTAGCCGTCGGGTGGTGCTTCATCGGGTTGGTGCAGGCGCAGCCATTCGTGCAGGCGCAGCAGTTGCTTGAGCGTCCAGGCCAGGTACAGGCCCAGCCCCGCCGCGAGGCTCCAGCCGTAGTAGCCGGTGATCAGGCCGATCACCAGGCAGCCGGTGACCAGCAACAGCATGTGGCGAATCAGGGTGCCATGCCAGTTTTGATTCACGGGAAATACGGTCCTTGTCAGCGAGTCTGGCGGTCGGCTCAGGCCTTGGTGGAGAACCGATAGCCGGTGCCGCGCACGGTTTGTACCAGATTTTCGTAGGCGTCGCCGAGGGCCTTGCGCAGGCGCCGGATGTGCACGTCGACCGTGCGCTCTTCAACATAGACGTTGCCGCCCCAGACCTGATCCAGCAACTGACCACGCGTGTAGGCGCGTTCCTGGTGGGTCATGAAGAATTGCAGCAGACGGTATTCGGTCGGGCCCATCTCGGCCGGACGGCCGTCGATGGTCACGCGGTGGCTGATCGGGTCGAGCAGCAGGCCGCCGACTTCGATCGGCGCTTCGCCATCGGTCGGGCCGGCGCGGCGCAGCACGGCCTTGAGGCGTGCCACCAGTTCGCGTGGGGAAAACGGTTTGGTGATGTAGTCGTCGGCGCCGACTTCCAGGCCCTGGATCTTGTTGTCTTCTTCGCCCTTGGCGGTGAGCATGATGATCGGGATGTCCCCGGTCAGTTCGTCACGCTTGAGGCGGCG
Organism: Pseudomonas sp. R38(2017); assembly: GCF_002112395.1. Taxonomy (NCBI): domain Bacteria; kingdom Pseudomonadati; phylum Pseudomonadota; class Gammaproteobacteria; order Pseudomonadales; family Pseudomonadaceae; genus Pseudomonas; species Pseudomonas sp. R38(2017). The sequence continues at coordinate 94,548 of NZ_NEHN01000004.1, forward strand.
GGCCAGCTCGATGCCGGAGGTGCCGGGCAGCATCCAGTCGAGCAGGATCAGGTCCGGTTTGCGGTCGACGATAATGGCGTGCGCCTGCTGCGAGTTCTCTGCCTCGAGGCAGTCATAGCCGGCCATTTCCAACGCAACGGCGATCATTTCGCGAATGGGCGCTTCGTCGTCGACGATCAGAATGCTCCTGCCAACCATGCCTTAATCCTCTTGTCATTTAACTGTCTTGCGCCGCATTAGATAACGGAATTATTGCAGTCGTGTGACAGTATTTTAGTCCGGCGGCGATTGTGCAAATCCTGAACTAAGCTCTAAGTCCGAATCCTGACAACCACAAAAGAAGGTTTCCATGACTCAAATGACTGCTTCCTTTAAAACTCTGCTGATGGCCGCTGCCCTGACCCTGCCCGGACTGGCGATGGCGGCCGAACCGGCGATGATGAAAGACGGCATGATGGTCGACCACAAAGGCATGACCGTTTACACGTTCGACAAGGACGCTGGCGGCAAGTCGATGTGCAACGACAAATGCGCCGAGAACTGGCCTCCGATGATGGCACCGGCAGGTGCGAAGGCAGAGGGCAAGTGGACGGTGATCAAGCGCGATGACGGCAAGATGCAGTACGCCTACGACGGCAAGCCGCTGTATACCTTCAAGATGGACGCCAAACCAGGTGACATGATGGGTGACGGCAAGATGGACGCGTGGCACGTGGTTCACGAGCACAAGTAAGCCATCGGCAGTGAAACAGCATCGCGGCCCGCAGGCATTGCCTCGGGCCGCGATGCTTTGAGGTCAGCGCAACGCGTAATCCAGCACGATCCCGACGAAAATCGCCAAACCGGCCCAGTGGTTGTGCAGGAACGCCTTGAAGCAGCGCATCCGGTCGCGATCACGGGTGTACCAGAACTCCCAGGCATAGCACCCGGCCGCCACCAGCAGGCCGAGGTGGAACCACATCCCCAACTCGAACTTCGATCCGGCCAGCAACAGGCAGCCCAGCGACAGGGCCTGCAAGGTCAGGATGATCACCCGGTCCGCCTCGCCGAACAGGATCGCCGTGGATTTCACTCCGATCTTCAAGTCATCGTCGCGGTCGGTCATCGCGTAATAGGTGTCGTAGCCCACCGTCCACAGCAGGTTGGCGATCCACAGCAGCCAGGCAGTCACTGGCAGCTCACCGGTTTCGGCGGTGAACGCCATCGGCATGCCCCAGGAAAACGCCGCACCCAGCACTACCTGCGGGTAATAGGTGTAGCGCTTCATGAACGGATAAGTGAACGCCAGCGCCAGGCCACCCAGCGACAGCCAGATCGTCGCGGCGTTGGTGCACAGCACCAGCAGGAAGCTCATGCCCATCAGCAGGGCGAAGAACACCAGCGCCTCTTTCGAGCTGATCCGGCCAGCAGCGAGCGGGCGTTCGGCGGTGCGCTTCACATGGCCGTCGACCTTGCGGTCGGCCCAGTCATTGATGACGCAGCCGCCGGCACGAGTCAGCACCACACCAAGGACGAAAATCACGACGTTGGCCAGCGACGGCGAACCTTTACCGGCAATCCACAGCGCCCAGAGTGTCGGCCACAGCAGCAGGTAAATGCCGATCGGCTTGTCCATGCGGGTCAACTGGATGAAGTCCCAGGCGCGCGGGTTCAGGCGATTCAGGGATTTGAGCAGGCTTTGATACATCAGCAGTTCTCCGGACGGGCGCGGACGGCTTCCCACAGCGTAGGCAGGAAAATCTCCGCCACCAGTACGCTCAATGCACCACGGTCGAAACGCGAACGACGACCCCACAGACCGATGGCCCGGGAATCCTCGGGCAGCCAGTGTTCCGGGTAATGGCAGACTTCGATGGCGCGCCGCTGGAACGCGTGATCGCAGAACAGCAGTTCGCCCAGCGAGCGGCTGCCCAACTCATCCATATGCAACCCGTCGCCCTGCAAGGCGCTGCGCGAGGCCACGCTGCGGGCGAACACCCACGCCTCGCCATGCCCGCGCAAATACACCTCGCGCACCCAGCCTTCGCTGCCTTCGGCCAGGTCCAGCGCCGCGCATTCGTCGTCACGCAGGGTCTGCCAGCCCTCGAACAGCGGCGTGACACTGAAACCGTCATCGGACAGGCGCGTCAGCCGGCGGGTCAGGGAGCCTTCGTCGAACAGCCAGTCGAGCGTGGACGTGTCGAGGAGGGGTGTCAGGTGGCTTTGCGGGCGCCACAACGGGGCGTTTTTGAGTTGCACAATGAGTCATTATTGGCAGCAAATGAGGCGGCGAGCTTACCATGGCGCACCGCGAATTTGATTGATCCGGGCCGCCATTGCGCCGAACAGGCTTGCATCTGGCCGGTACCATCAGTACAAAACGCCCTGAGCCGGACGGCAGCGCTGCACCATCGACCGTCCGCGCCGGCTAAAGCCTGAACCCTGAGGAAGTACCTGAATGAAAAAGTGGCAATGTGTGGTCTGCGGCCTGATCTATAACGAAGCCGACGGCTGGCCGGATGATGGTATTGCGCCGGGCACCCTGTGGCAGGACGTGCCGGAAGACTGGCTGTGCCCGGACTGCGGCGTCGGCAAGATGGACTTCGAAATGATCGAAATCAACTGAGAAAACACTGAGGAGTAGGGCATGAGCGCACCTGTCGTAATCGTTGGCACCGGGCTTGCGGGTTACAACCTGGCCCGCGAGTTTCGCAAACTCGATGGCGAAACCCCGCTGCTGCTGATTACCGCCGATGACGGTCGTTCCTACTCCAAGCCGATGCTCTCCACCGGCTTTGGCAAGAACAAGGACGCCGACGGCCTGAGCATGGCCGAACCGGGCGCCATGGCCGAGCAGTTGAAGGCCGAGATCCGCACCCACACCCGCCTCAGCGGCATCGACCCGGGCCACAAGCGCCTGTGGATCGGCGAGGAAGCGGTGAGTTATCGCGACCTGATCCTCGCCTGGGGCGCCGAAACCGTGCGTGTGCCGATTGAAGGCGATGCTGGGGATCTGGTGTTCCCGATCAACGATCTCGAAGACTACGCACGGTTTCGCGCGGCCGTGGCGGGCAAGCGTCGGGTGTTGCTGCTCGGTGCCGGTCTGATCGGCTGTGAGTTCGCCAACGACCTGATCCTCGGCGGCTACGAAGTGCAACTGGTTGCGCCGTGCGAGCAGGTGATGCCGACCCTGTTGCACCCGTCCGCTGCCGCAGCGGTGCAGGCCGGGCTGGAAAGTCTCGGAGCCCGTTTCCACCTCGGCCCGGTGCTGACCCGTTTGCAGAAAGTCGCGGATGGGCTGGAAGCACACCTCTCCGACGGTCAGGTCATCCCGTGCGATGTGGTGGTGTCGGCCATCGGCCTGCGCCCACGGATTGATCTGGCAGCGGCTGCCGGCATCCAGACCAACCGCGGTGTGGTGGTCGACCGTCATCTGCAAACCTCTCACGCCAATATTTACGCCTTGGGCGACTGCGCCGAGGTCGACGGGCTGAATCTTCTGTACGTCATGCCCCTCATGAGTTGTGCGCGAGCGCTGGCACAGACCCTGGCCGGCAACCCGACCGTGGTGAACTACGGACCGATGCCGATCACCGTGAAAACCCCGGTCTGCCCGTTGGTGGTTTCGCCGCCGCCACGGGGCCGTGAAGGTGTCTGGACCGTCGAAGGGCAGGGCGCCGACGTCAAGGCGCTGTGTCACGATGTGCAAGGGCAATTGCTCGGTTACGCCCTGACTGGCGCGGCGGTGATGGAAAAACTTGCGCTGAACAAGCAGCTTCCGGCCTTGCTGGCGTAAATACCGGTCGTTCTGTCGGAATCACCCCGCTTTTGCCCCCACAAAGGTCGCGGGGAGACTGGCGCCGCCCTTAACCGCGTGCCATCCTCACTCCCGTCTGCCGCAGAGTAGAGCCTGCGGCGCCTTGGGCGCTGTTCCAACGAGAACAGCACGGACATAACAACAAAAAACCGACTCAAAGGGGCTTCACTAATGCGTAAACCAGAACTCGCCGCTGCAATCGCTGAAAAAGCAGATCTGACCAAAGAGCAGGCCAACCGCGTTCTCAACGCCGTTCTCGAAGAAATCACCGGCGCCTTGCACCGCAAGGACAGCGTCACGCTCGTCGGCTTCGGCACCTTCCTGCAACGCCATCGCGGTGCCCGCACCGGCAAAAACCCGCAAACCGGTGAGCCCGTCAAAATCAAGGCCAGCAACACTGTTGCGTTCAAGCCGGGCAAGTCGTTGAAAGACAGCGTCAATCCATAATTGCGGCGAACTCCCTGAATAGCGGGGAGAGCCGTAGTGAAAAAATGGGCACTCCGATTGCGGTCGGGTGCCCATTTTTTGTGGCTGTATGTCGAGTTATTTACGTCGGAAACAGGCTTTTCCGTTTCCAAAGTTGACGGCGAGACAGTCAGGTTCGATGACGAGTTGCAGATCGTTGAACAACACAGAGAGATCGCCGTTGGCAGGGTCAGGATAGGTTTGCCAGTCCAACGTCGCCCATCGAGTTTCCGGCATCACAGTGAACCATTCGATGTCATCAGGCGAATTTTGAGTATGCAGACCGATTTTCTCCAGTGTCTTATTTGGGGAGAAGGGTTGTGTCAGCTTGGTCTGCTGCGAATCTGGCCAGACCTGCTTCAACGTCGAGCCATCTTCGAATTGCCAATAAACATCCACCGGCTGGATAGCGGGTGGTGAGATCGGGTCGAAGTGATACAACGTCAACCAGTAGTTATGGGCAACTCGCTGTTGCTCTTCCTGTGACAGATATCGGCTGGTAGTCGCCAGATCAAATCCGGTGGGTTGTTCGAACGTTAAGGGCTGGTTTTTTCGTTTCTTCCAGCCAATGTTGAAGGCGCGGCTATCCGGCGAAACATCGAACCATTGATCTGCCCCGTGATTGTGATCTGTGCCAAAACCAATTTTCTTCAACGTTCTCTTGGGATCGAAAGGAAGCCAGAGGTCAGTTTGTTGATTTGAACTCAATACTAATTGGCCTCGCGGACCTGAATTGAACTCAAAATAGACAGTCACGGGTTTCAGGGGCGGTGGCGGAGGTTGGCGATCGTACCGTAGCTCTAAAACGTAGCTTTCTTTAGCCAACTCATTTTTTTCGTTGTCGGCATACTCCTTGATTTCGACCAGCGTTCTCTCGCGTGAAAGATTGTAGGAAAGCTTCTTTGCTGGTTGGGCGGCAGGCCCTTGCTCCAGCATCAAAGTGTTTTCCTCGACATACCAATTTCCCTTGGTGACACCGCCAGCCGAACCATAGGCGATACCGGCAGAAAAGGTGCCGTCCTTACGCAGCAACAACTCCGCGCCCATCTCCATTGCACCTTGAAGGTAATAATGGCCGTCCAGTGTGCGGACATCTGCGTGACTCTGGCTGAAGGGAAAGCTCAAAAATGCTGCCATCAACAACTTTTTCAACTCCATGTAATCACTCTCCTTACCAGCTTCCGTAGGGGATGCCGTATTTTTCGATGTAGGTTTTGGATGCGTCTTTGAGAGGTCGATGTTGACCTCCGGATTTACCGTCATAGGGACCTTTGGGATTGATAGTTCCTTCGACTCGGGTAATTTCGACTGACTTCAAGCACGGCCCACTTAGCCATACCTTGGCGATGCCGCCAGGCGCCAAGCCGATACCTATGCGGTCGCGGTAGTCCGTGATCCATTTGCCATCCAGTCTGCAGTACGCCTTTTCCGGTTTGCGCATGATTTCCCGCGCAGATTCGGGAATCACAATGTAGGCCTCATAGGTTTGAGGCTCAGCCAGTGATTGCCATCGCACATAGATCAAGCGGGGAAGATCGGCACCCGTGACGTCACGTCCGGCGCCGCTGCCGGGGCTGTCAGGCCAGCCTGCGGGCTTGCCCTTGTTGTCGGCGGGGGTGTTCACCGAGGCAATCCCGGCTCCGGCGCGTTTGAACACACGTTCACGGATATCCACCACGTCGGCCGTTTCAATCCAGACCTCCATGTAGGCGGGTGCTCCGAAGCCGAGGTACCAGGGCCGTTTGGTGATCGGTTGTGCATGACTTTGAGTGCAAAGCACCAACAGCAATCCGAAGACGAACCCCGTGTGTTTTTTGACGGGCCGAGTGAATTTATTCATGGGGGTGCACCACTCGTTGTTTGTTCTTTGTTGGGCGGTTGATGAAAACAACGCTCCAGTCGCTGTTGTTGAAATCTTTGGCTGCGTTCCAGTGCGCAGATAGGTGGATATAGCGGCTGCGTAACAAAGCCCGTTCTTTGATGGTCAGTCCCTCAACGGATGAATTTCCAAGCGCATAAGCCTCAAGCTTGGTGTGGATCGGGATCAGTTCCTCAGGTAGCGAAAGTTTTGAATCGTTTTCGTCAATCGCTTCAAATGGCACACCATGTCTGACCCCCAGCTCACGCATGATGCGTAAATACACCAGCGACAACTCACCGTGTACCGGGCGTTCAATCATGGCCGCAGCATAAACCCGCTTCTGGGGATCCGGTGTGGAACTGCCCCTTTCCGATCGTTGAATTACAGGGGTTTCCCAGAGTGCAACACGCAGTTGATTGCCTGGAGCGTCATCTTCGATGACGCCTTTCGTATACCAGGCAAACGCCTCCTTTTCGGCAGCGACATAAGCTGCGCTACGGGTCGCTTCGTGGCTTTGGCTGATGGTGCTGGTGACCGGACTGCTCAACAGAAGTTTCTCCTTGGCTCTGGGCAGATAACCACCTCCCAGATCCGAGTGGGCGCCGGGTAATACCAGATCAATCTCACCCAGGCTGTTAAGGGCAAAGTTCTCGCGATATTCATCACGAGCCACCAGGTGCACCATTTTGTTGGCGCAACCCTCAGGCAGCTTCAAGTCCAGCCCGGGATTTCTGCTGTTGGCGCCTGTGAAGTCGAGTAACCATGGATTGGTGATTGCCGCGACGGTATCAAACAGACCAATGAAATTGATGCCGATACTGGATTGTGGATCCCAGTCAAAGCTACTTGCTAAAGACGGAGAGCCCGCTGGCAGCGCTTTTGCAAGAATGCTGCCCTTGCCTTTGAGCAGCTCGTTTGCGAAGTGCCGTGCAGCGGCGGCGCCTCGACTGAAACCGAAAATATCGAACTCGATTCTTTCTATTAGCGCGTTGGGGTTGTTTTTTATCAGTACCCGCATTTGCTTCATGATTTTTTCAGGGCTCTGCTCCACACGAGCCAGGACACCCGTTTCGCCTCGTCCGGTTGCCTGGGCGTAAAGTGAATCGCCTCCATCAGCTGTCGTACCAATGCCTTCGATGTATACGCGCAAGGAAGCCTGTTTCGTTTTCTCCGGCAATACCTCGAAGGCATGGTCCGTATACAGCTCATGCAAACGCACAATATTGCTCACATCATTGCCATAACTGTTATCCGGCGAGTTGCCATTTCCGTCATAGCCATAAGTGGCGCAGTGCTTCTGGATCTCTTCGGCCGCCTCCGCCAGATTGGCATCTGGCGCATAGCAAGCCGCGACCGTTTCGCTGTTGGCCTTGTTGTTCCCCGTCCCATCGAAAAACACGCCAATCCGCAACGTAATCCCGGCAGGCGTTTCATCCTCCAGCTCGACTTCTTCTTCCTCTTCTTCGAGCTCGCTTTCCTCTGGGGAGGGTTGCGAGGCGTTCGTCTGTCTCGCTGCCGGATTACCCGTGGCCTGCGACACAAAACGCTTGGCAGATTCATCCCTGGATACCTCGCCGCCCGTCACAATCTCGGTACTGCTGAAGATCCCGCCCTCGTCGATCACGATGTGATGACCGCCTGCTTTCAGCGTGATGCTGGCGCCCGCATCCAGCACCACATTGGCACCGGCCTTGATCTGCACGTGCTGTCCTGCCTCGACGGCAATGACCTTGCCGACAGATGTCTGGCTGCTGCCCTGGATGCTTTCCCGTCGATCGCGTCCGACCTCCAGTCGACTGTCATGGAGGATCTGCCGCTCCATGTCTCGTTGGGCGCGCAGGTAAACCAGTTCCTGGCCGGCGCGGTCTTCTAGCGTCAGTTCGTTGTAGCCGCCGGTGTCGGGTGAGCTGCGACTGCGCAGTACGGTGCGGGTCTTGTGCTCGGGCAATCTGTAAGGCGCGGGTGTGAGTTTGTTGATCACGCAACCGGTAATCAGTGGTTGATCGGGGTCGCCCTCCAGAAAGGTCACCACGACTTCCATTCCGACGCGGGGAAGGGTCATTGCGCCAAAACCGTTTCCGGCCCAGTTCGACGACACTCGTACCCAACAACTGCTGCGTTCGCAGTTCAGCTCGGCCCGGTCCCAGTGGAATTCGATCTTCACGCGACCGAACTCATCGCAGTAGATCTCTTCACCTTTTGGCCCGGTTACCCGAGCCGTCTGGCTCACCAACGGAGGACGGCGCGCAGATAGAGGCGGGCGGAAAACCACTTCGGCAGGTATGGCGCGGAAGCTGTTGCGATATCCCTGGGTAAAACCGTCTGCAGAAGCGGTTTCGTGTGTAGCGTGTTCCTCCAGAACTTGAGGTTGTCGCCCGGTGTGCGTGACTTCGAGTAATTGCCACAGCCCATTGCATTGCTTGCGAGGATGTTTGGTCAGTTCGAACAGGTGGCCACAGCGCAGGGTTGGCTGGTTGCTCTGACCCTCGGCTGTTTCATAGTCGGCGCGATGGCGTTCCAGGGCCTGACGGGCAAGTTGTTTGCCGCGTTTTTCGTTCTCCATCGCCAGCGGATAGCGATAGTCCTCAAGCCCGGGTGTGAAATCGGCGACAAAGCGGCTTTCAAGCAGCAGGTGCGGGCGCTTCAGGTCGTAGTCCCGACGGGTGACGCGGCTGGTACGTGTTCGGGCGTGCCAGGAAAACCGGTGGACCACCGGGTGCTCCGCCACCATCGCGCTGTCGTGCCGGTAGGTTGTTGCGTGCAATGTCTGCAGGAACACCGTGTCATCGGTGAACACCAGCAAATGCCTCTCCACAGAATGCTGGTGATGCCATGTGATGCCGTCTTCGGCGCACAGGCGCTGGATGAACTCGAAATCGCTTTCACCGTACTGGGTGCAGTATGCGCGTGGTGGCAAGGTCCGGACATGGAACCTGAACGCATCGGCAAGGATGCCGTGCCGTTTGAGCACTTGGGTGATGATTTGCGGGACAGTCTGGTTCTGGAAAATCTGTTGATCGTGACTGAACTGCAAATAGTGGAGGACTGGAACCAGTGTCAGGCCATAGTGCGACAGGCGCTTTCCCGACTCGCCGGCCTGTACATCCTCGATGCACCCGTGAATACCTTCGCCATTCAGTCCGAAGCGCAGGAACGCCGGCTGACCAAGCAAAGGTTCCATGTCGAAATCATGAACCTCGCAGACGAGTTCTACCTTGATGGCATACAGCGTGCCGACGGCCTCGGAACCCTCGAAAGCCAACACCTTGAAGTCGTTGCGAACGGCGGGAATCTGCAGCGTAAAGCGCGCAGAAATGACAGCTCCAGACATACGCTTGTCCTTAAGCAGAGAGGGAAATTTGGCGTGATGTCGAAACCCTCCCTGGTCAGCGCACGCGAACATTGGCCGGCACGCTAACAAGGCATGAAACAGATTTATGTAAGAAGAGTCCCTGGTTTAAGTCGGAACATTCCGTGTTGTAAAACAGCGTCAGGGTTGTGGGAAATGCCTGTGGGAAAGTGATTCAAGGCGATAACGCCCCCTGCGATAGTGCTGTCTGTGCAGGTATTCCAACAATATTCAACGTATGAATTGCCATCAATTTGATGGCACTTTTACTGTTTGTAGTTGTCGCCAGTCATTTGTTAATAGATGAGCGTGTATTTTCGGAAGCGTCCTACTTCAAATTTTTTTCGTTTTTGTCATGCTTTTATCCGTATTTATGGAACGGGCGTGCCATCACTGTTGCTGGCTTTCACTGGGCGCTCTAGATCAATGCTTACGGGGCAGAATGCCGAAAATGTGAAATATAAACCGATATCAGGGAAAACCCTGCGACATATAGGGCGATCTCCTACACACCCCAATGAACACTTCGTCTTGTTGTTTAATCAGATGCTTGCTAGTGGCCATCATACTGATTACGATGCGCGCACTTGAAAGAGCAAACACTCAATTGGATGAGTTTTCCCACTGCTCTTCGATACTGTCCCGCGCCGCTGCAATTCCAATAGGCGCACGACCGTAATCCAAATAAAGGCCATGGATGTCCTACTCGAGCAAACTTTCCGCCCATTACCTCGAACTCGCTAAAGTCTCTGTTTCCAAAGAGAATTTTGCGGGCGAAGACGTTCGTTTCTCGAGCGAGTTCGAGGCGCTGGAAAGCGAGCTGGCCAAAGCCTCGTCGATGCACGAAAGCGGGCAGATCGACTGGCTGAAAATTCGCGAAAACAGCGAAAACCTCCTGCGTACTCAATCAAAGGATTTGCGTGTCGGCGCCTGGCTGACCTGGTCGCTGTACCAGCGTGAATCCTTCCCCGGTCTGCTGGCCGGCCTCGGTTTTCTGCACCATTTGTCGGAAAACAACTGGGCCGAGATTCACCCGCTCAAACCCCGCACCCGGGCCGCCGCCATTGGCTGGCTGGTGCCGCGTCTGGAGCAGGTGATCACCGAGAACATCGCGATCAAGGAACAGCTGCCGATGTTCCGGCAGTTATCGGAGCATCTGTCCGGTCTCGACGCCGCCTGCACCGAGCATCTGGGCGATGATGCGCCGCTGCTGCTACCGCTTTCCCGCCGCCTGAAAACCATGATCCAGCGCGCCGCCGACAACCAGCCGGCTCCCGGCGTGGTGGGCGCGGCGGTGGCACAGGTCAAACAGGCCGCCAGCCAGTTGCTGGCGCCCGGCGCGCCGATCGACAACGAGAAAGAAGCCCACAAGGCCCTGCGCGCCCAGCAGGAAAGCGCCCGTCCGTTGTGCGCCTGGTGGCTCAAGCAGAAAGCCACCGATCTGCGCGCCCTGCGCCTCAACCGCACCTTGCTGTGGATGACGATCGACGCCGTTCCCGAGCGCAATGCCGAGCAGATCACCGTGCTGCGCGGGTTGCCGGTCGACAAGCTCAAGCAGTATCAGGACCGTTTCGATCAGGGCAAATACGCCGACCTGCTGGTGGAACTGGAGGCGAGCCTGGCGAAGGCGCCATTCTGGTTCGATGGCCAGAGGATGGTCTGGGAATGTCTCCAGAACCTCAACGCCGAGCTGGCCATGCGCGAAGTGGAAATCCACTTCGCGCTTTTGATTCAGCGCCTGCCCGGCATCATTGAGCTGCGTTTCCATGACGGCGCGCCGTTCGCCGATCCGTCCACCCGGGCGTGGATCGCCGCCAACGTCATGCCGCACCTGCAAAGCGCCAGCGCGCCGCGCAAGGTCGAAACCGAAAACGCCGAAACCCAGCCAGCCTGGGAAAAGGCTCTCGAAGAAGTCCAGCCGATCCTGCGCAAGGAAGGCCTCAAGCCCGCCGTGCAGATCCTCAAGCAGGGCCTGCAATCGGCACACGGCGGTCGCGAACGCTTTTTCTGGCAGTTCGCCCTCGCGCGGCTGTGCTTCCTGGCCAAGAAATACGAACTGGCCAAGAACCAGCTCGAAACCCTCGATCAGACATTACAGGACTCAGGCCTGCACGCCTGGGAGCCCGATCTTGCATTGGAAGTGCTGCACCTGCTGCACAGTTGCTGCGAGTTGTTACCGCAGAACCATGCCGTACGTGAACGCAAGGAAGAGATTTATCGCAGGCTGTGCCACCTCGACCTCGAAGTGGTACTCGAATAGGCCCCAGGGCCACAACCGCAAGGAGAAAAGCCATGGCCAAAGAAGGCTCGGTAGCCCCCAAGGAACGCATCAACGTCACCTTCAAACCCGCCACCGGCGGTGCTCAGGAAGAGATTGAACTGCCGCTGAAGCTGCTGGCAATCGGTGACTACACCCACCGCAAGGACGATCGCAAGATCGAGGATCGCAAGCCGATCAGCATCGACAAGATGACCTTCGACGAAGTGCTGGCCAAGCAAGAGCTGGGTCTGACGCTGAGCGTGCCGAACCGTCTGCAGGAAGATGGCGAGGCCGACGAGCTGGCCGTGCAACTGCGCGTCAACTCCATGAAGGACTTCAACCCGGCCAGCCTGGTCGAGCAAGTGCCTGAGCTGAAAAAACTGATGGAACTGCGCGACGCGCTGGTGGCCCTCAAAGGCCCGCTGGGTAACGCACCTGCGTTCCGTAAAGCCATCGAAGGCGTGCTCGCCGACGATGAATCCCGCGGTCGCGTACTCGGTGAGCTGGGCCTGAACGCCGCAGCCCCGGACGCTTGAGACTCCAGCAGCCAAGGAAGCCAACACAATGAGCACTAGCGCAGCACAACAGAACGCCGCCGAAAACGGCGAATACAGCATCCTCGACAGCATCATCGCCGAAACCCGCCTGACGCCGGACGACGAAGCCTACGACATCGCCAAGCGCGGTGTGTCGGCGTTCATCGAAGAGCTGCTCAAGCCGCAGAACAACGGTGAGCCGGTCAAGAAAGCCATGGTTGACCGCATGATCGCCGAGATCGATGCCAAGCTCAGCCGTCAGATGGACGAAATCCTGCACCACCCGGACTTCCAGGCGCTGGAATCGTCGTGGCGTGGCCTGCAACTGCTGGTCGACCGCACCAACTTCCGCGAAAACATCAAGATCGAAATCCTCAACGTCTCCAAGGACGATCTGCTGGACGATTTCGAAGATTCGCCGGAAGTGATGCAGTCGGGCCTGTACAAGCACATCTACACCGCTGAATACGGCCAGTTCGGTGGTCAGCCGGTTGGCGCGATCATTGCCAACTACTACATGTCCCCAAGCTCGCCGGACGTGAAGCTGATGCAGTACGTGTCCAGCGTAGCCTGCATGTCCCACGCGCCGTTCATCGCCGCCGCCGGCCCGAAATTCTTCGGTCTGGAAAGCTTCACCGGTCTGCCGGACCTGAAGGATCTGAAAGATCACTTCGAAGGCCCGCAATTCGCCAAATGGCAGAGCTTCCGTACTTCGGAAGACTCCCGCTATGTCGGCCTGACCGTTCCGCGTTTCCTGCTGCGTAACCCGTACGACCCGGAAGAAAACCCGGTCAAATCGTTCGTGTACAAGGAAAACGTTGCCAACAGCCACGAGCACTACCTGTGGGGCAACACCGCTTACGCGTTCGGCACCAAGCTCACCGACAGCTTCGCCAAATTCCGCTGGTGCCCGAACATCATCGGCCCACAGAGCGGCGGCGCGGTTGAAGACCTGCCTCTGCACCACTTCGAAAGCATGGGCGAAATCGAAACCAAGATTCCTACCGAGGTTCTGGTTTCCGACCGTCGTGAATACGAACTGGCCGAGGAAGGCTTCATCTCCCTGACCATGCGTAAAGGCTCCGACAACGCGGCGTTCTTCTCCGCAAGCTCCGTGCAGAAGCCGAAGTTCTTCGGCATCAGCGCAGAAGGCAAGGCGGCAGAGCTGAACTACAAGCTCGGCACCCAACTGCCGTACATGATGATCGTCAACCGCCTAGCTCACTACCTGAAAGTGCTGCAGCGCGAGCAACTCGGTTCGTGGAAAGAGCGTACCGACCTCGAGCTGGAACTGAACAAGTGGATCCGCCAGTACGTGGCCGACCAGGAAAACCCGAGCGCCGAAGTACGTGGCCGTCGTCCGCTGCGCGCTGCGCAAGTGATCGTCAGCGACGTTGAAGGCGAGCCGGGCTGGTACCGCGTCAGCCTGAACGTGCGTCCGCACTTCAAGTACATGGGTGCCGATTTCACCCTGTCGCTGGTTGGCAAGCTGGACAAAGAGTAAGAGCGACTCATGGACGGATACGGCAGCCTTTTCGAGCGCCTCAACGGCGACGCGGAACAGCGCAAGGGCAAGAGCCTCGAGGCTTCGGCCATGGCGTCGGTGGCTGCCCATCTGGCCAAAATGCTCAGCACCCGGGCCGGCAGCGTGCAAACGCTGTCCGACTACGGGTTGCCCGATCTCAATGACATGCGCCTGAGCCTGCACGACTCCCTGAGTCAGGCCCGCCTGGCCATCGAAAGCTTCATCGAGGCCTACGAACCGCGCCTGAGCAACGTGCGTGTCATTTCCCTGCCGCGTGACCACGACCAGCTTCGCCTGGCCTTCAGCATCGAAGGCCTGCTGGAAGTCGAGGGTTTCAAGCGTCAGGTCAGTTTTGCCGCGCGCCTGGATGGCAGCGGTCAAGTGAAGGTCAACTAAGGAGAACCCCGATGTCTGGCAAACCGGCAGCACGCGTATCCGACCCCACCGCTTGCCCGCTCCCCGGTCACGGCACCAACCCGATTGCCGCCGGTTCCGGCGACGTGTTCTTCGACGGCCTCCCGGCCGCTCGCCAGGGCGATGCTTCGGCGTGTGGTAGCGCATTGGTCGGCGATCTGGCGACGACGGTTCTGATCAACGGCAAGCCGGCTGCCACCGTTGGTTCGGTCGGGGCCCATGGCAACAAGGTCACTGCCGGCTCCGGGACGGTAATCATCGGGAATTCGCATACGCCCGCACCATTCTCGGGGCTGGCAGCGGTTGCGGTCGCCGCTGCTCTGGAGTACCGACTGGGTCTGAAGTCGGGTGGCAACTCGGTTTTGACCCCGCTGGAAATACCGGACTTCGATGAACTGAAGTCCGGAACATCGAAAAACCGCGAGCTGGTCGACTTTGTCGTCGAGAACCGGATGGACGCGGCAGATAGTGTGAAGCTGGAAGTGCTGGACGGTGAAAAGCCGGTCTACACCGAAGCCAATACCGCCCCGTTCTTGCCCCCTGGCAAGCACCCGTGGCAATGGGATGGGTACGACACTGCCGGCATCCTCGACACCAAAATCCTGAAAAGCCCGAACCTCAAAGTTCGTCTGACCGCGACCGGAGCGGGCAAGCAGCAAGTCACCGAAGTGAAGCTCACTTGTTCGGCTGAAGAGGTGAAGTGGGTCGATGTGCGTATTGATCGCAATGCCAAGACCGTGGAAGTAACGCTGCGCCCGAGCTTCTCGAATGGTGGCAGCAGTGGTTCTACGCCTGGCCTGGTGCCTACGCCGTTCAGCACTTTGCTGGGTTGGGCCAAGGAAGGCATCGAATTGTATTGGTCACGCAATGGTTCGCGCGGTGGTGGTATCGCCGAAGGGATCACCACCAGCAAAGGGGTCTACAAAGTCACGGTCAAGGCCGAGGTCAACGTCGAGCCTAAGGCCGGGAACTTCCCGTTGATTGACTCGTTGTCAGCGGACTTCGGTCGTTCGACCAGCCTGGCAATTGCCCGGAAGGTTTACCACAACGCCGGCTATGCCTTTGACCAACTCGTCAAGCGTCAAGGCCTTGCGGCTGCGGATGCTGCCAACTATGCACAGGAAGAGTTCAAAGAGACCTCGGCCCATGAGTTCGGGCATCTGATTCTCAACGAATACGGTGGCGGACTGATCCCGAATTACTCGTGGACGCACAAAGAAACGTCAACGTTGATGCAAAACCCCAAGGCAAACCATCCGACACCGAGCACGGGGGAGGTGGATGTAATGCATTACTTCAGCAGCTACACCCAGTCGGCCGCCAGCCTGCAGAAGCGCATGGCCGCTTCTGAACAAGACGTGAAAAGCCTGCTCTGGCTGGCCAGGGTTGAATTCGATGACTAGGTTCGCCGGTTTCATTCTGCTGTTTGTCTCCCTGTACGGCTGCGCAGCGCAGCAGGTCTACAACAACCATGTGTACATGGAAAACCGTTGTGGCCAGCCACTCGAGATGAAGGTTTCCAACAGCTCGAACATGCACTCACTGGATCGCAACCTGACCGTTGCAACAGGCGCTCGTGCGCTCGTGGCGAGCTTTGCCTCTTACGGTGAAGACGTGATCGAACAGATCCCGAGCAACTATCAGCTGACCATCAACGACGCTGCGGGCAGTAAATCCATTGACGCTACTCAGTTGAAACAGCGCCTGGCCGTTGTCGAGAAAGTCACTGAAGGAACCCAGCGCGAGTGGACGATCCGCGAGGCTTCGATCTGCCCATGAAACTGCCAGGAATGATCTACATGTCGAGCTGGGCGGGCCTCTCATTGGCTGCCTGTACTGTCCAACAGGTTTACCGCAATGACGTGTACCTGCAGAACACTTGTGGAGTACCGCTGGAGCTGACGTTGGCAAACGACTCCAACTACGACGATCAGCCACGCAGCTTCACGTTGGCTCCGAATGAACGCAACTCCGTCGCCAACTATCAATCCTTCGGCGAAGACGTATTGGGTCAGATCAGCCACCGATACAACCTGATGCTGAAAAGCCCAACGGCCAGTAAAACCATCGATGCGCAAGCGTTGCGCAAAGCGATAGCAGGCGTTGAAAAGACCGAAGAGAAAGCAGTTCGCTCCTGGACGCTCGATGACGGGGCTTTCTGCCCGTGAAGCGCCTTGGCGCTGATCACCCACCCGGTTTTCTTGAAAAAACGATAAACAGGTAACTCTCCGTGTCCTTTAACCACTACTACCAAAGCGAACTCACCGCACTGCGCCAACTGGGCCGCCGTTTCGCCGAGCGTAGTCCGGCGTTGGCGCCGTTCCTGGGGCAGGCCGGGCGGGATCCGGATGTGGAGCGGTTGCTGGAAGGCTTTGCGTTTCTGACCGGGCGCTTGCGCCAGAAGCTCGATGACGAGTTGCCGGAGCTCAGCCATTCGCTGATGCAGTTGCTGTGGCCGAACTACATGCGCCCGCTGCCGGCGTTCAGCATTTTGCAGTTCGATCCGCTCAAGCGCTCGGGGCCGGCGCTGAAGGTCGAGCGTGATACGCCGATTGAAAGCGTGCCCATCGAAGACGTGCGTTGCCGTTTTCGCACCTGCTACCCGACCGAAGTCATGGCGCTGGATCTGGCCGCGCTGAACTACTCGGTGAAGGGCGACGGTTCGTTGCTCAGCCTGCGCCTGGAGATGAGTGCCGATGGCCACCTCGGCGAACTGGAGCTGAGCAAGCTGCGTCTGCACTTTGCCGGCGAGCGCTACATCAGCCAGATGCTCTACCTGAGCCTGCTGCGCAACCTCGACGGTATCGAACTGATCCCGCTCGACGGTGCCGGCAAGCCGATCGATGGCGTGAGCGGCAAGCCGATGGCGTTCAAGATTCCGGGCGACCGGGTCAAGCCAGTGGGCTTTGCTGAAGAAGAAGCGTTGATCCCGTATCCGCTGAACACCTTCCGGGGCTATCGCTACCTGCAGGAATACTTCGCTTTCCAGGACAAGTTCCTGTTCGTCGATGTCCACGGTCTGGATATCCTCAAGGCGCTGCCGGAAGACACCCTCAAGCAGATGCGCGGCCTGGAATTGCGCTTCGATATCCGCAAGAGCGGCATCATGCGCATGCGTCCGACGACGGATAACGTGAAGCTGTTCTGCACGCCGATCGTCAACCTGTTCAAGCACGACGCGCTGCCGATCCGCCTCGACGGCAAACAGGACGAATACCTGCTGCTGCCGGCTGAATACGATCTGGAAAACTGCGGCGTGTTCTCGGTGGAGACCGTGACCGGCTGGAAGCCCGGCGGCCTCGGCTATCAGGAGTACGTGCCGTTCGAATCCTTCGAGCACGACCCGAGTTTCGACGTGCCCAACAGCCGTCCGCATTACAGCATCCGCCAGCGTTCGTCGCTGCTGCACGATGGTCTCGACACCTATCTGAGCTTCGGTATCCGCCACACCGAGGCCCACGAAACCCTGTCGATCGAGCTGGTCTGCACCAACCAGAACCTGCCGCGCAAACTCAAGCTCGGGCAGATCTGCATGGCCTGCGAAGAGACCCCGGAGTTCCTGAGTTTCCGCAACATCACCCCGGCCACTTCCAGTTTCGCGCCGCCGCTGAACCGTGACTTCCTGTGGAAGCTGATCAGCAACATGTCGCTTAACTATCTGTCGCTGGCCGACGTCAATGCACTGAAGGTGATTCTCGAAACCTACGACCTGCCGCGCTACTACGACCAGCACGCGGAGAAGGTCAGCAAGCGCCTGCTCGGCGGCCTCAAGCACATCAAGCATCACCACGTGGACCGCTTGCACCGTGGTCTGCCGGTGCGCGGTCTGCGTACCGAACTGACCATCGACCCGGAAGGGTATATCGGTGAGGGCGACCTGTTCGTCTTCGCTTCGGTTCTCAACGAGTTTTTCGCGCTTTACGCCAGTCTCAATTCATTCCATGAGCTGCGGGTAAAAAGCACACAGGGAGAGGTGTACCAATGGACACCACGTATGGGCCTGCAGCCCCTGCTTTAAGCGGGCTGACGAAGGTAATACGCGAGTACTCGCTGTTTCAGGCCGTGCTGCTGGTGATCGACCGGCTGCGCGATGCGCACCCGTACCTGAGCGAAGACGACCTGTACGACCAGCTGGAATTCCAGGCCAACCCGAGCCTTGGATTTCCGCGCAGCGATGTCGATCGCGTGGAGTTTTTCGAAGAGCACGGACAGATGCGCGCGCGGCTGCGGTTCAACCTGATCGGCCTGGTCGGTTCCGGTTCACCGCTGCCGGCGTTCTACGGCGAACAAGCCCTGGGCGACAGCGAAGACGGCAACCCGACGCGCAACTTCCTCGACCTGTTCCACCATCGCCTGCAACGGCTGATGCTGCCGATCTGGCGCAAGTACCGCTATCGCGCGAGCTTCCAGAGCGGCGCGGTCGACCCGTTTTCGTCGCAGCTGTTCGCTCTGATCGGCCTCGGCGGCGACGAGATCCGCAAGGCCAAGGAGCTGAACTGGAAACGCCTGCTGCCTTACCTCGGCCTGCTTAGCCTGCGCGCGCACTCGGCGGCGTTGATCGAAGCGGTGCTGCGTTACTACTTCAAGCACGAAGACCTGGTCATCGAGCAGTGCATCGAGCGCCGCGTAGAGATCCTCGAAGAGCAGCGCAACCGCCTCGGCTTCGCCAACAGCGTTCTGGGTGAAGACCTGGTGCTGGGCGAACGCGTGCGCGACCGCAGCGGCAAGTTCCGCATTCACATCACCGAACTCGACTGGGAGCGATTCCACGAATTCCTGCCCATCGGTTTCGGTTACCAGCCGCTCTGCGCGCTGGTGCGGTTCACCTTGCGTGACCCGCTCGATTACGACATTCGCCTGGTGCTGCGCCCGGAAGAAATCCGCGAACTGCGCATTGGCGAAAAGAACGACTGTCGCCTGGGGTGGACCAGTTGGCTGGGCTGCGAAAAAGCAGACGGCGTGGTGACCCTGGGCAGCAAAATTCATTAAGGACGTGAGCCATGATCAACGTAGACCTGCAACAACTCATCCAGGCGCTGGACGCCGAAACCCGTCGCGATCTGGAGCGTTCGGCCGAGCGCTGCGTGGCCCGTGGCGGCAGCAAGATTCTGGTCGAAGACTTGCTGCTCGGCCTGCTGGAGCGTCCGAACGGTCTGCTCTCCCGTGCACTGCAAGATGCCGACGTTGATGCCGGCGAACTGAGCGCCGCCCTGCAGTCGCGGGTCGAGCACAGCGCTTCGCGCAACCCGGTGTTCGCTCCAGAGCTGGTGCAGTGGCTGCAAGACGCGTTGCTGGTGGCCAACCTTGAACTGGGCCAGACCTCGGTCGAAGACGCGGCGCTGATCCTCGCGCTGCTGCGCAATCCGATGCGCTACGCCGGCAGCCGTTATCAGCCGCTGCTCGCCAAACTGAACATTGATCGCCTGAAAGAATTCGCCCTGTCGCAACAGGAGCAACCAGCTGCCAACGGTAAGCCGGCCGCTCAGGGCGAATCGCTGCTGCAGCGCTTCACCCACAACCTGACGCAACAGGCCCGCGACGGCAAACTCGACCCGGTGCTGTGCCGCGATGGCGCGATCCGCCAGATGGTCGACATCCTCGCCCGTCGCCGCAAGAACAACCCGATCGTGGTCGGTGAAGCCGGTGTCGGTAAAACCGCCATCGTCGAAGGCCTGGCCTCGCGCATCGCTGCCGGTGAAGTGCCGCAAGTGCTCAAGGGCGTCGAGCTGCTGTCGCTGGACATGGGCCTGTTGCAGGCCGGCGCCAGCGTCAAAGGTGAATTCGAGCGTCGTCTGAAAGGCGTGATCGACGAGGTCAAAGCCTCGCCGAAGCCGATCATCCTTTTCATCGACGAAGCCCACACCCTGATCGGCGCGGGCGGCAATGCCGGCGGTTCCGACGCGGCCAACCTGCTGAAACCGGCGCTGGCCCGTGGCGAACTGCGCACCATCGCCGCGACCACCTGGGCCGAGTACAAGAAATACTTCGAGAAGGACCCGGCGCTGGCCCGTCGTTTCCAGCCGGTTCAACTGCATGAACCAACCGTGAGCGAAGCCGTGACCATCCTGCGTGGCCTGGCTCAGGTCTACGAGAAGAGCCACGGCATCTACCTGCGTGATGACGCGGTGGTGTCGGCAGCGGAGCTGTCCGCCCGTTACCTCGCCGGTCGGCAACTGCCGGACAAGGCCGTCGATGTGCTCGACACTGCGTGCGCCCGCGTTCGCATCAGCCTCGCCGCCGCCCCGGAAAGCCTGGAGCGCCTGCGTGGTGAACTGGCTGAAGGTGGCCGTCAGCGTCAGGCCCTGCGCCGCGATGCCGAAGCCGGCCTGCTGATCGACCACGAAGCGCTGGATGCTCTGGAAGCGCGCCTGGACGAAGCCGAAGCCGAGATGGTCGCACTGGAAACCCTGTGGACCGAACAGAAGCAACTGGCCGAGCGCCTGCTGGAGCTGCGTCAGCAACTGGCCAAGGCTCGCGAAGCCGCCGCCGTCGAGCCGACCGTCAGTGTTGAAGAGGACGCCGAAGGCACCGTGATCGAAACTCTCGCTGCCGAAGTCGCGGAAGGCCAGAGCGTCGAAGCGCTGGAGGCCGAGCTGAACAAGACTCACAGCGAGCTGACGGCTGCGCAGGTCAAAGAGCGTCTGGTCAGCTTCGAAGTCTGCCCGCGTCTGGTGGCCGAAGTGATCAGCGCCTGGACCGGCGTGCCATTGGCGCAACTGGCCCGCGAACACAACGCCAAAGTCGCAAGCTTCGCCACCGACCTGCGCACCCGCATCCGTGGTCAGGAACAAGCCGTGCACGCACTGGATCGTTCGATGCGCGCCACCGCTGCCGGCCTGAACAAGCCTGATGCACCAGTCGGCGTGTTCCTGCTGGTGGGCCCGAGCGGCGTCGGCAAGACCGAAACTGCTCTGGCACTCGCCGACCTGCTGTACGGCGGCGATCGCTTCATCACCACCATCAACATGTCCGAGTTCCAGGAGAAACACACCGTTTCCCGCCTGATCGGTGCGCCGCCAGGCTACGTCGGTTACGGCGAGGGCGGCATGCTCACTGAAGCCGTGCGCCAGAAGCCGTACTCGGTGGTGCTGCTCGATGAAGTCGAGAAGGCCGATCCGGACGTGCTCAACCTGTTCTACCAAATCTTCGACAAAGGCGTGGCCAACGACGGCGAAGGGCGCGAGATCGACTTCCGCAACACGCTGATCCTGATGACCTCGAACTTGGGCAGCGACAAGATCAGCGACCTCTGCGAAGACGGCGCGCGTCCGACCGCCGAAGTGCTGGAAGAAACCATTCGCCCGGTGCTCAGCAAACACTTCAAACCGGCGCTGCTGGCGCGGATGAAAGTGGTGCCGTACTACCCGGTCGGCGGCCCGGTGCTGCGCGAACTGATCGAAATCAAACTCGGTCGTCTGGGCGAGCGCCTGAACCGTCGTCAGCTGGATTTCAGCTGGTGCCAGAACCTCGTCGATCACCTGTCCGAGCGCTGCACCCAGAGCGAAAGCGGTGCGCGCCTGATCGACCACTTGCTCGACCAGCACGTGCTGCCGCTGGTGGCCGACCGCTTGCTCGACGCCATGGCCACCGGTGAAAGCCTCAAGCGCGTGCATGCGACGCTCGATGGCGAAGCCAGCGTGACCTGCGAGTTCGCCTGAGGTGAGTGTGATGTTCACTCAAGTGCCGCAGCCACTGCTCTATGCCGAAGCCTTGCTGGCGCAGTTCGCCAGCCTGTCGCGCTCGGCGGACGGTGCTGCGCTGCTGGGTGACTTCGTGCGCGGCGTGGCCGGGTTGAGTGGCTGCGAGTTGGCGCAGTTGTATCTGCTCGATGCCACCCACACGTGCCTGGGCATGAACGCCGAGTGCCTCGACGGCTTGCTGCAACCGCGTGGTGCGGCGAGCCTGCCGGCGGACTACAACGGCGAACAATTGCTGCAGTTCGCCCTGTGCCAGAACCGCGTGGTGTGCCTTGACGACCTGGGCGGCAGCCTGCACGAAACCAGTTTCCTGCCAGCGTCGGCCACGCCGTGGCAGTCACTGTTGTGCGTGCCGCTGGTCAACGGGCAGAAGGCTGTCGAAGGTCTGTTGCTGTGCGCCAGCCGTCGCCACATCAACCTGCAAGGGTTTGCCGATTCCCTCGGTCAGCTCGGCTCGTTCGTGCTCGGTCAATTGCATTTGCTGCAGCGCCTGCGGCAACCCATGGATGCGGCTGCACCGGTCGTGCGTAGCCTGCCGAGTGCCAGCGGTTACGGCCTGATCGGCAAGAGCGCGGCGATGCGTCAGACCTACTCGCTGATCAGCAAAGTCCTGCACAGCCCGTACACCGTGCTGCTGCGCGGCGAGACCGGCACCGGCAAGGAAGTGGTCGCGCGCGCGATCCACGATTGCGGCCCGCGCCGGTCCCAGGCGTTCATCGTGCAGAACTGCGCGGCGTTCCCGGAAAACCTGCTGGAAAGCGAGCTGTTCGGCTACCGCAAAGGCGCCTTCACCGGTGCCGACCGCGACCGCGCAGGGCTGTTCGATGCGGCCAATGGCGGGACCCTGTTGCTCGACGAAATCGGCGACATGCCGCTGGCGTTGCAGGCCAAGTTGCTGCGCGTGTTGCAGGAAGGCGAGATCCGTCCGCTGGGTTCCAACGACACCCATAAGATCGACGTGCGCATCATCGCCGCGACTCACCGTGATCTGTCGGTGCTGGTCAGCGAAGGCAAATTCCGCGAGGACTTGTACTACCGCCTCGCGCAATTCCCGATCGAATTGCCGGCCCTGCGCCAGCGCGAAGGCGACATCCTCGATCTGGCCAAGCACTTCGCCGACAAGGCCTGCGCATTCCTGCAACGCGATCCGGTGCGCTGGTCGGAAGCGGCGCTGGATCACCTGTCCGGTTACACCTTTCCCGGCAATGTGCGCGAACTCAAAGGCCTGGTCGAACGGGCGGTTTTGCTGTGCGAGGGCGGCGAGTTGCTCGCCGAGCATTTCTCGCTGCGCCTGGAACCGGCATCGGCGCCGGAAGACCACTGCGGCCTCAATCTGCGCGAACGACTGGAAGCGGTCGAACGCAATCTGCTGCTCGATTGCCTGCGCAAGAACGACGGCAACCAGACGCTCGCGGCCCGCGAACTGGGCTTGCCCCGGCGCACGCTGCTGTACCGGCTCGGCCGTTTGAACATCAATCTGGGTGACTTCGATGGGTAGGCAAAAGCCCGTCGGTTTCACCTCGTCCGCTTATATCAGCGCCGCCCGAAAGGGTCGGCGCTTTGTGCTTTGTCTACATCTGGAGACCCTCTGATGTCTGTTCGTCACTGGCACGCTGTCCTGCTGACCCTCGTCGTTCTATGCGGCCTCGGCGGCTGCAGCGGCAATTACAAATTCAACGATAACGATTACCGCCCATTGGGTGATCCGCAGGCGGTCAATCGCGGCAAGTGACCGCAAGGAGCATCAAACATGGAATTGGTTTTCGAAATGCTGAACACCAAGCAGTTCGTGCCCACCGAGCTGTGCCAGCGGACCTTCAAACAGGCCGGCGGCGTGATCGGGCGGGGCGAGGACTGCGACTGGATCATCCCGGACCGCAAGCGGCACCTGTCCAACCATCACGCGATTGTCAGCTATCGCGAGGGCACGTTTTTCCTGACCGATACCAGCAGCAATGGGGTGCAGGACGGCGAAAGCGGCGCACGCCTGCACAAGGGTGAACCGGTGCGCATCGAGCACGGCAGCACCTACGTGCTGGGCGACTTCGAGATTCGTGCGCGACTGGTGCGTGACCCGGCGACGTTCGATGGCGAAGTGGGCTTGCCGCGTGCCGCTGGCAGCATCATTCCGGACGATGCGTTCCTTGATCTCGATCCGTTGAAGTCGCTGGAGCAGCAAGAGCGCGTGTACTCGGAGTTCGAGGAAATGCTCGCGCCGACCACCGACCCCGCGGACTCCCGTCAGCGCGCCGACTATGCGCGTATCGACATGGAAAGCCTGATGGTGCCGGAGTTGATCGTCGAGCCCAAGCCAGAACCCGTGCCGGCTCCGAAAGAGGTTGAGCGTCAGAGCGAAACCTTCTGGGATAAATTCGGTGCGGCGCTCGGCGTGAACGTCAAGCACCTCAGCCACGACGAGCGTGAAGCCCTCGCGCTGAACGCTGCACGTTTGCTGCGCCAGAGCATCGGCGGCCTGCAGCAGAGCCTGCGTACCCGCTCCGAACTGAAAAACGAGCTGCGCCTGGCCCAGACCACGGTGCAAGGCACCAACAAGAACCCGCTGAAATTTGCCGTCGATCCGAGCGAAGCGCTGGACATCCTGTTGCAGCCGCACAAGCCGGGCCACTTGCCGGCGGAGCAGGCGATCTCCCGTGCGTTCCGCGACTTGCAGGCGCATCAGGTGGCGCTGCTGACCGCCAGCCGTGCGGCGGTGCGCGGCACCCTGGAGCACTTCTCGCCGGAACAGTTGACCCTGCGTTTCGAGCGCGACAACAAGCCGTTGCTCGCCACCTCCGGCGGCCGCTGGAGAGCGTTCAACCGTTATCACCAGGCGTTGCGTCAGGACGATGACTGGAGCGAGCGCCTGCTGGCGCGCGACTTCGCCCAGGCTTACGAAGAACAGATCCGCCTGATCTCCACCCTCCACACCGACCACCAAGGATGATGCGCATGTCTCGCCGCTCGACCGCTTTTTTCAAGACGCTGACCGCGCTCACCCTGTTGGTGCTGCTCGCCGGTTGCTCGTCGCTGTCGCCGTATTCGAAAGTGACCAAGATCAACCTGAAGCTGACCGGCAGCGATCAGTTGAACCCGGACCTCAATGGTCGTCCGTCGCCAATCGTGGTGCGCCTGTTCGAACTCAAGCACCCGGTGACGTTCGAGAACGCCGATTTCTTCAGCCTCTATGAGCGAGCCAAGGAATCCCTCAACCCGGATCTGGTGGCCAGCGAAGAACTCGAACTGCGCCCGGGTGAAACCGTGGAACTGAAACTCAGCGTGGAGGAGGGCAGCCGCTACATCGGCATCCTCGCCGCCTACCGTGACCTGCCGGAAACCAAGTGGCGCCACACGTTCCCGATCACGCCGCTGGAAGTCACCGAAGCCGATCTGACCCTGGATCAGGCCGGTATCCGCAAGACCAACGAAGTGCTCGCCAAGGCGGATGACTGATCATGAATACCCATAAAGTCATCTGGCAGGAAGGCATGCTGCTGCGTCCGCAGCACTTCCAGCACAACGACCGCTACTACGATCACCAGATGAAGACCCGCACCCAGTTGCTGGGCGGCTACACCTGGGGTTTCCTGAATCTTCAGATTGACTTGCAATTCCTCAACATGGGCAAGCTGGTGATCAGTGAAGCCTCGGGGATCCTGCCGGACGGCAGCCTGTTCGAACTCGGTGGCAACACCGAACCGCTGGCGCTGGACGTGCCGCCGAACACCGGCAACATGCCGATCTATCTGGCGTTGCCACTGGTCACCGGTAACCACATCGAGGCCCGTCGCCCGGAGCAGTCGGACGTTCTTGCGCGTTACACCGCGTATGACGCCGAAGTCGCCGACTCCAACGCGGGAGACGATTCCGCCAGTCAGGTCAGTTGCGGTCGTCCGGACTTCAAGCTGTTGCTCGGCGAGCAGCAGAGCGACCAGGCCTACGTGAAGCTGAAGATCTGCGACGTGCTCGACACCACGCCCGACGGCGTGATCAGCCTCGACCCGGATTTCGTGCCGACCTACATTCAGGCCCACGCGTCCAGCTATCTGCTGTCGTGCCTGAAGGAAGTGATCAGCATGCTCGGTCACCGGGGCGACACCATTGCCGAGCGGATTCGTTCGAACGGCAAGGTCGGCGGCGCGGAGATCGGCGACTTCATGATGCTGCAACTGATCAACCGCACCGAACTGCTGCTGCGCCACTACCTGGGCCTGGAGCAGGTTCACCCGGAAGAGTTGTACCGCACGCTGCTGACCATGCTCGGCGATCTGGCGACCTTCTCCAGCGACAGCAAACGCCCGCGCCTGGACAGCCGTTACTCCCACGCCGACCAGGGCGCGAGCTTCCGCAAACTGATGGAGTCGATCCGTCAGGTGCTGTCGATGGTGCTGGAACAGCACGCCATCGAGCTGATCCTGCAAGCGCGTCAGTACGGGATCATCGTGTCGCCGCTGCACGACCACAAACTGCTGGGCTCGGCGTCGTTCGTGCTGGCGGCCAGTGCCAACTGCGACTCCGAAGAACTGCGCAATCGCTTGCCTGCGCACCTCAAGGTCGGCCCGGTGGAGCGTATCCGCCAACTGGTCAACCTGCACCTGCCGGGGATCAAGGTCAAACCGTTGCCGGTGGCCCCGCGGCAGATCGCGTTCCACTCCAACAAAACCTATTTCATTCTCGAACTCAGTTCCGAAGACCTGGCACAACTCGAGCGCTCCGGCGGCTTCGCGTTCCACGTGTCCGGCGAATTCGCCGAGCTTGAACTGAAATTCTGGGCCATCAGGAACTGACCGACATGATCAAGGACATGGAACACAACCAGGACGACAAAACCGTCCTGCTCGACCGTCAGGGCCATGGCCCGGCGGCGAGTCCGCTGACCGACTTCGCCGCGCCGCCGCGCTTCGAACAACTGGAAGAACGGATGATCTACGCCGCGCGGCTGCGCCCGGCGGAAGCCTTCAACATCAGCCTCAATTCGCTGGTGGCGGCGTCGTCCGAACTGCTGTCGGAAGTGGTGCGCCTCAAGCACAGCGAAACCCGCGAAGACCTCTACGCGCTCAACGAGCGCCTGACCGCCGGGCTCAAGCTGTTCGAAGTGCGCGCCCTGCACAACGGCGCCGAAAGCAGCCAGGTGATGGCCGCCCGTTACGTGCTCTGCACTGTGGTCGACGAAGCTGTCGTGACCACGCCGTGGGGCAACGAAAGCGAGTGGTCGCAGATGAGCCTGCTCAGCAGCTTCCACAACGAAACCTTCGGTGGCGAGAAGTTCTTCCAGCTGCTCGATCGGCTGTCGAAAAACCCGGTCAAGCACCTGCCGATGCTGGAGCTGATGTACCTGTGCCTGTCCCTCGGTTTCGAGGGCAAGTACCGCGTGCAGGCCCGCGGCATGCTGGAACTCGAAGGCATTCGCGACGCCCTGTACCGGCAGATCCGTCAGTTGCGTGGCGACGTGCCGCGCGAATTGTCGCCGCAGTGGGAAGGCCTCAACGATCAGCGTCGCAATCTGGTGCGCATCGTGCCGGCGTGGATGGTGGTGCTGTTCACCTTCGTCTGCCTGGTGATGATGTATTCGGGCTTCGCCTGGGTCTTGGGCGAGCAGCGCGACACCGTTCTGCAACCTTATCAGCCGCTTGATCCGGCCGCGGCCTCGCCGCAGTCGCAGCCGTAAACAGGGACGTGTGATGAAAAAGTTTTTCAAGAAAGTCGGCGCCTTCCTGCGCCAGACCTGGGTCTGGACCTTGCTGTTGGTGCTGTTCGTGGCGCTGCTGGTGTGGTTCGCCGGCCCGCTGTTGGCAGTGGATGACTACAAGTTCTGGGAGAGTTCCACCTCGCGCTTGCTGACCATCGCCGTGCTGTTCCTGATCTGGGGCCTGACCATGGTCTTCGTCAGCTGGCGCGCCGGTATCCGCAAGAAAGCCGTCGAAGAAACCGAAGACGGCCAGGACCGTATCCGCCGTGACGACCTGATCGAAGAAGAGCAGAAAGAGTTGAAGGAGCGTTTCAAGGACGCCCTGAAAACCCTCAAGACTTCGAGCCTGTATCGCGGCCGCAGCGAGCGCTGGCGCAATGACTTGCCGTGGTACTTGCTGATCGGCCCGCAGGCCAGCGGCAAGACCAGCCTGCTGGACTTCTCCGGGCTGGAATTTCCGATCAACAAGATCGACCGCAAGCTGACCCGTGATACCCACGGCACCCGCCACTGCGACTGGTACTTCGCCGATCACGGTGTGCTGATCGACACCGCCGGCCGCTACCTGACCCAGCCGGATGCGGAAGTCGACGGCAGTGCCTGGACCACCTTGCTGGAGCTGCTGCGCAAGCGTCGTCGCGGTCGTCCGTTGAACGGTGTGCTGGTGACCATTCCGGTGGAAACCCTGACCAGTGGCAGCGAACAGGACATCGAAACCCTGGCCCGCCAGGTGCGTGCGCGTCTGCAAGACGTCTATCAGAAGCTGCACGTCGATGTGCCGGTCTATCTGGTGCTGAGCAAGGCTGACAAGCTGCTGGGCTTCGACGAGTTCTTCGACCAACTGACCCGCGAAGAAAGCGATCAGGTGCTGGGCACCAGTTTCCGCAAGGATCAGGTCGGCACTGACGTGGCGGTGCTGCGCAACGAGTTCGAAGAGCTGCTGCGTCGCCTCAACAGCCAGGTGATCATGCGCATGCACTCCGAGCGCGATACCCAGCGCCGGGGCCGCATCCTCGACTTCCCGCATCAGATGGGCCAGATCGGCGAGCGTCTGTGCCTGCTCGTCGACATGGCGTTCACCGGCAACCGCTACCAGCGTGCGACGCAACTGCGTGGTTTCTACCTGACCAGCGCACCGCACCTGACCCAGGAAATGGATTCGACCACCGCCGGTATCGGCGCGAGTCTGGGCATGAGCGCCGGTGTGTTGCCGACGCTGCGCAGCGGTCGTTCGCGTTTCATCCACCATTTGCTCAGCCGGGTGATTTTCCCCGAGGCCGATCTGGCCGGGCTGGACAAGCGCGAGCGCAGCCGCATTCATTGGGGTCAGCGTGCGTTGTACGTCGGTGCTCTGGGTGCGCTGGCGCTGTTCGGCATGCTCTGGGCCGGCGGTTTTTCGGCGAACTACGAACGTCTGGAAAACCTGCGCAACCTGGCGCAGAACTGGACGCAGCAACGCACCGTGCTGTCGCCACGCGATGACGCGATGGGCGCGCTGAAAACCCTCGACACCAGCTACGCCGCCACCCAGGTGTTCCCGAACAAGAGCGACGTGTCGTACCACGAGCGTGTCGGTCTGTATCAAGGCCAGGAAGTCAGTCCGGTAGTCAAGGAAGCCTACGAGCGCGAGCTTGAAAAGCAACTGCTGCCGCGCGTCGCCACCATGCTCGAAGGCCAGATCCGCGCCAACATGAAGGACCGCGAAAAGCTGATCAACAGCCTGCGCGCGTACCTGATGCTGAACATGAAGGATCGTCGCGACGCGGCATGGCTCAAGGATTGGGTCGCTACCGACTGGTCGCAACGTTACACCGGCAACACTGCGGTGCAGAACGGTTTGAACGCGCACCTTGAGCGTCTGCTGAAGCTGCCGTTTATCTACCCGCTCAACGAGCAGTTGGTAACTCAGGCGCGTCAGGTTCTGCGCAGTGAATCGCTGGCAAACGTGGTTTACCGCATGCTCCGCGAGCAGGCGCGCAACCTGCCGGACTATCGTTTCAGCCAGCACCTCGGCCCGCAGGGTTCGTTGTTCATCGGCACCGAATACGTGATTCCGGGCTTCTACACCCAGACCGGTTATCAGCAGTATTTCTCGGTACAAGGCGCGTCGCTGGTGACCGACATCCTGCGTGACAACTGGGTGCTGGGCGAAGGCGCCGGCATCAGCGACATGGACTTGCGTCGCCTGATGGTCGAGCTGGAGCAACTGTACTTCCGTGACTACGCCAACTACTGGAGCGAGGCCGTTGGCCAGGTGGCGCTGCCGCCGATCAGCGATGCCGGTGAAGGTGCCGAGCAACTGGCGGGCCTGACGTCGGCCAACTCGCCGGTGCTGGCGCTGCTGACTGAAGTCCGCGAAAACACCCGCTTCCAGGCGGCCCCTGAGCCGGTGGATGAAGCCGGTGACGCCGCCGATGCGCTGGCGGGGCAGAAGGGAAAACTGGGCAAGGTCGGCAAACTTGCTTCCGCTGTCGCGGACAAGGCTTCGGCCATGAACGTGGCGAAGAATCTGCCGGACACCGCCAAGAAGTCCCTGCAACGTCGCTTCGAACCGCTGCATAAGCTGCTCGACGACAACAACGGCCCGGCCGCTGACCTGACCCCGGCATTCGCCGCACTCAACGACCTGCAACTGCAAATGGCAGGCCTCGCCCGTTCCAGCACGCCGGAGCAAGCCGCGTTCGAACTGGCCAAGACCCGCATGAGCGGCCAGCGTGATGCGCTGACCAACCTGCGCAATGCGTCGGGTCGTCTGCCGCGTCCGCTGAGCGTGTGGTTCAACGTGCTGGCCGAAGACTCGTGGCGCCTGGTGCTCAACGATGCCTACCAATACCTGAACGGCCGCTATCAGAGCGAGCTGTACAGCGTGTATGGCAAGACCATCAACCAGCGTTACCCATTCAGCGCATCGAGCACCAGCGACGTGGCGATCAGCGATTTCCGCGAGTTCTTCCGGGCTCAAGGCACCATCGACCGCTTCTTCGACAGCTACATGCGTCCATTCGTCAGCGGTGATCCGGGCAACTACCGGATGCGCAGCGTCGACGGTCGCAGTCTGCCGGTGTCCAAGGTCTTCCTCGACCAGATGGCGGCGGCACTGAACATTCGCCAGAGCTTCTTCTCGATCAACCCGGCCGAGCCGACCGTGCAGT
Organism: Pseudomonas sp. R38(2017); assembly: GCF_002112395.1. Taxonomy (NCBI): domain Bacteria; kingdom Pseudomonadati; phylum Pseudomonadota; class Gammaproteobacteria; order Pseudomonadales; family Pseudomonadaceae; genus Pseudomonas; species Pseudomonas sp. R38(2017). Next base: position 125,289 of record NZ_NEHN01000004.1, read on the forward strand.
TCAAGCTGGAGCCGTACACCCTCGATCCGGCGGTCAGCCGTTCCGAGTTCAAGTTCGGCGACAAGACCATGGAATACCGCCACGGTCCGATCCTGCCGATGAACTTCAAATGGCCGACCGATGCTGAAGACGGTCGCACCAGCCTCGTCATGGACAAGATGGCCGGCCGCCCGATCGGCATCGAGAAGAACTCCGGTCCGTGGTCGCTGTTCCGTCTGTTCGACCTGATGCAGACCGAGTACCTGACCGGTCGCGACGTGCTGGTGCTCAAAGCCGATGTGGGTGGCCTGCGCGCCAACTACCTGCTCACCAGCCAGCGCACGCCGAATCCGTTCGACATGGGCGTGATGCGTACCTTCCGTATGCCGGTGCAGCTCTGATGCTGGTGGCCAGTCCCTGGCGCAGCGCGGCGCGAACCGACCCGGGCAAGGTGCGGTCGCGCAACGAAGATGCCTTCCTCGACACCCCGCAGCATGGGCTGTGGGTGGTCGCGGACGGCATGGGCGGTCATCAGGGGGGCGACATCGCCAGCCAGATGATCGTCGCCAGCCTGGCTGAACTGCCGCAGCACGAAGACTTCGACGAACGCCTCAAAGCCATCCGCCAGTGCCTGCACTGGCTGAACCGGCGCCTGGGGCAGGAGTTGACCGTCACCGCCGGGCGTCACGACAGCATCATGGGCAGCACCGTCGTGGCGCTGCTGGTGGAAGGCAATCGTGCGGCCTGCATCTGGGCCGGCGACAGCCGTTGCTACATGTGGCGCGGCCAGCGGTTGTATCAGCTGTCGAAGGATCATTCGCTGCAGCAGCAACTGATCGACGAGCAACAGATGAGCGTCGAGCAGGCTGCGGCGCACCCAGCGGCCCAGGCCTTGACCCGGGCGGTCGGTGCAGCGGAACAACTGACCCTGGATGTGCTGGAACTCGAGGTGTATCCGGGCGATGTGTTCCTGCTGTGCAGCGATGGTTTGTATCAAGGCCTGAGCAGCGATGCCCTCGGCAATGCGCTCAGCCTGGCGGCGCCGCACGTGGCGCTGGAACGTCTGTTCGACGGCGCCCTGCGTGGTGCCGCTCGCGACAACCTGACTGCCGTGGTGATCCGCCAATGACTGAAATCGAATCCTCAGTCGACGACTTGCTGATGAGCGAAGAGCAGGCCAATAACCTGACCTATTTCGCTTTCGCGAAGCAGCACAACGCCGAACCCGCGCTGGCGCCGACCAAGGCCAGCGTCGGCGAACTGCCGGACGTTCTGGCAGGCCGCTATCACCTCGAGCGCCTGCTCGGGGCCGGCGGCATGGGTGCGGTTTACCGGGCCCGGGATCTGCTGCACGAACAGTTCGGCGATCCCGATCCTTACATTGCGCTGAAAATCCTCAGCGAAGAATTTGCCGAGTCGCCGGACGCCAGTGCCTTGCTCTACAGCGAGTTCGCCCTGACCCGACGCCTGCGTCACGACAACGTGCTGCGACCGCACACGTTCGAAGTGGACACCGATTGCCAGCGGGCCTTCATCACCATGGAGCTCATGCGTGGCCTGACCCTGGACAAACTGCTCTGCGAGCGGCCACTGGGCCTGCCGTGGAAAGAACTGCGCGACATCGCGCTGCCGTTGCTCGACGCGCTGGCCTACGCCCACCGTCGCGGCGTGCTGCACGGTGACATGAAACCGAGCAACGTCATGCTCAGCGAAGACGGCGTGCGCCTGTTCGACTTCGGTCTCGGGCAGGCCGAGGAGGGCATCCTGTCCGGCCTGCCGCACCTGAGCCGCGAGCGCTTCAACGCCTGGACCCCGGGCTACGCCGCCCCCGAACTGCTTGAGGGCCAACCGTTGTCGGCCAGCGCAGACGTGTACGGCGTAGCCTGCGTGATCTATGAACTGGCGGGCGGCAAACACCCGTTCCGCCGCTTGCCCTCGACCCAGGCCCGTGACGAACACCTGGATCGCGAGCTGCAAGCCCCGGCAAATCTGCCGACCCACTGTTGGCCGGCGCTGCGCACCGCGCTGGCCTTTGACGCGGCAGAGCGCAACATTTCTGCCGACCAATTGCGTGACGCCTTGGGCGCCACTTCGTCCTGGTTGCAGCGTTTGCGGCTGAGGGCGTAACGGATGACATTCGAACAGGGAGCACACTATGTTCAACCCAGCTAACGAAACGCACTTCAGCCTCACGGTCGAAGACTACGTAGGCGACCTGCAAGTCCTGTCGTTCACCGGCACCGAGGGCATCAGCCAGCCGTTTCGCTTCGACCTCGAACTGGTCAGCGAAAACCCGGATCTGGACCTGGAAAAACTCCTGCACAAACAGGCGTTCCTGGCGCTCGACCCGCAAGGCTCGGGCATCCACGGCCAGATCTACCGCGTCGCCCAGGGTGATGCCGGCAAGCGCCTGACCCGCTACAAGGTTTCGCTGGTGCCGCAGCTGCAATACTTGCATCACCGCACCAACCAGCGCATCTACCAGCAGATGTCGGCGCCGAAAATCATCGCGCTGATCCTCGACGAGCACGGCATCAAGGGCAACGCCTACAGCTTCCAGTTGAGCCAGCCGTGCCCGGATCGCGACTACTGCGTGCAGTACGACGAAACCGATCTGCACTTCGTCCAGCGCCTGTGCGAAGAGGAAGGCATTCACTACCACTTCCAGCACAGCAAGAAAGGTCATCTGCTGGTGTTCGGCGATGACCAGACCGTGTTCCCGAACCTCGGCCAGCCGACCGCGTACGTGCAGGGCAGCGGCATGGTCGCCGAAGAACCGGTGATCAAAGGCTTCAAGCTGCGCCTGGAAACCCGCACCAGCCGCACCACCCGCCGCGATTACGATTTCGAAAAACCGCGCCTGCAAATGGAAGCAGCGTACAAACCGGATGGCGAAAGCACTGAACCGGATCTCGAAGACTACGACTACCCCGGCCGCTTCATCGACCGCGCGCGCGGCAAATTCCTCAGCCAGCGCGCCCTCGAACGTCATCGCGCCGACTACCGCCAGGCCGAAGGTCACGGCGACCAGACCCGACTGGTCAGCGGCCACTTCATGGAAATGTCCGACCACCCGCGCAGCGAGTGGAACGACCTGTGGCTGCTCACCGAAATCTTCCACGAAGGCAAACAGCCGCAAGTCCTCGAAGAATCGGTGACCAGCGACACCACCGACAACAAGGACGACTTCCACCAGGGCTACCGCAACCGCTTCCTCGCCACCCCGTGGGACGTGTTCTACCGCCCGGCCCTCGAGCACCCGAAACCCCGCGTGCTCGGCAGCCAGACCGCCATGGTCACCGGCCCCAAGGGCGAAGAAATCCACTGCGACCAATACGGCCGCATCAAAGTGCAATTCCACTGGGACCGCGAAGGCCTGGCCGACGACAAAACCAGTTGCTGGCTGCGCGTCTCCAGCAGTTGGGCCGGCGACCGCTACGGCGCCATCTCCATCCCGCGCATCGGCATGGAAGTCCTCGTCACCTTCCTCGAAGGCGACCCCGACCAGCCACTGGTCACCGGCTGCCTGTACCACAAGGAAAACCCGGTGCCCTACGCCCTGCCGGCGAACAAAACCCGCACCGTCTTCAAAACCCTCAGCTCCCCGGGCGGCGGTGGCTACAACGAACTGCGCATCGAAGACAAAAAAGGCGCCGAACAAATCTTCATCCACGCCCAGCGCGACTGGGATGAGAACGTCGAGCACGACCAGAAGATTCGGGTCGGCAACGAACGCCACGACACGGTGGTGAAGAACACCTACACCGAGCTGAAGGCTGAAGAACACCGCACCACGATTTCCGATCGCAAGGTCGAAGCGCGGATGGACGACCACCTGACCATTGGTGAGAGCCAGCATGTGAAGCTCGGCACCGCACAACTGACCAGTGTCGGGAAAGAGATTCACATCAAGGCGGGGGACAAGATTGTCATTGAGGCGGGAACTGAGCTGACGATTCTCGGCGGTGGCAGTTTTATCAAGCTCGATGGCGGTGGTGTGACGGTGGTTGGGCCGGTGGTGAAGATTAATGCTGGCGGGTCGGCGGGAAGTGGCACCGGGATCGGGATTAAACCGCCGGTGCTGCCGGGGGCGGCGGATAAGGACAAGGCCGGGAGTTTGATGGATCAAGCGTTGTTGAATGCGCCGCCTGAGAAGGTTAAGCCGAAGGCTTTTTTTGTGTTTTCTGAGTGATGAGTTCGTGATGACAAAGAACAATCGAGTGCGTCAATTCAAGCTGCAATGTCTGGTGCTTTTGGCGTTTGGGTTTTGTTCAGACGCCTTTGCGGCACAATCGAGCACTTTGCAATGCCCGAGCGACAACTTCGCAGATTTCGTAAAAGAGTTCTCATCCAACTCCGACGTGCAGCAAGCGTTTATCGCCTCACCCGTGATCGAACAAACGGTGGTGGCCACCGATTCAAAGCCGCGAGTGGTGGAGCGAAAGTCGAGGGTGTTGGACCTTCAATCGCTGGTGATGCTTGCTCCTGACAACACCGCGAAGTCTGGGCTGAGCATGCAAGTCCAGCTGCCGAACAATGTGATTGTTCGCGATTCAAGCGGTGAGGTGCTTAAGATCTTCACTTTCAAACATAACGACTGTTGGGTATTGACCCGTGCTGAAGATTGGTCGCTTGAGTCTGCACTTGATGCTCAATACCCGAAGTTAAAGGCTTCACCGGCTGAGCGCGCACTAAAAAGAGGGGTGATGTATAACCAACTGGCTATCGATACCGAATCCTCCTCTTCCAGCCAGTTGTACATTTCTGCTCTGAACAGTTATTTGCATGGGGCAGACCAAGGCTCCCCGGAGGCGGCTTTCGCAGCAGCGGGTATCAGTCTTTCAGGTCAAGCGCCGCGGTTGGAAAATGCCAAGATTCTTCAGCTTCTGGAGTCAGCCGCCAAGAGCGTACCTGAGGCAGGGATCGCCCTTGCCGAATTCTATTGCGACGAAGGCAATTACGAAGAAACGCGAGCCTGTGTCAGTCCAGAAAAATCATTGAGCGCTCTCGTTACATCTGCCCAGCTCGGTTCCCCGGATGCACTGATTCAACTAGGCGGCGCCTATGAAACCGGCGCAATCATCCCTAGTGATTTGGTCCGGGCAATGGCGTGTTATCAGGAGGCCGACAAGAAAGGCAATGAGGCAGGTGCTAGAGGCGTCGAACGACTACGTACCCAAGGCATTGCCGCAAATAATTCAATTCATTGCCTTTAAAGCAGGATGCTATCGATGAGCACAGGTCTACTTGAACAGCGCGCGAAATACCCTTATAGCGGATTTGAATACGGTTATGGTAAGGGCGGATCTGCGGACGAAGATGGTAATGGTCGGAAGGAAATTGATTGTTCCCACTTACTAAATCTAATGCTCCGTGATGCGGGGTATGACATCCCTTACCGCACTACAAGTCAACTTGCGACAGACACCACGCATTTCGAGTTCATTGCCCTCGACAGCGTTCAGCCGGGTGATATCGCGCTATGGACAGGAATGCACCATACCGGTGTGATCGAGGACATGGACGCTAACCGGGTCAAGGGGAATTTTTTCGGCTCACAGAGTTCGACCGGGCCAAAGTCCGCAAAGTACGGTGCGGGTAGCGGCTACTGGCCGATGCCGAACAAGTACCTCCGGCCGAAAGCGGAGTACAGGACCGGTGCGCAACCAACGCCTGCTCCCGCGCCAGCAGCACCCCCTGCTCCTACAGGGTCACCGCTGATGAGTTTTCAATATCCATTCAGAAAGGCGGACGGGAAGCAATTCGAGAGCGCCGACGAAATATATAAAGCGTTAGAAAATGAAACGTCGGGCCACTATCTTCTGGGCAGTAATAACTTCTGGCATGGTGGTATTCACATTAGTAATGCCAGTGCACCTCAATGCATCTTGAACGAACCGATCCGCTGCATGGCGGACGGCGAGGTTGTCGCCTATCGTCTTAACGAGGATTATTTAGAGTCCACATTCGGCGAAAATGAGAAAAAACTTAAGTATTCCAACTCGTTTTGTTTGGTGCGACATGAGTACAAATCTGCACCAAACCCAGAAGAAGGACCGAATAAAGGCAAGCAAAACAAGCTTAATTTCTACAGCTTGTACATGCACCTTCTGCCCTTCAAGCGTTATCCACTGACTGAGGAAGAAACTCCGAAGCCTAAAGTGACCATGAAAGTAAGTGACTTCAACGCTTACGACGATTTCCCTGAATCCAGCAGCATACAGAACGTCGGAAAGCTCGTTGCGGGGACCAAACTTGAGATATTGGATCAAAAGGACTTAGGCAACGTTACCTATGCGAAAGGGAAAATCCTGTCAGGTAGCGTTAAAAAAAGTGGCCATAAAGTTCGCGAAGCTGGCAAAGAGGTCTGGTTCGCATACTTGAAAGATGGAGAGCCCTACAAAAACTCCAAACCCGCACGTATATGGCTGGCAGACCCGATCCCGGAGCGTTTAAAGCCCAAATATTGGCAAGGCAAGGTGAAGGGAACCGCATTGAAGAGATTGGAACTTTATCAAGATCCGGTCTCGCCCCAAAATGGACAGGCCGCCGGTGCCAAGATGGGCTCGCTGCAACTTACCCCTCATAGTACGGTGGAGTTTGAAAGCAAAGAGGTTCTGAATCTCAATGTTTCCGGGACAATTCGCCGAATGGCGAAGTGTACCAGCAGTGGTAGTTTGGCAGGGGCGGGAAGCCTCCCTCCCAGCTTCTGGGCAATTGTGGAAAACGACTACGTTGCCTGGGATGTAATCCCGAGTAGCTTCGATTCTGTAGAACCTGCAAGTACCGGTATCAAGGCGGGAGATCCGATTGGCTATCTGGGATTGACTGAAAATCTGACCGGCGAAGATGGTGGTGTAGCGAGTAAGTATCAAGTACACGTCGAGATATTTACTGCCGAAGCCGATGTAAAAGACTTCCTCAAGAATACGGCTGGGCTGAAGATCGGCAAGCAATACCTGTATTTGCCGGCTGGAGGTGAGCTGAAGAAAAAAGCACCTGCGACGGATAGTACGGTGCTGAAAACGGAACATGCGGTTGATTTGAACAAGACTCCGGTCATTAAAGTGGGCACCGACGATTACTACGATGTGACCGTCACTGACAATGCTCAGGCGGTCAACGGCCTGGTCAAGAAAGCCGGTGCACAAATCATCACTCAGCATGATTGGGAAAAACTGGGGTTTCAGATCGTCGAAGAAACCAATGCGACAGCGGACGGGTTTCTCGATCCGAAAGACATGCCTGCGTTCTTTCAGGATCTGTTTGCGAAGATCGATAAAGACAAGAGCGGGGACGTCGATCCGACCGAGTTGGCCGAGGCTTTGAAAAACCCAGACACGCGCTCGCAATGGTCCAGGCTGGTGGCCCATCATCCGACCGAGTGGAAAGCGAAAGCAGATGCTCCCAAATGGAGCCGGCTCGATACAGAGCTTGAGCATGCACCGAAGACACTGCAGCATGAAAAGGAAAGGATCAGCAGCTATGTGTTTTGGGATGATCTGAAAGAAAAGGCTGCCATCAGTACCGATTTGATATGGCATTTTCACCCAGTTGCGTTTCTCGGAAATCAGATTGGTGGTCGCGGAAAAATAAAAATTACCGTGGAGATGTTGAAGAAGGTATTTGATGGAATAAAAAACTCCACAGAGCAGGATGATCTGTTGGCAGAAGTTGCTTCCCAACTAAATGAGAATTGTGAGAAATATAAGCTAGATACTCCGTTGAGGTTAAGTCACTTTTTTGCTCAGGTAAGGCAGGAAATTGGCTCTAAGTGCGCGGTGGTAGAAGACTTTACCTATGGAGTTCCCGGTCTAAAGGGCACCTTTAAGTATTTTAGGGATCACCCCGACGAAGCAACGACTTATGGTTATCCAGGCCCTACTAAATACGTATCTCACGAAAATCAGGTTGCGATTGCCAATCGGGCATATGGCGGGAAGTTAGGGAACGGAAACATCGCCTCTGGTGAGGGTTGGAAATATCGTGGGCGAGGTCTGAAGCACTTAACGGGTAAAGCAAACTATCAAGCCTTTAAAGACTATCATAAAACATTCTGGGGTGAGGAAGTTGACTTTGTGGGGCAGCCGGATATCTTGCATATGCAGTTTAAGTATTCTGTTCGTTCGGGTGTTTATTTCTGGCTTAAAAATGATATTTTTGTAGAGGCAGATAAGGGGGATGCGGCCGAGAATGTGGATGCCGTTACTCGGATTATTAACAGAGATACTGATAGTTATGATAAGCGTCGAGAGCATTTTAAAAGGATATATAAAATTGAAAAAATTTTTGAAGATGTCTAAGCTGCATTGTTTTTTTGCAATGGTTTTATGTTTGGTCGGGTCTAATGTGCAGGCTGATGCGGCGCCTACAATTAGTGAGTTTCATCCTACTGTCGTGGCTTCAGTTGGAGAGAAAAAAATTGCGGTGTTCTTTTTAAAAAATAGCCTTAGAGAAAAGGCTAATGGAGAATATGTCGCGGATGCGGAGATATATTATGCTCCAATTGGTTCGAATAAGACTTTCTTTAAATATGTTTGGAAGGTCGAGGGTGACCAAATTGCTTCCGTATTTTTCTATGATTGGAAATCTCCGGAACGAGCCGGTAAATCCATGTATGTTCTGACTAAGACAAGGTTGTCTGATACCGCGTTTGATGGGTTTACATATTCAGTTATGGAACTTCCGATAAGGGTCGAGGGTGAAAGTGCCTCTTTGCTCTATTTCACAGGTGATTCATCCGATCCGGCCTTGCAAAACTGCAAGGATGGAAAAGACCTGGTTTCTGGAATTAACGTGGTATGTGGCTATAAGGACGCTGCGAGTATTAAGAAATATTTTAGTTTGCAGGATAAGTGATATTTATTTTTAAAAAATAGATAATCAAAGTGGACGGATCTAGCTTTAGCTTGGTCCGCTCCTTTTGATTTATCTGGTTGAGATTAAGCTCTGCAGTAACGGGGAGGCGCGGCAAAATTAGCCTCAGCGTTAAAATGCTACCCGCCTATTCACATTATTTTATCCCTCAGAGGCTACGTTAAAAATGGCAGTCTGTTAAGGAGTTGCATTGTGAAAGAGTATTCAATTCTACTCGGCAGTCTCTTAGTCATTGCCACGTCCGTGGCTTACGCCGCCAACCCAACCTTCAAGGATTACATTGTCACCCCAGTGTTCACCGGCACCAATCACGAACCGGTGCTGCAAGAACACAGCAACTCGATGATGGATAAGGCTCGTGCGCATGCGCTCAAAGGCAAGGTCAACTTTGCCGGCCACTACATCCTGTACAGAGTCGGTTGTGGTGGCAGTGCCATTTGCGGCGAAGTGCTGGATGCGCGTACGGGGGAGGTTGTCGGCGGACTGCCGAATGCATACGACGGCAATGCGTTAAGCCTGTCGAACCGGCCTGATAGCCGTTTGCTCATTGTTACCGGCATTGCGGCCGATACTGAAGAGGACGCGCAGGGTAATGAGCTGGAAATCCGCTACAGGACCCGCTACTTCGAGTTTGTGAACAACGAGTTCCGGCTGCTGACGTTCAAGGACTTGTGATCGCCGTTGTTGGATTAAGGATGATTGGATGAACCGCTTTTCCATTCGGCCCATGCTGAATGCACTTCTACTGTTGCCCCTCACCTATGCCATTCCGGCAAGTGCCGAAGCCGGGAGTTGCTACGGCTATCTCACCGAAATGGTCAGGAGCAGCAACTTCCCGTTTCGCTATGTCGGCAAGGACAAGGTCAACCTGCTGATTGATGAAGACGACGGTGAAACCGTGCGAGCCCAGTTGCTCTTTGATACGGACGGCACCGGCACTATCGGCTGGATCAAATACACCCCGGCCACTCGGCTGCTGCTCAACACCTCGGCTGAACTGGAAGAGCCGGTGGAACTGTCATTCGATGTCAAATTCGCCGATGGCTACGCAAAGTGCCTGGCTGAACAACAGGCCGGTTAACGGCAAAAGGGAATTTTCCATGAATCAGTATCTTCTCGCGGGCAGCCTTAAGTGGGTATCGATGATCGGCTGTCTGTTCGGAGCTATGAGCGCCTTTGCCGAGGACCCGCCAATAGTCGGCGTCAACGGGAACACGGTGTCATTTCGGGCTACAGAATGGACGATGCCCGGTGTGGATTCGGCGACTGCATGGTTCACCGCCAATGGGAAAACCTTTCCGCTCTTTGGCGCCGATATTGGCGCCGATGGGCACTCCAATATGCTCAGTCCTGACAAGAAAACCTTGCTGCTCGACCCGGTGATCTTCGGCATGTTGTCGGACGAAAACGGTGAAGAGAAGCTATGGTCGCAACAGCATTGCACGGTGATCTCCATGGAGACCGGTTGTGTGCTGGCTGATCGTTCGGCCACTTTTTGTGTCGGCCAGTGGAAGGGCAATCAGTGGGTTACAGGCGACGGCGATGTGCTCACTCTCGCCCTGGAGACGAGGTCTCCAAAGGACTTGCTGAAACATGTCTCAAGTAACGAACTGGCGCAGTCTCGCGCAGAGTTCATCGAATGGGGTCTGGTCTTTTTAAGTCCAGAGTCTTACATGGCTTGTCACCCCCCGGCGCAAAATGTTCAGGCCTATAACGACCTTGGCTTTTACTTGGCCGAGGGCGGCAAAGATGAGCTGGCACTGAAGTTCTATCGCGGCGTTGAGGCCGTCGGCAAACGCACAGTGTTGATGTTGAACATCGCCGATTCACTCTGGCGCCTTGATCGCAAAGACGAAGCGCAGCGTTATTACAGCCAGTACCGCGACGCGATGAGCGCCGACGGCAAGGCGCAGAAAATACCTCAACGCGCAGTTGAGCGATCCGTCATTCAGGGAATGAAACATTGAACATGTTTGTGCGCTTTATCGCGTTGAGTATCGGTTTGTTCGTGGGCAATGCTGGCAGCTTGAAGAAGTGATGGATTACTCGCTTTGAAACAGGTGGCAAGTTGAAAAGATTAGGTTTGATCGCGTTATTGCTGTGTTCTTTCTCTGCGGTGGCGGGGCCAATGTTCCCGTCACTCACGTCGTGCAGGGACGTTGGCAGCGACTGCGCGCTGGCGCTGCAGGACAATTTTCTGGTGGACGCACATTCCGGGCAGCGCCTATCCGAGACGGCGGAGCCGGCAGGGGCGATGAGTGACTTCTGGCTGTATCGAGATGGCGAGCGCTACATCCTTCAGGAAGAAAACTACTCCCAGGCGAAGTCGCGTCGTTGGCTGGTTTTCACCTACGACAGCGGCAAGGTGGTGCTCGACGGCGCTTATGTTTTCTCGATCGACATTGATATGAACACCGGACCCTACTGGCATGGCTATGACTGCCGAGGTGATGCCAAGCCGTTCGCCGTGCCAACGAAAGACTCGTTCAGTGAAGTCGCTTTGGAGGCGTTATGCGGGGAGGCCGAAGGCTGGGTCGTCTCGGGCGGCGATACCAAGGTGCCGGTGTCGGCCAAAGGGCTGGCCGTCAGTGTTCCCGTTTATCACGCCCGCAACCGCGATGGTTCAGCGACTTACCTGTTCACTGAAAGCGATGATCCGGATCTTTCGAAGCTGGTTTGCCTGTCCAACTGTGCTGATATCGCGAAAGCGCCGGAGCGCGTTTCGCAGGAGACGGCGCCGTTGAAGGGCGGGCAGGATGGAACGTTGTGCTCGGATGACGAAGATATTTACTTCAGCTGCCCGCTGGAGGGCGGCAAGACGGTTTCTGTTTGTGCGCGGGGAAACAGCAAGCCCACGGCCGGTTCTGTTCAGTATCGCTACGGTGTGCCGGGGAATATCGAGATGGTCTACCCGAAGAATGCTACGCCACCCAAGGGCAAATTCTTTGTTGTAGATGGGTCGGAAGGCAGCGTGAACCTGAACATCATCAAGTTCAAAAGCGGTGCGTATACCTACCTCGTCAGCCAGGCCTTTGTAAGTTTTCTGACGGTGCTCAAGGAGGACAAAGTTGTATTCAGGCAGCGATGCGGCTCAGGAGGTTATTCCTTCATAAACCGGGCGGCGCTTCTTGGGTTGGAGTCGCGACCAAAAAGCGCAGAGGACTTTCGCTAGTTGCGGCTACCGAAGCTCAGGAAAGGGGACTCAACGTCCCCTTTTTTCCGCCCGTGATTCAGCTACGGCTTGGCCTGATACTCCCGAAACTCAATGTGATCGAGCGTCCCTTCCACCATCAACCGCACGCCGTCCGCCATTCTGCTCAGGCCCAGCGCCATCGAGCGGCGGGGGCCGTCGAGGTCGTCGGCCAGGTTGGCGGCGATGGCGCTGATGGACAGGAGGTCTTCGGAGGCGTTGGCCATGAGGGCTTCGGCGTCGGCGTTGGGGCAGAGGGCGAACAGGCCGCCCAGGCGTTTGGGGCGTGAGGCTCTGGGTTTGAAGTGGTGGTCGAGGGCGCGTTCGGCGGCTTCGTGGAGTTTCTTCGAGTCTGGGAATTCGTAGGGGGAAACTTCTTCGTCAGTGAGGGTTGGATCGATCATCGGTGTAAATCCTTTTGAGTTGGAAAGATTTGCCCCGGTTTTCGGACTTGCACATCCGGTCACCGATTTTGCGGTGACACACAGAGGCTATCGGTGATGTCCCAGCCTGCCTAGTTCATGAACAGCACCGCAGTTTGAAGGACATTTCCCAAGGATCTGCGAGGTAGTGGATCAAAAGATCGCAGCTTCTACAGGAATGTGTTTCTTCAGGTGTAGGACGGGGGGTGGTGTGACGCGGACCGTCACAGGATGCATTCCCACGCAGAGCCTGGGAACGATCAGATAAGCGTGACTTGGCAGTCATCATGCGAGAAAAGCCATGCATCGTCTTCTATCCATGCAAGATAGTGGCGAATCCGTCCGAATCCCTTACACTCCCCCGGCCGTTCATTTTCCTTTTGAGGCTGTGCACATGAAATTTCGTTTTCTTCTGTGGATGCTGGGTCTGTTGATGGGTAAGGCCAGTCGGACAAATCCTGCGTTCCAGCAGCAGTTGGGTGACAAGGATCTGGTGTTTCAGCTACAGACTCTGGACGGGAAAGTGGCGCGGCATTTTGTGGTGAAGGGCCAGCGCATTACCAGCAAGTCCGGGGTGGTGGCGGAGCCGGCGTTTGCGATTGCCTTTAAAGACGCGGCGTTCGGGTTTGCCACGATGCAGGCGAAGAACAAGCAGCTGGCGTTCATGCAGGGGATTCAGGACAAGTCGATCCAGCTCAAGGGCAATCCAGCGCTGGTGATGTGGTTTCAGGGGTTGATGAAGTATTTGAAGCCGCGGAAGGCCAAGCCGAAGGCATAGGGCTTTCAGGGAGCTTGTCGGGACAGGCCTGCCTCTTCAGCTTTCGGGCTCGGGAGGCTCGGCGTCCAGGGGCTGGGCCCGGTATGTCTTGTAGATCTGCTGGACTTGGGGGTTGTCCAGGTTCTCGTAAGTGATGTCTTCCTTGTCCAGGCCATCCAGGCCTCTGATGCCACTGATGGTCTCTGGCCATTCGTCACGACTGGATATATCGACTACGAACGGGTTGAGGTAGTTATCGAGATGCCTTTCGCGCGGCTCTCGGATCTCGTCGCTGAGTGCCCGCAAGTAGTCGTCTTTGCTTGTTCTTGACCAGTCGATGGCGAACCCGGCTCGATAACAGAGCTCCATGAAGACCAATAGAATCGCGCGTCCATTGCCGTCCAGGAAGGGGTGTGCGAAAGCCAGTTGGCCCATCACTCCGCCGGGATGGTCCCTGAAGCGTTTCTTGTCTGCTGCGAGCTTGAGCGCATAGTCGACAGACATTTTGATGGAGGCCGGGCGCTCGAAGACTGTGCTACGAGGGTCGTCGAGAGAGCCCTTGAAGACTGCCAGATGGGGGACGAGCTCGTTCCGGTCTTTTCCTGCCCAGTGATAGAAGCCTGAGAACAGGATCTCGTGAACCTTGAGTACACTCTGGTAATCGATCGGCTTTTTCTTGGCCAGATAGGCAAGCGCCTCTTCGATACTCAATTCGAACGAAAGATGTTCTGACTCTTTTACTTCAACGGGATCTTTCAGTTGCAGCGAGTTTTGAAGATATCCAGCCGTTTCGAAGTCGCCGAACGATCGAAAGTCATGCGCTGCGTTTCTGTGCACGCCTTTCCTGAAGATAGCGCCCTTGGAGCGCCAGGATTTCAGATTTGCTCAGAACGCCTTTTCTCTTGAGATTGACGAGCAACTGTTCGATGCCATCCAGCTCGACGACATCGCCAGCCAAGCGGGTAATCCCCACAGCCATACGACTCATGCCGTCACGTCTGGCCGTAACCTTGTTGTCTTTGGCGAGCTTGCGGACTTCGCTAGCAACGCTGACAGCATCTGTTTGGGTCATCGGAAATCCCTCTGTTTGCCGTCAAATCATAGCAGGGCGCTTGTTTGCTGTCGTTGCTGGCAAAGTGACCGAAATCTGTGGAGCCAGGGCCCTATCTGCAATCAAAACAGGCCCTGATTGACGTTCCGAAGAATGCTTTAAGCCTGGCTGAACTGCGAAGCCAATTCACGCAACAACACTTCCGCCTCAAGCACTTTGCTGACCACGTCATTGGCCTTGTCGCGAGTCAAACCAACACGCTCCAGCAACGCATCCGGAATGTCTTCATCCGGCCCGGAACCAATCCCGCGACTGCGCAGCAGGCGCACGGCCAGGCAGACGAGGTTCGGGTATTCGGCGTAGGCGCCGTCGTAGTTCGGGTCGTGCTGGAAGCGCAGGGCGGTGGCCAGTTCGTCCGGCATGTCCCAGTAGCGCATCAGCCAGGAGCCGATCTGTTCGCGGCTGATGCCCAGCAGGTGTTGCTCGACGTAGCTGTGGCACAGGTGCGGGTTGACCTCTAGGTGCCGGCAGATCAGCGAGAAGTGCGGCGGGAACACGTGGGCCAGCAGCAGGTAGCCGAAGTTGTGCAGCAGGCCGGCGAGGTAGGTCAGGCCGGATTCCGGACGCTGGGCGCGCGGCATGGCGCGGGTCAGGCCTTCGATGACGGCGGCGGTGTAGATCGACTGCTGCCAGTACGGCGTGGTGTGTTGCGGGTGGTCTTTGGGCAGGCTCAGGGTCTTGCCGAGGGCCAGGCCCAGCGCCAGGTTGATCACCAGATCGAAGCCCAGCACGCGGACGATTGCGTCTTCCACCGAACGGATCTTGCCCGGCGAAGCGTAGTACGGCGACGCCGCCCAGCTCACCACTTGTGCGGCCAGCGCCGGGTCGGTTTCGACCACGCCGGTAATGTCGTCGATGGTGGCGTTCGGGTCGACGCGCAGCTTGATGATTTTTTGTGCGGTTTCGGCCAGCGGCGGAATCTCGATGGTCGCTTCCAGACGTTGCTGGATGCGCCGCGCGGTGAACGCCTGCACGGCCTGGGTGATTTCCTCGCGGTCATCGTCCGGGCGGTCGAGGTTCGGGCGGATGCTGCTCAGGGCTTCGCCGAAGTTGGCGGCGCTGGCCTTGGTCAGCATGGTCTTGAAATCTTCGCTGGCGATTTCCAGCAGCAGGCCCGGCTCGCCGGAGTTGATCAGCAACTTCGGCTCGCGCAGCAGGCTTTCTTCGTAGAGGCACGGCGAGCTGGTCAGCGCCGGCAGTCCTGGCAGCAGGCTCAGGCTGTGTTTGCCGAGCATCTTTTCCAGGCGCTCGGTGGACACGGCGGTCAGGCGACGGCCTGTCAGCTCGGCGAGGCGGTTGAGATCCAGCAACTGGCTCTGTGGAAACAGCACCATCAGCGCACCGACCGCGTCGTCCAGCAACACGGCCTGCACTTTGCGCGAGGCGTTGAGGCCGTGGTGGTCGAGCACTTCTTCGTAGGCGACGCCCAGCTTGTTGAGCAGCAGCCGAATAACAGACGGAGCGTGCGGGGATTCGGGGGCGAGAGCAGCTTCGGTCATGGTCTGTATCCGTTTTTGAAACAATTGCTGGAGTATAACCAGCTTGGTTGGAACGAGCTTTGAGAAACTGCGACAGTGCTCACACTTGGCCGTATTGCTGCCCGTGTCGCAGCCAGCGGTCGAGCAACGGGCTGACATGGGTGGGCCAGCGTTCGAGCAAGGCCTGGGCGGCATCGCGCACGGCGGGCAGCAGATCGGCGTCGCGCATCAGGTCGGCGACCTTGAATTGCAGCAGGCCGGTCTGGCGGGTGCCGAGCATTTCGCCGGGGCCGCGCAGTTCGAGGTCTTTTTCGGCGATGACGAAACCGTCGTTGGTCTCGCGCATGATGCCCAGGCGCTGACGGCCGATCTGTGACAGCGGCGGATGGTAGAGCAGCACGCAATGGCTGACCGCGCTGCCCCGGCCGACACGGCCACGCAACTGGTGCAGTTGCGCAAGGCCGAGGCGCTCGGGGTTTTCGATGATCATCAGGCTGGCGTTGGGTACGTCGACGCCGACTTCGATCACGGTGGTGGCGACCAGCAGTTGCAGGTTGCCGGCCTTGAACTCGGCCATGACGGCGGCTTTCTCGGCAGGCTTCATGCGGCCGTGGATCAGCCCGACCTTCAGCTCGCCGAGGGCGGCGGTGAGGTCCTCGAAAGTGGTTTCGGCGGCCTGGCAGGTCAGCTCTTCGGACTCTTCGATCAGCGTGCACACCCAATAGGCCTGACGGCCCTCGGCGCAGGCGCTGCGCACCCGTTCGATGACTTCGACGCGACGGGTGTCGGTGACCAGCACGGTGTTGACCGGGGTTCGGCCGGGCGGCAGTTCGTCGAGGATCGAGGTGTCGAGGTCGGCGTAGGCGCTCATCGCCAGCGTCCGCGGAATCGGCGTGGCGGTCATGATCAGTTGATGCGGACACATGCGCCCGCCGACGCCTTTCTGCCGCAGCGCCAGACGTTGCTGTACGCCGAAGCGGTGTTGTTCGTCGATGATCACCAGCGCCAGATTCTTGAACTGCACTTCGTCCTGGAACAGCGCGTGGGTGCCGACCACCATCGGCGTGCCGCTGGCGATCTGTTCCAGCGCGGCCACGCGGTTCTTGCCCTTGAGCTTGCCGGCCAGCCATGCCACGTCGATGCCCAGCGGCTCGAGCCAGCGCTTGAAGGTGATGAAGTGTTGCTCGGCAAGGATCTCGGTCGGCGCCATCAGTGCGACCTGATAACCCGCTTCCAGTGCTTGCAGCGCTGCGAGGGCGGCGACCACGGTTTTGCCCGCACCGACGTCGCCCTGAATCAGCCGCAGCATCGGTTCGTGCTGGCTGAGGTCGTAGGCGATTTCGTTGCCGACCCGTTGCTGAGCGCCGGTCGGATTGAAGCCGAGGTTGGCCAGGTATTGCGCGGGCAGCTTGGTGGCTTTCGGCATCGCTGGCGCGCGCAGGGAACGCATGCTTTCGCGCAGGCGCTGCTGCGATAGCTGGTGAGTCAGCAACTCTTCGAAGGCCAGACGATGCTGGGCCCAGTGATGACCGAGGGCGAGTTCGTCGACGTCGGCATCGGCGGGCGGGTTGTGCAGGTAGCGGATCGCATCGGCCAGCGGCGCCAGTTGGTAGTCGCGGGCCAGTTCGGTCGGCAGCCAATCGGGCAGGGTGGCCGGCTTGAGCAGGGTCAGCGTCTGCATGCACAACTGGCGCAGGCGCGCCTGGGTAAGGCCTTCGGTCAGCGGGTAGACCGGAGTCAGGGTTTCATCCACCGGCGGCGGCTCGTCGCCGTTGATGGCGCGGTATTCCGGGTGGTAGATCTCCAGCCCCGAGGCGCCGGGCCGGGCTTCGCCGTAGCAGCGAATCCGCGTGCCGCGCTTGAGGCCTTCTTTCTGTGCGTTGCTGAAGTGGTAGAAGCGCAGGCTCAGTCCGCCGGTGCCGTCCTGCAAGCGCACGACGAGGCTGCGGCGTCGGCCCATGACCACGTCGGCGCCGCTGACGGTGCCTTCGACCACGGCGTCCTGTCCCGGCCGCAACGCGCCGATCGGCACCACGCGGGTGCGATCCTGATAACGCAGCGGCAGGTGGAACAGCACGTCCTGGAGGTTTTCCAGGCCGACCTTGGCCAATTTCTCGGCCATGGCCTCGCCGACACCCTTGAGTGCGGTGACCGAGACCTGCGACAGCTCCGTCATGATGCTGGCTTAACCGGCCGTGACCGGCGCGGCGGGTTTGGCGACCGAGCACAGGCGAATGGAGTCGGCGAGGATCTCGATGGCTTTCGGCCGCGGGAAGCTGGCGCGCCAGGCGATGGCCACGGTGCGGAATGGCACCGGTGCCGACAACGGACGCACTTCGATCACGCCCGGAGCGTAGTGATGGCTGTCCACCGCCGACAGTGGCAGGATCGAGATGCCCAGGCCGGACGCGACCATGTGGCGAATGGTTTCCAGCGAGCTGGATTCGACCGTGGTGTGCTTGGCGCCGTCGTTGCCCTTGGTCAGGGTCGGGCAGGCTTCCAGCACCTGATCGCGGAAGCAGTGACCCTCGCCGAGCAGCAGCAGGCTCTTGTCGTTGAGCAGGGCGGCGTCGATGGATTCTTTTTGCGTCCACGGGTGCTGGGCCGGCATCAGGACGTAGAACGGTTCGTCGTAGAGTTGCAGGGTCAGCACGTCGGCTTCGTTGAAGGGCAGGGCGATGATGATCGCGTCCAGCTCGCCGTTGCGCAGTTTGTCGCGCAGCACGTGGGTGAAGTTTTCTTCGATGTACAACGGCATCTGCGGGGCGACCCGGTGCAGTTGTGGAATCAGGTGCGGGAACAGGTACGGGCCGACGGTGTAGATCGCGCCGACTTTCAGCGGGGCGGTCAGCTGGTTCTTGCCGGCCTGGGCCAGTTCGCGGATGCCTTGGGCCTGCTCCAGCACTTTCTGCGCCTGGGCGACGATGCCTTCGCCGACCGGGGTCAGGCGCACGGCGCTTTTGCTGCGCTCGAAAATCAGCACACCGAGTTCGTCTTCAAGCTTTTTCACGCCCACCGACAGGGTCGGCTGGCTGACGTGGCAACGCTCGGCCGCGTGGCCGAAATGCTGCTCTTGGGCGAGGGTAACGATGTAGCGTAATTCTGTGAGGGTCATAGCAAGCGTCCATGAAGATGCGGGCCAAGCATACCGGCTGCGATCGATAGGCGCACGTTATCAGACTGAGTGATGAATGCGACACCGGGCAATGCCGGTTTGCCGTTGGCAGATATGAGAAAGGCACCTTTCGGTGCCTTTCTGGCGGGATCGAGCCGTGTTCTGCCGGTGCAGATCAGCGGCGACGTTCCAGCGAGTAAACAAACGGCGCAACAATTTCGATCGAGCCATTGGTCAACATGTCGGCCGGTGGCTTGGGCAGCGGTTGGGCGCGGCGGATCATGTCCAGGGTGGCCCGGTCCAGATCGGCGTTGCCGGAGCGGCCCACCAGTTCGAACGACAGCACATTGCCTTCGCCGTCCACCACGAAACGCAGCCGGTTCAAGCCTTCCTTGCCGCGTGCCTGTGCGCTTGCCGGGTACTTCTTGTACTTCTGCAAATGCGCAAGCAGGGTGCCTTGCCAGCTGGCCTTGGCCGCCATTTGTGCTGGCGACGGGCCCGGTGCCGGCTGGGCGGATTTCTCCGTCGGTGCCTGGGTCTGCTGAGGTTCCGCCGGTTTTTCCTCGGAAGGTTTTTCCTTCACTGGCTCCGGTTTCTTCTCAACCGGTTTTGGCGGTTGCGGCTTTGGCTTGGGTTTTGGCTTCGGCTTGGGTACGGCAATCTCTGCCTTTGGGGCTTCGGCCAGTTTCGGGATCGGCAGTTCTTCGACCGGAGCCGGTGGCTGCGGTGGCGTGACGACTTTCGGCGGTGCAGGCGGTGGCGGGGCCGGAACCGGTGCCAGCTCGACCATCATTGCCTGCGGCGGCAATTCGATGGGCGGGCGAGCGGTCCAGTTCAGCGCCAGCGCGATGGCCAGCGCATGAACGCCCAGCACCACGGCCAGGCTACCGCTGTAACGCGTCAGCTTATGGCGCGTCGTGATCATTTCTTGACTGCGCTCTCGAGCCCGACCAGACCAACCTTCAGGTAACCGGCGCTACGCAGGTTGTCCATCACGCTCATCAGGTCGCCGTAATCCACTCCTTTGTCGGCCTGGAAGAAGATGGTGGTGTCTTTCTTGCCATGGGTCCTGGCGTCGAGCACGGCGCCGAGGGTTTCGGCTTTGACTTCGTCGTCACCGATGTACAGGCGCTGGTCAGCCTTCACGCTGAGGAACACCGGTTTCTCTGGCCGCGGCGCCGGTTTGGCGGTGGAGGCGGGCAGGTCGACCTTGATGTCCACGGTGGCCAGCGGAGCCGCCACCATGAAGATGATCAACAGCACCAGCATCACGTCGATGAACGGCGTGACGTTGATTTCGTGGTTCTCGGCCAGATCGTCGTCTGCGCCTTCTTTCAAATGCAGGCCCATGGCCGATTACCCCACTTTCACCATGTGCGGTTGCGAGCTGCTGCGCTCAGGCTGGTGGTCGAGTTCGCGGCTGACCAGCAGCAGGACTTCTGCCGACGCATCGGACACCTGAGCCTTGTAACCGGCGATGGAGCGGGCGAATACGTTGTAGATCACAACCGCCGGGATCGCAGCGACCAGACCCAGTGCGGTGGCCAGCAGCGCTTCTGCGATGCCTGGCGCCACGACGGCGAGGTTGGTGGTCTGGGTTTTGGCGATGCCGATGAAGCTGTTCATGATGCCCCACACGGTACCGAACAGGCCGACGAACGGCGCGGTGGAACCGATGGTGGCGAGTACGCCGGTGCCGCTGCTCATGTTGCGGCCACAGGCAGCTACCAGACGCTCGAGGCGGAAGCTGACGCGTTCCTTGATACCTTCTTTCTCGCGGGAGTTGACCGACAGGCGCATCTCTTCGAGGGCGTCGTGGACCAGCAGGTTGGCGAGGGTGCCTTCCTTCGCCGCGGTGGCGCTGGCTTCTTTAAGGGTGGTGGCTTTCTTCAGGGCAGCGATTTCGCCACGCAGACGGCGTTTGGCGCCCATCAACTCGAAGCCCTTGGCGATCCAGATGGTCCAGGTGATGATCGAGGCGATGGCCAGGCCGATCATCACGGCTTTAACGATGACGTCGGCGTTCTGGTACATGCCCCATGGCGACAGGTCGTGGGCCATGCCCAGGGTGTTGTCGGCTTCGAGGACTTCCGGCGCATCGGCGGCGCTGGCGTCTACGGCCTGCACCGGGTCGGTCGCAGCAGGTGCGGCGGCTGGAGCGCTTTGCTCAGTGGCGGCTGGCGCGGCCGGGGCTTGTGCGTCAGCGAATGCGGCGACTGGCGCCAGCATCAGGCTGAGCAGCAGGGCAGCCACGGCGCTCCAGGCGCGAGGTCGTTTGGTTGGCGAAGCGGGGATTTGATTGCGTGTCATGCTGGCCGGACCTGAGATAGAAAAACGGTAATGCTCTTCCAGGCCTCGTGAGGCCGAGAACAAAAGTGGCGTGCATTATTGCAAGTAATTCTTGTTAACAAAAGTAATAGAGTTGCTTTTTTTCCTTCATTGCTAGCCGCTCGTCCCTTGCCGAGGCTAGTCTGTCGCTTTCCGATGGGAGATTTTTGATGTCCGCGCCCTCTGTTTTGATCGCCGGTTGCGGTGATGTCGGCAGCCGTCTGGCCAGGCAATTACTGGCCGCAGGCTTTCAGGTGTATGGCCTGCGCCGGGATGTTTCGCGTTTGCCGGAAGGCGTCATCGGTGTGGCCGGTGACTTGTTCAATGAAGATTGCCCCGAGACCTGGCCGGTTGGTGCCGTGGATTACCTGGTGTATTGCGCGGCTGCGACCGAGCACGATGAAGCCGGTTACCGCGCGGCTTATGTGCAGGGTTTGCAGCATGTGCTGGGATGGCTGGACGATTACGGACAGGTGCCGGATCGACTGCTGTTCGTTTCCAGCAGCAGTGTTTATGGGCAGCAGGACGGAGAATGGGTGGATGAAACCTCCGAAACCGTGGCTGCGGGGTATTCCGGTCGATTGATGCTGGAGGCCGAGCAAATCGCGCTGAACAACGGCATCCCGGCGAGCGTCGTGCGCCTGACCGGCATTTACGGCCCCGGCCGTGAGTGGCTGCTGACCCAGGTACGTCGGGGTTATCGCGTGGCGGTCGATCCGCCGCTGTATGGCAATCGCATCCATGCCGATGACGCGGCGGGCCTGATGGCGTTTCTGCTGGAGGCGGATCGCAAGGGTGTGGCGCTGGATGACGTCTACATCGGCGTGGACGATGCGCCGGCACCGCTGGCGGAAGTGGTGGCGTGGTTGCGCGAGTATCTGGGTGTCACCGAATGGTCGGAAGACGAGAGCGTGCGTCGAACCGGCAGCAAACGTTGCAGCAATGCCCGGGCGAAGGCATTGGGCTGGGTGCCGACGTATCCGAGTTATCGCGAGGGGTATGCCGCGATTCTTGAGGGGCGTTGCTGACTTTCGAACGCTGAAAACGACGGCGGGAGCAAATGTTTGCTCCCGCCGCTTTTGTTTCTATTTCAAGCGCAGATCACTGCTTCTCGAGCAACCACTTGCGTTCGCCGGGGCTGAACTGCGGTTGTTCGTCCGCCAGGGCCGTGTTTACGGCCTGCAGGATTTCCAGTTCCTTGCCCTTGCGAACGAAGATCCAGTTATTGCCCTGACCGTTCTGTTGCAGCCACATGCTGTCGTTGCCGCTGCTCATCGATGCGCAGTCGCCCGCCAGACACAAGGCATAACGGTCGGCACCAGGCAGGCCCGAGACTTGTCCGTCGGCCTGGAATTGCACAGTGGCGCCTTCGCCCTGGCCGCTGGCGATCTTCCAGTTGCCACCCAGATAGGCCGCGTACAGTGCGCGTTCGAAACTGGCACCGATCGGGGCGCCTTCCGGCACGGGGATCTGGGCGCGGTCGAAGAGCTGCTGTGGTTCGTTTTCGCTGGCAGCCTGATGCAACTGGCCGCCGTCACGTTTCAGCTCGCTGCCGGAGCTGCCGTAGAAGTCGACTTTCCAGGCGCCGGACTGTTCGCCCAGCAGCCGTCCTTCGACGTTCTCGAAACCGTTGGTATAGCGGGCCTGTCCGGCCTTGGTGTTGATGTCCCATTCCAGGTTCGGGCCATAGGCCTGAAGCGCTTCACGCAGGGGGCCGCCCTTGGCGGCGGCATCGATGGCGACCTGATTGATCCAGGTGCCGCTGATGTCACGGTCGGCAGGGTTGCTGGCGCAACCGCCGAGGAAAATGGCGAGCAGCGAGAGAGCAAGCGCTTTGCGCATGGTGGAATCCTTTCAAAACCTTTTCTTTACCGCAGAGCAGTCGGCGCGACCTGAAGGGCCGCGCCGTACGCATTACTCGATGACCAGAATGGCATCCATTTCAACCTGCGAACCCTTTGGCAGGGCAGCAACGCCGATGGCGGCGCGCGCCGGGTACGGCTGGTCGAAGTACTTGCCCATGATCTCGTTGACCTTGGCGAAGTGGCTCAGGTCGGTGAGGAAGATGTTCAGCTTGACGATGTCCTTGAACGAACCGCCGGCGGCTTCGGCCACGGCTTTCAGGTTCTCGAATACCTGGACGGTCTGGGCTTCGAAGCCTTCGACCAGTTCCATGGTTTTCGGGTCCAGCGGGATCTGGCCCGACATGTAGACAGTGTTGCCAGCCTTGATCGCCTGGGAGTAAGTGCCGATGGCGGCCGGGGCCTTGTCGCTGGTGATAACGGTCTTGGTCATGTATGACTCCTTGTAATGGTGGGCTCAGGCACGCATGCGGGTGATGCGGATCACCCCGGTCAGCGCGCGCAGTTTCTTGATCACGCGGGCCAGGTGCACACGGTCGTGGACGCTGACCACCAGTTGGACGACGCTGATGCGGCCATCGCGTTCGTCCATGCTGATTTTCTCGATATTGCCGTCGGCTGCGTTGACGCTGCTGGCCAGCAGCGCGATCAGGCCGCGCTGGTGCTCCAGCTCGACGCGCAGTTCGACGTTGAATTCGCCGGTGACATCTTTGGCCCACGAGAGCTGGATGCATTTTTCCGGGTTGTGGCGGATTTCGCTGATGTTGCGGCAGTTGTCCAGGTGCACGACCATGCCTTTGCCTGCCGACAGGTGACCGACAATCGGGTCACCCGGGATCGGCGTGCAACATTTGGCGTAGCTGAGAACCAGACCTTCGGTGCCGCGAATCGCCAGAGGACCTTCCGGACTTGGCAATTGCTCGCCTTCGCCGAGCAGGCGGCGTGCCACGACGTAGGCCATGCGGTTGCCCAGGCCGATGTCTTCCAGCAAGTCCTCGATCAGTTCGAGGCGGTACTCGGTGAGCATCGCCTTCACGCGCTCGGCCGGAATCTGTTCCAGCGCGCTGTCGAAACCGTTGAGCACCTTGTTCAGCAGGCGTTCGCCAAGGCTGATGGATTCGGAGCGGCGTTGCAGTTTCAGCGCATGGCGGATGTGGGTTCGCGCCTTGCCGGTGACCACGAAGTTGAGCCAGGCCGGGTTCGGCCGCGCGCCGGGAGCGCTGACGATCTCGACCGTGGAGCCGCTTTGCAGCGGTTCGGACAGCGGCGCGAGACGACGGTTGATCCGGCAGGCGATGCAGCTGTTACCGACGTCGGTGTGCACCGCGTAGGCAAAGTCGACCGCCGTGGAGCCTTTCGGCAGCTCCATGATCCGGCCTTTGGGAGTGAACACGTAGACCTCGTCCGGGAACAGGTCGATCTTCACGCTCTCGATGAATTCCAGCGAGTTGCCGGCACGTTGCTGCATTTCCAGCACGCCCTTGACCCACTGACGGGCGCGGGCATGGGTGCCTTTCGGCTGTTCGTCACCGCTGGACTTATACAGCCAGTGAGCGGCGATGCCGTTGTTGGCCATCTCTTCCATTTCGCGCGTGCGGATCTGGATCTCGATCGGAACACCGTGCATGCCGAAAAGGGTGGTGTGCAACGACTGATAGCCGTTGGCCTTGGGGATCGCGATGTAATCCTTGAAGCGTCCCGGCAACGGTTTGTACAAATTGTGCACAGCACCCAGCACGCGGTAGCAGGTATCGACCTTGTCGACGATGATCCGGAACGCGTAGACGTCCATGATCTCGTTGAAGGCCCGACGCTTGCCGCGCATTTTCTTGTAGATGCCGTAGAGGTGTTTCTGGCGACCGCTGACTTCGCCCTGAATGCCGTCGATGGCGAGGCAATGGCCAAGGGATTCTTCGATCTTGTTGACGATTTCCTTGCGATTGCCCCGGGCGCGTTTGACGGCCTGGTAGATCCGCGCGGAACGCATCGGGTGCATGGCCTTGAAACCGAGGTCTTCGAACTCGATGCGGATCGCGTGCATGCCCAAACGGTTGGCGATGGGTGCGTAGATCTCGAGGGTTTCCTTGGCGATGCGCCGGCGTTTTTCGCCGGACAGCACTTCCAGCGTGCGCATGTTGTGCAGGCGGTCGGCGAGTTTGACCAGGATCACGCGAATGTCGCGTGCCATGGCCATGGCCATTTTCTGGAAGTTTTCAGCCTGGGCTTCGGCCTTGGTCTCGAAGTTCATCTGGGTCAGTTTGCTGACCCCGTCGACCAGTTCGGCCACGGTTTCACCGAACTGCGCTTGCAGCGCTTCTTTGGCAATTCCGGTGTCTTCGATCACGTCATGCAGCATCGCAGCCATCAGGCTCTGATGGTCCATGTGCATGTCGGCAAGAATGTTCGCCACCGCAAGAGGATGCGTGACGTACGCCTCGCCGCTGCGCCGGCGTTGGCCGTCGTGGGCTTGTTCGGCGTAGAAATACGCTCGGCGGACCAGGTTGACCTGATCCTTGCCAAGGTAGGCCGATAAGCGATCGGCGAGGGCGTCTATGCTCGGCATGATGACTCCTGCCGCAAGCTGTGATCCCGCGCCGTGCTACGTCGACCAGGCATAGGCTTAGACGGCCTCGTTGGACTCGTCCTCGAACGCAGCGAACACCGGGTCTTCGTGGACGATATCCTGCTCGGCGATGAACTCGTAGCTCATCAGGCCTTCAGCGATTTCACGCAGCGCAACTACGGTCGGTTTGTCGTTTTCCCACTGAACCAGGGGCTCTTTGCCGCCGGTGGCCAGTTGACGGGCACGCTTGGTAGAGAGCATGACCAGCTCAAAGCGGTTTTCCACGTGTTCTAGGCAGTCTTCAACGGTTACGCGGGCCATGGTATTCCTCGGAGCGAATGCAATATGCGCGCTGCCCGGTTGGGCGAGCGGACTCAACAGTTTAAAAAATCACCAGCGATTAGGGAAGCGCTGATTTTTTGACCAGACTCTTCAACGCGCTGCAAGTACCAATGTAAAGCCCTTGCAGCGGTTTTGGGAAGTGCTGTTTCAGCCCAGCAATTCAGCCAGCAATTTGCCGAAACGCACTTGTTGGCGTTTCTGTTGTAGCTGATTGGCGCGGAAAATTGCTTTCAAATCGTCCAGCGCGTGAGCGAAATCGTCGTTGATGATCAGGTAGTCGTAGTCGACATAGTGGCTCATCTCGCTGACCGCTTCACGCATGCGGCCGTCGATGATCTCGTCGCTGTCCTGGCCACGGTTGGTCAGACGCTGGTGCAGGGCCTGCGCCGATGGCGGCAGGATGAAGATCGAACGGGCCTGCGGCATCAGCTTGCGCACTTGCTCGGCGCCTTGCCAGTCGATTTCCAGAATCAGGTCGTGACCTTCGTCCAGGGTCTGCTGCAGGCGGCTTTGCGAGGTGCCGTAGAAGTTGCCGAAGACTTCGGCGCGTTCCAGGAAGTCGCCGTGCTCACCCATCTTCACGAACTCTTCGCGGGTCACGAAGTGATAGTTCACGCCGTCCACTTCGCCCGGGCGCATGGCGCGGGTGGTGTGGGAAATCGAAACGCGAATCTCCGGGTTGGTGTCGGTCAGGGCCTTGACCAGACTGCTCTTGCCCGCGCCCGAAGGGGCGGAAATGATGTACAGGGTGCCGGTGCTGTGGGTCATGTCGGGGTAGCCTTACTCAATATTCTGCACTTGTTCGCGCATCTGTTCGATCAACACCTTGAGGTTGACCGCCGCCTGGGTGCTGCGCGGGTCGAAGGCCTTGGAGCCCAGTGTGTTGGCTTCGCGGTTGAGTTCCTGCATCAGGAAGTCCAGGCGCCGACCGGCGGCACCGCCGGATTTCAGCACCCGGCGAACTTCGATGATGTGGGTGCTCAGGCGATCCAGTTCTTCGGCCACGTCGCTCTTTTGCGCGAGCATGACCATTTCCTGTTCCAGGCGCTGCGGATCCATCTCGGCCTTCATGTCGGCGAAGCGGTCGAGGACTTTCTGGCGCTGGGTGGCGAGCATCTGCGGAACCAGTTCGCGCAGGGTCACCACGTCTTCTTCGATGGAGGTCAGACGGTCGTTGATCAGGCGGGCCAGCTCTGCGCCTTCGCGCTCGCGACCTGCCTTGAGGTCTTTCAGGCCTTGATTGAACAGGGTCAGCGCCTCGGCGTTCAACGCCTGCGGGTCGGTGGCGTCGGCGACCAGTACGCCGGGCCAGGCCAGCACTTCCAGCGGGTTCAGCGCGGCCGGGTTCTTGATCAGGCCGGCGACGGTTTCGGCCGCGGCGACCAGTTGTGCGGCGCGTTCGCGGTCCACTTGCAGTGGCTTGCCGGTGCTTTCCTCGGTGAAACGCAGGGTGCATTCCAGTTTGCCGCGCGACAGGCCCTGGCGCAGGGCTTCGCGGACGGCGCCTTCGAGGTCGCGAAACGACTCCGGCAAGCGCAGATGGGGTTCCAGATAGCGGCTGTTGACCGAGCGCAGTTCCCAGCTCAGGGTGCCCTGAACACCGGCTTTCTCGACGCGGGCGAAGGCGGTCATGCTGTGCACCATGGCGGTGACCTCGCGATACAGATCGGCGCGGATTGAAGCTCCGCAGCTCGATATCAATGAATTTAAGCCGGCTGGCAGCAAAGGCGCAGGATTGTAGCGCAGTGCGGCAGATGCGCCCAAACACACGGTGTGACAAAGGGCTGCAGGCCGTCGGCGAAGCGCGTTTCAGGGCCCTTGTTCGACGGCCGGGATTTTTAAGCAGTGCCCAGTCGCGGTGCGCAGCTCTATAATGCTCCGCAGTTTTCCGTCCCCAGTACAGGTATCTCCTATGAAACGTCCAAGTGGTCGCGCTGCCGATCAGCTCCGCTCGATCCGCATTACCCGCAACTACACCAAGCACGCCGAGGGATCGGTACTGGTCGAATTCGGTGATACCAAAGTCATCTGCACCGTCAGCGTCGAAAACGGCGTGCCGCGTTTCCTGAAAGGCCAGGGCCAGGGCTGGCTGACCGCCGAGTACGGCATGCTGCCGCGCGCCACCGGCGAGCGTAACCAGCGTGAAGCGAGCCGTGGCAAGCAGGGCGGTCGCACCCTGGAAATACAGCGCCTGATCGGCCGTTCCCTGCGCGCCGCGCTGGACATGTCCAAGCTGGGCGATGTCACCCTGTACGTCGACTGCGACGTGATCCAGGCCGATGGCGGCACCCGTACCGCGTCGATCACCGGCGCCATGGTTGCGCTGGTCGATGCCTTGAAAGTGATCAAGAAGCGCGGCGGCCTGAAGGGCGGCGACCCGCTCAAGCAAATGATCGGTGCTGTCTCCGTGGGCATGTACCAGGGCGAGCCGGTGCTGGATCTGGACTATCTTGAAGACTCCGCCGCCGAGACGGACCTCAACGTGGTGATGACCAGCACCGGTGGTTTCATCGAAGTGCAGGGCACCGCCGAAGGCGCGCCGTTCCAGCCTGAAGAGTTGAACGCGATGCTGGAACTGGCCAAGAAAGGCATGAACGAGATCTTCGAACTGCAAACGGCTGCGCTGGCCGACTGAGCAGGTTCGTAACCGCAAGGAGGACGCGATGAGTGATGAGCAAGAGTTGCTGCCCAAGCCGAGCCAGGAGGTTCGCCAATGGGCGATGTTTTGTCATTTGTCCGCCTTGCTGGGGATCTGGATTCCGTTCGGTACGCTGATCGGGCCGCTGGTCCTGTGGCAGATGAAGCGCGAGACCGATCCGTTCATCGACGCCCAGGGCAAGGAGGCGCTGAATTTCCAGATCACCGTGGCGATCGCTTCGATGATCTGCTTTGTGCTGATGCTGTTGATCATCGGGTTCGTATTGTTCGGCCTGCTGGCGATTGCGGCGTTGGTGCTGACGATCATCGGTGGGGTGAAAGCCAACGAAGGTTTCCCCTACCGCTATCCGTTCACCTGGCGGTTGATCAAATAGCATCTTGTCGAAAGATGGGTGTTGGCATAAATAATTTTGCATGTTTAAAAGCCCTGACTTGTCAGGGCTTTTTTGCAACTAAATAAACCTGCTTTGTTTGTAGGAGTATTCTGTCTGCGATGAGTGGTAGAAGATATTTTATATATTCATCCATCTTACATTTTTAGTCACAACTGTAATGCCTTGGTGTTGCCAAAGGTCATTGGCAGTATGAGTTTGTGCTTGTTAAAGTTGTCGCACGTAATATTCCTTCAGAAATATTTCGATATGTTCAAGCCATCGAAGGCTTTTGAATCCCAGTGTTTCCGGTGCTGAACAGTTCACCGGTTCATGAGGCGTATCCAGGGAAAGTTCGCCTCTGAATATATAGCCAAGAATAATCCAGATGATTCAGCTCGATTTTTACGGCACGCTCGTGGCCGCTTCCCTTGTACTTCTGTTGGGGCGTGGTCTTGTTACCCGTGTTGGTGTACTGCGCAATTTCAATATTCCCGAACCTGTTGCGGGTGGCCTGTTGGTTGCTCTGGTGCTTCTGGTTTTGCGAGCACTCGATATGGAAGTCCGGTTCGATACCTCGTTGCAGGCGCCGCTGATGCTGGCGTTTTTTGCCACTATCGGTCTGAGTGCAGACTTCGCCAGTCTCAAGAGGGGTGGTCGCATAGTAGGTATATTTCTATTGGCGGTTACCGGCCTCCTGATCCTGCAGAACGCCATGGGCATCGGACTTGCCACAATGCTGGGGCTCGACCCGCTGATGGGGCTGTTGACGGGCTCGATCACGCTGGCCGGTGGTCATGGAACCGGTGCTGCATGGGGAACGGTATTCAGCGAGAAATACGGTTTGGCCTCTGCCTCCGAGTTGGCGATAGCCTCGGCGACATTCGGTCTGGTGCTGGGTGGTCTGATCGGTGGGCCGGTTGCCCGTCTACTTATCAAGCGTGTCGAGGTGCCTGGTTGTCATGTGCAGGAGGCGCCGCGTCTACCAAAGGGGTTTGAGCAGCCGAACAAGGAGCGCTCGATCACGCCTTTCTCGTTCATCGAAACCCTCGCACTGATCGCGGTCAGCCTGCTGATGGGCAATCTCCTGAACGGGCTGTTGCATGGCACGGCATTCGAATTGCCGACATTCGTTTGTGTCTTGTTCGTGGGTGTCGTGCTGCGCAACGGCCTCTCGGCGTTTGGCGTGTATCAGGTATTCGAGCGTGAAGTTTCGGTGCTGGGCAACGTCAGCCTGTCGCTGTTTCTGGCGATTGCGCTGATGTCGCTCAAACTATGGGACCTGGCAGCGTTGGCGTTGCCGATTTTCATTATTCTGGCCGTGCAGACGCTGGTCATGGCGCTGTTCGCGGTATTCGTGACGTTCAGGGTGATGGGGCGCAATTACGATGCGGCAGTGCTGGCGGCCGGGCATTGCGGTTTCGGCCTTGGTGCGACGCCTACCGCCATCGCCAACATGCAAGCGGTGACGCAGCGTTACGGGCCTTCGCAGATCGCGTTTCTGGTCGTACCGATGGTGGGTGCATTTTTCATCGATATCATCAATGTCATCGTGATCAAGTTGTACCTGGCGCTGCCGTTCTTCGCTGCTGTCTAAAGCATATTCCAGTCTGAGACTGACCCATAAAAAATGCCCGTATCCTGCGATACGGGCATTTTTTCTACTGCGAAACGACGCTTAGATAGTCAGCGTCCAGTCGTAGTCGACGATCAGCGGCGCGTGCTGCGAGAACCGTGGCTGACGCGGCAGGCGTGCACTGCGCACGAAGCGCCGCAGGCCCGGGGTCAGGATCTGGTAGTCGAAACGCCAGCCCAGATTCAGCATCTCGGCCTGTTCGTTGTCCGGCCACCAGCTGTACTGGTCGCCTTCGCGGCTGACTTCGCGCAGGGCATCGACGTAGCCCATGTTGCCGACAATCTCGTCCATCCAGGCGCGTTCTGGCGCCAGGAAGCCCGGAGATTGCTGGCTGTCGCGCCAGTTCTTGATGTCGAGCTTCTGCTGCGCGACGTACAGCGAGCCACAATAAATGTACTCGCGACGTTTGCGCCGCTGTTTGTCCAGGTACTTGCCGAAGTCGTCCATGAGCTTGAACTTCTGGTTCAAGTCCTCATCGCCGTTCATCCCCGAAGGGAGCAGCAAGGTGGCAATACTGACTTTGTCGAAATCTGCTTGCAGGTAGCGCCCGTAGCGGTCGGCCGTCTCGAAACCGAGACCGCTGATGACAGCCTTCGGTTGCAACCGCGAATACAAAGCCACGCCGCCTTGGGCAGGGACTTCAGCATCGCAGGCATAAAGGAAGTAGCCGTCCAGTTGGAAGGCTGGGTCATCCAGTTCAAAGGCGGAGGCACGGGTGTCCTGCAGGCAGATGACGTCGGCATTCTGTGCCTGCAGCCAACTGAGCAAACCGCGCTCGACTGCAGCCTGAATACCATTGACGTTCACACTGATGATCCGCATAAATGGCCCCAAAAATCGCGTGCGTGTATGATACACGGCGTCAAGCTAATTAGCTAAATCCGTGGTATTTGGGGTTTTTTTCATGCAAGCGTATCAGCGCGATTTCATTCGTTTTGCCATCGATCGCGGCGTTTTGCGCTTCGGTGAGTTCACCCTGAAGTCCGGGCGCACCAGTCCTTACTTCTTCAATGCCGGCCTGTTCAACTCGGGTTCCGCGCTGGCGCAGCTGGGTCGTTTCTATGCCGCAGCCATCGCCGAGAGCGGTATTCCGTTCGATGTGCTGTTCGGCCCGGCCTACAAAGGCATCCCGCTGGCGGCAACCACTGCCGTGGCGCTGGCCGAGCACCACAACCGTGACCTGCCATGGTGCTTCAACCGCAAGGAAGCCAAGGCCCACGGCGAAGGCGGTAGCCTCGTTGGCGCGCCGCTGACTGGCGACGTGCTGATCATCGACGACGTGATCACCGCCGGCACCGCGATCCGTGAAGTGATGCAGATCATCGCTTCCCAGGACGGCGCCAAGGCTGCTGGCGTGTTGATCGCCCTGAACCGTCAGGAGCGCGGCAACGGCGAGCTATCGGCAATCCAGGAAGTCGAGCGTGATTTCGGCATCCCGGTCATCAGCATCGTGTCGCTGAACCAGGTGCTGGAATTCCTGGCAGACGACCCGCAGCTCAAGCAGCACCTGCCAGCCGTTGAAGCTTATCGCGCCCAGTTCGGCGTCTGATCGCTTCTTCCGGGTAAAAAAAGACCCCGCTCAGCCAGGCTGAGCGGGGTCTTTTTGTTTGCGCTACCGCTTAAGGACGCTTGCGATTGCTGATCAGTGTGCCCACACCGGTGTCGGTGAAGATTTCCAGCAGGATCGCGTTCGGTACGCGGCCGTCGATGATCAGCGAGCTGCCCACGCCGCCCTGAACCGCTTCCAGTGCACAGCGGATCTTCGGCAGCATGCCGCCGTAGATGGTGCCGTCGGCGATCAGGTCGTCGACCTGCTGGGTGCTCAGGCCGGTCAGGACCTTGCCCGACTTGTCCATCAGGCCGGCGATGTTGGTCAGCAACATCAGCTTCTCGGCTTTCAGTGCTTCGGCAACCTTGCCGGCCACCAGGTCGGCGTTGATGTTGTACGACTCGCCGTTCTCGCCCACGCCAATCGGCGCGATCACCGGGATGAAGTTGCCCTTGACCAGCAGGTTCAGCAGTTCGGTGTTGATCCCGACCACTTCGCCCACCTGACCGATGTCGATGATTTCAGGCTGGGTCATCTCCGGGGTCTGGCGGGTGACGGTGAGCTTCTTCGCACGAATCAGCCCGGCATCTTTGCCGGTCAGGCCGATGGCGCTGCCGCCGTGACGGTTGATCAGGTTGACGATGCTTTTGTTGACCTGGCCGCCGAGGACCATTTCCACCACGTCCATGGTCGCCGCGTCGGTCACGCGCATGCCGTCGACGAAGTGGCTTTCGATCGACAGGCGCTTGAGCAGATCACCGATCTGCGGGCCGCCGCCGTGAACCACAACCGGGTTGATGCCGACGGCTTTCATCAAGACGATGTCGCGGGCGAAGCCGGTTTTCAGCTCCTCGCTTTCCATCGCGTTGCCGCCGTATTTGATCACCAGGGTCTTGCCGACATAACGTCGGATGTAAGGCAACGCTTCGGACAGGACCTTGGCGGTTTGGGCGGCGGCTTCGCGTTCGAGGGTCATTCAGGGCTCCGGGTGAATCAGAACGGTAGTTGGAGATCAGGTGCAACGCGTTTCAACTGGGCATGGAACACAGCCTTGATGCGCTGCAATTCAGCCTCGTCATCGGCCTCGAAGCGCAGCACCAGCACCGGTGTGGTGTTGGAGGCGCGCACCAGGCCCCAGCCTTTGGCGTAATCGACCCGCACGCCGTCAATGGTGGTCAGGTCGGCGCCTGGACCCCACTGCGCATCGTGCAGTGCATCAATGATGCTGAATTTGCTCTCTTCGGTCACATGGATATTGATTTCCGGCGTGGAAATATCGTTCGGGAAGGTCGCGAACAGCGTTTCCGCGTCGGATTTTTCCTTGCTGAGGATCTCCAGCAGCCGTGCGGCGCTGTAAATGCCGTCGTCGAAACCGAACCAGCGTTCCTTGAAGAAGATGTGCCCACTCATTTCTCCGGCGAGCAACGCGCCGGACTGCTTCATTTTCTTTTTGATCAACGAGTGACCGGTCTTCCACATTAGCGACTGGCCGCCGTATTCCTTGATCAACGGAATCAGGCGACGGGTGCATTTGACGTCGAAGATGATTTCCGCGCCCGGGTTGCGGGCCAGCACATCGCGGGCAAACAGCATCAGCAGACGATCCGGGAACACGATGGTGCCGGTGTTGGTCACCACGCCGACGCGGTCGCCGTCGCCGTCGAAGGCCAGGCCGATGTCAGCCTTGGTTTCCTTGACCTTGGCAATCAGGTCGACGAGGTTCTCAGGCTTGCCCGGGTCCGGGTGATGGTTCGGGAAGTTACCGTCGACTTCGCAGAACAGCGGGATGACTTCGCAGTTCAGTGCTTCGATCAGTTGCGGGGCGATTACGCCGGCCGCGCCGTTACCGCAGTCGACCACGACTTTCAGGCGCCGGGCCAGTTTGATGTCCTGGACGATTTCGGTGGTGTAGCGGTCGAGGATCTCGACCTGGGTCACGCTGCCCTGGCCGCTGCTCAGGTTGCCGCTCTTGATACGCTCGTGCAGAACCTGGATCTGTTCGTTGGCGAGGGTGTCGCCGGCGATCACGATCTTGAAGCCGTTGTAGTTCGACGGATTATGGCTGCCGGTGAGCATCACACCGGATTTGCCGGCCAGCACGTTGGCGGCGTAGTACAGCGCCGGGGTCGGCACCAGGCCGACATCGCTGACGTGGCAGCCGCTTTCGGCGATGCCGCGGATCAGCTCGGCAACCAGCTCGGGGCCGGACAGGCGGCCGTCACGGCCGACGGACACGTTCGGTTCACCCTGGGCCAGGCTCTGGGAGCCGATGGCGCGGCCGATCCAGTAGGCGGTTTCGCCATTGAGAAATTCCGGCACGGTGCCGCGAATGTCATAGGCGCGGAAGATGCTGTCGGGAAGCTTCGGGGCGACTTGGGCGGGGGTGCTCATCTGCGGAAATGCTCCATCTCGAAAGGGGTGGGACACACCGACGATTCATCTCGACGGCAGGCTCAAACTGAAGGGTATGACGGCGGTTTTCACAGAGAGTTCGTGGTGTGAAAGGGCCATGACGCCTTGTACGGCGTGGCTTTGGCCTGCCAATGCCTTGATTTTCGGCGCTAAACCTTGCAGATGACATTTTGAATTTCGTGGCAAGCAACACGCACTCGCCACGATGGATTTCTAACCGATCACTTGGTACCGGAATGGCCGAAACCGCCAGCGCCACGCTCGGTTTCGACGAACTCTTCGACCATTTCGAAGTGCGCCTGCACCACCGGTACCAGCACCAGTTGCGCCAGACGCTCGCCGACCGGCATGGTGAATTCGGTCTGGCCACGGTTCCAGCAGGAGACCATCAGCGGGCCCTGGTAATCGGAGTCGATCAGGCCGACCAGATTGCCCAGCACGATGCCGTGCTTATGGCCCATGCCCGAGCGCGGCAGGATCAACGCGGCGAGGTTAGGGTCGCCGATGTACACCGACAGCCCGGTAGGGATCAGCACGGTTTCACCCGGTTTGATCACGATGTCCTCTTGCAGCATGGCGCGCAGGTCGAGGCCGGCGGAGCCCGGTGTGGCGTATTGCGGCAGCGGGAATTCGGTGCCGATGCGTGGGTCGAGGATCTTGGCTTGCAAAGCGTGCATGTAAATTAAACCTGGTTCAGACGTTCGGCGATAAAAGTGACGAGCTGGCGAGCGATCTTGCTCTTGCTGGTCTGGGCGAAAACCGTGGCGTGCAGCCCACGGTCGATGACGCTGCAGGCGTTTTCTTCACTGTTGAAACCGATGCTCGGGTTGGCGACGTCGTTGGCGACGATCAGATCGAGATTCTTGTCCTTCAGCTTGCGTGCAGCGTAGTCGAGCAGGTGTTCGGTCTCGGCGGCGAAGCCGACACTGAACGGACGGTCGGGACGGGTCGCGATGGTGGCCAGGATGTCCGGGTTGCGCACCATTTGCAGGACGAAGCCGTCGCCGCTGGTAGGGTCTTTCTTCAATTTTTGCGGGGCGACGACTTCCGGACGGTAGTCCGCGACCGCCGCCGAGGCGATGAAGATGTCGCACGGGATCGCGGCTTCGCACGCGGCGAGCATGTCGCGGGCGCTGACCACATCGATACGCGTGACGCGATCCGGAGTCGGCAAATGCACAGGGCCGCTGATCAGCGTGACGCGGGCGCCGGCTTCCATCGCGGCTTCAGCCAGGGCGAAGCCCATTTTGCCGGAGCTGTGGTTGGTGATGTAGCGCACCGGGTCGATGTTTTCCTGGGTCGGGCCGGCGGTGATCACCACGTGCTTGCCGGTCAGTGCCTGACGCTGGAAGCAGTCCGCCGCGAGCTGGGCCAGATCGGTGGCTTCCATCATGCGGCCCATGCCGACGTCTCCGCAGGCCTGGCTGCCGGAGGCCGGGCCGAAGGTCTTCAGGCCACGGCTTTCAAGGAGTTGTAGGTTGGCCTGGGTCGCCGGGTCGCGCCACATGGCCTGGTTCATGGCTGGAGCGACTGCGACGATGGCGTCGGTGGCCAGCACCAGCGTGGTCAGCAAATCGTTGGCAATGCCTTGGGCCAGACGGGCGAGCAGGTCGGCGGTTGCCGGGGCGATCAGCACCAGATCGGCCCACTTGGCCAGTTCGATGTGGCCCATCGCTGCTTCGGCGGCCGGGTCGAGCAGATCCAGGTGAACCGGGTGGCCGGACAGGGCCTGCATGGTCAGCGGGGTGATGAATTCGCTGCCGCCACGGGTCATGACCACGCGCACTTCGGCGCCCTGATCGATAAGGCGGCGCACAAGGTCGGCGCTCTTGTAGGCAGCAATGCCGCCGCCGACGCCCAGAACGATGCGTTTCCGATACAGCCGCTGCATAGGTCTGCCTTTCATTTCGTTGGTGACATGCGTGGCGAAACCCCCTCCCCAGGGTGAATTCGCCCGCAAAAAAGATGGGCTACGATATCACAGCGACCGCTATGGAACAGCGGCGCCCACAGACAAGGAACGTGTATGAGTATTCGCGATTGGCCGGCGGCGGAAAGGCCGCGGGAAAGGTTGTTGGAACAGGGCTCTGCGAGCCTTTCGGATGCTGAACTGCTGGCGATTTTCCTGCGGACCGGTGTGCCGGGAAAAAGTGCAGTCGATCTGGCGCGGCATCTGTTGAATCAGTTTGGCAGTCTGAGATTGTTGCTTGAGGCCGATCAGGAAGCATTCAGCAAGCAATTGGGTCTCGGCCCTGCAAAGTTTGCCCAGCTGCAAGCTGCTCAAGAAATGAGCAAACGACATCTGGCCGAGCGTTCACGGCAAAAAACAGCGCTTGAAAACCCACAAGTGGTTCGTGATTACCTCAAAGCCATGCTGCGCCACGAGCCGCATGAGGTCTTCGGTTGCCTGTTTCTGGATTCCAAGCATCAAGTGCTCACCTTCGAGACTCTGTTTCGAGGCTCGATCGACAACACCGCCGTGCATCCCCGTGAAGTGGTGAAACGTGCCCTGGCCAACAACGCGGCGGCGGTGATCCTGTGCCACAACCACCCGTCGGGAAACACCGATCCCAGCCAGGCTGATCGATTATTGACCAAGCGCTTGCAGAAGACTTTGGAGCTGATCGACGTGCGGGTGCTCGATCATTTCATCGTCGGTGATGGGGAGCCGCTGTCGATGGCGGAGTGTGGCTGGATGTAGCTTGCAGCGACTGCAGTCGCTGCAAGCCGGGGCGGATTATTTGAGGGTGACCTTGGAGTAATCCTGCCGACCGAAGGGGCTCACCGAATAACCCTGCACGTCCTTGCGCGTCAGCGCATACGCCGTCGGATGCGCCAGCGGCAGCCACAACGCCTGCTGCTGGATCTGCGCCTGAGCCTGTTCGTAGAGCTTGGTGCGTACGCCTTGTTCGCTGGTGGTTTTGCCGGCGCTGATCAGCTTGTCCAGATCGGCGTTGCAGTAGCGGGCGAAGTTGGTGCCGGACTTCACCGCCGCGCAGGAAAACTGTGGGGTGAGGAAGTTGTCCGGGTCGCCGTTGTCGCCGGCCCAGCCCATGAACAACAAATCATGCTCGCCAGCCTTGGCGCGACGGATCAGCTCGCCCCATTCGATCACGCGGATTCCCGCCTGAATGCCGATTTCCGCCAGATCGGATTGCAGCAGTTGTGCACCGAGGCTCGGATTCGGGTTGAGCAGGCTGCCTGACGGACGCGTCCAGATGGTGGTCTGGAAACCATCCTTCAGGCCGGCCTTGGCCAGCAAAGCCTTGGCTTTTGCCACATCGTGCGGGTAACCCGGCAGGTTCTTCGCGTAGCTCCAGGTATTCGGCGGGTACGGGCCGTTGGCGGGTTCGGCGGTGTCTTCGAACACAGCCTTGAGGTAGTTGGCCTTGTCGAAGGCGAGGTTGATCGCCTGACGCACTTCCGGCTTATCCAGTGGCGGATGCTGGCTGTTGATGCCAACGAATGCGGTCATGAACGCGTCAGTCTTTTCGACTTTCAGCGTCGGCTCCTGCTTCGCCGCCTGTACGTCCAGTGGTTTTGGCGACAGGGCAATCTGGCACTCGTTACGCCGCAGCTTTTGCAGGCGCACGTTGGCGTCCGGGGTGATGGCGAAGATCAGCGGGTCCACCGCAGGCTTGCCGCCGAAGTAGTCCGGGTTGGCCTTGTAGCGGATTGAGGCGTCTTTCTGGAAGCGGGTGAAGACGAACGGACCGGTGCCGATGGGTTGGCTGTTGAGCTTGTCGGTCGCGTTGGCCTTCAGCAGCTTGTCGGCGTATTCGGCGGAGTAGATCGAGGCGAAACCCATGCTCAGGGTTGCCAGGAACGTTGAGTCCGGGTGGTCGAGGGTGAAGCGCACGGTCAGCGGGTCGAGTGCGTCGATCTTCTTGATCAGGCTCGGCAGCTGCATCGACTGGGCGTGCGGGAAGCCGCTCTGGGCAACCTTGTGCCACGGGTTGGCCGGGTCGAGCATGCGGTCGAAGCTGAACTTGACGTCTTCGGCGGTCAGTTCGCGGGTCGGCTTGAAGTACTCGGTAGAGTGGAACTTCACCTGCGGGTGCAGTTTGAATATATAAGTCAGGCCGTCGGTGCTGACTTCCCAGCTGTCGGCCAGGCTCGGGACCACTTTGCCGGTCGCCGTATCGAAGTCCACCAGGCGATTCATCAGCACATCGGCCGAGGCGTTGGTGGTGGTCAGCGAGTTGTACTGCACCACGTCGAACCCTTCGGGGCTGGCCTCGGTGCACACGCTCAGGGCGGCGGCATGGGCCAGGGGGCTCAGCAAGAGCGGGGCGAGGAGCAGGGGGAGGGCAGCGAGGCGCATGGTCGGCTTCCTTTACAGATCGAAGGCCCATCTGCAAGTGCAGTCTGGAAAAAGCCTACCCTAGTGGTCGCGATTGCAAATGACTATCCCCTTTTTGCATTTTCGGGGCTGTGCGGCTGAGGAATTGTCGGAAGTGGCGGCAGGAAAAGTCCCGAATGCGGGTATGATCGTTTTTCTTCGACGAATGGTAAAAATTGCCGCCAGCCTTTGCCCAAGCCGCTTGCGGGCAGGAAAAGCGGCTTTTTAGCCATTCATTGCACACGGAAAGTTGTTGCTCCGTGGTCTTTCTGGTATAAAGCAGCGCTCTTTTCTAGGGGCCCGGTTCCTTCGCTTGTAGGTGTAGCCGGTAAGACCTCTAAAGAATCGCGGCGCCTGGCGCCACAATGACTAGAGATTAAGCGGCCAACCCATGCCGGGTTGGGCATGTGGTTTTAGAGGGCTGAGGCATGTCTAGAGTATGTCAAGTTACCGGTAAGGGTCCGGTAACCGGGAATAACATTTCCCACGCAAACAACAAAACCCGTCGTCGTTTCCTGCCGAACCTGCAGCATCACCGCTTCTGGGTTGAAGAAGAGAAACGTTTCGTACGCCTGCGCGTTTCCGCCAAAGGCATGCGTATCATCGACAAGCGTGGCATCAGCGTTGTGCTGGCCGAGCTGCGTCGCGACGGCAAGATTTAAGGGAGCTAATCATGCGTGAATTGATTCGTTTGATTTCGAGCGCCGGTACTGGTCACTTCTACACTACCGACAAGAACAAGCGTACTACCCCGGACAAAATCGAGATCAAGAAATATGATCCGGTTGTTCGCAAGCACGTGATCTACAAGGAAGGCAAAATCAAGTAATTGATTTTTCCCGACTTACGAAAAAGGCCCGTATCTCACGATACGGGCCTTTTTTGTTGCCTGGCGAAAGGCTTCAGGCCTTCTGTTCAAAGATCACGTAGACCTTGCGGCAGGCTTCCAGCACTTCCCAGGTGCCACGGAAACCGGCCGGAATCACGAAGCGGTCGCCGACACGCAGGGTCTTGGCATTGCCTTCGCCGTCACGCAGTACCGAAACGCCCTGGAGGATTTCGCAGTATTCGTGTTCGGTGTAATTCACCGTCCACTGACCCACTGCACCTTCCCACACGCCGACGCCCATTTGCCCGCAAGGGCTGTCGTATTGATTGAACACCGCCTGCTCGGGATCGCCCTTGAGTACTTTGGCCGGGTCCGGGCGGTAGCGTTCGGCCTGCTCCATGGTCAGGCTGATGTCGACGACGTTCTGGATGTTCATTGTTGTTTTCTCCCGTGATGACGGCGCGGTGGCTTGAAAAGGCCAAAGTCTATGTTGATTAAATTGAACGCCGCAAGGCCGTATGACCGGCTTATGTCAAATATATTGAAACAACCCCGGCCGCTGGTTTAGGGTGGCGGGTGCCTTGGGCCGAAAACAGGCTGGCCGGGCAGAATTCCTGAGAACGCCGGCGAAGATCGCGCGGCGCTCGTATTCAACAAGAGGAGGACACTCGAATGACCACCCTGACTCGTGCCGACTGGGAACAACGCGCCCGCGACCTGAAGATCGAAGGCCGCGCCTATCTCAATGGCGAGTACACCGATGCCGTCTCCGGCGAGACCTTCGAGTGCATCAGCCCGGTCGATGGCCGTCTGCTGGGCAAGATTGCCAGCTGTGACGCCGCCGACGCTCAGCGCGCCGTGGAAAACGCCCGCGCCACCTTCAATTCCGGTGTCTGGTCGCGCCTGGCACCGACCAAACGCAAAGCCACCATGATCCGTTTCGCCGGCCTGCTCAAGCAGCACGCCGAAGAACTGGCCCTGCTCGAAACCCTCGACATGGGCAAGCCGATCAGCGATTCGCTGTACATCGACGTACCGGGTGCCGCCCAAGCCCTG
The DNA here is from genome assembly GCF_002112395.1 of Pseudomonas sp. R38(2017). NCBI lineage: Bacteria > Pseudomonadati > Pseudomonadota > Gammaproteobacteria > Pseudomonadales > Pseudomonadaceae > Pseudomonas > Pseudomonas sp. R38(2017). The sequence goes on from NZ_NEHN01000004.1 coordinate 166,166, forward strand.
AGCTGGAGCGGTGAAGCGATCGACAAGATCTACGACGAAGTCGCCGCCACCCCGCACGATCAACTGGGTCTGGTAACCCGTGAGCCGGTGGGCGTGGTGGGTGCCATCGTGCCGTGGAACTTCCCGTTGATGATGGCTTGCTGGAAACTCGGACCGGCCCTGTCGACCGGTAACTCGGTGATCCTCAAACCGTCGGAAAAATCCCCGCTGACCGCCATCCGCATCGCCGAACTGGCGGTCGAGGCCGGCATTCCGAAAGGCGTGCTGAACGTGCTGCCGGGCTACGGCCACACCGTCGGCAAGGCGCTCGCTCTGCATAACGACGTCGACACCCTGGTGTTCACCGGTTCGACCAAGATCGCCAAGCAACTGATGATCTATTCCGGCGAATCGAACATGAAACGCGTCTGGCTGGAAGCCGGCGGCAAGAGCCCGAACATCGTGTTCGCCGATGCGCCGGACTTGCAAGCGGCCGCTGAATCCGCTGCCAGCGCCATCGCCTTCAACCAGGGCGAGGTCTGCACCGCAGGTTCCCGTCTGCTGGTCGAGCGTTCGATCAAGGACAAATTCCTGCCGATGGTGATCGAAGCGCTGAAAGCCTGGAAACCGGGCAACCCGCTGGACCCGGCCACCAACGTGGGTGCGCTGGTCGACACTCAACAAATGAACACCGTGCTGTCCTACATCGAGTCGGGCCACACCGACGGCGCCAAACTGGTAGCCGGCGGCAAGCGCATCCTTCAGGAAACAGGTGGCACCTACGTCGAGCCGACGATTTTCGACGGCGTGAGCAATGCGATGAAGATTGCCCAGGAAGAGATCTTCGGCCCGGTGCTGTCGGTCATCGCCTTCGACACGGCCGAGGAAGCGATCAACATCGCCAACGACACGCCTTACGGCCTGGCGGCGGCGGTCTGGACGCAGGACATCTCCAAGGCACACCTGACCGCCAAGGCACTGCGTGCCGGTAGTGTGTGGGTCAACCAGTACGACGGCGGCGACATGACCGCACCGTTCGGCGGCTTCAAGCAATCGGGCAACGGTCGCGACAAATCGCTGCACGCGTTCGACAAATACACCGAGCTGAAGGCGACCTGGATCAAGCTGTAAACCGTTGAGGGAGCCTGCTCAGGCAGGCTCTCGAACGATACAAAGATCCCTGTGGGAGCGAGCTTGCTCGCGAAAGCGGTGTATCAGTCAGCACATTTGCTGAATGTGAAACCGTTATCGCGAGCAAGCTCGCTCCCACAGTGTTTTGTGGTGCACATAAAAATTATCCACAGGAGCGTGGGCCATGCGTTGGGCGACGTATTTCGCCGTGTTGGCGTCTGTCTTGAGTGTTGGGCTGGCCCTTGGCGTCAGCATGCCGCTGGTGTCGTTGCGCCTGGAGGGCTGGGGCTACGGCTCGTTCGCCATCGGCGTGATGGCGGCGATGCCGGCCATTGGCGTGTTGCTGGGGGCGAAGATCTCCAGTCATCTGGCGGCGCGCTTCGGTACGGCAAACCTGATGCGTCTTTGCCTCTGGGCCGGGGCATTGTCCATCGGTTTGCTGGCGCTGCTGCCGAGTTATCCGATCTGGCTGGTGCTGCGGCTGATGATCGGGGTGATCCTGACCATCGTCTTCATCCTCGGCGAAAGCTGGATCAATCAACTGGTGGTCGAGCAGTGGCGCGGGCGATTGGTGGCGCTGTATGGCAGCAGTTATGCGCTCAGCCAACTGTCCGGGCCGTTACTGCTGGGTGCGCTCGGTACCGAGCATGATTACGGCTTCTGGGTGGGTGTCGGCCTTTTGATCGCTGCGCCACTTCTGTTGCTGGGGCGCAGTGGGGCGCCGAGCAGCGAGGCCAGCAGCGTGACCTTCGGCGATCTGTGGGGCTTCAGTCGCGAATTGCCGGCGATTGCCTGGGCGGTGTCGTTGTTCGCCGCGTTTGAGGCGATGATCCTGACCCTGTTGCCTGTGTACTGCCTGCAACAGGGCTTCACGGCGGAAATAGCGCTGGCGATGGTCAGCACCGTGGTGGTCGGCGATGCGCTGCTGCAATTGCCCATCGGTGCGCTGGCCGACTACCTGTCGCGGCGGACCTTGTTCGCCGGTTGCGCCGTGGTGCTGATGCTGTCGAGTCTGGCGATCCCGATGCTGATCGACACCCTGCTGATCTGGCCGCTGTGGGTGCTGTTCGGCGCCAGTGCCGGTGGCCTGTTCACCCTGTCGCTGATCCTGATCGGCGAGCGCTACCGTGACGACGCGCTGGTGCGCGCCAATGCGCATGTTGCGCAGCTGTGGGGCGTGGGTTGTCTGATCGGGCCGTTGGCGGCGGGGGCGGGCAGTCAATGGATCAGCGGGCACGCGTTGCCGTGGTTCATGGCGGCCGGGGCGTTCGGGCTGGTGATTCTGCTGTCGCGGCAAGGGGCGTTCGGCAAGGTGCCGGAGCCGGCCTGATGATCCGAACGGGGCGGGCTGCTACAGCATCCGCTCCAGCCCCACCGTGGTGCTGAACCATGCATTGAAGCGCCGCCACCAGCTGCCGGGCTCCTTGGTCAGCGTGTGCATCTGACCGTTGTCCTCGGTAACCCAGACGACTTTCCCGTCCTGCAATTTCGCCTCGTAACTCAACGCCGGCGCCATGCCCTGCAAAGCCAGTTCCCGTATATGGGCAGCCAGCTCGGGGCTGTCCACCAGCACCCCGACTTCGGTGTTCCACAGCACCGAGCGCGGGTCGAAATTGAACGAGCCAATGAACGCTTTTTTCCCGTCGAAGATCATCGCCTTGCTATGCAGGCTGGAATCCGAGCCGCGAAACGACTTGCTGTAAAACAGATGCGGGCCACTGCCGAAGTTATCCCCAGGCTGGCGCCGCAGCTCAAACAACTTCACGCCATGTTCCAGCAGTGCCTTGCGATACGGCGCATAACCGCCGTGCACCGCTGGTACGTCGGTGGCTTCCAGCGAGTTGGTCAGCAGACTCACCGACACACCCGCATCAGCACGGCCAGTCAGGTAAACCAGCCCGGGCTGGCCCGGCACGAAGTAGGCGGAAATCATCATCAGTTCCTTGCTGACGCCCCGCAGCTCCGGTGCCAGTTGTGTGGTCAGCAACAACTGAGGATCAGGTTTACCGTCCGCCAGCACCTTGCTCGGTGCATCCCACAGCGCCTGGTTCCAGGCCCAGATCAGCTCCCGGCGCCAGATGTCCATGCGCGGGTGGGTGGTGAAGGTCATCAGTTGCTGATACAGCGCGTGATTCTGTTTGCGGGTTTCTTCCAGGGACTCTTTCAGGCGTGTGCGGGTGTTCTGCAGGTCTTTGGCCGAGGGCTTGCTGGTGAGAAATTCGTCGATCGGTTTGCTCAGGGCGCTGTTCCAGTACTGATCGAAACTGTGTCCGAGCTGTTCGGCGACCGGCCCGATGCTGAGCATGTCGATGTCGGTGAAGTTCAGGTTGGGTTCGGCATCGAAGTATTCATCGCCCAGATTGCGCCCGCCGACGATGGCGGCGCTGTTGTCCGCCAGCCACAGCTTGTTGTGCATCCGCCGGTGTTGCTGCGACAGGTTGAACAGCCTACCCGCGGCCCGGGTCACGCCGGTGCTGCGGCCCAGGTGTAGTGGATTGAACAGGCGGATCTGGATATTCGGATGCGCCGCCAGCGTGGCGATGATCAGGTCTAGGCCGTCGCTGGTGGTGTCGTCCAACAGAATGCGCACCCGCACACCACGGTCGGCAGCCTTCAACACTTCTTCCACCAGCATCCGCGTACTGATGCCGTCGTGGACGATGTAGTACTGCAAATCGAGGCTGCTCTGGGCGTTGCGGATCAACTCGGCGCGAGCGGTGAAGGCTTCGGTGCTGTTGGACAGCAGGCGAAAGCCGGACTGGCCTTTGTACGGCGCGGCCTGGGCCTGGATCGAGCGACCGAATACCGATCCGTTGGCTGGCAGGACCTGGCTGGGTTCTCGTGGAGCATCCAGTGAGGCGCACCCGGCGAGCAGCAGGACGAACATCAGTGCGAATGGCAGGGTGTGTCGGGAGCTCAAGTCAGATCGTTCCGGGTGTGGGCGAGGTCAGGAGTATGGCACGGCATTTGTGGCGTGTTATCTGTTCGAAGGTCATGCAATCCGACCCCTGAACCAGAGCGGCTTGTAGCTTATGACTGTCGGAAGGGCGAGAGTTCTTAAACGAATTGAAGATTTTTCCGGCTCACATCAGCTACGTCTTGCAGCGATTTTTCCAGCGCGCAATACACCCTTGCCTTACATCGCTACCGGGAAGCAATCGGAATAATGACAACGCCGATTCTGAGGCAGGAAGTTTCCTGTTTTTCAGCAGAAGAAGCGCAGCTGGCTGTCATCTTTCGATTCTTATGGAGTGAGAATTTTCATGCGCAAGACCTTTCGTGCAATAGCTATAGCAGGTGCCCTGTGTCCGTCATTGGTCATGGCTGCTGGTGGGGATCTGAACATCACCGGCACCATCGTGCCGACCTCATGCAAGCCTGCATTCACCGGCGGTAACACGGTCAATCTGGGGAATATTTCTGCTGCCTCTCTGAACCCCGACCGTCAGACCGAGCTGACCAATCACACCATATCCTTGAACGTGACCTGCTCGGCGTCCGCGCCCATGGCGATCAAGGTGCATGACAATCAGGCTCATACTCAACTGCCGGGCATCGTTGTCGATGGAACGGACTGGTCGATGTACATCTACGGAATCGGCTTGGCGCCCGGCGCCAAAAAAATCGGTGGCTACGGGCTGCGCTTCGGGACACCTACGGTCGATGGTCAGCCTTCCATGGTGATGTACAAGCAAGGGAGCATGCCCAACTGGGATAGTCCGGATACGGCAACCCTGGTCGGGAAAAACGTGGAGGGTGGCAACCTGCGCTACTCATGGGGGGCGTCGCTGGCAGCAGGGCCGATGCCAGGGGTCGTGCATACATTTCCCATGACTCTGGTTCCGGTCGTCGGCCCTTCGCAGAACCTGGATCTCAGCAATTACATACCTCTAAAAGGGTCGGCGACGTTCGAGTTGCTCTACCTCTGAGGAGGATTGCACGGCTGCCCTCAAGGCAGGGCAGACAGTGTTGCACTCCTGCGCAGGGACATTCGACAGGCTTCGGCTTCTTGCGAAGCCTGTCATTTTCCAATCAAAACAATCGGCTGGCTCGCGGTCTGGCGTGAGTGCCGGCTGCGCGCTCGCCTGTGGACAACAATATGAATGCCTTTGTGCGCAATGCCATTGTCGGTGTGTGGCTGGTCGGTTCTTGGATGCCCGTCCTTGCCCGAGCGACGGGAATGGTTCCAGAGACGCCGGTCGTGGTACTGGACGAAGCGGTGGGTGAAGCGGGGATCAATGTACTCAATAGCGAGCCGCATCCGGCGCTGTTGCACACCACTATCGAAGATGTGCCGCAGGATACCGAGTCATTGCTGTTGCTGACGCCGCCGGTCAGTCGGGTCGAAGCCGGTGCAACCCAGCGTGTGCGGTTCATCCTGCGTAGCGCCGAGCCATTGAAAACCGAGCGTCTCAAGCGCGTGGTATTCGAAGGCATCGCGCCACAGGACTCGTCAGGCCAGGCTCAGGTCAGTCTGAGCGTGCGCCAGAATATTCCGGCGATTCTGCGCCCGGCGAACTTGCCGATTGACCGCGAGCCGTGGAGGCATTTGCGATGGACGCAAAAAGGCGTCGAAGTGCAGGTGCGCAACCCCAGTCCGTACGTCGTACGGTTGGGTCACTCTGTGATGTTACTGCCGGTGCAGCGGGAGCTGGATCTGGGGCGCACTTATCTGCTGCCCGGCGAAACACTCACGCTGAGCGGGACCGCTGAAGGGGCACCCCCGGCGACACAAGTGCGGCTGTTTCCGGTGACCACCTACGGTTTTGCGATCGCGCATTTTGATGCCCCGCTGGGGCGGGATTGATGTTTGCGCTTTGGTATGGCGGTCTCTTGTTGATGGGCACCCTTGGCTATTCGTCAAGCCATGGCGCAGAGCCGGTCAGGGTGGAATTCAATCAGGATGTGCTCAAGTCGCGTGGGCTGGATCCGCGCCTGGCTGAGTATTTCAGTCTGGCGCCGCGTTTTCGCGAGGGTGCGCAGGCGGTAACGCTATCGGTCAACGGCGTGGCGAAGGGGCGGTTACAGGTGACGTTCGATGCTGAGGGTGAATTGTGTTTTACACCGTCGCTGCTCGAGCGTGGCGGCATCAGAGACCAGGAGCACGTCGAGTCTTACGCAGAGCCGGGATGCGAGTTGTTCGCCCGGCGTTTTCCGGACTCCGTGGTACAAGCCGACCCGTCCCGTGAACTCATCGCGCTGCTGGTGCCCACCGCCGCGCTGCTGCCCGACAGTCCGCCCCGGCACAGCTTCGTCAACGGTGGTACGGCAGGGCTGTTCAATTACGACGCGTTGTTGCTCGGTAGTCGTTATGCCGGGCACTCCTCGCAGTATCGCAGCCTTAACACGGAAGTCGGCTTGAACGCGGTGGACTGGTCTTTTCGTACTCGCCAGGCCTACACCGGTTTCGATGGACAGGGGCGCGTCGATCACTTGTATGCCTACGCTTCGCACACATCCGAACACTATCGGGCCAATCTGCAGTTGGGGCAGTTGAACATGGTTTCACCACTTTTCTCCGGTGAGGCCTTCAATGGTTTCCAGGTACAGCCGGAACTGGCACTGATGGAACTGGACGAGGACAGTTCCAGTGCCAGAGTCGAGGGTATCGCCTATTCCTCCGCGCGGATCGAAGTGGCCCAGAACGGCGCGTTGATCTATACGACGGTGGTGCCTGCCGGCCCCTTCACTCTGGTGGGTTTGCCGCTGCTCAGTCAGAGCGTGGATCTGGAGGTAACGGTGCACGAAGAAGATGGCCAGCAGCGGCGCTTTCTTGTGCCTGCGTCCCGGTTGCGCGGTGCGATGCCTTGCCGGACTCCCGGCTATGCACTGGCGGCGGGCAGGGTGCGGCGATACACCGGGGATGAACGGGATGCGCCGTCGTTTGCCGCTGCCAGCAGGGACTGGCGGCTTGGCCCGCGCTGGCAGGCTACGGGCGGCGCAATGCTCGGCACGGGCTATCAGTCGCTGGGGTGGGCGATGCAAGGGGCCGTCGGTGATCGACTGGTACTGGGTGGTCGTCAGGTCATTTCCCGGGCGCAGGATCACGCGCTGTCCGGTACACAGTTGCAGTGGACGGCCAACGGGTTGCTCGATGAAGGGCTGTCGGCCAGTCTGACGCTGACACAGCAGACACAGGGTTTCCGGACGCTTTCGGATACCGCTTGGGATTCGCGCAACGATCAGCCTTACCGGCGGGTGCGCAATCAATTGGCGGCGAGCCTCAGCGCCAGTAGCCCGACACTGGGCGGTTTTTCCGCCAGCTACTCGCGGTACTCCATGTTTGAGGGCATCGCGACTTCACGGGTCGCTTTCGCCTGGTCGCAGAATGTGCGCCGGGCCAATCTGACGTTGACCCTGGAGCGCGACGTTGCCGGTTACGAGGATGACGCTCGCGGTACGGCGGTCTATTTGAGTGTCGGCGTGCCGTTGGGCGCGCGTCGCACGTTGCGCGGTGATGTGCGTAATGACTCGATCAGTGGCACTCGCAGCGGTCTGCAATTCAATGAACAGCTCAGCGATACCCTGGCCTACAGCGTCGGCACCGAGCGTTCCGATGGCGGGGTGGCCGGGTATAACGGGCGGGTCAATCTGTTGCCTCGTTACAGTCAGCTGGACACGGGTTACTCGCGTAGCGGTGCCGGCGACCAGAGCTATGACGTCGGTCTGCGTGGCGGTGCGTTGCTGCATGCTGAAGGCGTGACCTTCTCGCCCTATCCATTGCGCGACACTTTTGCCTTGCTCAAGGCGGGCGACAGTGCGGGGATAAAACTCAACACACCGCGCGGCCCTGTATGGACCGACTTCGCAGGCCGTGCCGTGGCGGCCAGTTTGCCGGCCTACAGCAAGGGGCGGGTGGAGCTCGACACCGTGAGTCTTGCGCGCAATGTCGATGTGCACAACGCTTATCAAGAGGTCGAAGCCGGACGAAACGCCGTACCGCAACTGGCCTTCGACATCGTGACCACCCGGCGTGTGCTGTTGCAGGCTCACACGGCGGACAATGGTTTGCTGCGCAAAGGCGTCGGTGTGTTCGACGCACAGGGCCGGTATGTCACCAGCGTGCTGGAGGACGGGCGGATTTTTCTGTCAGACGTTCAGCCCGACCTTCAATTGCACGTGTTGATGCCGGACGGTCAGCGCTGTCGTCTGGAGTTCGCCCTGAGCGAGGAGCGCGACCTCGACGCGTTGTACGAAGCTGCGCAGGCCACCTGTCGAACCGTTTGAACAAGGAAAACATCATGCATGGATTGAAACCGGGAACGTTATGCGGGTGGTTGTTGAGCACAATGAGCTTCATGGAGCCGGCGCAGGCGAACTCCGGATGCGCTGTCAGGCTTGGTCCGTCCGCCATCGATTTTGGCGCGGCCACGCGCGGGCAATTGTTGGCGCAGTCAGCGCCGGGGGATGCATTGAGTCTTGGTCTGCGTCGAGTGCAGGTCAATGTCCAATGCGAGCGACTCGGTCCGTTACGACTGGAGCTGATCGGGCCGGCAGCCGATGCCGCGCAATACCGCTTCGGTCCTGGCACTCTCAAAGTGCGCGTAGTGGCGGTGCGGGTGGACGGAAAACCGGCGCAATGGCTCAGCGAGGGAGACGGACCGGATGCGCATCTCCTGCGCCCGGGAGTCCGCCTGATACCTGCGCTCGCAGGCGTAGGTATTGAGGGCCTGAACATGGAAGTCGAGCTCGAACTGGACGCTCGAATTCCATCAGCTGCGAGCCGGGTCAGCGACCTGACTCGACTCGAGACCGAGCTGGGGTTTCGTATGCGTTGAGAGACGTCAGAGGTCGTGGCTTTCAGCCAGAAGCCTGATTGCCGTCGCGCCGACCTTGCGCACCGCGTCTTCGATCTGCGGCGTCGGTTTGGCCGCGTAGTTCATGCGCAGGCAATTGCGGTACTTGCCCGAGGCGGAAAAGATGCTGCCGACGGCAATCTGTACGCCCTGATCGTGCAGTGCACGATTCAGTTTCAGGGTATCGAAACCTTCCGGCAATTCGACCCAAAGCATGAAGCTGCCCTGCGGGCGGCTGGCGCGGGTACCGGCCGGGAAGTATCGCGTCACCCAATCGATCATCACGTCGCGATTACGCTGATATTGAGTGCGCATCCGCCGCAAATGCGGTTCGAAGTGCCCGGCCTTCAGAAACTCGGCGATGGCGATCTGTGGCTGTGGTGCGGTGGAGCCGGTGCTGATGTATTTCATGTGCAGCACCCGCTCGAGGTATCGACCCGGCGCGACCCAACCTATACGTAGCCCCGGCGCCAGGGTCTTGGAAAACGAACTGCACAGTAAGACGCGGCCATCCTCGTCGAAGGATTTGATCGTGCGCGGACGCGGATAGGTGTAGGCCAGTTCGCCATACACGTCGTCCTCGATGATTGCCACGTCGAAGCGCTGGGCCAGGTTGAGCAGGGCGCGTTTGCGCGACTCCGGCATGATGTAGCCGAGCGGGTTGTTGCAGTTGGGCGTGAGCTGTATGACCTTGATCGGCCATTGCTCCAGTGCCAGTTCCAGCGCTTCGAGGCTGATGCCGGTGAGTGGGTCGGTGGGGATTTCCAGGGCTTTCATGCCCAGCCCCTTGAGGGTCTGCATGGCGCCGTGAAAGCTCGGCGAATCCACTGCGACGATGTCGCCGGGCTCGCAAATCGCGTGGATGCTGGTGGACAGCGCTTCGTGGCAACCGGTGGTGACGACGAGGTCGCTGGCGCTCAACTGGCAGCCCGAATCGAGCATCAACCGGGCGATCTGTTCGCGCAGTTCGAGGGTGCCGTGGATGTTGTCGTAATACAGACCGGGCATGTCCTGACGGCGGCTGATACGGGCCAGTCCGCGCAGGAGTGGCTTCATCGTCGGTGACGAGATATCCGGCATGCCGCGACCGAGCTGCACCACGTCCTTGCGCGGCACGGCGCGAATCAGTTCCAGCACCTGATCCCACTGGGAAATCTCCACCGGGCGCTGGGCCGGACGCCCGATTGCCGGCAGTTCCGGCAACTCACGGCCGACCGGCACGAAGTACCCGGATTTGGGTTTTGGCGTGGCCAGGCCGCTGTCTTCCAGCATTCGATAGGCCTGCTGCACCGTGCTGAGGCTGACCCCATGTTCTACGCTCAAGGCGCGCACCGACGGCAGGCGATCACCAGGACGGTAGAAGCCTTGTTCGATGCGGGTGCCGAGCAACTCGGCAAGGTTCACATACAGGGTCATGGCACTGCCTCGATGCAGGTGATTCGAAAAACCAGTACAGATGCGGCGTAAATCGACAATTCAGTCTCGGAGACAGCAAATCTGTATGGAAATAATACAGATGTGTTGAATCTGTAATGCTTTTGTCGGCCCGCGCATCATGGAATCTCTGGCTACCCAAGTAAACAGGAGCGACAAAAATGAACGGCTTGAGCGATGTGCGGCTGACGTTACACAGTCAGGAACTGGAGGCAGGGCAACAGGACAGGGCGCGCAACGAGATGCTGCGCAACGCGCCGTCCGGCCTGAGTCGCTTGGGCCTGTTCTGGCATCGTCTGCACACGCGCAAGGCGTTGCTGGGGCTGACGCCGGAGCAGCTCAAGGATGTCGGGCTGACCCGGGAACAGGCGCTGGAGGAGGGATTGAAGCCGTTCTGGCGGATCTGAGATCTGTATCAGGATCGTTCCCACGCAGAGCGTGGGAACGATCTCACAGCGGAATCTCAGACCAGCTCTTTAAGGCGATGCCACAACATCCCCAACGCCAGTAATGGCGAGCGCAAATGCTTGCCGCCGGGGAAGGTGATGTGTGGCACTTTGGCGAACAGGTCGAAGCCACCGCTGTGCTGGCCGCTGATGGCCTCGGCCAGCAACTTGCCCGCGAGGTGCGTGGCATTCACGCCGTGACCGGAATAGGCCTGGGCGTAATACACGTTCGGCTGGTCGGCGAGCCGGCCGATCTGCGGCAGACGGTTGGCACCGATGCCGATCATCCCGCCCCACTGATAATCGATTTTCACTGACGCGAGCTGCGGGAACACTTCCAGCATCTTCGGCCGCATGTAGGCGCCGATGTCCTTCGGGTCACGCCCCGAGTAATGACAGGCGCCGCCGAACAACAGGCGACGGTCCGCCGAGAGACGATAGTAATCCAGCGCCACCCGCTGGTCGCAGACCGCCATGTTCTGCGGCAACAGGGCGTGGGCCTGTTCTTCGCTCAGTGGTTCGGTGGCGATGATGTAGCTGCCGGCCGGCAGCACCTTGCCGCTGAGTTGTGGATTCAGATTGTTGAGATAGGCATTGCAGCCAAGTACCAGGGTTTTCGCCCGCACCGAGCCTTGCGCGGTGTGCACGCGGACTTCGGGGCCGTAATCGATGCGGGTCACCGCCGATTGCTCGAACAGCTTCACCCCCGATTGCTGCGCCGCGGCGGCTTCGCCGAGTGCCAGGTTCAGCGGGTGCAAATGACCGGAACCCATGTCGATCAGGCCGCCGACGTAGCGTCTGGAGCCGACCACGGTGTGCATCTCGTTCGCCTGCAACAGACGTGTTTCATAGCGATAACCGAGGCTGCGCAGCTCTACGGCGTCTTCGGCAAAACCTTCCAGGTCGGAGGGTTTGTTGGCGAGGTCGCAGTAACCCCAGGTCAGGTCGCAGGGGATCTGAAATTTCTCGACGCGTCGGCGGACGATTTCCACCGCTTCCAGGCCCATGAGTTTCATCTGCCGCACGCCGTCGGCGCCGATCACGTTGGCGAACTGATCGAGGCCGTGGCCTACCCCGCGAATCAATTGCCCGCCGTTGCGACCGCTGGCGCCCCAGCCGATCCGGTGCGCTTCCAGCAGCACCACGCTCAAACCCTGTTCAGCCAATTCCAGCGCGGTGTTCAGCCCGGAGAAACCGCCACCGACCACGCACACGTCGGCGATCAGTTCACCTTGCAGCACCGGATGGTCGGGTTGCGGCAGGCTGCTGGCGGCGTAGTAAGAGGCAACGTGGTGCTGGCTCGCGGAGGCGTGGGCGCGGGCATTCATGGGCGTCATCCTGAGCGGGTGTCGAGAAAATTTGACGGAGCATAAGCCGCAGGCCCGAGGCCGGGCAACATTGGTCGGCCCGTGGTGTCTGGAACACGGCTTTTGCGGCACAATTGCCGCCTATTTCGCCCCGGTTAATGCTGCAATGAGCTGCAACAGTCAGAAAATCCGCACCCTGCGTCAGCAGATTCCCACGTTTGAGTGCGTGCCGGGCTGCCATGACTGTTGCGGGCCGGTGACCACCTCACCCGAGGAAATGTCCCGCCTCCCGCGCAAGACCCGCGCCGAACAGGACGCGGCCATGGAAGAGCTCAACTGTGTGCACCTGGGGCCGAACGGCTGCACGGTGTATGACGAGCGGCCACTGATATGTCGGTTGTTCGGCACCACCCAGACCCTGCCGTGCCCCAACGGCCGGCGGCCGGTGGAGCTGATTCACCCGAGGGTCGAAAAGCAGGTGTTCGAGTACATGGCGGAAAACCGACAGGTGCTGGTCTGAGCGCTCAGTCCGGAATCGGCAGGCTCAGGCTCTCTTTCACTTCTTCCATCACGATGTAGCTCTTGGATTCGCGCACGTGGGGCAGCTTCAGCAGGATGTCGCCCAGCAGCTTGCGGTACGAGGCCATCTCGGAAATCCGCGCCTTCACCAGATAGTCGAAATCCCCTGACACCAGGTGGCATTCCAGCACGTGGGGCAATTTCAGCACCGCACGTCGGAACTCTTCGAAAGTATCGCCGGATTTGTAGTCGAGACTGATCTCGACGAACACCAGCAGACTACCCTTCAAGTGCTGCGGATTCAGGCGGGCGTTGTAGCCCATGATGATCCCCTCACGCTCCAGGCGTCGCACCCGCTCGGTGCACGGTGTGGTGGAGAGCCCGACCTTCTCGCCCAGTTCAGTGAATGAAATCCGCCCGTCCGCCTGCAGGATCCGCAAGATGTTGCGGTCGATCTTGTCCAGCTCACGTTTGGTCTGAGTGTTGGTACGCATAGGGGATGCGCCTCCGTGAAAAGGGTTTTTGCCGAGAATTGTCGCCAAATATAGGCGCTTATACAGTGAAAAGCACTGGCGAATCTTTTTTACACTGCGCGCATCATTGCTCTAACAACAGACGTACGCGGCACGCCGCGAGAGGGATATAAAAATGCGCGTTATGGTCTTGGGTAGCGGCGTCATCGGTACCGCCAGTGCTTACTATCTGGCCCGTGCCGGGTTTGAAGTGGTGGTGGTCGATCGGCAGCCAGCCGCGGCCATGGAGACCAGCTTCGCCAACGCAGGCCAGGTCTCGCCGGGCTATGCCTCGCCGTGGGCTGCGCCGGGCGTTCCCCTCAAGGCCATCAAATGGCTGCTGCAACGCCACGCGCCGCTGGCGATCAAGGCCACCGCCGACATCGACCAATACCTGTGGATGGCGCAGATGCTGCGCAACTGCACCGCCAACCGTTACGCGGTGAACAAGGAGCGCATGGTGCGTCTGTCCGAGTACAGCCGCGACTGCCTCGACGAATTGCGCGCCGAAACCGGCATTGCCTACGAAGGCCGCAGCCTGGGCACCACCCAGCTGTTCCGCACTCAGGCCCAGCTTGATGGCGCCGCCAAGGACATCGCCGTCCTGAAAGAATCCGGTGTGCCGTTCGAAGTGCTTGACCGCGCCGGTATTGCCCGCGTCGAGCCGGCCCTGGCCAGCGTCACCGATATCCTCGCCGGTGCCCTGCGTCTGCCGAACGACCAGACCGGCGACTGCCAGATCTTCACCACCCGCCTCGCCGAAATGGCCGTGAATCTGGGTGTTGAATTCCGCTTCGGCCAGGACATCCAGCGCCTCGACTTCGCCGGTGACCGCATCAACGGCGTGTGGATCGACGGCAAGCTGGAAACCGCCGACCGCTACGTGCTGGCCCTCGGCAGCTACTCGCCGCAACTGCTCAAGCCGCTGGGCATCAAGGCGCCGGTTTACCCGCTCAAGGGTTACTCGCTGACCGTGCCGATCACCAACCCGGCCATGGCCCCGACTTCGACCATTCTCGATGAGACCTACAAGGTCGCGATCACCCGTTTCGACAACCGCATCCGCGTCGGCGGGATGGCGGAGATCGCCGGTTTTGACCTCTCGCTGAACCCGCGTCGGCGCGAAACCCTGGAGATGATCGTCAACGACCTTTATCCTCAGGGCGGTAATCTGGCCGAGGCGAGTTTCTGGACCGGCCTGCGTCCAACTACGCCGGACGGCACTCCGATCGTCGGCGCCACCCCGTTCAAGAACCTGTTTTTGAACACCGGTCACGGCACGCTCGGGTGGACCATGGCATGCGGTTCCGGTCGCTTGCTGGCTGACCTGATGGCGAAGAAAAAGCCGCAGATCAGCGCCGAAGGCCTCGATATTTCCCGTTATGGCAACAAGACCCAGGAGTCCGCAAAGCATGGCAATCCAGCGCCAGCTCACCAATGAGCGCATGAGTCAGATCGTCAGCCACAACGGTACGGTGTATCTGTCCGGGCAGGTCGGCGATGACTTCAACGCCGGGGTCGAACAACAGACCCGCGACGTACTCGCCAATATCGAGCGTCTGCTGGACCTGGCCGGCACCGATAAACAGCATCTGCTGTCGGCAACGATCTACCTGAACGACATCGAGGCGCACTTTGCCGGCATGAATTCGGTGTGGGATCAGTGGCTGCCCAAAGGTGCAGCACCGGCCCGTGCCACTGTCGAAGCGAAGATGGCCAAGCCGAGCATTCTGGTGGAAATCTCTATCGTTGCCGCGCTGCCGTAACCTTGTTGTAAAGATCCCTCTCCCGGTGCTGTTGGCGGTTCACGCCGCCAGCCAGCGCCGGTTTTTATTCCCATGACCGCCAAGAAGTCTGCTGCCATGCGTCCTGCCCGTGCCCTGATCGATCTAGAAGCCCTGCGTCACAACTACCGTCTCGCCCGTGAAGTGACCGGTGCCAAGGCACTGGCGGTGATCAAGGCCGATGCCTACGGTCATGGCGCTGTGCGCTGCGCCCAGGCGTTGGAGGTCGAAGCGGATGGCTTTGCTGTAGCGTGCATCGAAGAAGCCCTGGAGTTGCGTGCCGCCGGGATTCGTGCGCCGGTGCTGTTGCTTGAAGGCTTTTTCGAGGCCGATGAGCTGGCGCTGATCGTCGAGCATGATTTCTGGTGCGTGGTGCATTCGCTGTGGCAGCTCGAAGCGATCGAGCAGGCGTCCCTGAGTAAACCGATCACCGTATGGCTGAAGCTTGATTCGGGCATGCACCGCGTTGGCTTGCATCCGAAGGATTATCCGGCGGCTTACCAGCGTTTGCTGGCCAGCGGCAAAGTGGCGAAAGTCGTGCTGATGAGCCACTTCGCCCGGGCCGATGAACTGCATGAGCAGAGCAGTGCCGATCAGGTTGCCGTATTCGAGGCTGCGCGTCAGGGCCTGGCGGCCGAAGTCAGCCTGCGCAACTCGCCGGCGGTGCTGGGCTGGCCGCAGATTCACAGCGACTGGGTGCGCCCTGGCATCATGCTCTACGGCGCCACCCCGTTCGAAGAAGCCAACGCGGTGGCCGATCGCCTGCTGCCGGTGATGACCCTGGAATCGAAAGTCATCAGCGTGCGCGAACTGCCGGCCGGCGAACCGGTGGGGTATGGCGCGAAATTCGTCACCGACAAACCGATGCGCATCGGCGTGGTCGCCATGGGTTACGCCGACGGTTATCCGCGCCAGGCGCCGACCGGCACCCCGGTGCTGGTGGCCGGCAAACGCAGCCGCATTCTTGGCCGCGTGTCGATGGACATGCTCTGCATCGACCTGACCGACGTGCCGCAAGCAGGTCTGGGTTCGACCGTCGAGCTGTGGGGCAAGAACATCCTCGCCAGCGACGTGGCGAAGTGGGCGGACACCATTCCGTACCAGATTTTCTGCAACCTGCGTCGGGTGCCAAGGCTCTATTCCGAGGGTTGAAGCCAGGGCCGGGCCCAAGTGTTGTAAATACTGAACGCTGTCGCCATGATAACGCTCAATATTTCTACAACACTCAGGAGGCCCAAGCCTTGGACGTCGGTGAACGACTGCAATCGATCCGCAAGCTCAAAGGGCTTTCCCAGCGTGAACTCGCCAAGCGCGCGGGCGTCACCAACAGCACCATATCGATGATCGAAAAGAATAGCGTCAGCCCTTCGATCAGTTCGTTGAGGAAAGTGCTGGGCGGGATTCCCATGTCCATGGTCGAGTTCTTTTCCGAAGAAATCCTCCAGGAAAAACCGACTCAGATCGTCTACAAGGCCAACGAGCTGATCGACATTTCCGACGGCGCCGTGACCATGAAACTGGTCGGCCGTGCCCACCCGAGTCGGGCCATCGCGTTTCTCAACGAAATCTATCCGCCGGGCGCCGACACTGGCGAAGAAATGCTCACCCATGAAGGCGAGGAAACCGGGATTCTGGTGGAAGGGCGTCTGGAACTGGTGGTGGGCCTTGAAACTTTTATTCTCGAAGCCGGCGACAGCTACTACTTTGAAAGTACCAAGCCGCATCGATTCCGTAATCCGTTTGACGCACCGGCGCGACTAATCAGCGCAGCCACGCCGGCGAATTTTTAAACCGAGAGACGCCAGGCCACTGCGGCAAAGGTGTCCGAACTGTTTGACCGATGCGCAACAAGACCCCTTTAACTTTGGGGTTGTTTCAGTGTGGCGGGCTACCCGCTATACTTGCGCCCGCCTGCGAACCGTGGCCGCAGGCGTGAATAGCCACCATTGAGGGTGAACGCGTGAATCTAATTATGAAAATGCTGGCTGCACCAGCAACCGTACTGGCCCTCTGGGCTGTCAGCGCTCAAGCTGCGACGAATGACGACATTGCCAAACGCCTCGAGCCTGTCGGCCAGGTGTGTGTTCAAGGGCAAGAGTGCAAGGGGATGGAAGTCGCTGCTTCGGCAGGCGGCGGTGGTGGCGCCAAGACGCCGGACGAAGTGATTGCCAAACATTGCAACGCTTGCCACGGCACCGGCCTGCTGGGTGCGCCGAAAATCGGTGACACAGCGGCCTGGAAAGACCGCGCCGATCATCAGGGCGGCCTCGACGGCATCCTCGCCAAGGCGATTACCGGTATCAACTCCATGCCGCCGAAAGGCACCTGCGCCGACTGCTCGGATGACGAGCTGAAGGGTGCGATCCAGAAGATGTCCGGCCTGAAATAAGCCGCGCTTCTGACGAAAAAAACCGTCTTCGGACGGTTTTTTTGTGCCTGCGATTCAGGCTCGAGGCTGTTCATTGCAGCAAACAACCGGCAATCTCGGTCGTACCCCTATTCACGGAACGGGCAGGAGGCTTCAGATGGTGCAGTTGTGTTCGATCGAACAGGCAGTGGACGACGTACTGGCGCGGTTGCCGGCGCATATCCACATGGGCTTGCCGCTGGGGCTGGGAAAACCCAATCCCTTCGTCAACGCGCTGTACCGGCGGCTTACCGGATTGCCCGAACGGCAACTGACGATCTACACCGCGCTGTGTCTCGGCCGTCCAGCGTTGGGGGACGGTTTGCAGAAGCGCTTCATCGAGCCCTTCGTCGAACGGGTGTTCGGTGATTACCCTGAGCTGGAATTCCTCGCCGACCTGCGCCGCGACAGCCTGCCGGGCAACATCCGCATCGAACAGTTCTTCATGCAGCCCGGTAGCCTGCTCAACAGCGCGCCGGCTCAGCAGGACTACGTCAGCAGCAACTACAGCCATGCCGCTCGCGACATCAACGCCGCCGGGTTGAACCTGGTGGCGCAGTTGCTCGCCAGCAGCAGCGAACATCCCGATCGCGTGAGCCTGAGCTGCAACCCGGACATCACCCTCGATCTGTTCCCGATGATCGCCAAACGTCGGGCAGCGGGGGAGACCATTCTGCTGGTCGGTCAGGTGCACACCGAGCTGCCGTACATGCCGGGCGATGCCGAAGTCGACATCGATACTTTCGACCTGCTGATCGACGAGAAGGACAGCAGCACGCTGTTTTCCACACCGAACATGCCCGTCGGGTTTCAGGATCATTTCATCGGTTTGCACGCCAGTACGCTGGTGCGCGACGGCGGCACCTTGCAGATCGGCATCGGCTCGATGGGCGATGCCCTGACCGCTGCGTTGCTGGCGCGGCAGGCCGACAATGCCGGCTACCGTGAGTTGCTGGCCGATGTGAACCTCAGCCAGTGGGCGCAACTGATCGAACGCGAAGGCGGGGTCGAGCCATTCGCCAAAGGGCTTTACGGTTGCAGCGAAATGTTCGTCAACGGCCTGCTGGTGCTGGCGGACGCCGGGATCATCCGGCGCAAGGTCTACCCGGACGTGCAGACCCAGGAACAGGCCAATGCCGGTACCCTCGACGAGGTGGCTCAAACCGACGGTATTTCGGTGCACGGCGGCTTCTTCCTCGGGCCGCGCAGTTTCTATGAGCGACTGCGTGAGCTGCCCCACAGTAAACGCCTTGAATTCAACATGACCCGCATCAGCTACATCAACGAGCTGTACGGCCAGGAAGAACTCAAACGCCTGCAACGCATTGATGCGCGATTCATCAACACCGCATTCACCATGACCCTGCTCGGGGCCGGGGTGTCCGATCAGTTACAGGATGGCCGGGTGCTCAGCGGCGTCGGTGGGCAATACAACTTCGTCGCCCAGGGCCATGCGCTGCACGATGCGCGATCGATTTTGCTGCTACGCAGCTGGCGCGAATCCGGCGGCGATGTCAGTTCGAATATTGTCTGGGAATATGGCCATTGCACGATTCCCCGGCACCTGCGCGACATCGTGGTCACCGAGTACGGCATCGCCGATCTGCGCGGCAAGTCGGATGCGGTTGTGATCGAAGCGTTGCTCAATATCAGCGACTCACGCTTCCAGCAGGGCCTGATCGAGCAGGCGCAGAAGGTCGGCAAGCTGCCGAAGGATTTCCGTCTCGATCCGCGCTTTACCGACAACACCCCGCACCGCTTGCAGGCGATTGCCGCACGGCATCCGAACCTGTTTCCGGAGTATCCGCTGGGCTGCGATTTCACTGAGGTCGAGAAGGATCTACTGCGGGCGCTGAACTGGCTGAAGAGCAAGTTCAAGCTGACGGAGATTCTGGAGTTGGGCAAGGCCGCGCTGGATGCGCCGGATGCGGTGTTGTACCCGGAGCACTTGGCGCGCATGCAGCTCACTGATCCGGAAGGTCTGAAGGAAGACCTGTTTCAGCGGTTGCTGCTCACTGGGCTGAAGGCCACTGCGCAATAACTGTCCATCCCAAAACCAACTGTGGGAGCCAGCAAACTGGCTCCCACAGAAGTCCTGCGGTGTTGCGGGTTACTCGATGAAAGTCACCACGCCATCCTTCAGCGACTTCACGCGAGCCAGCGATTCGACGCGATAGCCCTGCGAATCCAGTTCCGCACGGCCGCCCTGGAACGACTTCTCGATCACGATGCCGAGGCCCGCCACGGTGGCGCCGGCCTGCTTGATGATCGAGATCAGTGCCTGGGACGCCTTACCGTTGGCCAGGAAGTCGTCGATGATCAGCACGCGGTCGCTGCTGGTCAGGTGACGCGGGGAAATGGCCACGGTGCTTTCGGTTTTCTTGGTGAACGAGTAAACGGTCGCCGACAGCAGGTTTTCAGTCAGGGTCAGGGACTGTTGCTTGCGGGCGAAGATCACCGGCACGCCGAGGTTCAGACCGGTCATGATCGCCGGGGCGATGCCCGAGGCTTCGATGGTGACGATCTTGGTGATGCCGGAATCCTTGAACAGCGAGGCGAATTCGTCGCCGATCAGCTTCATCAGGGCCGGGTCGATCTGGTGGTTCAGGAAGGCGTCGACCTTCAGGACCTGGTCGGAAAGCACGATGCCTTGTTCGCGGATTTTCTGGTGCAATGCTTCCATGAAGCTGTCCTCATTTGACGCTTTGTGCGCCGAAGGTCTAGTAAAAAGTGGTCAATTCTAGCGCTTTAACATCGCGCGTATATCAGCCAGTGCGCTATTGCCCCGCACGGCTTTGACTTCGGTCGGTGTGTCGTCGTTGCCTTCCCAGGCCAGGTCGTCCGGCGGCAGCTCATCGAGGAAGCGACTTGGCGCGCAGTCGATGATCTCGCCGTACTGTTTGCGCTTGGCGGCGAAGGTAAATGCCAGGGTCTGGCGCGCGCGGGTAATGCCCACGTAGGCCAGGCGGCGTTCTTCTTCGATGGTGTCGGCTTCGATGCTGGAGCGGTGCGGGAGGATTTCCTCTTCCATGCCCATGATGAACACGTAAGGGAACTCCAGACCCTTGGACGCATGCAGAGTCATCATCTGCACGCCTTCGGCGCCGTCCTCTTCTTCCTGCTGACGTTCGAGCATGTCGCGCAGAACGAGTTTGCCGATGGCGTCCTCGACGGTCATTTCGCCGTCTTCGTCTTTTTCCAGGGTGTTCTTCAAGGCTTCGATCAAGAACCAGACGTTGCTCATCCGGTAGTCCGCGGCCTTGTCGCTGGAGCTGTTGGTGCGCAGCCAGTTCTCGTAGTCGATGTCCATGACCATGCTGCGCAGCGCCGAAATCGGGTCTTCGCCGGCGCACTGCTCGCGCACCTTGTCCATGAAGCGCTTGAAGCGCGACAGGCGATCGGTGAAGCGGCTGTCCAGATGCTCGCCCAGGCCGAGTTCATCGGTGGCGGCGTACATCGAGATCTTGCGTTCGGTGGCGTAGTTGCCGAGTTTTTCCAGGGTCGTCGAGCCGATTTCGCGGCGCGGCACATTGATCACGCGCAGGAAGGCGTTGTCGTCGTCCGGGTTCACGATCAGGCGGAAGTAGGCCATCAGGTCTTTGACTTCCTGACGCCCGAAGAAGCTGTTGCCGCCGCTCAAACGGTACGGCACCTGGTGGTGCTGCAGTTTCAGCTCGATCAGCTTGGCCTGGTAGTTGCCGCGATAGAGGATCGCGAAATCGCTGTACGGGCGGTCGGTGCGCAAGTGCAGGCTGAGGATTTCCATGGCCACGCGCTCGGCTTCGGCGTCCTCGTTGCGGCAGCGGATCACGCGGATCTCGTCACCGTGGCCCATCTCACTCCACAGCTGCTTTTCGAATTCGTGGGGGTTGTTCGAAATCAGGACGTTTGCACAACGCAGGATGCGGCTGGTGGAGCGGTAGTTCTGCTCCAGCATCACCACTTTCAGGGACGGATAGTCGTCCTTGAGCAGCATCAGGTTTTCCGGCCGCGCACCGCGCCAGGCGTAGATCGACTGGTCGTCGTCGCCCACCACGGTGAACTGGTTGCGTTTGCCGATGAGCATTTTCACCAGCAGATACTGGCTGGCGTTGGTGTCCTGGTATTCGTCCACCAGCAGGTAACGCACCTTGTTCTGCCACTTCTCGAGGATGTCGGCGTGCTCTTCGAAGAGCTTCACCGGCAGCAGGATCAGGTCGTCGAAGTCCACTGCGTTGAACGCCTTGAGCGTGCGCTGGTAGTGGGTGTAGACGATGGCAGCGGTCTGTTCCTTGGGATTGCGGGCGTTTTCCAGGGCTTCGGCCGGCAGGATCAGGTCGTTTTTCCAGGCGCCGATCATGTTCTTGATCTCGTCGACGCCGTCGTCGCCCGCGTATTCCTTCTGCATGATGTCAGTCATCAGGGACTTGACGTCGGTTTCGTCGAAGATCGAGAAACCGGGTTTGTAGCCCAGCCGTTCATGTTCCTTGCGGATGATGTTCAGGCCCAGGTTGTGGAAGGTGCAGACCGTCAGGCCACGACCTTCGCCGGCACGCAGCAGGGTGCCGACCCGTTCCTTCATCTCGCGCGCGGCCTTGTTGGTGAAGGTCATGGCGACGATGTACTGGGCACGGATGCCGCAGTTCTGGATCAGGTGCGCAATCTTGCGCGTGATCACGCTGGTCTTGCCGGAGCCAGCACCGGCGAGCACCAATAGAGGGCCGCCGACGTAGTTCACGGCTTCTTGCTGCCGGGGATTGAGTCGGGACATACGAAAATTCGGGAGTCGTTGACGAAATGGGCCGGCATTTTAACAGGCTCAGCGATTTGTGCTGCTCTCTCCGACTTGTGACGCAGCACGCGATTCAAATTTGCCGGTTTTGTTACTTTCACGCAGGATGCGCGGTGATTTTGCGGCTAATGTTCTCATTCGTGACACAAAATAACGTTTTGATAACCGTTGTCGTTTGGTCATTGGTAGCCGCGACGGCATAATGCCCGCCGCCCACATCATTGCAGAGTCTAGGGAGTCAGCTTGACTACGCCTGTCGAACCCTTGCGTTTGCTGCTACTGGCTGAAGAGCCTGCGTGGACAGCGTTATTGCGCGAGTGTCTGGCTCCGTTGGGGAGTGCGGCGGTGCTGATCAGCGCGCCGAGCTGGGAGTCGGTCAGCAGTCTGTTCGAAGACAACCGCCACGCGGTGTTGTTGACCGTTCCCGCCCTGCAGCCGGCCCCCGGCCGTTGCAGCCTGCCGACCGTGTTGCTGCTGGAACACGAACCGGCGACCGCGCCCGATGGCGTCAGCGACTGGCTGGTGTTCGATGCCCTCGATGCCGGCATGCTTCGCCGTTGCCTGCGCCATGTGCGCGAACGCGGCGTGCTGGAAAACACCCTGCAACGCCTGGCTGAACAGGACCCCTTGACCGGCATCGCCAACCGTCAGGGTTTCCAGACTCTGCTCACGGCTCGGCTGGCGGAAAACGACGGTCGCGGCCTGGCGCTCGGGCACCTCGATCTCGACAACTTCCGACATGCCAACGACGCTCTCGGCCATCAGGCGGGCGACCGCTTGATCCTGCAAGTCGTCGCCCGGCTGAAGAGCCAACTGGAGGCCGGTGATCAACTGGCACGTCTGGGGAGCGATGAATTTGCCCTGTTGATCGACACCCGTCGCGCCCCGCAACGCGCCGAATGGATGGCCGAGCGCATCACCGAAGCCCTGGCCGAACCTTACTGGATCGACGGTGAAAGCCTGTTGATCGGCTCCAGCCTGGGCATCGCCCATGCCCGCGCTCAGGGCGGTGCCGATCCGCTGATGTGGCACGCGCATATCGCCATGCAGCAGGCCAAGAGCACTCAAGGCTGCACTTTTCACATCTTCAACGAGCGGATCAACCGCAACGCGCGGAGCATCGCCGACCTCGAAAGTGAACTGCGTCGGGCGTTGCGTCGCGATGAACTGGAGCTGCATTACCAGCCGCGCCTGAATATGCAGGACGGCCAGATTGTCGGCCTCGAAGCCCTGGTGCGCTGGCGCCACAGTGAACGCGGCTTGTTGCCGCCGAGCGAATTCGTGCCGCTGGCCGAGCAGAGCGGTCTGATCGTGCCGCTGGGTTACTGGGTGATTTCCCGGGCCCTGCGTGACATGCAGGCGTTGCGCGAACGCGGATTGCCGGCGCTGCACATGGCGATCAACCTGTCGTTCCGCCAGTTTCAGGACAGCCAATTGCTGCCGACGCTCAGCCGCCTGATCGCCGAGCGTGGTGTCGAGGCGCAATGGCTGGAATTCGAACTCACCGAAACTGCCGTGATGCGCCGCAGCGATCTGGTCAAGCAGACCATGGACGCCCTCGGTCGCCTCGGCGTGCGTTTTTCGCTGGATGACTTCGGCACCGGGTTCTCGTCGTTCGTGCACCTCAACAGCCTGCCGATCACCTTGCTGAAGATCGACAAGAGCTTTGTCGGCGGCATGGAACAGCGCGAAGAGAACCGCAAACTGGTGCACGCGATGATCAACCTCGCGCACAACCTGCACCTGGAAGTGGTGGCCGAAGGGGTGGAAACCCGGGAGCAGCTGGATCTGTTGCGCGGATTCGGCTGCGATCAGGTGCAGGGTTACCTGATCAGCAAACCGTTGCCGTTGGCGGAGTTGATTGACTATCTGATTGCTGACGCCAGCCAGCCTCCGCTGGGCATTGTGGTCTGACCAACAAGCTTACGGGAGCAGGGTTGCTCCCGTAGCCCGTCATTCCGGCTGAGCAATCTTGAATCCTTGAGATTGCGGCTCCAGTCGAATCATCCGCTTCATCTTCCATTCGAACGCCAGTGTCAGGCTGATTGCCGCGCAGGCCAGGCCCAGCGCCAGACCCCACCAGACGCCGGTCGGCCCCCAGTGCAGATGGAACGCCATCAACCACGCTGCCGGCGCGCCGATCAGCCAGTAGCAACCGAGCCCGACGAGGAAGGTGGTCTTGGCATCCTTGAGTCCGCGGATGCAGCCCATGGCAATGGTCTGCGTGCCGTCGAACAGCTCGAACCACGCCGCCACGGCCAACAGGCTCACGGCCAGATGAATCACCTCGGCAAATGCCGGGTCGTTATGGTCGAGGAACAAACCGACCAGCTGATTCGGCAGCAGCCAGAACACCATCGCAAACCCCAGCATCACTACTGCACCGAAGACGATACCGACCCGCCCGGACATCCGCGCATCGCTCAATTGCCCGGCGCCGTAATGCTGGCCGACGCGCATGGTGATCGCATACGACATCCCCGCCGGCACCATGAATGCCACCGAAACGATTTGTAGCGCAATCTGATGCGCCGCCAGTTGGGTGCTGCCCATGGTGCCCATGCACAGCGCCGCGAAGGCGAACAGCCCGACCTCTACCGCGTAGGTGCCGCCAATGGGCAGACCCAGGCGCCAGAGTTCTTTGAGGTACTGCCGGTTAGGCCGCGACAGGCCTTCACGCAGCGGGTAGGCGTTATAGGCCGGATGCCGGCGGATGTGCCAGGCCAGCGCCAGTGCCATGCAGTTGGCAACAATCGCCGTGACCAGGCCGATACCGGTCAGGCCCAGTTTCGGCAGGCCGAACATGCCGGTGATCAACGCGTAATTGAGCACGAAGTTAGCCACGGTGCCGGCGAGACTGATGACCATCACCGGCGTCGCCCGGCCAATCGCGCTGGTGAAGCCGCGCAGGGCCATGAAGCTCAGGTAGCCGGGCAGGGCAAACGGCAGGGCGATCAGAAATTGTCCGGCAGCGTTGACGTTGGTCTCGGTCTGGCCGAACAGCAACAGCACCGGTTTCAGATTCCACAACAGCAACCCGGCACCGAGTGCCATCAGCCACGCCAGCCATAGCCCGGCCTGAGTCAGGCGGGCGGCGCCGATGATGTCGCCGGCACCCTGACGGATCGCCACCAGAGTGCCAACCGCCGCGATCACGCCGATGCAGAAAATCGACACGAACGAATAACTGGCTGCGCCCAGACCACCTCCGGCCAGCGCTTCGGGACTGAGGCGCGCCATCATCAGGGTGTCGGTCAGCACCATCAGCATGTGCGCCAACTGCGAAGCAATCAACGGCCCCGCCAGCCGCAGGATGGCCCAGAGTTCGGTACGCACAGGACGCTGCATGGTGTTCACATCCATATAAAAGAGGGAGCAGGAGACCGTCGATTCTCAGGGTTTGGCGCAGGTTGCACAAAGGGATAAAAAGGATGGGTGGCATGATTAAAACTCATCCATAAGCAATTCTGCTAAGTTGGCGCAATCCCGCCATTGGAGCGCTGTGCATGTCCCGTCGTCTTCCACCCTTGTATGCCCTGCGTGCATTCGAAGCTGCGGCGCGGCACAGTTCGTTCACCCGCGCCGCCGAAGAGTTGTCCATCACTCAGAGTGCGGTGAGCCGGCATATCCGCACGCTCGAAGAGCACTTCGCCTGTCGGCTGTTCCACCGCAGCGGACGCAACCTGCAACTGACCGAATCCGCGCGCCTGCTGTTACCCGGCATCCGTGAAGGCTTTGCGGCGCTTGAGCGAGCCTGCAATACCTTGCGCGCCGAAGATGACATCCTGCGCATGAAAGCTCCGTCGACCTTGACCATGCGTTGGTTGCTGGCGCGGCTCAGTCGTTTCCGGCATTTGCAGCCGGGCAACGAGGTGCAACTGACCAGTGCCTGGATGGACGTGGATTCGGTGGACTTCAACAACGAGCCCTTCGATTGCGCGGTGTTGCTCAGTGACGGGCATTTTCCGCCGGACTGGGAGGCGAGTCTGTTGTTCCCGGAAGAACTGATCCCGGTAGGGGCGCCCAACCTGCTCAATGACCAGCCCTGGGATGTGGCACGGCTGGCCAGCGCCGAATTGCTGCACCCGACGCCGGATCGCCGGGACTGGCGCAGTTGGCTGGAACACATGGGGTTGTCGGATCAGGTGTCACTCAAGGGCGGGCAGGTGTTCGATACCCTGGAACTCGGGATGATTGCGGCGGCCCGGGGCTACGGTGTGTCCATGGGGGATTTGCTGATGGTGGCCGAGGATGTCGCGCAAGGACGCCTGAGTCTGCCGTGGCCGACGGCGGTCGCCAGCGGCCTGAATTATTACCTGGTGTGGCCAAAGACCCGTCCGGGAGGTGAACGTTTGCGCCGCCTGAGCGACTTCCTGCAAGGCGAAGTCCGCGCCATGACGCTGCCGGCGGTCACGCGCTTGAGCTGAAACGTTCGAGCCACCACAATGCCGGCCTCGGGCCATAACCCTGCTGTACGCTCAAGTATTCGCTTTCACCGCCGAATACGTTCAAGTGGAACCGTCGTGCCGGTTCCACGCATCACCCCCATTATTAGAATTTTCCGAGCCGCGATCAGGGAGGATCCGCAGACTCGGCCAGGAGCTGTCCATGTCTCAACCTCGCGCCCGGATCGCCTCGCAGCTGGGCCTTGCGCTCGCCGT
Organism: Pseudomonas sp. R38(2017); assembly: GCF_002112395.1. NCBI lineage: Bacteria > Pseudomonadati > Pseudomonadota > Gammaproteobacteria > Pseudomonadales > Pseudomonadaceae > Pseudomonas > Pseudomonas sp. R38(2017). The sequence continues at coordinate 192,913 of NZ_NEHN01000004.1, forward strand.
GATACTGGCGGTTGTCATCAGTGGCAGTACGGTGTTCGCCCTGCGTTCGCTGGACACCGCCAACCTCGCCACCCGTGAAGAACACCTGGCCAGCGAGGCCCGTCTGCTCGCCGATCAGTTGAGCACCTTCCACGGCACGCTGCGTGAAAGCACCCAGCGCCTGAGCGGGCTGTTCGAGAAGCGCTTCAGCGCAGGCCTGAGCATTCACCCGGACGAGCCGGTCAGCGTGGCGGGCACCCAGACTCCGGGCCTGCACCTGGGCAGCGAAGTGTTGAACAACAACTTCAAGGAAGTCGACGAGTTCAAGCAGATGACGGCGGGCGTTGCCACGCTGTTCGTGCGCAGCGGCGAAGACTTCGTGCGGGTCAGCACCTCGCTGACCAAACAGGACGGCAGCCGCGCCATCGGCACCTTGCTCGATCACGCGCACCCGGCCTACGCGAAGTTGATGGCGGGGCAGGGTTACGTTGGCCGCGCCTTGCTGTTCGATCGCTCCTACATGACTCAATACACCCCGGTGCGTGACAGCAGCGGCAGGGTGATTGCTGTGTTGTTCGTCGGCTTCGATTACACCGACGCGCAGAACGCCCAGTTCGACAACCTCAAGCGCTTCCGCATCGGCCAGACCGGCTCGCTGGCGCTGCTGGACGAAAAGAACCAATGGCTGGTGGCGCCGGCTGGCGTGCAGGCGCTGGATCAAGCGGTTCCTGTGATCAATGATCTGGCGAAAGCGCCGGGTAAAGGCCGGTTCTGGAGCGATAAGTCCGAAGACTTCTACAGCATTGCCGTGCCGTTCGAAGGCGGTCCGTGGTCGGTGGTGGCGAGCATGCCGAAGGCCGAGATTCGCGCGGTGACCTGGAGCGTGGGTACCCAACTGGCCATCGGCAGTCTGCTGGCAATGTTGCTGGCGGTCGGCTCCGTGGTCTGGTTGCTGCGCAGCAAACTGGCGCCTTTGGGTGATCTGGTTCGTCAGGCCGAAGCCTTGGGTGCCGGTGATCTGAGCGTGCGTCTGAGCGTGTCGAGCAATGACGAAATCGGCCAGTTGGCCCGCGCCTTCAACCAGATGAGCCAGGCGCTGTCGACCATGGTCGAGCACATCCGCCGCGCCTCGGAAGAGGTCAACCGTCGGGCTCAAGCGCTGTCCGGCCTGTCTGGCGGCGCCTATGAAGGCATGGAGCAGCAGTCTGGCGAAATCACCAGCATGGCGGGTGCGGTTGAAGAATTCTCCGCCACGTCGCTGAACATTGCCGACAACATGGGCAACACCCAGCGTCTGGCCCAGGAAAACGCTCAGCAGACCCAGATCGGTCGCACATCGATGGAAGAAGCGTCGTCCTCGCTGGAGCAGATTGCCGGCGCACTGAACACCACGGCGACCGTGATCAACACGCTGGGTCAGCGCTCCCAGGAAATCGGCGGCATCGTCAGCGTGATCACCTCGATTGCCGAACAAACCAACCTGCTGGCACTCAACGCCGCCATCGAAGCGGCCCGTGCCGGTGAACAGGGTCGCGGTTTTGCCGTGGTGGCTGACGAAGTGCGCAATCTGGCGTCGCGCACTCGTCAGGCGACCGATGAAATCTCCGGCATGATCCATAGCATCCAGCAGGAAACCGGCAACGCCATCAGCACCATGGAACAAGGCAACGTGCTGATGCAGGAAGGCCTGTCGCGTAACGCCAACGTCGCTTCTGCACTGGCGCGGATCGATGAGCAGAGCCGCTCGGCGGGTCAGCAGTTTGCGGCGATTACCACCGCGACTCAGGAGCAGAGCAGCACCGCGACGCTGTTGAGCAGCAATCTGCAGAGCATTGCGATGGCCAACAGTGAGCAGCGTGAGGTGGTTTCCAATCTGGCGGTAACCGCTAAAGAGCTGGAGAAACTGGCGGCGGATTTGCGTTCCGAGGTTGATCGCTTCCGCTGATGCGTCTCTGAAAAAGCTATCGCGAGCAGGCTCGCTCCCACAGGATTCGTGTTGGACCTGTGAAAGCGAGCCTGCTTGCGTTTGGGCCTTCCCAAAACTCAGCACCTACTGAGTCGCCGGCCGATACTGCAACGCTTCGGCCAGATGCTCGCGACTGATATCCGCGCGCGTTTCCAGATCCGCCAGCGTCCGTGCCACCTTGAGCAACCGATGCGCCGAGCGCAGCGACAACGTCAGCCTTTCGCACGCCGTCTCCAGCCAGGTTTCATCGGCTGTGGATAACTTGCAGTGCCTCTTCAGCCCCGGCAAATCGAGAAACGCATTGGCGCAACCCTGGCGCTTTTGCTGGCGCTCGCGGGCTTCGGCGACCAACGCCGCCGCACTGGCACTGTCCTCTCCCGGTTTCACCGCCGGGTTCAACGCTGTGGCCTCTCGCGCCACCGTCAGGTGCAAGTCGATCCGGTCCAGCAACGGCCCCGACAGCTTGTTGCGATAGCGCTGCACCATGTCCGGTGTACACGAGCACTTGCCGCTTGGCTCGCCAAGATATCCACAGGGACAGGGATTCATTGCCGCCACCAGCTGGAATCTTGCGGGAAACCGCACCCGTTCCTTGGCTCGGGCAATCACGATGCAGCCGGATTCCAATGGTTCGCGCAAAACCTCCAGCACCTTGCGATCAAACTCCGGTAGTTCATCGAGAAACAGCACACCGTGATGGGCGAGGGTGATTTCGCCGGGTTGCGGTTTTGAGCTGCTGTAGGTTTTATTAATTAATGCGACTGTTGTGCTCCGACGCCCGCGTTTTCATGCGTCGACCTGAGGAAATAAATGCGACTGGATACGGAAATAGATGCGGCTGTGTCCAGATGCGCTGGCAATAGATGCGAGTATCCCGAAGGTATCCCGCATCATTTGGGCAAAATCGTACTCTAGGCAAATGTGGCGCCCTGGAGTATCCGGAAAGCCCTGTAAAAGGTCCCCGGTGTCCTGAACGTTAAAAGCACGTTTTTGCCATGGATGAGGAGCCACCAGCTGGGCTGATGGATTGGACGCTGTCAGGGCAGTTCTGAACGAAGGCTGAGTGATGATCTTGGGGAATCTACGTGATCCACTAGTAGACATCACGATTGACACAGTGATTATGGTTTGACTATTGTTCGTCAGCGCCTAGGCGTGAACTACAGGATGGCTACAGGGATCTTCGGATCGCATCCCGCTTCTGATGACCGTCAGATGGCCCAGTGTCAGGTAACAGCGTCCTGCCCCGTCGAACGCATGCAATCGACGGCTGAGAATCCCGCTTAGAGCGGGATTCGCCGTTTCTGGGCCTACACTTTACGGCTTCGTTCGATTCCGTATTTCCTAAGGGCATTGACGATTAGGCTTATTCCTTCCCTGTAGCGAACCATCTTCTTCACTCTCTGAAGCTCCGAGGCCGTAGGCCTCCTAGAATTTCGGGTCAAGCGTGCCTTCTTGGGTCGGCGAAATTTCTCGTCATGCAACGCTTCGCCCCCTGAATGGGGCCGAATTACCGACATTTTTGGCCTACACTCAAAGCATGATTCCTGGCATTCGGTTGACCAGGTGAACATCATGAAGACCCACCGTATTCCCGTCGGCTCCTACCAGCAGACCCGGCCCATTGCCCCCACCCGACGGAGCCTTTCCGGCACCTTTCCACTGCGTAATGGCGATGGCATTCCCTATGAGTCTTTGCTCGAGCGTGATTTCCTAGCGCGAATGACATTTTCCAGCCAGGTGTGTGACGTGATCGCACAGCCGGTTCAAATCCCTTTTCACGGTGACGGAGCGCGCACCCATACCTACACGCCTGATTTCCTTATCAACTACCACTTGGGTGACCGTCAGTTTGGTAACTACCCGGTTCCTTTACTGGTCGAGGTGAAACCTCGCGACCACTGGGTTAAAAACTGGCGCAAATGGCTGCCGAAATGGAAAGCCGCCTGGGGATATGCGCGGGAACAAGGATGGGCTTTCCACATTTACGATGAGTCCCGAATTCGTGACACGGGCCTTGCCAACATCCAGTTCCTCGACCGCTACAAAGCGATGGACTTCTCACGTGAGGAGAGTGAGTGGGTTGTTCAAACGGTTCGTGAAGCCGGATCAGTGCCGGTGCACTACTTGCTGGCGATTCATTTTGCCGGCATCTACCGCGGGCGCGGCATCAGTCACATCTGGCACCTGATCGCGACGCGTCAGCTCGACTGCGACATCCGTCAGCCGCTGAACGATTTTCTCGATGTCTGGATCCCCTCGCCATGAATAAGACAAATACTCACGAGGAAAAACCTCAGGCTTTTGTGCCTGATCGCGCACGTGTTTCCCTCGAACGAAATGCGTTTGTTCGTTATGGCGAAGACGTCTACCGAATCAACCAGGTACTGGACTTCAAGACGGTGGTCGGAATTGACGTATACAGCGGTCGCGCCTCGGCGTTGCCGGTCGAAGGCCTCAAACCGGTTGCCCAAGAGCGGCTGGATGGCCTCTATGTCAATTACGACACCGAGAGCATCACCGAGGAGCAATGGGCGATTGCGAAGAAGCGATTTGAGGCCATTGAGCCATTGCTTGGAGAAGTTGTTCGAACCAAGGCCGAGATCAAGGCTCGCGCGCTGCTGTACCAGGTGGACAGTGCGACGATCTACCGCTGGATGGACCGTTACAAAAGCTGGGGCGAATTGCTGGCCCTAATTCCAAGAAAACGCGGCTGGCAGGCTGGCAACGTCCGTATTCCAGCCGAGGCCGATGCGCTCATCGATGAGGTGATTCACGATTATTATCTCAGCAAGACACGTCCCACGGTCAGCAAGGCGATCAGTGAATTTCGCATTCGTGCCGAAGCACGCGGTGTTCCTATGGTGGCTGAGTCGACCATTCGTCAGCGCATCAGCCGTATCACTGATAACCAGTTTCTTCGTGGTCGGGGATTTGCAGATAAAGCACGCAACGCATACACCCCTTCTCCTGGCGCGTTTCCCGGCGCGGAGTACCCGCTCGCGGTCGTCCAGATCGACCATACGCCGATCGATGTAATGGTCGTCGACGACGTGCATCGTAAATCCATCGGGCGTCTCTGGCTGACACTGGCCATCGATGTCCATTCAAGAATGATCACGGGCTACTACCTGGCGATCGACGCGCCCTCGGTAATCTCCGTCGCCATGTGCGTGGCGCATTCGATTATTCCCAAGGAAGAGTGGTTGCTTGCACACGGCATCGAAGGTGATTGGCCCGTATGGGGCTTTCCTCGCATTCTGCACAGCGACAACGGTGCTGACTTCAGATCTGAAAGCCTGCGCAGGTCCTGCTCCAACTACGGGATTGAGAACCGATTCCGCCCCATCAAACGGCCAAAGTACGGCGGTCATATCGAACGGCTGATGGGCAAGTTTATGCAAGCCATTCATGGCCTGCCCGGCACCACTTTCAGCAATATCCAGCAGCGCGAAGGCATCGACTCCGACGCCCAGGCGGCGCTGACCGTTTCGGAATTTGAAGTCTGGCTGGTACGTGAAATTCTCAAGTACAACGCCAAGTATCACTCGAAGATCTTCATGAGTCCGCTCCATAAGTGGAATGTCGGCATTTTTGGAGGGCGTGATGACACTCCAGCGATTGGCATGCCTCCGCGGCCAGCAGACCCTTTCACCATTCAACGAGACTTCCTGCCCGCTTATGAGCGAACCGTCCAGCACTACGGCGTGGAACTCGATGTGACGTACTACTCCGAAGCGCTGAGACCGTGGATAAACGCCAAGGATGAGTCGGGTAAGACGCGCAAATTTATCTTTCGGCGTGATCCACGCGATATCAGCCAGCTCTGGTTTTACGATCCCCATCTGAAACAGTACTTCAAGATCCCTGTGGCCAATCAGTCATTCCCGGCGACCAGTGTGTGGGAGTTTCGCGCAGCCAAGAAGCAGGCCGTCGAGCGGGGGCTGGCCAATATCGACGATGACCTCATCAAGCGGCTGATCATGGAGAACCGCGAGCTGGTGGAAAGCGCCAAGACCCACACCAAAAAGACGCGTCGATTGGCCCAGCGACAGAAAATCCATCAAACAAACAAAACGCCCGCAGCGCCCGCTGCTCCAGCACCCCTAGAGCCAAAAACGATCATTCCCCACGGTTTGTTGGGATTGCTTGACGATATGGACGAGGTGTTTGAGGAAATCCTATGAGCGATTACCCGCACATTCATCCAGATTTTCGTGCCGTCATGAGCCTGTCTGATGAGGAACGCATCCGGTTTATCCAAGAGCCTAGGTGGATTGGTTACCCCGCCGCGCACGAAATCATTAGTGCCATGAGGGCGCTACTGACGATCCCCTCTCGTCCACGAATGCCGAATCTGCTGCTGGTCGGGGACTCCAACAATGGCAAGACGACCATTATTCGGCGATTTGTGGAGCTGTACGGCCAAGGCTATGTGAACGCCCAGAGTGAGCCAGTCAAACCCGTGATTTTGGTTGAGTCTCCTCCCGCGGCTGATGAGAAAGGCCTCTACATCTCGATTCTTGAGAGTTTTTGGGCGCCTTACCGTGCCAGTGATGCCACAGCAAAATTGCGCTACCAGGTGGTTCACATGTTCCGCTCGTGCCATGTTCGCCTGTTGGTGATCGATGAGTTTCATTCGCTCCTGACCGGCTCGGCAATCAAGCAAAGGGAGGTCATGAACGCTCTCAAGCTGCTGTGTAACACCCTGGCCATACCGATCGTAGGTGTGGGCACCTCTGATGCCGTTCGGGTGCTGCACACCGATCCGCAGCACGCCAGTCGTTTTGATGTGGTCGCTCTTCGCCGCTGGGAGCCGTCTCCAGAGTTTCAGCGCTTGATCAGATCTTTTGAGTCGATTCTTCCACTGCAACAGGCTTCCGTGCTCAGCAAACCTGAGCTTGCGCTGGCTTTACACTCGATTTCTGGCGGGAACACAGGTGATCTGCATCGCTTGCTCATGGAATGTGCCAAGGACGCGATCATCACGGGCAGCGAGAAGATCACTAAATCCACCATTGAAAAGCACGCCTGGCTGCAACCTACGCGCGGGATCCGGGAGCGGGTGTGAACCGTTGGCCGATGTATCAACCGATCCAGAACGATGAGCTGCTTTCCTCGTGGCTCCTCCGTAATGCGCTTGCCCATGGTTGCGCGCCGTTGGCTTTTTGCGGAGCGCTCTGGCCAGGCGCACGTTTATGGACAAAGGATCTGGATTGCGGGCTGGATGAGCGTTTTCTGCGGCAGTTTGATAGCGCGGATTTTCCTGGCGTTGCTTTATCAGCGAACCGGTTCAAGAGTGCCATCAAGACCCTTTCCGGCGTGGACGTCAGACATGCCAATACCCGTTGGTTACTCTCGTTAGGCATGCGTAACCGACGGCATTCCTGCGGACTTCAGTATTGCCCGATGTGCTTTGCTGAGGAGATACCTTATTTGCGATTCCAAGGGCGTTATGCTTGGCATACCGGTTGCCTGATTCATGGCTGTAGTCTGTCCAGTCGATGCCCCTGGTGCCACGCACCTGTCCAGCTTCACTTGCTCGTCCCGCCCGCAATCAACTGTTCCACCTGCCATGCATGCGGTGCAATCTTGGGATCTGTATCAGAACTAGAACCCTGTCTCCCTGATGCACTGGTTTTGCAGTCAATGGCGGACAATCAGCTGTATGGCCGTTCTGACTCAGCGCAAGAGTGGTTTGAATACGCCTATCTGTTGGTGTCGCTGTTGCGGTACGCATTGCGCAGCCGTAGTGCGTCTACGCTGAACTTGCTGAGTCAGCTGGGGGTTGAGCTCGGATCCGGGTACAAGGTGAGTAGTGGCTTACCCTTGGAGCTGCTGGAGGTGAGCGAGCGGATGCAACTTATGGCGTGGTTGGCCCCATTGGTCGCTCACTCTCCTGACCAGGTCGCGCAGGTAATCGCGAGACACCGTTTGCCCGTGTCTATGTTCGGACGAAACTGTAAAAAAACTGCGATCGGAACAATGGCTGGGGTGTTGTGTTCAGCTGCGGCTACCCCTGCCCATAAGGCTTCACCGAAGGATCGCCACTGGCATTCAAACCGAAAAACGGTGGGACGTGAGTGGGCCCGCCTGCAACGCAAGATATTTGCCTATGTCCACTCTTGACCAATCTAGCGGGTGCGATGAATGCGGCAGGTTGATGACAAAGGCCAAAAGAGTGCACGCCGCAAAGCGTTATTGCGCGACGTGCTATGCACGGCTGTTTAAGCGAGGTCTGTGTAAGAGCTGCGGTAACTTTTCACGCTTGCCTGTGTTCGATCCCCAGGCTGAATGCAGTCGATGTGTGAGCGCGCGCCCTTGCGTCAGGTGCGCCCGCGTTGGTCGCCCGGTCGGTAAGCTGACGGATTATGGTCCGGCCTGTAATTCTTGCGCCCATTACTTCAACGCTCCCCGTCCTTGTGAAAAATGCTCGGCACTGTCGACGCGCTTGGTGAATATCCAGATTGACGATTGCACATTGCGTTGCTGCCCCCGTTGCGCCCGGTGTAATGAGCAAACGTGCCCTCAGTGTCACAGGTATCGAAAGCTGGTACTTCAGGCAGACGGCAGGGCGATTTGCCGACAGTGCATGCTGACCTCCGGTTCACATTGTACCGAGTGCCATTGTGAAATTCCTGGCGGGCGGGGGAAGGAATGTGAAAATTGCTATTGGTCGAGGACGTTTCAAAAACGCCTGCTGCTAGATGCGAATGCTCTGGGTGCTCAGGCGGTGGTAGACGACTTCTTGGCATTTGGCGCGTGGCTTGCCGCCAAAGGTGGGCATCAGCGTGCGGCCTTGAGCATCCATCGCCATTTTGACTTCTTCGCAATGATTGATGCTCAGTGGGCCGGGATGCCATCAGCCGAACAACTACTGGAGCATATCGGATGTGAAGGGCTGCGACGGGCGCGAGCTCCTATCCGTTGGTACAAGCTCGCAAAGCAATTCGTGATCAGCGATGAGTTACTGGAGCTGCATGTTGAGCATGAACGGGTGCGTAACATCCTTTCAGGCATGTTGTGCGGCGCGGACCGTGCGTTGCTGGATGACTATCTGACAACCCTGAAGCATCGGGTAAGCATGAGACGGTTGAGACTAGCTTCATTGCGTGGCAGGTTGAACGCGGCAGCGCACTTGCTACTTCTGGCACGATCAGAGGGAGCGAGTGTTCTCGAGCAACGTCATGTGGACCGCCTCTTGAAGATCAAGCCAGGTATTGCAGGCAACCTCTGGGGATTCGTTACCTTTTGCAATGCCCGACAAGCAGGCAGGCCGTTAATCGCAATCGACAAGCAAAAAATCCAAGCAGCAAGGCGCTCCAGGTTGGAGGCGCAGATGATAAAACTGGCTATCGCTGCCAACCGCGGGCGTTATGTAGAGCGCACATGGATTTCACGCTCCTTGGCCTACTTTCATCGCTTGAGTTCGGCCCAAGCAAAGATCGCTATACCCAATCCGGATCCAACCGGAAACGGCTGGCTAGTTGACGTGGATGGCGTTACCTATTGGGTACCTGACCCGCGGCATCTTTCCTTGGTCCAAGAGGTGAACGTTTCGGAAAATTAACACCCAATTTCTCCAGATTGTTCCTCATGCAAGTGAGATGCAGTACTTCGTCCCCTTTAGTTTTGGTGTGATTGAAGGACACGCCGGGATTGTCCAGGCTGTCGACAAAGTCGCGAAATACACCTTCAAAAAAGCGTATCAGACCGAGCACTATTTTTAGCTGTACCAGGGCTTGCGAGAAAGGCATTGATAGTTCAATGAGCATCCCTTGCGCCTTCTGTTCCGTTGCTTTGCCGTCGACCTTCCCATTTCCAGATCGGCGTTGAATTTCAAAGAGGTAAAAATGACGCTGGCCGCAGACGATGCGCAGAATCTGCACGCCACGCACTATTTTATATTTGGGGTCGAGGAAGACCCAGGCTCTTTGCTTTGGTGTTGCGGTTTCGTCCTCCTCAAACTCTTTGATAGGTACCAGCTTGGCCGGTGCTTGAGTTCCCCTTTGGCCGTCCAGCGTCATCCACTCGACCCTGTCGATCACCGTGGGAAAATACGTTTGCAGCTTATTCAGTGCGACCCATACATCGACCAGAACGCCTGATGATTCCCATGGCTCCATGTCTATGATTTCAGCTTTTCCAATCCCCGAACCTCGGCCGCCAGGATCGCCACCTGACAAGACTTCCGTTTCGCCAGTAGGAAGAACTTTTTTACCACGCTCCCCTGGCTTGTGATGCACGTAGCGACTGGTAGCCCGACGCTTGCCCAGTACTTCAAAACTCTCGTGCTCCAGGATGTGCCTTCCAAGATCCGGGTCTGATCCGGAATCGTTGGTCAGCTCGAACTTCTGATTAAGCGGCAAGGTTATGGTCGGGCGGGTGATAAAAAGACCTTGATCTTCCTCGTCACCTGGCTGGAAATTTTCTGTGTGGTATTCCGTACGATGAATTTCAAGCTCCGGACCATCAGGCTCACTTGCGCCGGTTAAACGCAGGCAGAGAAAAGTTTTTTTATTGAGCCAGTAGCCGCTGCCCTTGATCGTCGCGGGTCCCTGAAACCAGGGCGCAATTTGCAGATTGCCAAAGGGCACGTCCGAGACTGGCGAGCTGCTGAACTGGGACTCAAGGTCCGCATAAAGCTTACGGCACAGGCTTTTCGTGTAGCCGTCATGCCTCATGTGGTTGAGAAATACAGCCTCACTTTCCCTCACCGAACGCTGCAGCTTCACCACGTTTTTTGCCCAGGTCTCTTCATGATCGAAAAAGAAGCGAGCTTGCACCTCCTGCCAAGGATAAGTGGTCAGAATCCGGCTGGTCTCGGAACTGCGTCCATACAAACGGATCAGCAGCTCTACGCAAGGGATCAAGATGGTCTGATCATCGACTCCGCTATGCAATGCCACCAGCCAGGTGTCTGCCGACATCGGAAGTTTGTAAGGGCTGCTGCTAGTGGTCAGTCCCAGTTGCGAAGCCCTTACATACGTCCAGCTCTGCGGGCTGAAATCCACTTCCACTGCTGGAAGTGACTCAGAAAACGTGTCTGAACTGATCAAGCCCGCACGCCAGATAGTACCTATCTGGAAAAAACTGAGATAAGGCAGCCCAATCGGAACGGAGTAGAACGCTCCCAACGTACCGTCCGGATCAACAGACCGAAAATGCACGTTGACGAGGGGAACGGTTTTTTCCCTGCTATTCGGCGTGAACGTGCCGTACCACAGCACGAGCAAATCACCTGAAATGTCCTTGAAGCGGCCACCCAGTGAAACCTGTGGCTTGGCAAATGGGAGCGGACTACGAATGACCGAATGCGACAAAACACGCTCCTGCGACAGGGAAAACTGATCATAGGTAGTTCGTGTTAAATCTGACAAGTGTCAGTTTGATATCTTCAGCATAGGAGTTCTGCGTTGCAAACTAGCGGCTCACGGCGGGTTGGCAAAATTACAGCCGTCCACGACCATGGATTGTGGACGCCGCAGAATTGCTCCCGTCGAAAAGTCAATACTCAGAGCATAGCTAAGCTTACGGTCGCCCGTATTTCCAGACTGAAATCATGATGAAGTCGAAATCGATGCGAGATGCAGTATAGGTGTTTTGGCATGCCCATAGACCATGCCAATTCATTGCGTTGAGTATTTCACCTGCCAATTACTTTAAGTGACGCGGCCTCGCATGTTTGCCATGTCCCATCCACGTACCGGATTTTCAGGATACAAAGTTAGCGCAGCATGCAATTTGCTAGGAACTTCCAAGTCTTCCTTGAAGGCTTGCATGTACTCGATGTAACCATCCACTGTGTCGTCGTGGCCGCGAGAGATCCTAATATTGCGATCCCACATGGGAAAAAATTTAGGTGCCGAAAAATGTAAATATTTCGAGGTTGCGACAGTGCCAAATAACGGGATTAGTGCTGTAAGTATTTTATGGATGATATTTTCGCAGTCCTTGATATTTGCTTCTTGTAGCGTGAGAGTACTGACTTCAGAAAAATCTTTACTAACTTTTAGTGTCGCACTCTCTACATCATTTAAAGAAACGCATGACCACTTTGGCCTGCCTCCAACATGCCTGGTGCTCATAAGGCTGTGAGGCATCCATGAGTAGATACACACAGCTTTTTTGGGGATGTCTGCAGAAAGCTCTTCCCAGTTTGCCATTTCGAAAATGGCATCGTATGTTTCATCGTACCAAATATTGTAGGGGATAGATGCCATAATGACGCCTCATATTTGTATGTCGTCGATCTTCCGAAAAGTTAACTTCGTCACGATTGCTGCTCTTCTGAACTGATGAGTATAGGCGTAAAAGCGCGCTGGGCGAAGCTAGCGCCAGCCTGACGCCCTTCGATGACGGAAGCAACCGTTTTAGTGCGCGGCACCTTTACTAACGTTGACTCAAGAAAATAAAGAAGTTGTCGATATTTGAGTCATGATTGTTTTATTAATTAAGCGAAGAGGTATAAGTAATGGATGCGACAATCTTCAGCTCAGTTGTTGCTGCGGCATCGGCAATTATGGGAGGTGGGCTGGTATCTATAATACAACTTCGCTCCGCTAGGGAAGCACAAGCAGCACAGTTACGCCTTGAGGAAATTAAGATCAAGGCGGCGGCTGAAGATAAGCGCAGTGCAACTATTATCAGTGGCTATACCGATACACATAAGATCTTGAGTCGTATTGCTAGGGAGTATTCATTGACATCGTTAGATATTATGTGGAGAGCGGAGCTGAGTGGGGCTGATTATGACCAAAAGTATCTGCTTTCCTGCGAATCTTTAGATGGGGCTCGTGCTATTGCAGATCTTTATTTTCCAGATATATCAGGAGTGATGGAGAAAATTTATGGACAGATGAATATTTTTTGGGGGAACTTCAAAGAAATCCGCTCTCTGACACAGTCCAACGAGTCCTACGCAAAAAAAGAAAAATTTCATGCTGAGGCTGCAGCAGCATCCCTGGAAATTTCAGATTTCGTTATGATTGCAAAGAGTAGACTTAACACCCTTGTTAGCGGCTCAGAAAAATTGTAATTTTTATAATTAATATCTTAGGGTGTTATCAAGCTTTTGTTTAAGTATGGTTGAGTTGGCTATAGGTGATATATATCTTAGGCTTCAGACCTGTTAACGATTGGCTATACGTAATACTGGGGCTCATGACGTGCAAGATGTGTCGAGGCGCTTCTGAGCTTTGCAAACGACATTAGTGGTCGTCGATGGTCGAACGCCACTGCTGAAGTCTTAGCACTCGGCGTTGTCCGCTTAAGCGAGAACTAAGCGTGGCGATGGCAGCTGCCATGCTTCACTTAAAGGGCTAGAAATGGGGCTGAGGGTACATAACCTAATGCGTCCGCTGCTCTTCAATACGACCAGCCCGCAGAGCATCTCGCTTGGCCGACAGCAGCCACTATCAAAAGCAAAAGATTCCGATTACACAGAGGTACCATATTCGCGTCGTGATGCCATTTTAATATTGCGTGCAGATGAGTATGCTCTGCTCAACCCGCATGATGTCGACTTGCAATCCCATGTATGCTGATGTAGGTTTTCTTTACTTAAGTGGTAAGTTTTTCTTACGGAGAGCGCCTGTGGATATCAAGGTCAAGGGTGAGATTGAAAAGCTGCTCGGTGACTTCTGGGACAAGCGTGCTTTGGAGATCCAAGACGATCCCCTGGCAACTGAGGATATGGGCGCGCCCATGGATTCAATAGCCGCTTGTGATGCGTTCATTGGAATCGACAAACTAGTGGGAAAAAAAATACCGGTGGAGCTGATCGTTCGGCACGGTGGCTATGAATCCAGAGCTCAGTTCGTTACTGAAATTACCAAAGGGGTGATTAATCACCTTGAAGGGGGCGCCGGTGGCTGATGATCGGCAAGACGAGCGAAACCAGATTGGCGACCGTCTGCGTAGTGCGCGTGAGTACGTAGGTCTCTCCCAAGACGATGTGGCTTCGGTATTGGGATTGCCCCGACCGTCGATCACCAACATTGAGTTGGGGGTTCGCAAGGTAGAAGCACTTGAGCTCAGCAAGCTAGCGAAGTTGTATCGCCGTACTCTTGATTATCTCTTGACTGGGGTAGAGCCTGAGCCGCAGGGCCCCCAACAGCTGGCCTTCTTGGCGAGGGCGGTCAAAGGCCTGTCGGATAAAGATGTGGAAGAAGTCGCCCGCTTTGCGGAATTTCTGAAGCAATCTTCGCGTAGGGATAGGGAGTAACACATGGCTCGTCGCAACATAGCGCTAATAACAGCGAGGATGGCTGCCGGAGTTATCAACAGCTCCCGCGCTATGGAGCGTATCGAGCAGGACGGCTATACAAGAGTGGATCCGTTCAGGGTCGCCGATTCTGTGGGCCTATCGGTCGCGCTGCGCCCCATGGATAAGCTGCTTGGTGCGTTCATCCGCGATGAGCAATCGGGCATTTTGTTGAATTCCGCCCGATCGGCGGGGCTGATTCATATGACCTGCTCCCATGAACTGGGACATTTCTTCATGGGGCATGATACGACGGTCGATGAGACCATCGAGTATGGCTCCAAAGCAGTTGAAATGGAGCAGGAAGCCGAGGCGTTCGGCCATCACCTTCTTGTGCCACGTTCGTTGTTGATGATCCTCTGCCGGCGTAAGGGATGGAACATCCGAACCATCCAAGATCCTTTCAATCTGTATCAGCTCGCACTTCGGTTGGGTGTGAGCTACGCCGCAGCGGCATGGTCATTGTTTCGCCACGAGTACATCGACTACGACGCTGTCCAGCGATTACTCAAAACCACGCCTGCATCGATCAAGCAATCGTTGTTCAAGAGTCCACTTCCTGATGCAACTAAGGAAGTCTGGGTTTTTGATGAGCACGATCAGTCTTCGGTGCTGGAGCCTCGCCCGGAAGATCATTTGATTATCCGCCTGAAGAGCCACGCCAGCGCTGGTTACCTATGGCTCGCTGATTCGCCTGACCAGGTGAAGGCTGAAGGATTCTCCCTGCAGCCAGCGCCCAGTGCGCCAGTTGACCCCAGGGATTTAACTTTCGGTTCAGAGGCGTCCATGGATTTTTTCTTGGCCGGAGCGCCCACTAGTTTTACTGATCCGCAGGTGGTTGCGCTTGCGGAAATTCGCCCGTGGGAAGGAAAGCAGCCTGGTGATGCGTCTTACGTTTCCAAAGCTCATTTTGAGCCCATCGCCGAAGGCCTGACCCGCGAATCCAAAAAGGCTCTCATTGATGAGGTCCGGAATTCGTGATCACCGTGGAGTGCCTTGTCGATAAGGCTTCAGTCAAAGCGAAGAATCAGGGAAATCGTCCAACCTGCTTGGCTTTTGCGGTCACCGACCTCAATAGGTTTTCAGTGGCTGAGGACTTGGGGCCGGAATACTTCTATCGCGCTACATTATCCAGGATTCCCGACTGGAAGCCTGGGGATGGGCTGCAGATTCCTGCTGCAATCGAAGCTTCCAAGCTGGGGCATCCCACTGAACGCGAATTCCCTTATCGCGACGAAGAACCCGAGATTCCGCTTGAGGACCTTCCCAGTAACCTTGCAATGCACGGGCTCCCAATTAATTTTTTTGCTGTCGAGATAGGCGAGCTGATCGGCAGTATGCAAGCGCTTGTCCCGATGGGCCTTGCGCTGCGGCTCACCGTTGATTTCTATCGGCCCGTTGATGGAATCATTCCTTTCAGCCATAACGTGCTATCCGGCGCGATGATGCACGCGGTAGTTGCGGTCGGCTTGGGTTACGACGCTGGTGGGGAATCTTGGTTCTTGATCAGGAATACCTGGGGCGAAGGCTGGGGACTGGATGGGCATGCTTGGATTTCCGCCACTTACATCGCATCGCACGCAGTGTGCGTTTTTGGAGTAGAACATGGCAGTTCTGATTCACGGTGATCGTATCGTTCCAGCCTGGCTAGAGGCTGCCCGCCATTTGGCGGGTTGCAAGGAAAATACCGAAAGAAATCTTGTACTGGAGATAGCGTCTCCGGGTGTACTGGATGCACAGGATCGCGACGTCATCGGGACAGTTGACGCAGCGCTCAAAGCAAATTGCCCTGGACTAAGCGTGCAGACGGTAGCGAGCACAATTTTCCCAAACAGTCTCTACAAGCTTGATAATCGGCCGGCTTTCTATGAGTCCTATGTCAATGCGATGGCAAAAGGCCAAAAGAAGGGGGGGTGGGGCACGTACGCGCTTCGCATGATTCGACGTGTGGCTCGTAACGGAAAATCTACTTACAACCCGCTCGAAACCTTGGTGCGCAAACTGCAAGCATCGAAGGCTGGTAGGTGTTACCAGGCTGTATACGAACTCGGGGTAATTGATGTCGAGTATGATCTCGAAGATGATGGCTTCGGTTTTGAGCTTCCGCTATACGACCCCGCGGCTGATCAAAACAAGCCCAGGAATATGCCGTGCTTGAGCCATCTCAGCTTCAAGGTTACAGGTGGCAAGCTGGACATTACTGCCATGTACCGATCGCATTGGTACTGTCAAAGGGTTTTGGGCAACTTGGTAGGTCTTAACAACCTACATCATTATGTTGCCACTGAATCTGGGTTTGAGCGTGGGGTGCTCACGGTACTGTCTACCCACGCCCTCCTGGATGTGAAGAGCTTTGGCGGAGCTAAGGCTACCAAGGAACTACTGAACAGCTTCGTTTAATGGCTTAGAACAGAGACGACTGAAGTGTTTGTCGCTTGGGATCAAGATTTTCAACCGGGATGCCATACAGTGCGCTCATCCCGCTTCGGAAGTCTTTGATCCCGCCATAGCTGGGATGCCTGATCGCCACAACCTCAACACCAAACCGGCTGGCGTAATTAAACGCATCTTGTCCAATTGCAACGACACGTCGCACTTTCAGCCACTTGATCAGCGTCTCGTTAAGTAGGTCTACCTGTTGGAGTTCGCGTGCGGTGAATTTGCGATTGGTGAATGGATTGCCCGGCTCGTGTGGGTGGAAAGGGAAAACGTTCCACAACAGTGGGGGGAGTTCTACCGACCGCAGTACCGACCAGATCTCCGAGGCTGTGCGCTCCGCCAGGGCTGGGCCGATAGTGGCCTGTTTGAAATTTGAGCCAGGGTAACGTTGAGTCATCTCTGAAAGGTGATATTCATCGGTGAGCGCTAGGCCTGTGCGCCGACCACCACGGTACCCCAGATCACGCCCCATCCAGATGGTGTCTACGCCAATCTCGGATGCAGCCTTCAAATAGCCACGCAGATTGCGTCGACGTGCAGCCACGGCATCAGTTCGATCGTGAACCGGGCAGGTGTCGGCATAGGGGTTAAAGACATTGTCCAGCTTCAATTCTGACAGTGCCTTCACGAAGGCTGTTGGATTCATGGCTATTGATTCTTCGTTGGTGGATCAAAACGCATTGTGTGGTTGAGAACGTCGACGATCACGGTACCGCGGCGGTATTCTTGCAATTGGCGGAACACCTCAAAACCTTTCAGGATCGCTGTTTCCCACTGCCAGAGCTGGCACTTATCCACCTCGTAACCATCCACCATACTTCTGATCTGCTTAAGTACGTTGTAGTCCAAGCCTCCGTGCTTGTCCTTGTTGTCGAAGCGGTGCACTTTGGCGTGATTGAAAATCCACGTTGCGATACCCTCCTCGATGATCATGGCGCGTGCGCCATCCTCGTTTTCATCTTTCCTAGGGTCTGACTTACGCTTACGTTTGAGCAGGCCTCTGAGGACTGGGGACCAGCCTAGGTACGCCGCATAGGCGAGATGAAATACGTCGTGGAAGCGGTAATCATCGGCTTCATTACTATTGTCCGTCAGGCGGTCGCCAATGAACACACCGTGCAAGCTTTGGACGACATGCGCATTTTGCCCTGTTCCTCGCTCGATGAATTCCATGGCGATGATCGGTGGAAACTGCTCGTGTTCTGGAAAGCCTTCATCAAAAGGCGCCGGATATTTCTTCTCGTCGCCAGGCCAGCGACTGTGAATTTTTTCCAGGTTGGCACGAGCTACGTCCTCAAGCCTCAGATCGAAGCTTGCACAGGCGATCGCGAGTTCTGCTAGGTGCATACCGAGGTTCTCGGCGCGTACGTGGGGCGCCATAGCTTTGTAGGCTTGGAACGTCGTCGCCGCCATCGCTCCTGCGTGGTTGGCTAGCCTGCCCAGCTGTGTGGATCGGTCAATCGAATCCGGTTTTCTGCGGATCTCCGTCAAACTGTCAATGTGACGAAAGGTGACCGGTTCAATCAGCTCTTGCTCCGCTTCGCCATACTGTCTGCGAAGAGCTATCAGGCAGTGGTCGCCAATTTGATTGTGGTCAACCTCAACAAGAGCCGCGACGTTGATCAAATACCAGAGGGCGTCTCCGAGCTCTTCCGCAGCAAGCTCAGTCACGGTCGCGGCTAGGTTGTCACGTCCGGATTTCTTAACCGCAGATAGCAAGCCGCCCACCTCACCAAAGTAGCCAAACTTCAGCTGTTGGAATCCTTCGGGCGTTTGCGGGAACTGGTTGGTCTGGCAGGCCTTGAGGCGGTACTCGGGGATCGATAGGGGCATGGGCTGAGGTACAGGCTTGGGCATTTGAAATCCTTTTCATTGAGCGGACTTAAGCGCTTTGCGACGCAGTCCTGTAGAGCTGAATCATCTCGGATCGCATTCGCTTAGCGCAACGGACAATTTGTTCACGATCCGCGCCTTTAGCACCCATCGCCAGAGCGCGAGTCCTGACTGACTTCGTTACATCATAATGCGGGTAGAGCGTTTTGGACTGAAACCAGCTTCGTTTCAGCCCGAGACGATCGGCAAAGCTGTGCAATTCGTCCAAAGAGTCTGCCACCAGGTGACACCACTCCCTGCCTCGCCAACCGATGCCTTCTGCATCCACATAAACAGCCATTTCGTTCTCGCATGATCAGCAAAACTATGCAAAAATTTAGCATATTTACAGCAAAAATTCCAGCTCAAATGGACATCAAGTTGCTCGGTGCTCAGATAAAGTCAGCACGCAAGAAACAGGGCTTATCACTTAAATCACTGGGTGAAATGGCTGGCGTACACTATACCCAGATCTCTCGGATGGAGCGTGGAGCGGGAGTATTGGTAAGTAAAAATATGCGAAAAGTGTGCAAGATTTTGCAGGTGGGTCTTGCGTCTGCCAGCGACGCCGCTTTGAGCAGCGAGGATCTGCCACAAAAGGTTCAGGGTCTCATCAATACCTGGCCTGGAAGTGAAAAACTGATCCGAAATTTCCTTGATGCATTGGAAGCTGCATTGGCCAAGGCAAAAACTTGATAGCAATTTTAGCCGGGCACATTAATTTTCAATAATCCGCATCTATCTCCATCACTTACACGTTTCGTGCTGGGCATCACTTCCCGTTATACAGCGGACCTGGCTCCTACGCTGACCAATCGCAGTGCATAAGAACTCACACCTGAAGCCTCAGTCGGTTGCGGCGGAGCGAACTTACACCGCAGGAGCAGCCCGCTCACCGACACCGCTGTAATGTGCTATCACGTTCCATCACAATCAGATCCAGAATTGCGGCGACCATTGGCCAACAACGGTTAATTTCAGGGACTGAGATCTTCATGAGTACACCAATCACTCTGTCTGTGGGCGATCTCGATCTCACCTACAATACGGGCCACATGGGTATGGATCACGGCATGCTCTATCAGGAGGGCGACCGTCGGCACCGTCGACATGGCAGCATCGATTACGACTACGCTCACAGCGCTGAAAATCTTCAGCAGATGGAACTGTGCTTCAGCCGGAGCCTCGGCTCCATGGTGTCGCGGTTAGAGCTACTCGGGTACACGTTGCCGGCAGTAAGGTCGGAATATGACGATCAGGTGGCACTCCACCGCGATCAATTCGAGGAATATCGGCCACATGAGCCATGCACCGACCGCTTGACCTTCGAGCAGTTTGTCGACTTCATCAAGAGGCACGCATTGCGAGACCTCAAAAACGATTATGTGCCCACCTACGATTCTGAACATGCCCAGGGGCGGGGCCGCTTCGCAGCCGATCCAGCGGCATCTCTGTTACCGACAGGAGTTTTTGATCGAGACGTCGGAGGATATTCCGAGCGAAGCCACTTCGGCTCGATGATTGGGTTCCTGAGCCCATACGCAACCCTGCGAATCCTTGCTGAAAACCCAACGAATCTGATCGAAGACGTCGTATGGGATTACGGTAATTTCGTTGATGCAGGCTGGGCTAAAAACGAGGATTTCATTGGCAACGCACGTCGAACACAAACCTATTTGATCGCGACTGAAGGCACCTCTGATACCCACATCTTGAAGCGAGGTCTCGCGCTACTGCGACCAGATATCGAAGACTTTTTTCGATTCATCGACATCGAGGAGCGTCACCCTTTTTCGGGCACAGGAAACCTCTCTAAGTTCGCCGAAGGGTTGGTTAAAATTGATGTTCATAATCGCGTGATCTTCCTCTTCGACAACGATGCCGAAGGCGTTGATACCTACAGAAACCTCCTTCAACGCTTCAGGTTCCCAGTGAACATGAGAGCGATGGTTCTTCCTGATCTGGAGGAACTGCGGGCTTTTCCGGCAAAAGGGCCTGGTGGCGTTACAAACGCGGATATCAATGGCTATGCGGCCGCTATTGAATGCTATCTCGATCTCCAGTTGGAGGGGCGGCCCTCAGCGCAGGTAACCTGGACGAATTACAAGGATTCGTTGGGTATTTATCAGGGCGCGCTCGACTACAAAGATAGTTACGCCAAAGCCTTCTACAACACCTCACTTGAGGCTATCGAGTCAGGTGCATATGACGCGAGTAAGCTCCGAGCCGTGATAGCCGCACTTCTAGAGCAGTGCAGTGGCCTAGCTGCTGATATGCTCAATTCGAAATATCAGGCCGAGTGAGTATCAAGAAATTACCTATAAGCTATTCGAGTGGCGCGCCAGTTGTTGGCCGAGGTTGGGATCCAGAAGTAACCCGTGCTTGGCTGGCCTGTGCGGGAAATCCATGCTGGCGTCGAAAAACAGGAAGAACGTGTAGGGTGCCAAGTCATCTGGCAGACTACCACTTGGCGCAGCCACCATAAAAAATATGGCAAACGCAGCGCGTTGTACAAAGCGATACGTAAGTTTGAGCAACCAAGGCTCAGATTTGCTCAAAGGTTGAGCGTCTATGTCGGGAGCTCAAGCGCCAGTTTGGTTACACCGAGGTGCGTTTCCGGGGCTAGGAGGAGGACACTGCTCAGATGGTGAAGCTGTTAGCCCTTTCGAATTTTTGGATAACGCGTCGGCTTTTATTCTGTATTTCGGGAAATGTACGTCCGTAATCAGTGAATTGATGCTAAGAGAGTTTTGCAGCGCTAAAAATGGATAACATGACGGCAAGTTTGATCGGGTTTTGAACAGCTGCTGTTTATGGAAGCATCAATGACGAAGTAGTCGGAAGCAGGGCTTCTACTCAGAATGTCTCTAGTCATATGAGCAAGCTAATTGGCATCTTAACGGTTTATCACCGGCACCGATTTATAGCAGGGTTTTCCCCATTTAAGAATAAATAAAACGGAATTTAGAAGGCAAACAAAAAATGAACGAACCACAAAAAACCAAGAGCGAACTACTAAATGAGAAGCGTGTGCTACAAGAGCTCAGGTCGTTGCTTCCTAGGCATCTGGAGCATCTTAAAACTGAAGATGAGCCAGGCTATTTAGGTTCGTTCCATATCTTTGAGGAAAGTGAGAAGCTATACGAAGCGTTTTTTTCAACTGAATATTCAAAAAGGCACTTAGATTGGGACTTTTTCCAAGGCGTGCTTTATGCGCTTATTTGCAATGAAGGGATTCATGATGCGGCGGAGATCGTCAGTCGCTTGGTAACTATCCTAGAAGCCTCTAAAGAGTCGCGAGACTGGATAGTGATTAATCCCATAAAAATAAACCCATTATTCAGGATTTTTCGCAAGCAGTCATGGGTTGGGGTGAAAAAGTTCGGAAGATTTAATTTAATTTCACCTGCGGCCACCCCTAAAGAGCTAAAGTCCAGACTAGCAAAAATATATGGCGTTAAGGATGTATGCCCTATAAGCTTTGCATATCAAAGCGACGATGGGAAAAGCGATTCGGCTCTGAAGAAACTACCAATGTTGACATTTGAGGTGCATGGATCTGAAGAGTCCCGGAATGAAAGCGCCGAGTTAAAACAAAGCTATTTCTTTAGCTTAATTGAGCTTTACGGGGTTCTGAACGGTGGAAGACGTAAGCCATGGCCTAATGAAATGGGCCCTGTTAACCACGCATTTTTCATTAGAAAGAATGGCGGCGAGATAGATCGAAAAACATTGGATTTTCGCTGCCTCTTGAGCGCTGACTTTTCTGATGACTTCTTCAAATACCTCAAAAAACATAATTTTGAAGATTTTTCCAATCATATATTTTTTCGAAGCGACAAGATTTTCTCGAGAATCAAAAGCGCTTTGTATTTTTTTGCGAAAGGTATGAACACCAGTGACAAGGTTCTTGAGTTTGTAAGCTATGTAATTGCTCTCGAGGCTTTATTTTCGAAAGATAAAAATACGCCAATAAAAATAACGCTGGCAGAATATACAGCCCTTTTATGCTATCCGAAATCTAAGCGTTTGAAGATTCATAACACCATAAGAGATATATATGATGTTCGCTCAGGGCTGGTTCACACTGGGAAATTTAGACTAGAGCACTCGATGATAGATGAAAGTAGAGATATTGCCGCAACGGCCATTTATCATTACTTTAAGCTCTATAAAAAGCTATTAGATGCCCATCGCCCCATTGACATTGAAAAGCAATTGTTTGATCACCTGAGGGATCTGCGTCTAGGAATCGCCTGAATGCTTACTCCAGTCAGTGCAGACATTGCTTGTCTGTGCTGATGGATGAACGCGTGAGTATTTCGCCCCGCAGCCTAGACAGTCTCACCAGAGATCAAGACAACTTTCGCGATCTAGAAGCACGTTACTTCAGCCTTGAAATAACGAAGATGCCGAATGAACGACGCTCAACCCGTCGCACTGGATTCGGCTATCTTATGATGTTCCTAGTGCCATCTTCAGGATCTTGGCAACTCACGATCGCGCGGAATGGCTCATCAGAAGTGTCTCTGTAGCGGACGCAGTGATCCTCATTTATTCGAAAGGGCCATTGTTCGCGGGGCCATCAGCCTAACCATCGCAGCGAAGTCCAGTCGCATTAATTTCGAAAAAATCGCATTTATTTCGAAAACCGACAGCTGCCGCCGACCAGTGCCGGCCCGGAGGCTGAGTGATGCGGTTGGCGGAACGGACGCTGCGGCCAATGAGTGAGCGGCGTGCCGCTGGCGACGGATTGAATCGCCGCCACCTCCAGCGCTTCACTCTCGGCCAGCGGTGGCAGCAACCCCGGTAATCGACTGGCCAGCAACGTCTTGCCCGTCCCCGGCGGCCCGCTGAACAGCAGGTTGTGCGCGCCGGCAGCGGCAATCAGCAGCGCCCGTTTGGCGGCCAGTTGGCCCTGTACTTCATTCAGGTCGGGATAGGGTTTCGCGGCATGGATCAGCCCGTCCGAGACATAAGGCTCGACCGGTGTATGCCCGTTGAAATGAGCCACGGCCTCCAGCAGATGATCCACCGCGATCACCCTCAATCCCGATGCGAGGCATGCCTCCTCGGCATTCGCTCGCGGCACCACCAGCGTCCGCCCGGCCTTGCGCGCCGCCAGTGCCGCCGGCAACACACCGCGCACCGCCCGCACTGCGCCGGACAACGCCAGCTCACCGAGGCACTCCACGTCATCCAGCGTCAACGTCGGCACCTGCACACTCGCCGACAGGATCCCCAACGCAATCGCCAGATCAAACCGCCCGCCGTCCTTGGGCAGATCCGCCGGGGCCAGATTCAACGTGATCCGCCGCGCCGGAAACTGCAGCCCGGAATTGATGATCGCGCTGCGCACCCGGTCCTTGCTCTCCTTCACCGCCGCTTCGGGCAGGCCGACCATGGTCAGCGAGGGCAAGCCGTTGGCGAGGTGGACTTCGACGGTGACGGCGGGAGCATCCACGCCAATCTGGGCGCGGCTGTGGACGATGGCGAGGGACATGGTCGTTCCTTGAGTTGAATCGGGGGCCGCTTCCTGCGGTTTTTTAAGGGTAGTCGGGGAGGAGGGAGTTGAAGGGACAGTTGCCTGGGCAAAGCTTCACTGGATGTTGCTGGAATCGAAAGGACTAATCTTCAAGCGAAAAAAAAACCGCCTACTAGACGGTCTTTTAATGCGGGATTCAGGTTCCGCCACCGGCGAGCCAGCCATCAGGCTCCAATTCTTTGCCATAGGCCGCGGCGACTTTCAAAAAGTGCCGCTGACTGGCAGAAACCGTATCGGTCAAACTGGGCGTTTCTGCACGAAGCCTGGATGCGAGTAACGGCTGTTTTTTCTGTTTCTTCTGTTTCATAGACACCTCTCGTGTCTGGATGAATGAGTCGATCTTATTGGTCGTCCAGTGGAAAGACAAGGCGGTCGGCTGTGTCGAAATGAAACCCAAGTTTTTGGTAGTAGGGGATGGCGCCAGAGTCAGGTTCCTGGACCTCGATTTCAGTGCATCCCAGTCTCCGTGCATAGAATTCAGTTGTCAGTAGCGCCATGGGTGCGATCCAGCCTCGCAAGGTGTGGGTTCTGCCAGTTCGTCCCTGCAAAAGGATGATTTTTATGCAGATCGTGCTTTTGCGCGGAGTTGCGTAACACAAGCCGCACAGCTCTCCTTCGTACCAAAAAGCCAGGTCCAGACCCTTTGCGTCTTTGGTTTTCCACTTCAGCACGTCATCCCATGGATAGCTCACGGGCCCGCTCCACTGGTGGTATGCATTGATTGCTACAGGAGTAATTGGCTCAATTCCGAGTAATGTTGCATCCACCCCGGCCGCTAATGCTTCCGGGTCCATGGATATGGTTTGGTGTGCAAGCTTGCGGGCTTCGGATTTGAGTGTCTGATTACGGAGCTCGGTACCTTTTCCTTTTCTTCGCATTGTCTGAGTTCTGTTTGGATCAGGCCGCAGAAGGTAGCGAAGGCGGGGATACTCACGTAATCAGGCGTGGGGGACAGTCCTTGTAGGACTGTACTTACTTAAGTGAAGGACGTTGGTTTGGGCGGATTCAGGGTGATACGGCTTGGGAGCTAAAAATTCGCTGCGACTACTCCTAAAAAAAGAAAAAGGCGTCCTGTCGGACGCCTTTTTCTTTTTTGATTCAGGATTTTCTGCCCGACAACAGGCCGCTTGGCTCAAGCTCAGGCCCGCACGTAACGGCGACTTCAATAAACCTCCGTTGATTGGCTGACATATTTCCAGCCAGTCGGAGTGCTTGGAGGTGTAATTCAACAATCAGAAGTAGCTTTGTCTTCCTCTTTTTATCTTTCACAGAGACCTCCATCCTGACGGGTACATTTTCGTTTGCCAATGTAATGAGGGGTGTAAGGACGGCATAACCAGGCGGGGACGCTGATTTTTGTAGGGGCATGCCCTAATAGTTGTAGGACGCCAGCGAAAGGGACTCAACGGTCTTGTATTGCAAAGTCGGGTGCCCCAGTTTGGCCGCTCAATGCAGCCTCTGGAGGCGACAAATGAACCGCAATGGTATGCGCCCGATTCATCCCGGCGAAGTTCTGAGTAAGGAATTCATGGAGCCGTTGGGCATGACTGTCATGGACTTGGCCATGCCCACGAACTGGCCTGAAACCGAGATCGAGAAGCTTGTGAAATGCCAGCTCAGGATCTGCGCCGATCTGGCAATCAGGCTGGCAATCCACCTCAACACCACGCCTGAGTTCTGGATGAATCTTCAGTCGACTTACGATTTACGCAGGGCCCAGCTCCGGCATGCGGGCCTATAGCGATTGCAGCATCCGCGAAGCCCTTTTCCACCAAGTGGCCGGCACTGGGTGTTTTCGCTTTTCCCGTTCTACCAGCATCTGCGGCACATCCTGCAACCGAATCCACGGCTGGTTATTCCAGTGCAGCAAACTCAACGACATCTCGGGCCAATTCAGAAGGCTTAGCTGTGGGCGTTCGCTTGTGGTGGGGTGCTGGGCGTCGCGCAGGGTGGGGATGACTTGATGGGTGAGCCATTCGCGCAGGGCACGGTATTCGGGGCAGTAGTGGTAGACGAGGAGGGCATAGATGCCGGATTCGCTGATCAGGAGGGTGTTTTCGATCTGGTTGTGGATCAGGGTTTTGCGGGTTTGGTATTGGTCAGGGTCGAGTTTTCGCAGCATGCGTTCGTTGAGGTAAATGTGTAGCAGGCGGCCCAGGTCGCGAGCAGAGAACCAGGGTTGGTTCTGTATGAGCAGGGCGTGGAGGGGGAGTTTGTGGCGGGTGAAAACGTGAGGAGTGAGGTACGTATCTTCGTTATTCATTGAACAGCTCCTTTTGCTTTAGGGCTGCCCTCAATTGTCGCCAAACAATTGGGTGGCAGTCGTACGCGGGTTGGCGAACCGGAGCAAAAGGAACCCGGCAGACCCGAAGGTCTCCCACGCACAACCGCCATGACTCGATGTGGCGGTAAACATAGCCGCCATCAGGGTTGTCGTGCGCCTTAAGCTTTCCGGATCGCCAAACCCAGTGCTGAACATTCAGCATTGGGTGAGCTTAGGAATCAGGGCTTCATGACGCAATCGGACGGCGGGATTGCAATCTGTAGGATTCTGCCGAGAGTCGATAGCGAATCCTGAATGGCGGGAAGGTCGTTCCGACCTTCATTCGCGGGCAAGCCCGCTCCCACAAGGGGCCGCATTCACAAAGAAACGAGGTGTTATTCGGCTGGTGGGCTGAGCTTCGCTTCCATCTCAGCCACCTTCGCCTCAAGGCTCTCAAGCCGGGCGCGAGTGCGCGCCAGCACCACCATCTGACTATCGAATTCTTCCCGGCTCACCAGGTCCAGTTTGCTGAACGCGCTTTGCAGCAGCATTTTGAACTGGCTTTCGATTTCGGCTTTTGGCAACGGTGTGTCGCCGCTGAACAGGCGGGAGGCGGTGCCGCTCAGGGCGTCGAGGAAGTCTTTGGGCGCGAGCATGGGATATGTCCTGGAAACAATGGCCGGCAGTGTATCACGCAGTGTCTATAGTCATTCGCGCGGGCCGGGATGCACGCTTTTCGCGCAAAAGGACGAACGGCTGCGCACCGTTGTTGTGCGTATCCCGTGTGCCATTTCGGTGATGGCATCGACAGCCACGGCCAAGGGATTGAAATCAGGGGATTTTGGCGAGATGGCAAGCTTTCTGCTTAGTCGGTAGTGACCCATGCACTGATGCAGTCGCTGTGACGAATGCAGTGCGCCGGACGGGACGGGGAGTTTCGTCGGGAGCGGTTAGCTGGCGTCAGTCGGGCAGGTACGGCCGACGATGCGTTACAAAGCCAGGCACTGCGCTTAGACTTGAGTCGGGTTTGTTTTCCTGGGGCAAGTCCACCAATTCGGGAGAGAGTTTCATGAAGCTAGTCACTGCCATCATCAAGCCGTTCAAGTTGGACGACGTGCGCGAGTCGCTGTCCGAAATCGGCGTGCAGGGCATTACCGTTACTGAAGTCAAAGGCTTCGGGCGGCAGAAGGGTCACACCGAGCTGTATCGCGGCGCGGAGTACGTGGTCGATTT
This sequence comes from Pseudomonas sp. R38(2017), assembly GCF_002112395.1. NCBI lineage: Bacteria > Pseudomonadati > Pseudomonadota > Gammaproteobacteria > Pseudomonadales > Pseudomonadaceae > Pseudomonas > Pseudomonas sp. R38(2017). The sequence goes on from NZ_NEHN01000004.1 coordinate 220,475, forward strand.
TCTGCCCAAGGTGAAAATCGACGTTGCCATCGACGACAAGGATCTGGATCGGGTTATCGAGGCGATAACCAAGGCTGCCAACACCGGCAAGATCGGTGACGGCAAGATCTTCGTGGTCAATCTGGAACAGGCGATCCGCATCCGTACCGGCGAAACCGATACCGACGCGATCTAAACGCCGCCACAAACCCAACGCCCCAGGAGAAAACAATATGACTCTGCGTAAATTCGCAGGGCTAGGCGCCCTGTTGTCCATCGTAATGCCCGGCCTGGCTTTGGCGGCAGATCCGGTGGCGCCTCCAGTCCTCAATTCCGGCGATACCGCCTGGATGCTGACCTCGACGGCCCTCGTGCTGTTCATGACCATTCCCGGCCTCGCGCTGTTCTACGGCGGCATGGTTCGGTCGAAAAACATTCTTTCCGTGATGATGCAGTGCTTCGCCATTACCGGTCTGGTCACCATCCTGTGGTTCCTTTATGGCTACAGCATGGCGTTCGACACCACCGGGATGGAAGCCAACGTCGTCAACTTCAACTCCTTCGTCGGCGGCTTCGGCAAGGCCTTCCTCGCGGGCATCACGCCTGCCAGCATTACTGGCCCGGCGGCGCTGTTCCCTGAAGCCGTATTCGTCACTTACCAGATGACATTCGCCATCATCACCCCGGCGCTGATCGTCGGTGCCTTCGCCGAGCGTATGAAGTTCTCCGCGATGCTGGTGTTCATGGGCATATGGTTCACCGTGGTGTATGCGCCGATTGCGCACATGGTGTGGAGCGGTCCGGGTTCGCTGCTGGGTGACTGGGGCGTGCTCGACTTCGCGGGCGGCACCGTGGTGCACATCAACGCCGGTATCGCCGGTCTGGTGGCGTGCCTGGTGCTGGGCAAGCGCAAAGGTTTCCCGACCACCCCGATGGCGCCACACAACCTCGGTTACACCCTGATGGGCGCCGCCATGTTGTGGGTAGGCTGGTTCGGCTTCAACGCCGGTTCCGCCGCAGCCGCCAACGGCACCGCCGGCATGGCGATGCTGGTCACCCAGATCGCAACCGCTGCTGCTGCACTGGGCTGGATGTTCGCCGAGTGGGTCACCCACGGCAAACCGAGCGCACTGGGTATCGCGTCGGGCGTGGTTGCCGGTCTGGTGGCAATCACTCCGGCGGCCGGCACCGTGGGCCCTATGGGTTCGCTGATCATTGGCCTGGCCGCTGGTGTGGTGTGCTTCTTCTGCGCCACCAGCCTGAAACGCAAACTCGGCTATGACGACTCCCTGGACGCCTTCGGTGTGCACGGTATCGGCGGTATCCTCGGCGCAATCCTTACCGGTGTGTTCGCTGCTCCGGCGCTGGGTGGTTTCGGCACCGTCACCGACATTGCTTCCCAAGTGTGGATTCAGTGCAAAGGCGTCGGCTTCACTGTGATCTACACCGCGATCGTCACCTTCATCATCCTCAAGGTGCTGGATGCCGTGATGGGGCTGCGCGCTACCGAGGAAGAAGAATCGGTGGGCCTGGACCTGGCACAACACAACGAGCGCGGCTACAACCTGTAAGTACGCGCCTCAAAAACTTGCCCGGTTCGCCGGGCATTTTTTTGTCCGGAATTTGTCATCCTTGAGATGGCTGAAAGGATTTTTCGTACTGCTTTGGTCGTGTTTACGACGGGTGTTTTTCTACGGCCAATGGCTTACATCATTGAAGGAATATTAGGGCCTTTGTTTTTTTTCAGAGCGCGCTAGAATGCGCCCCGAACGTGCGGAGAACTGTATGTGGCAACAGACTCTGATAACCCTGCGGGCACGGCCCCGGGGCTTTCATCTGGTGACGGAAGAGTTGCTCGCCGGACTGCCTGAACTCAAGGCATGCCGGGTCGGTCTGTTGCATTTGTGGCTGCAGCATACCTCGGCGTCGTTGACCATCAACGAGAACGCCGATCCGGCGGTACGTCGCGACTTCGAACGATTTTTCAATCGTCTGATCCCACAAGGAACAGACGGCTATGAGCATAACGACGAAGGCCTGGACGACCTCCCGGCGCACTTCAAGGCCAGCGTGCTGGGCTGTCAGATCAGCTTGCCGGTTTCGGCGGGTCGGTTGGCACTGGGTACCTGGCAAGGCGTTTATCTGGGCGAGCATCGCGATCATGGCGGTGCCCGTAAAGTCCTCGCCACCTTGCACGGTGAAGAGGCATAAACCGTTGGTCACCAATGGTTACCGATTTTTTTACGGCGGCTTTCGACAGTCGCCAAAGCTGGTCTATAACTAATCTGCTTTTCGCAAGTCATGAGGTAGAACATGAGCGACGATGATCTGGAAAACGACGACCTCGAAGTAGGCGACGAAGACGAGGCCGAAGACGGTCTGGAAGCAGCAGCGGAAGACGTTGCTGAAGACGATGGCGGTGACGATACGCCGGCCCCGGCTGCCAAAGGCAAGGCCAAGGCTGCGGTGTCGGTCGACGAGTTGCCGAGCATCGAAGCCAAGAACAAGGAGCGTGATGCCCTGGCCAAGGCCATGGAAGAGTTCCTTGCGCGCGGTGGCAAGGTGCAGGAAGTGGAGGCCAACGTGGTCGCCGATCCGCCCAAGAAGCCGGACAACAAGTACGGCAGCCGCCCTATCTGAGGCGTGCCGCTTGCTTGCTGAAAAAGCCCGCCGTCGCTGCGGGCTTTTTCATGGGCGAAAGAAATCTAGCCGAGGCTGTTCCAGCGGGCGAGCACCGCAGGCAGATCGATCAGGCTGCGAATCTCGGCATCCGGCAAGCGCTCCGCTTCCCAGACCTTGCCCGTCGGGTTGAACCAGATCGCGCGCAAGCCTGCCTGCTGCGCCCCGGCGATGTCGTCCCCCGGATGATCGCCAATATGCACTGCGGCTTCGGCGCTCACGCCACCGCGCTGCAGGGCTTCATGGAACAGGCGCGCATCCGGTTTGGCGATGCCGATGTCTTCGGCACACAGCGCGAATTTGAAGTAATCCGCCAGCCCGAGACGACGTACATCGGCGTTGCCGTTGGTGACCACGCCGAGGGCGTAGTGTTTGGCCAGGGTTTCCAGGATCGGCTCGACTTCCGGGAACACCTCGATCTGATGCCGGGCATGCAGAAACACTTCAAAACTCTTGTCCGCCAGATCCGACGCTTCGCCGTGGGCATAACCGGCTTCTTCCAGGGCGTGGAACAGCACCCGCCGACGCAACGCACTGATGCGGTGCTTGAGCCCCGGCTCGCTGGCCAGCACCCGCTCGCGGATCGACCACAGATGTTCCACCGGCACCGCGCCCAGATTCGGCGCATGTTCGCTCAGCCATTGGCGCAAAGTCGCTTCGGCGCTGACGATCACCGGGGCGGTATCCCACAGGGTGTCGTCGAGGTCGAAGGTGATCAACTGGATGCTCATGAATCGTCGCCTTTCATGCGTTTGGCCCGTGGATGGGCGCTGTCGTAGACCGCCGCCAGGTGCTGGAAGTCCAGGTGGGTATAGATCTGGGTGGTCTTGATGTCCGAGTGTCCGAGCAGTTCCTGCACCGCGCGCAGGTCCTGGGAGGACTCCAGCAAATGGCTGGCGAAGGAGTGCCGCAGCATGTGCGGATGCAGGTTCTGCCCCAGCTCGCGCTCGCCGGCCAGTTTGACCCGCACCTGGATCGCTCGCGGGCCCAGGCGTCGGCCTTGCTGGCTGACGAACACGGCATCGTCCGCCGGGTTGGTCAGCGCTCGCAACGGCAACCATTGCTCCAGCGCTTCCCGGGCCTTTTTGCCGACGGGCAACAGACGCGTCTTGCTGCCCTTGCCGAGCACCTGAACCATGCCGTCGGCGAGGTCGAGTTGATCGAGATTGAGCCCGGTCAGCTCCGACAGGCGCAGGCCCGAGGAATAGAACAGTTCCAGAATCGCCTGATCGCGTCGGGCCAGAAAGTCGTCCTCGACCGCGCCTTCAAGCAATTGCAACGCTCGGTCGGTATCAAGGGTTTTCGGCAGCCGGCGTTCGCCTTTTGGCGGCGCCAGACCGGTCGCCGGGTCGTGATCGCAGAGGCCTTCGCGATTCAGATAGTGATAGAGCCCGCGCACAGCCGAGAGCAAACGCGCCAGGCTGCGCGAGGACTGGCCCTGGGCGTGCAAGCGGGCGATCAGGCTGCGCAGGCGCTGGATGTCCAACGCCTGCCAGCTGCCGATGTTCTGTTTAACGCACCAGCCGAGGACTTTATCGAGGTCGCGCCGGTAGGCCGACAATGTGTGCGGCGACACCTGTCGCTCACTGCGCAGGTGTTCGCAGTAAGCGTCCAGTTGTCGTTCCATGTTCAGCGTACCGAGCGCAGGGAGCTGTTGACCCGTGGCAGCACGCGGCCCATGACTTCGGCGATGTAGCTGAGGAACAACGTGCCGACCGAACTCTTGTAATGCTGCGGATCACGGCTGGCGATGGCCAGAATCCCGTGGATGCCCTGGTGGCTGACAGCGACCACGGCGGTGGAGCCGATCTGTTGGCGCTGCTCCTCGCCGAACAGGAAGTCCAGCTCGTGTTCGCGCAGGCTGCCGCTGACGCTCTTACCTTCGGTGAGCAGGCCACCGATGGCGGTCTGCGCGTCGGCGTGAGTGACCCAGCGGCCGACCGGTGCGGGGTTGTCGCCAAGCAGGATCAGGCTGACGAAGGGCACCTGAAAGTCCTGACGCAGACTGTCTTCGACGCTGATCACCACGTCTTCCAGAGTGGCGGCGTCCATCAGGGCGAGGATCAGGCGGCGGGTCTTGTCGAACAGGCGATCGTTGTCCCGGGCCACGTCCATCAAGTGCGAGAGGCGGTGACGCATCTCGATGTTGCGGTCGCGCAGAATGGACATCTGGCGCTCGACCAGCGACACGGTGTCGCCGCGACGATGGGGGATGCGCAGGGACGGCAGCAGTTCTTCATGTTCGACGAAGAAGTCCGGATGAGCCTCCAGGTACGCGGCAACCGCTGCCGCCTCCAGGCTCTCGGACGCTGTTTCACCGGACTGTCGGGCGGGTACCTGAGGCTTATCGGTCATGGCTTCTGCTCACTCAAAGACGGACTTGTCCTTCGTATACACGCACTGCCGGCCCGGTCATCAGCACCGGTTGGCCAGGACCTGCCCATTCGATGGACAGGCGCCCGCCCGGCAGGTCGATCAACAGTGGCGAATCCATCCACCCCTGGCTGATCGCAGCTACGGCAGCAGCGCAGGCGCCGGTGCCGCAGGCCTGGGTTTCCCCGGCGCCGCGTTCCCAGACGCGCAGTTGTGCGCGATTACGGTCGATGACCTGGAGAAAACCGACATTGACCCGCGCCGGAAAGCGCGGATGGTGTTCGATCTTCGGCCCCAGCTCATGCACCGGTGCGGTGTTGATGTCCTGCACGCGCAGCACTGCGTGTGGGTTACCCATCGACACCGCTGCCAGCTCGACCGGCGTACCGTCGACATCGACCTGATAGCTCAAGGCCTGCTCGGTCGCCTGGAACGGAATGTCCGCCGGCACCTGACGCGGTGCGCCCATGTTCACGCCGATCTGGCCGTCGTTACGTACGTCCAGCTCGATGATGCCGCCCTTGGTCTCGACGCGGATCTTCCGTTTGGCGGTCAGGCGCTTGTCGAGCACGAAGCGAGCGAAGCAGCGCGCACCGTTGCCGCACTGCTCCACTTCGGAGCCGTCGGAATTGAAGATCCGGTAACGGAAATCCACGTCCGGGTTGCTCGGTGCCTCGACGAGCAGCAACTGGTCGAAACCGATGCCGGTGTGCCGGTCGCCCCACATTTTTGCGTGCTTGGGCTGAATGTGCGCGTGCTGGCTGACCAGGTCGAGGACCATGAAGTCGTTGCCCAGGCCGTGCATCTTGGTAAAACGCAGCAGCATGGGGTTACTCCGGCAGCAGGCTTTCGCCGGCAAACAGCTCGGCCACGGTCTCGCGGCGACGCACTTCAAAAGCCTGATCGCCATCTACCAGCACTTCGGCGGCACGGCCGCGAGTGTTGTAGTTGGAGCTCATCACAAAACCGTAGGCACCGGCCGAATGCACGGCCAGCAGGTCGCCTTCTTCCAGCGCCAGTTCGCGATCCTTGGCGAGGAAATCGCCGGTCTCGCAGATCGGGCCCACTACGTCGTACTTGCGTGCGGCGGTGTCGCGCGGTTTGACCGCGGTCACGTCCATCCACGCCTGGTACAGGGCCGGGCGAATCAGGTCGTTCATGGCGGCATCGACGATGGCGAAGTCTTTGTGCTCGGTGTGCTTGAGGTATTCGACCTGGGTCAGCAGCACGCCGGCGTTGGCGACGATGAAGCGGCCCGGTTCGAACACCAGTGCCAGATCACGACCGTCGAGACGCTCGCGCACGGCCTTGATGTAGTCGGCTGCCAATGGCGGCTCTTCATCGCGGTAACGCACACCCAGGCCACCACCGAGGTCGATGTGGCGCAAGTGGATGCCGCAATCGCCCAGACGATCCACCAGATCGAGCAGGCGATCGAGGGCGTCGAGGAACGGTGGCAGGGTGGTCAGTTGCGAGCCGATATGGCAGTCGACGCCAATCACTTCCAGGTTCGGCAGGTGCGCGGCGCGCACGTACACATCTTCGGCGTCGGCGATGGCGATGCCGAACTTGTTCTCTTTGAGACCGGTGGAAATGTAAGGGTGGGTGCCGGCGTCGACGTCCGGGTTCACACGCAGGGAGATCGGTGCACGAACGCCCAGTTCGGCGGCGACTACTTGCAGGCGCTCCAGCTCGTCGGTGGATTCGACGTTGAAGCAATGCACGCCGACTTCCAGCGCGCGACGCATGTCGTCACGGGTCTTGCCGACGCCGGAGAACACGATCTTGTCAGGGCTGCCGCCGGCGGCCAGGACGCGTTCCAGCTCGCCACGGGAAACAATGTCGAAACCGGCGCCGATACGGGCCAGGACACTCAGTACACCGAGGTTGGAGTTGGCCTTCACCGCGAAGCAGACCAGGTGCGGCATGCCGGCCAGTGCATCGGCGTAGGCCAGATACTGGGCCTCGATGTGGGCGCGGGAGTAGACGTAGGTCGGTGTGCCGAAGCGGTCGGCGATGGCGGACAGCGCCACACCTTCCGCGAACAGCTCCCCGCCACGGTAGTTAAAAGCGTCCATGGCGATCCCTTAGTAAACGTCGTGCTTGTGTGCCTTGGAGGCAGGCTGCTTTTGCGAAGACTGGGCTTGCGCGGCCGGGTCCTGATCTTCATCGGGCAGGTACAGCGGGCCTTTCTGACCGCAGGCCGAAACGAGACAGGCAACCGCGACGAGCGCAGCAAGGGAAGAGATCAGGCGCTTCATGGCGAAATCCTTGAATATGCGTTAATTGCGCCGGAGTATACCGGCCACCCGGCAGCTTGCCTATGCGACGGAACTCCCGTCCGGCGGGGCTCGGGCTGCGACGCGGAAACTTTTCCTGCATGAGGGGTGCATATTTCGTCGCCGGGCAGGGCGCTTGGTCGTTATCCTTTGCAATCGGCTGGCAGCGACCGTATCTTGCGGCGCTTGAGCCTGATCAGACATTTTTTGAGGTTGCCGCAATGAGTTTGTCCGAAGCCCGTTTCCACGATCTGGTCGATGAAACCCAGGAAAAACTGGAAGACATCTTCGACGACAGCGACCTGGACATCGACATGGAGAACTCGGCCGGTGTGCTGACCGTCAAGTTCGAGAACGGCACCCAGCTGATCTTCAGTCGTCAGGAACCGTTGCGTCAGCTGTGGCTGGCCGCGGTGTCCGGTGGTTTCCACTTTGACTACGACGAAGAAAGCGAACGCTGGATGTGCGACAAGAGCGAAGAGCAACTGGGGGAGATGCTCGAGCGCATCGTCAAGCAGCAGGCCGGTACCGAATTCGATTTCGAAGGCCTGTGATTTCGTGACCGACACCGCTCCCGCCCGTCTGCCGAAGCCGCTCTTCAGCAACGTCAGTCCGGCCGTGCCTTCGCCGTGCACCGGCGTGTGTCGGCTGGATGAGCAGAAAGTCTGTCTCGGCTGCATGCGGCATGTCGAAGACATCCGTGAATGGCGCTCGGCCGATGACGAACGGCGCCGGGTAATCTGCGCGCAGGCGATGCAACGCCGGCAGCTCGCCGGAGCGTAGCTTGTATATTTTTTGAGCTGTGATAGTGTCCGGAAACGCCTCAACCCATCGAGGCCTGGTGAAAACCCCGTCTTTTTTGGCGGGGTTTTGCTTTTTTTGTGTGCAGAAGAAAGGAGTCTGCCCGGATCATGACCGCACCTTCCATCACCCTTACCCGTCTGGACGTGCAACGTCTGGAACGCCTGATCGACAGCCTGGATGACACGCTGCCGGGCGTGATCGCGCTGCAAACCGAACTGGACCGCGCCGATACGCTGGTCGGCCACGATGAAGTGCCCGCCGATGTCGTGACGATGAATTCCCGTGTGCACTGTCGCGAAGAGGGCAGTGGCAAGGACTACCACCTGACCCTCGTCTACCCGAAACACGCCAACGCAGACGAAGGCAAAATCTCGATCCTGGCCCCGGTCGGCAGTGCGCTGCTGGGTCTGAAAGTCGGCCAGCACATCGACTGGCCGGCCCCGGGTGGCAAGACCCTGAAGCTGACCTTGCTGGAAGTCGAATCGCAGCCGGCCAACGGCGGTGATTTCCCGGAATAACCCGCCTCAGACCTGCTCGAGCGCCTCGTTCAGAGAGCGCTCCAGGTCGGCCTTGTAACGCAGATACAGATTGCTCGAACTCTGCCCGTCACCGATCACGCCCGACAGGTCCAGGTCGGTGATGTAGCAGCGATAGCGCTCGGCTTCCCGGCGCTGCCCGACGATCTCCCGGGCGACCACGCTGAACAGCTGGTCGCCATGTTCCAGCTCGCTGAATTCCCGCTGATTGCAATACAACGTGACCTGCACCTCGCCCGGTGCGGCTTTGCCGATGATCGCCTGCACGTCGTAGAACGGTTTGTTGGCTGGCGTCTGCGGTGCCGGGCGCATTTCGACCCGTCGTGCGCGTCCCGGCCCTGATGGCAATAACTGGTAATACAAGATTTCAAGGCTGGCGGCGTGGTTCGAGTCCATCGGCAACAGTGCTTCGCGCCGGAACTGGATCGATTGCAGGAAACGCTGCAACGGCACCAACAGACTCTGCTCGTCGTGATAGGGCAAATGTTGTTGCCACAGTGCGTTGAATTCGTCGAGCACGTACAGCTCCGCCGCTTGCTCGGTGATCCGGTAGAACACCTGAATGCATTCGGGCTGGCCCATCGGCAGGATCAGCGCGAGGTCGTGGTCTTCCAGCGCCATCGGGTCCAGGTGCAGCGGGCTGTAGCGCGGTTGCTCCTCGCCCAGGTAATCGAGCAGCGCCGGCAGGGTGGCGAGGGCGACATGGCTGACCTGTCCCGGCACCAGTTCCAATACGTGATAGTGCTGCTGCACCTGGATCAGGTAGCGGTGATTCAAATCGCTTAACAACAGTGTCTGCGCGGTATCGACGATTTCTTCCACCCGGCGGGCGATGAATTGCGCGCGGTTGTGACAGAAGCAACGCACTCGCAGCGATGGTTGTTGCGGCCCGCGCGGCAGGTTGTTGAGGTAATCGCGCAGGCAGTCCATCAAGGCATGCGGACCATCAAAGCGGTTGACCAGTACCTCGTTCCAGCTGTTGAGCGTGACCTGATCCAGGGTCAGCACCAGGTTCTCGCGCACGCCGGCGTAGCTCAGCGAATCGGTACGCTCGGTGGTCATCAGGATGTTCAGGTCGCGGTGATGCTTGAGCGGATCGACGCCGACATTCACCAGAATCAGCACTTCGCTTGGCACGCTGGCGTGCAGCAGCGGTTCTTCGGCAACGGTGGGCAGGGGCAGCGCGATGCTTTGTTGCAGGCTGCCGAGCAGGTTGAACAGCTCGAACTCGCTCAGGTCGCTGGTGCCGGGGTGCAGGGCCAGTCGGGTGCTGCTGTCGATCACGCCGTTGCGATGGCTCCAGGTCAACAGTTCCAGCAACTGGCGGCTGCGCTTGATCGGCGCGAAGTGTTCCCACTCCAGCGCCGTCAAGCTGCCGTTGTACAGGCCCCACTGGGTTTGCCCGGGTTCCTTTTTGTTTGGCGATTGCACCAGGGTCAGGGTGTCTTCGGCCAGATCCGGGGCGATGCCGGGGTTGATGAACTCGACTTTGTCGGCCTTGCGTTCGAATGCGGCGTACAGGCGTCGGCCGAGAACGTTGAGATCACGTTTGTTGATCAGGCTGACAGTCTGCTCGGTGCGGGCGAACTGGGTCAGAAAGCGGTAGCTGTAGTTCAGCTCGTTGACCAGGGCCCGGCGCTCGGCGCTGACCTGACGGACTTTCCACTGACTGCGACTGTCGAGCAGTGCCAGTTGCCGCTGGTCCCAGTGCCATTCGCTGGCCAGTCTTTCCAGCAACGAACGCTGCCAGCTCTGGGTGCGGCTGTTGCCTGTGAGCTTGCGGTTGACCTTGAGGTACAGCGCACGGCGTACCAGTTCCAGGCGTTCGGGTTCATTGCGGGCGGTGAGGTATTCCTCGATCCGGCGGTAGACCACCATGTACGGATCCAGCTCGTCGAGGTCCAGCCGGTTGGCGAATACCGCCTGCTTGAAGCGCAGGCTCAGGCACTGCACCTGCGGGTGTTCGCTCGCGTAGACCTCGATCAGCAGCAGTTTGAGCACCGACTTGTAAGGCGACTCGATACCCTTGAACAACTGCCACAACCCGGCGCCAACGAACTCGCCCGGCGGTATGTGCGCCAGTGGGCCAAGGTCGAGGGTCTCATCGTTGCGGATGAAACGCTTGGACAGCAGCGTGTGAGTGTACTGATCGTAGGTCCGCTCTTCATAGACCGGCACCAGCCACCAGATCGGTGTGCGCCCGGCCAGCCAGATCGCGGTGCGGTAAAACTCGTCCAGCAACAGATAATGCTGGGTGGTGCCGCAATCCTCGGAACTGAGCTGGGTATCGCGCTCGCCTTTGACGAAGCGTGCCGGGTCGATCAGGAAAAAATGCGCCTCGGCGCCCTGGCTCGCGGCCCAGGTTTCGAGCAACTGGCACTTCTTGCGCAGCTCGGCTAGCTCGCTGTCGCTCAGGTCCGGCGCGTGGCACACCCACACGTCCATGTCGCTCTGGTCGGCCTGGGCCAGGGTGCCGAGGCTGCCCATCAGGAACAGGCCATGAATCGGCCGTGGCGGATTGCTGCCATGGCGCGGCTTGTAGGAAAACGAACGTGTCAGGCGCTGGGCTTCGGCGAGGGCGTCGGTGTCCGGCTCGTAATTCGACAGCCCGGCCGGCGTGCTGCCCGAGACATAACCGGGCAGCAGCGGATGATTGACGTGGAAAAACAGCGGCAGCAACGTCAGTACGCTTTGCTGGCGCGTCGACAGGCCTTCCAGCGCCCGGTTCAGGCGGCCAGCGTTGAGCTTGAGAAAGCGTGCGCGCAGCTGGCTGAGTACCTTGCGGTCGATTCCCTCGTCCAGGTCGGGGCGGATTTCATGGGTGCGGGTCATGTCGACTCAAACCGGCTCGCAGGGCTCGGAGGCAGAGGGTCACGGAATGCGGGGGAGTTTAGCGCCTGTGCAGCGCGAGCATTAAGCTGAATTTGTTTTTTGACGTCAGATTTACATCGCGTGGCGATTGCTTGCAGCCGGGCTGGCCCGCGGAAATCCCGTGGCAGAGGTTTCCGTGGGCAAAATCGGGAGGGTCAGGCGGTTTGTTGCTCTTTCAGAATCGTCAGTACGGTCTGCACGCTTTGTGCGGCATCGCGACCGAGACTGGTCAGGTAACCGCCATCAGGCTGGTCTGTCAGTTCTTTTTCAAAGAGGCGTTGGGCAGCAGCGATGTGCTTCGGGGCAGCGGTCTGATGAATTTTCAGACCTTCCTGGGAACTGTCCAGGTTGAAGAGTGCGAGGACTTCCAGTTCGGCAACCAACTCAGGGGTAAGCGACATAAGGACTCCAGACTTTCTAGGAATTGGACAACAGCGCCCCTAAGGTGAACCTGCCGACGCGGCGTGTCCAGTGTGCGCCAGGGTTTTTGTCTCGGGGGTGGATTCCAGTGTAGTCAGGGGCCGGGAGAAGGCCGGATGGAAGGGTGACAAATTGTGTGGGAGCCCGGCTGCTCCCACATCGGGTTGCCCGGTTACGGCTTTTCCGGTGGCAACTCAGGCAGGGCGCGAAGGGCCGCTTCGTACCATTCGGTATTGAACGCGCGGTCGTCATCGAGCATGGCGTCGATTTCGTAGGCCAGCACGTGGGCCATCAGGTTCAGGATGTCTTCGCGCTCGTAACCGACCAGGGTCAGCTTGTTGAATGTGGCCTTGGCCGCTGGCGGGTTGTCGCTTTCGATCTGGTTTTCGATGGCTTCGATCAAAGTGCTCTCGGTGAACTCTTCTTCGTCGTTATCGATGTCTGTCGGCTCGCTCATGGCAGGCTCCTCAAGGAAAGGCGCCAGTTTACCCGCATTCAGCGGCGTGATGCTGCTGGCGGGAATCCCCGGAGCGATCTATAAACAGGCACTGCCCACCGCACGGCCTGGAGGCTATGTGATGTTCAAGCTCTACGGATTCTCAGTCAGCAACTACTACAACATGGTCAAACTGGCGCTGCTGGAAAAGGGCCTGCCGTTCGAGGAAGTCACGTTCTACCCGACGCCAACGCCGGAGTCTCTGGCCATCAGCCCGCGCGGCAAGGTGCCGGTGCTGGGGGCCGAAGGCGGTTACATCAATGAAACGATGGTGATGCTCGAATACCTCGAAAGCACCCAGAAGGGTGTTCCGCTGCTGCCGAGCGAGCCATTTGCGCGCGCCCAGGTGCTGGCGGTGGCCAAGGAGATCGAGCTGTACATCGAGCTGCCGGCCCGTGCCTGTTACGGCGAAGCGTTCTTCGGCGCGGCGCTGCCGGAGGCGATCAAGGAAAAAACCAAATCCGAACTGCTGCTGGGTTTTGCGGCGCTGGGGCGTCACGGCAAGTTCGCCCCGTATGTGGCGGGCGACAGCCTGAGCATCGCTGACCTGTACTTCCTCTACAGCGTGCCGCTGGCGGCTGCGGTGGGGCACAAACTGTTCGGTCTGGACCTGCTGGCGGACATGCCGAAGGCCAAGGCACTCCTGGAGCGACTGGAACAGAATCCGCATGTGCAGAAGATTGCAGCGGACAAGGAAGCGGCGATGCCGACGTTTTTGGCGATGATCGCGGCCAAAAAGTAGAAATTTTTTCTGAGGCCAGCTCGCGGGCAAGTCGATGATTCGACTTGCCCGCGATGCTTTTAACGGCTGGCGATCAGCGCCTGACCGCGAGCAACGGCAGCCTTGACCTGCGCCGGGGCAGTGCCGCCGATGTGGTCACGGGCATTCACCGAGCCTTCCAGGGTCAGCACGGCAAACACGTCCTGCTCGATCTGGTCGCTGAACTGACGCAGTTCTTCCAGGCTCATTTCCGCCAGATCCTTGCCGGTATCAACGCCGTACTTCACGGCGTGGCCGACGATTTCGTGGCAGTCGCGGAACGGCAGGCCACGGCGAACCAGGTAGTCGGCGAGGTCGGTGGCGGTGGAGAAACCGCGCAGCGCCGCTTCACGCATGATCGCGTGCTTCGGTTTGATCGCCGGGATCATGTCGGCAAAGGCACGCAGCGAGTCGCGCAGGGTGTCGGCGGCGTCGAACAGCGGTTCCTTGTCTTCCTGGTTGTCCTTGTTGTAGGCCAGCGGCTGGCCTTTCATCAGGGTCAGCAGGCCCATCAGAGCGCCGAACACACGGCCGGTCTTGCCGCGTACCAGTTCCGGCACGTCGGGGTTTTTCTTTTGCGGCATGATCGAGCTGCCGGTGCAGAAGCGGTCCGGCAGATCGATGAACTGGAACTGCGCGCTGGTCCACAGCACCAGCTCTTCGGAGAAGCGCGACAGGTGCATCATCGCGATGCTCGCGGCGGAGCAGAATTCAATGGCGAAGTCACGGTCGGACACGTTGTCCAGCGAGTTGCCGCCGACGGCGTCGAAGCCCAACAGTTGCGCGGTGTATTCGCGGTCGATCGGGTAAGTGGTGCCGGCCAGCGCGGCGCTGCCCAGCGGCATGCGGTTGGTGCGCTTGCGGCAGTCGACCAGACGCTCGTAGTCGCGGCTGAGCATTTCGAACCAGGCCAGCATGTGGTGCCCGAAGGTCACAGGCTGAGCGGTCTGCAGGTGGGTGAAGCCCGGCATGATGCTCGCGGCTTCACGCTCGGCCTGCTCCAGCAGGCCTTTTTGCAGGCGGGTGATTTCGCTCAGGATCAGGTCGATTTCGTCACGCAGCCACAGGCGGATGTCGGTGGCGACCTGGTCATTGCGGCTGCGGCCGGTGTGCAGCTTCTTGCCGGTGATGCCGATGCGGTCGGTCAGGCGTGCTTCGATGTTCATGTGCACGTCTTCGAGGTCGACGCGCCAGTCGAACTGGCCGGCCTCGATTTCGCCCTGGATGGTCTTCAGGCCATCGATGATGCTGTCGCGCTCGGCATCCGTCAGCACGCCGACCTTGGCCAGCATGGTGGCGTGGGCGATCGAGCCCATGATGTCGTGGCGATACAGGCGCTGGTCGAAAGTGACGGAGGCGGTGAAGCGGGCGACGAAGGCGTCGACGGGTTCACTGAAGCGGCCGCCCCAGGACTGATTGGTCTTGTCAGTGCTCATGAATTCGCTCGTATCGGCTTGAAGAAAGAAGGCGTGAAACGCTGGCGGGGATAATAACAGGGTTGCCAATCCTGTCGCTGACACTGGTCGATACGTTTTTTTCTCATGTCGGCGTTCATAGTCGCCGCCGGTTCCGGGGGATTTGCTCAAGGATATTTTCCGATTGAGCAATATCGGCCCGGCGAGCGTCTACAGTAGGACTAAGGGTCGGCGCGGCTGTGGATCGCGCAAAGGTCTGGTCGCCGACTATAAGAAGAGAGGGGTGGGTGTATTGACCATCGGCATACCCTGCGTAAAACGCAGAGATAAGCGAGCCTTGAGCGGTGCGTCCCGGGTGTCGGCAAATATTGCCGGCCGACGTACGGCACTTTTTGGCGCTCGCGCTAGTCTTAGCGTGGATCGCGGTGACGGACGTCACTCCACTTGTCTACGCTATCCTTGTGCGAGACTCACGCAGGAATCCAGCGCAATATGAATGTCCTGATCGTTGATGACGAACCACTGGCCCGCGAGCGCCTCGCCCGAATGGTGAGCGAGCTCGAGGGCTACACAGTCCTGGAGCCCAGCGCCACCAATGGCGAAGAGGCGTTGGCACTGATCGACAGCCACAAGCCGGATATCGTGCTGCTCGATATCCGCATGCCAGGCCTCGATGGCCTGCAAGTGGCTGCCCGTCTGTGCGAACGCGAAACCCCGCCCGCGGTGGTGTTCTGCTCTGGTATCGATGAATTTCCCTTGGAGGCCCTGCAGGCCAGTGCCGTGGGCCATGTGGTGAAACCCGTGCGAACCGAACATCTGCAGGAAGCCCTGAAAAGGGCTGAACGTCCGAATCGGGCTCAGCTTTCGGCCCTGACGCGTCCCGCCGCCGAAAGCGGCACCGGCCCGCGTAGCCACATCAGCGCCCGAACCCGCAAAGGCATCGAGCTGATCCCGCTGGATCAGGTGGTGTACTTCATTGCCGACCACAAATACGTGACCTTGCGCCATGAAACCGGTGAAGTCCTGCTGGACGAGCCACTCAAGGCCCTGGAAGACGAATTTGGCGAGCGTTTCGTGCGGATTCACCGCAACGCGCTGGTGGCTCGCGACCGCATCGAGCGACTGCAGCGCACGCCATTGGGCCACTTCCAGCTTTTCCTCAAAGGCTTGAACGGTGACGCGCTGATCGTCAGCCGCCGCCATGTGGCGGGTGTGCGCAAGATGATGCAAGGGCTTTAGCCAGCAGGCGTCAGGCGGTTCTCTATTCTCTTTACCAGGCATTGCCGGCCAGGGAGGCCACGCCGTTTCTGATTCAGGTCAAAGTGGATTTGGCTGAGCTGTTATTATCCGCCGTATCTATTCAGTACGGATTGATCCATGTCCTCTCGCGAAATCCGCATCGCCACCCGCAAAAGTGCACTGGCCCTCTGGCAGGCCGAATACGTCAAAGCCCGTTTGGAAGCAGCCCACCCGGGACTGTTGGTGACGCTGGTGCCCATGGTCAGTCGCGGCGACAAGCTGCTCGATTCCCCCCTGTCGAAAATCGGCGGCAAGGGTCTGTTCGTCAAGGAACTGGAAACTGCGCTGCTGGAGAACGAAGCCGACATCGCCGTCCATTCGATGAAAGACGTGCCGATGGACTTCCCTGAAGGCCTCGGTCTGTTCTGCATCTGCGAGCGCGAAGACCCTCGAGACGCGTTTGTTTCCAATACCTATTCCAGCCTCGATGCATTGCCTGCCGGCAGCATCGTCGGCACCTCCAGCCTGCGCCGCCAGGCACAGTTGCTGACCCGTCGCCCCGACCTGGAAATCCGTTTCCTGCGCGGCAACGTCAATACCCGTCTGGCCAAGCTCGATGCCGGCGAGTACGACGCGATCATCCTCGCGGCGGCCGGTCTGATTCGCCTCGGTTTCGAAGATCGCATCACCTCTGCGATCAGCGTCGACGACAGCCTGCCGGCGGGTGGCCAGGGTGCAGTCGGTATCGAATGTCGCAGTGCCGATACCGAAATCCATGCCTTGCTCGCGCCTTTGCATCACGCCGATACGGCTGACCGTGTGAGCGCCGAACGTGCCCTCAACAAACACTTGAATGGCGGCTGCCAGGTGCCGATCGCCTGCTACGCCGTGCTTGAAGGCGAACAACTGTGGCTGCGTGGTCTGGTCGGCGAGCCGAGCGGTGGCAAGTTGCTGAGCGCCGAAGCTCGTGCGCCGCGCGCTGACGCTGAAACGCTGGGCGTGCAAGTCGCTGAAGATTTGCTCCGCCAGGGTGCCGCCGACATTCTCAAGGCTGTCTACGGCGAGGCAGGTCACGAGTGACGGCCTGGCGTCTGCTGCTGACGCGCCCCGCTGACGATTGCGAGGCGCTGGCCGACGTGCTGGCCGGACAGGGGATTTTCAGCAGCTGCCTGCCGCTTTTGGAAATCGCGCCGCTGCCGGTCTCTGACACAATGCGCCAGACGTTTGCCAGGTTGTCGCGCTACAGCGCGGTGATCGTGGTCAGCAAACCGGCGGCGCGCATCGCTGTGCAATTGCTTGATGCCGACGGGGCGATTCTGTCGGTCATGCCCTGGTTCAGCGTTGGCGCGGCGACGGCGCAGATTCTTCGGGATCGGGGCCTGGATGCGCATTGTCCGGACGAGGGTGATGACAGCGAAGCGTTACTGCAATTGCCGCGTCTGCTCGAAGCTGTTGCCCGGCCCGGAGCGCAGGTGCTGATCCTGCGCGGAGAAGGCGGTCGCGAGCTGCTGGCCGAGCGCCTGCGCGAGCTTGGTGCTAGTGTCGAGTATCTGGAACTGTACCGCCGTGACCTTCCGGACTATCCGCCGCAGGAGCTGCCCCGCAGGATTGCGGCGGAACGCCTGAACGGGCTGGTGGTCAGCAGTGGACAGGGTTTTGAGCACCTGCGTCAATTGGCCGGCGATACATGGCCGGCGCTTGCGCAGATGCCGTTGTTTGTTCCAAGCCCAAGGGTCGCCGAGCAGGCACGTGCCGCCGGGGCCCGAACAGTTGTGGATTGTCGCGGCGCCAGCGCCGCGGCCTTGCTGACGGCGTTACGGGAGCATCCCGTGCCCGTTCTCTAATGCAAAGGATGGATACGTGAGCGAAACAGCCTTGCCTAAAGATGACGTTCAACCTGTGATCGATGCACCGGTTGAAGTACCGCCACCGGCCGCCGAACCGCGCCGAGGCAACGGATTGGCCATTGTCGCGCTGCTGCTCGGCGCCGCCGGAATCGCGGTGGGTGGCTGGGGTGTCTGGCAGGTGCGACACCTGCAAGCCAACACGCAGGAGCAATTGAGTCAGGTGCAGGCGTTGAATGATCAGGCGCAGACCCTGAAGCTCAACGAGCAGCGTCTGACCGAGCGTCTGGGGCAGTTGCCCGGTGCCGACGAGCTCGCCGAGCGCCAGCGTCTCGTCACGCAACTGCAGGGCGATCAGCAGCGCCTCAATCAACGTTTGGAAACCGTCCTCGGAGCAAGCCGCAAGGACTGGCGTCTGGCCGAGGCCGAGCATCTGCTGCGACTGGCCAGCCTGCGCCTTTCTGCCTTGCAGGACATCAGCAGCGCTCAGGCACTGGTGCAGGGTGCCGACGATATTCTGAAGGAGCAAAACGATCCGGGTTCGTTTGCCGCGCGTGAGCAAGTGGCGAAAACCCTGGTGGCGTTGCGCAGTACCGAGCAGCCAGATCGTACCGGTCTGTTCCTGAAGCTGGGCGCACTGCGCGATCAGGTCATCGGGCTCACCGAGCTGGCCCCCGAATACAAGGATCGCGGCGATTCGCTGCTGGGCCTGACCTCCGATGGCGACGGTGCCAGCCGCTGGTCGCAGTGGTGGGATCAGATCTCGCGCTACATCCGCATCGATTTCAATGCCGACAAGAACGTGCGGCCGCTGCTTGCCGGCCAGAGCCTCAGCCAGGTACGCCTGGCCCTGAGTCTCTCTCTGGAACAGGCGCAATGGGCGGCGCTCAACGGTCAGGCGGCGGTCTACACCCAGGCACTGACTGAGGCGCGGGACGTGCTCAAGGGTAATTTCAACCCGGACAACCCGCAGAGCAAAATCATGCTCGAGCAAGTGGCGGAACTGAGCAAGCAGCCGGTCACAGTTGTTACGCCGGATCTGGCGGGCACCCTCAGCGCCGTGCAGGCCTATCTTGAGCGTCGTAATGTCAACGCTGAAGACTCGGTGAAACCCTTCGCCAAACCTGCTGCCACCGTGCAGGAGGCCACGCCATGAAACGCCTGTATGTCATCGTGTTTCTGGTGATCGCTGCGACGGCGGCCCTTGGTCTGGCGATTGCCGAGCATTCCGGTTACGTATTGGTGGCTTACAAAAGCTTCCGTTATGAGTCGAGCCTGTGGGCGACGTTGGCGCTCGTGGCGGTGCTGTGGCTGCTGATCTGGGGCATCAAGGCGCTGGTCGAGCTGGTGCTGACTTCCGGTGGTGTGGTCAATCCATGGTCGCGCCGCAACCGCAGTCGTCGTGTGCAAGTGGCGATCGAACACGGTCAACTGGATCTGGCCGAAGGTCGCTGGGCGAGCGCCCAGCGTCACCTTTATCGGGCTGCCGAGGCCGAGCGCCAACCGTTGCTGTATTACCTCGGTGCCGCCCGTGCTGCCAACGAGCAAGGCAATTACGAGGAAAGTGATCGTCTGCTGGAGCGCGCCCTCGAGCGCCAGCCTCAGGCAGAACTGGCGATTGCCTTGAGCCACGCGCAGCTGCAAACCGACCGTGGCGACACGGAGGGCGCGCTGGTGACTTTGCAGGCGATGCGCGAGCGTCATCCGCACAACGTCCAGACCCTGCGTCAGTTGCAGCGTTTGCATCAACAGCGTGGTGACTGGTCGGCGGTGATCCGCATGCTGCCCGAGCTGCGCAAGGACAAAGTCCTGCCGCCTGCCGAACTGGCCGAGCTGGAGCGTCGCGCCTGGGGCGAGAACCTGTCGCTGGCGGCGCACCGCGAGGAAGATGGCGCGGTGGGTCTGCAGTCGCTCAATCGTGCCTGGCAGCAACTGACCTCGTCGCAGCGTCAGGAACCCCCGCTGGTCCTGGCTTACGCTGAGCAACTGCGCCAGCTCGGTGCTCAGGTCGAAGCGGAAGAGGTGCTGCGCAATGCCCTCAAGCGTAAGTACGACAGTCACCTGGCGCGCCTCTATGGCTTGGTGCGCGGCAGCGATCCGACGCGTCAATTGCAAGCGGCCGAGGGCTGGCTCAAGGATCATCCCGCCGACCCGAGCTTGCTGCTGACGCTCGGTCGACTGTGCCTGCAAGCCAGTCTGTGGGGCAAGGCGAGGGATTATCTGGAAAGCAGCCTGCGCACTCAGCGCAACCCGGAAGCCTGTGCGGAACTGGCTCGATTGCTGGCCCGACTCGGCGACACCGAGCGCAGCAACCAGTTGTTCCAGGAAGGCCTGGGGTTGTTGGATGAGCGTCTGCTGGCTGCGCCTCTACCGATACAGGCTAACGCCTGAATGGGCGAGGGAGTGCGCTCCCTCGCTGATGTTCTTGACTGAATAGTTACCTCTATTTCGCTTCTTTGGCAAAGTCCTACAGAGGCCTACATCCTTTCCTCTCAAGCCTGTCGGGATTTCCCTACACTTCTGGTGAAGTGTCGTCAGCGACTCGCCTTGAAAGGCCGCGTCCCTTTCCTCTACCGTAACTGCCTGTCTTTATTGTTACGGATAACCCATGTCGTTGACCTGCTCACGCTCCCTGTTTTTTATGGCTTTCACGGCGGGAACACTGGCGCTGGGAGCTTCCTACTACCTCGAGTACGCGGTCGGTCTGGTGCCTTGCAGCCTGTGTCTGGTGCAACGGCTTTTCCTGAGCATTCTCACCGCCTGCTGTGGCGTGGCGGCTGTGCATGGGCCCGGTCGTTCCGGTCTGTCGCTCTACTGGTCTGGCGCGTTGTCAGCCGCTCTGGGTGGAACAATGGCAGCCTGGCGACAGGTGCTGCTGCAAGGCGATTCGATGCAGCATCTGGCGCAATGCGCACCCAACCCGGAAGAGTTTTTCAGTCGTCTGCCCTGGCTCTGCGCCCTGGCACGGATGTTCAACGACAGCGAGGATTGTGCACAACTGTCCTGGACGCTGTTCGACCTGAGCATTCCGGAGTGGAGCCTGCTGTTCTTCGTCGCGATGTCGATCCTTGCGGTTTACCAGTTGCTTCGGCTGGCCTGGAGCGCTCTGCAGCGGCCGCTCAGCGGCGAAGCGTCGCACCGGGTGCTGGTCAGGGATTAAACACTTGTATGAACTTTCTCTCCTGCGTACCTTGAAGCCATAGGCGTGCGGGCATAATCTGGCCCGCACGTGTCATTGGATTTGTGTTGCTCGATGACGCTCTGCCTGAACGCCTCTCAAAGCAATAGCCAAAAGAAGGGGCGCAGGTGTAGGGCAGCATGACCCACAAGGGAAGAGAGATCGCCATGCTCGAAAGTTGTCAGAATGCTCAGGAACGTTGGGGTGGAGTTCATCTGCTGATCGACCGTTGGCTCCAGGAGCGTGAGGAGCTGATCGCTGCCTACGACAAGTTGGGCGCAGAACCTCAGTCACTCTCCGTGGATCGAAAGCCCTTGCAGGAGTTCTGCGGCGTGCTGGTCGATTACGTCTCGGCCGGGCACTTCGAAATCTACGAACAGCTGACGGGCGAGGCCAAGGCCTTCAACGACAAGCGCGGCCTGGAACTGGCCGAGACGATCTACCCGCGCATCGATGTCATCACGGAGAAACTGCTGGCCTTCAACGATCTTTGCGACGAAGGCAAATGCGTTGCCGAAAAATTCAAGGAGCTGGGTGGGCTGCTCCACGAGCGCTTCGAACTGGAGGACTGCCTCATCGAAGTGCTGCATACCGCCCACAAGGAAGAGGATTCGGTTCAGGCCTGAACCGACCCTGACACAAAAACGGTGCGCCAACAGCGCACCGTTTTTTATTGGGCGATCAACTGGTCGCGCCGCGCAACTCGACTTCGAACACCAACGGTGTGAACGGCGCGATCAAGTCGCCGGCACCGTCGGCGCCGTAAGCCTGATCGGATGGAATCACCAATCGCCACTTCGCACCCACCGGCATGTTTTGCAGCGCGGTGCGCCATCCTGCGATCACGCTGTCGAGATTGAACCACTGTGGCTGAGTGTTCTGATCGAACACGGTACCGTCCGGCAGTCGACCGACATACAGCACCTGTACTTTTCCATCCGGGCCGGCCTTCGTGCCATTCCCCGGCGCCAGCTCGGTCAGCAGGATGCCGTCAGCCAACTCTTTCACTCCCGGTTTGGCTTTTTCGGCGGTGAGAAAGCGTCGCTCGTTTTCCATCGCAGCTTCAGTCGACGGCATGGCTGCATGCTCGGCCGTCTGCGATTCGTGATCGGCCAGGATCTGTTCGATGCGTGCCTCGCTCAACGCCAGCGGCTTGCCTTGATAGGCCTGTTGCAGACCTTCGATCAGGGCCTGGATCTGTAGTTGCGGCACTTCCTGACGCAGCCGTTCACCGAGGCTCGCACCGAGGCTGTAGGCCAGATCGTGAGCGTCATTCGCGGTGTTTTTCTCGTCGGCCTGGACCGCCGAAAAGATCATGCAGAGGGATAAAAAAAGATAGCGCGACATGGGCACTCTCCGTCCTGAATTGCGGTGGATTATGCCAGCGCGAAGGTCTGCAACGGTGAACTGCTTTCGCCAATGTGCAGAAGTTTTTCGCAAGCCTGCAACCGAGTGCTTTCGATACTGTCAACATGCCCTAGCGGCGGTAGCAGCAGAGGTCTAGTATGAGCCGCACTCACGTCAGCCAGGAGGTAAACCATGTCGGCCACCAAGAAGCCTGTAAATACTCCGTTGCACTTACTCCAACAGCTCTCGGGCAGCCTGCTCGAACATTTGGAAAACGCTTGCTCCCAAGCCTTGGCTGATGCTGAAAAACTGCTCGCCAAACTGGAAAAGCAACGCGGCAAGGCACAAGAAAAACTGCACAAATCCCGCACCAAATTGCAGGACGCAGCCACAGCCGGTAAAGCCAAGGCGCAGACCAAGGCCAAGACTGCCGTGAAGGAACTCGAAGACCTGCTGGATGCGCTGAAGGATCGTCAGTCCGACACCCGCAGCTACATTCTGCAACTCAAGCGCGATGCCCAGGAAAGCCTGAAACTGGCCCAGGGTGTCGGTCGTGTTCAAGAAGCCGTCGGCAAGGTGTTGTCCCTGCGTTCGGCAAAACCGGCAGCGGCGCCTGCGAAAAAAGCGGCCGCCAAACCTGCTGCAAAAGCCCCGGCCAAGGCGCCAGTGAAAGCCGCTGTAAAACCTGCAGCGAAGAAACCCGCAGCCGCAAGCGTTGCTAAACCTGCGGCTAAAACCACGGCGGCCAAACCAGCTGCCGCCAAACCGGCTGCTGCAAAACCAGCCGCCAAACCTGCGGCGAAAAGCGCTGCTGCGAAAGCGGCTCCGGCTAGAACTGCCGCTGCGAAACCTGCAGCCAAGCCAGCCACCAAAGTGGCCGCTAAACCGGTAGCAAAACCAGCCGTTAAAGCCGCCGCTAAGCCGGCTGCCAAAACTGCTGCTGCCAAGCCTGCGGCGAAAACCGCTGCCAAGCCGGTTGCTGCGAAACCTGCAGCCAAAGCGGCGGCGAAACCGGCGGCCAAGCCTGCGGTAAAAGCTGCGGCCAAACCTGCTGCAAAACCAGCGGCCAAACCGGCTGCTGCAGCGAAGCCTGCAACTACCGCAGCCAAGCCAGCAACCGCCGCTAAACCGGCCGCCAAGCCAGCCGCGAAACCTGCTGCAAAACCAGCAGTGAAAAAACCTGCCGCTGCCAAGCCGGCTGCCGCCAAACCAGCAGCCAAACCAGCTGCAGCAAAACCTGCCACTGCGCCTGCTGCCAAACCTGCTGCCGCACCGGCAACCCCGGCTCCGACTGCAGCACCGGCCGCCACTGCCTCGACCACCGCAACCACGCCATCGTCGGCACCGGTGTCGAGCGTCGCCAGCAACCCGTCCAGCGCTTCCTAAGCGCCGGTCGCCGCGACGCGCAGCACTTGCAGCGCGTCGCGGTTCAGGTTGGCCGCACTGCCGGCCAGAACCTCCAGCCAGTCACTCGATTCCTTCGAACTACGCTTCCAGCCTTGCGCGGCGCCTTCAAGTCGCGACAGCAGCGCACGCTCAGCCTCCAGCTCCAATCCCTTGATCTGCTCGCGCATCCCCTTGAGCACCGGATCGGTGTCGGCCAGGGCTTTCCACTGCATGCGCAATGCGCGTAACGGCTGGACTACTTCCCGGTCCCAAGGCTCTGTCAGTTCCAGAAGCTGCCGGGCGCGCCCCTCGTCGCAGGTCACATCGCGCTGTTCCAGCCACAAGCCACACAGCATCAGGCACACATTGGCCCCTGCCGATTGCAGGCGCAGGCAGGCATCCTCCACACCGGGACGGGCGTAGACGGCAAGGGCAAAGCTCCACAGGTCAGAGGACATCGTGCTACTCGCGCCAGTTGCGGACGAAGCTGGTAGACTCCGCCGCCATTATGATCCGACTTCAGAACCTGACTTTACAGCGTGGCCCGCAACGTCTGCTAGAAGACGCCGAGCTGACCCTGCACGCCGGCCACAAAGCCGGCCTCATCGGTGCCAACGGCGCCGGCAAATCCAGCCTGTTCGCCTTGCTCCGCGGTGAGTTGCACCCGGACTCGGGCGATTGCCTGTTGCCGGCCGATTGGCGTATCGCCCACATGCGCCAGGAGGTCGATACCCTCGAGCGTCTGGCGGTCGACTACGTGCTCGATGGCGACCTGCGCCTGCGCGAGGTCCAGCGTGACCTCGCAGCGGCCGAAGAGGCCCACGACGGGGCTGCTCTGGCGCGCCTGCACGCCGAACTCGACAGCGCCGACGGTTACACCGCCGATGCGCGGGCGCGCAAGTTGCTGGCCGGTCTCGGTTTCACCAATGAGCAGATGGATCGTCAGGTAGGAGATTTCTCCGGTGGCTGGCGGATGCGTCTGAACCTTGCGCAGGCTTTGATGTGCCCGTCAGACCTGCTGCTGCTCGACGAGCCGACCAACCACCTGGACCTCGACGCCATCATCTGGCTCGAAGAGTGGCTGAAAAGTTACCCCGGCACTTTGTTGCTGATTTCCCACGACCGGGATTTCCTCGATGAAGTGGTCGATCACGTGGCTCACGTCGATCAGCGCAAGCTGGTGCTCTACCGTGGCGGCTACACCGCGTTCGAACGCGCCCGCGCCGAGCGTCTGGCCCAGCAGCAACAGGCCTACGAGAAGCAGCAGGCGCAGCGTGCGCACATGGAAAGCTACATTGCCCGGTTCAAGGCCCAGGCCACCAAGGCCCGTCAGGCTCAGAGCCGGATCAAGGCGCTTGAGCGGATGGAAGAGCTGTCGGCGGCCCACGTCGATTCGCCGTTCGACTTCGTGTTCCGCGAGTCGACCAAGATCTCCAGCCCGCTGATCGACCTGTCCGATGCGCGTTTGGGTTACGGCGAGAAAACCGTGCTGGAGAAGGTCAAGCTGCAACTGACCCCCGGTGCGCGAATCGGTCTGCTCGGCCCCAACGGCGCCGGTAAATCGACCCTGATCAAGAACCTCGCCGGCGAGCTGTCGCCGCTGGCCGGGCGCCTGACCCGTGGCGAGAACACGGTGGTCGGCTACTTCGCCCAGCATCAGCTCGATTCGCTGGATGCCAAGGCCAGCCCGTTGCTGCACCTGCAACGTCTGGCGCCGACCGAGCGTGAGCAGACCCTGCGCGACTTCCTTGGCGGTTTCGACTTCCGTGGCGCACGGATCGACGAGCCGGTGCTGAACTTCTCCGGTGGCGAAAAAGCCCGTCTGGCCCTGGCGTTGATCGCCTGGGAACGGCCGAACCTGTTGCTGCTCGACGAACCGACCAACCACCTGGACCTGGAAATGCGCCTGGCGCTGACCATGGCGTTGCAGGAGTTCAGTGGCGCGGTGCTGGTGGTTTCCCACGATCGGCACCTGCTCAAGAGCACCACCGACAACTTCTTCCTGGTCGCCGACGGCAAGGTCGAAGAGTTCGATGGCGACCTCGAAGACTACGCCCGTTGGCTGGTCGAGTACCGTCAGCGCAACGCCCCGGTCAGCAACACGCCGGTCAACCCGGACAAGACCGACAAGAAAGCCCAGCGCCAGGCCGCCGCTGCGTTGCGTCAGCAACTGGCGCCGCACAAGCGCGAAGCCGACAAGCTCGAAGCCGAGCTGGGCAAGCTGCACGAGAAACTGGCCAAGGTCGATGCCAGCCTCGGCGACAGCGACATCTACGAGCCTGCACGCAAGAACGAATTGCGCGACCTGCTGGCCGAACAGGCCAAGCTGAAAGTCCGCGAAGGCGAACTTGAAGAGGCGTGGATGCAGGCGCTGGAAACCCTGGAAACCATGCAGTCGGAGCTGGAGGCGCTGTCCTGATGGAGGCGTTCAAGCTGCCGCTGCCGGCGGTGTGGATCGAGCCGATCTGGCTCGGCGTGCAGATTCTGCTGATCCTGCTGGCCGGCTATTTCGCCCAGCGTGTCGTCGCGCGATTCCTGACGCGCCTGGGCGAGAAATATCCGTTCCCGCCGCAGTTGCTGATGCCGCTTCGCGGGGGCCTGCGCTGGCTGATCATGGGCAGTGCGCTGATCTTCGTGCTGGAACGTCTCGGTGTTTCTGCCACCGTGCTGTGGACAGCGTTGTCCGGTTTCGTCGCCGTTGCAGCCGTGGCGTTCTTCGCCATGTGGAGCGTGCTGTCGAACCTGCTCTGCGCGATTCTGATCTTCACCGTCGGCCCGTTTCGTCTGGGCGATGTGGTGGAGCTGGTGGACACCACCGACAAGCCCGGCGTCAAAGGCCGGGTGGTGGCGATCAATCTGCTCTACACCACGCTGATCGAGGCCGAAGAACTCGGCACCGGCAGCGCCATGGTGCAGGTGCCCAATAGCCTGTTCTTCCAGCGCTCGGTAAGACGCTGGCGCGGGTCGGATGTGCTTCCTTCCAGCGGCTTCGAAAAGTGATCGGACGCCGGCCACGTTGGTCGGCGGCCGCAACATCCTGAAAAAAAATCGGTAGTCATCCAGCCTGAATCCCATTAGCTTGGACGTTTGTCACGAGTCTGAGTCGAGGTGTGCGATGGAGCTTCAAACATGGCTGGCGTTTTTTGCCGCGTGTTGGGTAATCAGCCTTTCTCCGGGCGCCGGCGCGATTGCGTCGATGTCCAGCGGTCTGCAATACGGTTTCTGGCGCGGTTACTGGAACGCCCTGGGCCTGCAACTTGGCCTGGCCCTGCAGATTGCCATCGTCGGCGCCGGTGTCGGCGCAATCCTCACCGCTTCGGCCACTGCGTTCCATGCGATCAAATGGTTTGGTGTCGCCTACCTGGTTTACCTGGCGATCAAGCAGTGGCGCGCACTGCCGATGGACATGAGCGATGACGCGGCGGTACGTCCGATCGGTCGGCCGATGGCTCTGGTGTTCCGTGGATTCCTGGTGAACATCAGCAACCCCAAGGCCCTGGTGTTCATGCTGGCGGTGCTGCCGCAGTTCATCAATCCTCACGCACCGCTGTTGATCCAGTATGTGGTGATCGGCGTGACCATGATTTGCGTCGACCTGATCGTCATGGCCGGTTACACCGGGCTGGCGTCGAAGGTGCTTCGCCTGTTGCGCACACCGACCCAGCAGAAACGCATGAACCGTACGTTTGCCGGGCTGTTCATCGGCGCGGCGGCATTCATGGCGACGTTGCGCAAAGCCGCGGCCTAAAGCAGGCAGGCATAAAAAAGGCGACCTTTTCAGGTCGCCTTTTTCGTTTCCGGCAGCCGGTCAGTGAAGAATCACCGGCGCCGTATCACGCGGCAGATTGTTGCGCTGCTGCGGTTCGCGCGGCTGCTCGTAACCGCCACCGCCGAGCTGCATGCTCAGCTGTCCGGCCACGTCTTCGCCCAGTGCCTTCGAGACATCGCGAACCACCCGTGGGCGGTTCAGCGAGATCTTGATGTCGCGGTGGTTCACCAGTTTGGTGTCCTGCGCTTCACCCATGGCCGTGAAGGCCGAGGTGATTTCGTAGGTCTTGGTGTTGATCAGGCTGAAATCCGCCACCAGCGTCAGGCCCAGTACGGCTGAATAGCTGTCGGTGTTGGCCAGCTCGTTCATGTCCTGGGTGAAGTCGATGTCCGAAACGGTACCGAACAGCACGTAGTCGGCGCCCTTGAAGTTGCCGGCCTTGATCCGCTTGATTACGTCGTAGACGTCACCCTTGGACGAAGCCGTGTACGGCGTGCCCTGCACCAGCTGGAACATGCCGGTGCGCAGGATTTCACCCTTGATGTCGCCGGTGAATTTACGCAGCTCGCCTTGTTCGATGTAGCTGGTGGAGGCTTCGAGCTCGTTGTAGTTCGAAGAACCGCTGGAGCTGTAGTAGCCCTCACGGTAATTGTTCTGCGCCGAAACGATGTGGATGTATTGCTCCACGCGTTCCTGATAAGCCAGATCCGTCACCGCAACTTTCGGGGCCGCTTGCGCGCTGAACGCGCAAGCCAGGGCCATCATGCCAATCCATGCACGCATCGATCAACGCTCCGTGGTTTTGCGGATCTCTTTCTCGTCCATCCACTCAGCCAGACCGCTTTCGACGTCGATCAGTTGCAGGCTGAATTTGTAGAAGACGTCCTTGTAGTCGCTGCTGCGCTTGACGATCGAGCTGATCGAACCTTCAAGACGGTATTTGGCGGCGATCATGTTGCCGGTCTTGGCCACGGTGCTTTTCTTGTACAGGCCGCTCTGGTTTTGCAGCTTGAGCTGGTCGACCTGGCTCTGCATTGCGGTGTTGTCGCTGGCGAAGCGGGCGGTGCCGGACTTCATCAGCTGGGTCTTGATGCTGGTGGTGATTTCACGGGTGTCGATGTATTCGCTGGTCTTGTTCTTCACGTCGTAGACTTGAACCACCGGGCGGCCCTGCAGAATGCCGGACTGGGCCAGGGAGCGGGTCATCGATTCGGCGATCATCTGCAGGTCGGTCGAGCCGAACTCGTTGGTCACGGTTTCAACGGCCTTGGTGTCGCCGTAGCTGATGTTCTTGCTGCCCAGGGTCGGCGAAGTGTTGGCGCAACCGGAGGCCAGCAGGGCGAGGACAGCGATGAAGGAAAAGCGTGCAAACATGGGAATGTTCTCTGAATCGGGAATAGGGTGTCGGGCTTAAGGCGTCTTCATTTCAAGACGGAAGTCCACGGCTTTCGGCGTCGGGGCGATGCCCTGGATGAAGCTGGTCTGGGCGCCGTACATCATCTGGCTCTTCCAGACTTCTTCCTCGGCGATCGGGAAGCCTTCCGCGCCGAGCCAGGCAAAGCGGTAGTAGAACGTCTTGTTGCTGTTGAGGGTGTTGGTCAACTGCACATTGACGGTCATGAAGCCGTTCTCACGGGCAACGCGCATGGCGCCGACCGCGATGTGTTTCTGCGGGCCCATGGCCACGACCTTGCTCGCGGCGCTGCCCGGCTCCGGTGGTGGCGGGGTGGCGCAGCCGCTGGCCAACACGGCGAGGGCGGCGACGGCGAAGAGTTTGAAACGCATGCAAAGACTCCGTTCTTAAGGTTGTTTGAGGCTGGCTACGGCGGTGGTGCCGGCGCTCGGGGTCACGTGAGCGGCGAGGCCCGCGGCGAACACCTGATTGCCGACGGCGCGCAGGGTGATGACCTGATAACGCTGATCGACGGTAACTTTGACCTGCGTGCCACCCACGGCGCTCGGCAGAGTAACCTGATGCTCACCCTTTTTCAGGCGCAGACGTACCACTTGAGTGGTGTCCGGCAGGGTACGCCATGTACGGGTATCGGCACCTTCGAGCACCGCTGAAGAGATACCCACGGCCAGACCCGCCAGTGGGTTGGTTTCGTTGATCTTCTTCTGCGCCACGCCTTTGGTGATTGCCCGCACCATGGTGCGCACGATGATCCCTGGCATGTCATCGCGCAGGGCGCGGCGGGACATGGCAGTGGTGCTGTTGAGGGCGGTCAGGTTCAGTTGCTGGCCGTCGACACCGATCTGCGCGAAGGTCGCGGTCGAGGTGTCAGGCTTGATGATCGGGAACGACAGCGGGGTGATCACCACGTTGTCGGAGATCGGCAGCGGCAGCGGCACGCGGATCGAGTCGCGGGCCGGTGCCAGGCCGCTTTGCACCACGATCAGGACGTCGCTGTCATCGCTCTTGACCGGTTTGTCGAGGTTGACCAGCGCCTGTTCCAGCAGCGGCGTGTTCGGACGCAGTTCGGCCGCTTTGCGGTAACCCGGCGCGGCCAGGTCTTTTTCGTCCAGGGCTTCGTAGACGAAACCGGCCAGATAGTGGCTGAACGCACTCTGGTAGCTGTTCTTCAGGCCGACCACTTCCGGGGCGTCGAGGCTGGCGACCGGGTAGCCTTGCAGGTCCTTGTACTGGGTCTTGATGCCTTCATTCTCGGCTTCCTCTTCGCTCTTGAGGTATTCCTTGTCACGCAGGTCGGCGATCACGGCTTCACGTTCGTGGGTCTTCTTGATCGCGGTGCGGGCGCCGTCGAAATCGTTGACCGCCAGCAGGTTCAGGGCCATCTGCGTGGTCAGCATGACTTTTTCGTAGTCGTAGCCTTCGTAGCGACGGACCTTGTCATTGACCAGGAAACTGCCGAACTGGGCCAGGTATTTGTCGGTGTCGAGCTTGACCGAGTCTTCCCACTTGCCCACCACCTGGTCGGCGCTGGTCCAGGCGTTCTGGCTGCCGGACAAGTCGCCCTTGGCGCGCAGCAGTTCACCTTTCTCGAAGTAATAGAGCAGGTCCTTGTCCGGGCTGGTGTTGTTCTTTTCCAGCAGAGTCAGGGCGGCGTCGACGTTGCCGGTGGCCAGTTGCTGGTTGGTCTGGGCCAGTTCGGAATCGTAGTTGCGAAACGCCGAACAGCCGGACAGCAGAGTGACTGCGCCAAGCGCGATCAGAGTGGGAGCGCGAAATGCCATGGGGTACTTCTTCCATGAGTAGCGACAGCCTCGGGTGCGGGTCGGGCTGCTGGGACCGATCGGCAGTGGCGTTGGCCTCCTGCCAATTCCTCATAAACAGAGGAGCTTTAATGCCGCATCGCGATAACGAGGGCGCGGCATTATAAGCGGGCGATGCTGGCTATGTAATAGCTATTTAATTGCACCGGTTAGTTAGATGCCATTATTTATTTCAGGCCGGATACCGCGCGGCTTTCCACTGAAACGGGCGCCTGGAAAGCACTGCCGTTGGCATAGATTCGGTCGCCCAGGGCACGCAGGCCGATGATCTGGCGATCCTGATCGATACGGATTTTCAGCGGTGCGACACCGGGAGCGGTGGGCAGGCTGATCAAGTGCTCGCCTTTCTTCAGACGCAGGCGCAGCAATTGTGTGAGGTTGGGCAGGGTGCGCCAGGTGCGGGTGTCTGCGTGCTCGAATCCATCGTAATGGGTTACATAGGACGCCTTCGCCGGGTTGCGCCGATTGTCGGTGCCTTGGACGTCTGCGGCGAGGAACGCTCGATACGTGGTGCGCTGAATGATCCCGGGCATGTCGTCACGCAGGGTGCGCAGGGACATGTCGGTGATGTTGTTGACCGTGATCAGCTTCTTTTGGTGGCCGTCGAGGCTTATCTGATTGAAAGGCTGGGTGGAGGTGTCGGGCACCATTACCGGAAACGATACATTGGCGACGATCACCTGACCGTCCTCAAGCTTCACCGGATACGGCACACGCACCGAGCTGCGAGCCGGTGCCAGCCCGCTTTGCACGATGATCAGCACGTCGCTTTCGCCGGCCTTGAGCCCGGGGCTGTCGAGGTCACGCAAGGCCTGTTGGAAGAACGGCATGTCAGGGCGCAGTTCTATGGCCTGACGATAACCCGGTGCAGCCAGATCCTTTTCACCCAGGGCTTCATAAGTGAAGCCGGCCAGATAGTGGCTGAACGCACTTTGATAGCCGTTCTTCAGAGCGATGACTGCAGGCGCATCCAGCATGACCACCGGGTAACCTTGCAGGTCCTTGTAATGCACACGGGCGCCCTGGTCCTTGGCGGCGTTTTCAACACGCTCGTATTCGAGCTCTCGTTGCCGGGCGATCAGTGTTTCGCGCTCGTGGGTCTTCTTGATGTCCGCACGAGCGCCGTCGAAGTCGTTCACGGCTAACTGATTCAGGGCCATTTGCGTGGTCAGCATGACCTTTTCATAGTCGTAACCATCGTAGCGACGAATCTTATCGTTGATGATGCTGCCCCATTGATTGCCCAGGGCGGAAAGCAGCTTGTCGCCAGTGGTCTCAATGGCGTCCTGGCGCTGAATCACCATCTGTTCGGCGCTGCGCCAGGCAACCTGACTTTGCGGCAACTCGCCGGCAGCGCTGAGTACCGCGCCTTTCTCGAAGTAATAAAGCAGGTCTTTCTCTTCATCCGGGTTATGCGCCTCGATCAGGGCCAGCGCACCGTCGGTGTTGCCCGCTTTCAACTGTTCGGTTGTCTGTTGCAGTTCCAGGTCGTAATTGCGGTAGGCCCCGCAACCGCTCAATTGCAGGACCGCGCTAAACAGCAAGGGAAACAGCAGACAATGGCGCATGACCACGAGATTTTCCTTAATCGAAAGGGGTGAGAGGCGACGCAGTATAGAAGCGAGTGATGGCTATTTGCTGCAGCACAATGCGCGTAATTACGATGCGGCCAACGAGAAAGCTTGAGTCAGCCTTCATCGGCGTGAACAATGTGTTACTTCGCATTTCCAATTGAGACCCATTCATGACTGCCTCGTCCCGATTCCTGGCCTGGCTGGTGTTCCCGTTGTTTGCCCTGAGCAGCTTCAATCTGCTGGCCGATACCGTGGAAGGCGCGCCGCAAGCGCTGCACCTGCTCGATTACATCAGCGCCGACTACCCGCCGACGGTAGAGGCCGGCAAGGTCATCGACGATGCCGAATACCGTGAACAACTGGAGTTCACCCGCGCGCTGCAAGGCTTGATTGCCGGTATGCCGGCCAAACCGGAGAAGGTCGGTCTGGAGCAGGGCATCGACGCTCTGCTGGCCGCCATCACCGCGAAGCAGGACGGCGCGGACGTCGCGCGTCAGGCCCGGCAACTGGGAGCGAAACTGGCGGTGGCCTATGAAGTCAACCAGGCGCCGATTATCACCCCGGACCCGACCCGTGGCGCGCCGCTCTATACCCAGCACTGCTCGGTGTGTCATGGCACCCGCGGTGCCGGTGATGGCCCCGCGGGTGTCGGCATGGAGCCCGCGCCGGCCAACCTGCGTGATGCCAAACGTCTGGATCATCTGAGCCTCTACGCGATCTACAACACCCTCGGCCAAGGCGTCGAAGGCACCGACATGCCGGCCTTCGCCGATCAACTGGACGACCGTCAGCGCTGGGATCTGGCGACCTACATCGCTCAGTTCAGCGCCGATCCGGCCACGGCCAAAACAGACAAGACCTATAACATCGCCGACCTCGCCCGTCAGACGCCGGCCGAAGTGCAGGCCGCCGAAGGCCCGGCCGCCGCCGCGACCTTCCGCGCGCAACGGGCGCAACCGCCGCAGGTCAAGCGTGGCCCGGCGCAGTTGCTCGACTACACCGCCGCGACCCTGGACAAGAGCCTTGCCGCTTACCGCGCAGGCGAGCGTGATCAGGCTTATGACTTGTCCGTTGCAGCGTATCTGGAAGGTTTCGAACTGGTTGAAAGCTCGCTGGACAACGTCGATGCCAACGTGCGCAAGGACACTGAAAAATCCCTGATGGCCTATCGGCAATCGCTGCAGGACGGCTTGTCGGTGGAGCAGGCTGAGCAGCGTCTTGACGCGGCCAAGGCCAAACTCAAGGAATCCGCTGGCCTGCTGGGCAGTGACGGACTGAGCTGGTCGCTGAGTTACATCTCCGGTCTGTTGATCCTGCTGCGTGAAGGCCTGGAAGCGATTCTGGTACTGGCGGCGATCCTCGCGTTCCTGCGCAATACCGGTCAGCAATCGGCGGTGCGCAGTGTCAACGTCGGCTGGGGCCTGGCGCTGTTGGCCGGTCTCGGTACCTGGGCGCTGGCGGCGTACGTGATCGATGTCAGCGGCTCCCAGCGGGAATTGCTGGAAGGCGCCACGGCGTTGT
Organism: Pseudomonas sp. R38(2017); assembly: GCF_002112395.1. Lineage (NCBI taxonomy): Bacteria > Pseudomonadati > Pseudomonadota > Gammaproteobacteria > Pseudomonadales > Pseudomonadaceae > Pseudomonas > Pseudomonas sp. R38(2017). The sequence continues at coordinate 254,179 of NZ_NEHN01000004.1, forward strand.
TCGCCAGTGTCATGGTGCTGTGGCTCGGGGTTTGGATGCATGACCGCCGGCACGCGGCAGCCTGGCAGGATTACATCAAGCAGAGCCTGGTCGGTGGTGGCGGGCGTTTCGGCTTCGCGATCCTGGCGTTCTTCTCGGTGTACCGCGAATTGTTCGAAGTGATCCTGTTCTACGAAACCCTGTGGCTGCAGGCCGGTCCCGCCGGGCACAACGCGGTGTTGGCGGGTGGTGCGACAGCGCTGGTGCTGCTGTTCGGTCTGGCGTGGGTGATCCTGCGCGGCTCGGCGAAACTGCCGCTGGCGCTGTTCTTCAGCATCAATGCGGGGTTGCTGTGTGCGCTGTCGGTGGTGTTTGCCGGTCATGGTGTGAAGGCGTTGCAGGAAGCCGGGATCTTCGGCACCCGGCCGGTGGCGTTCTTCGATTTCGAATGGCTGGGGATTCACGCCGACGCCTACTCGCTGACGGCGCAGGCCGTGGCGATTGCAGCGATCATCGTGCTGTACGGCCGCAGCCGGGTGGCGGAAAAGCGCCGAGTGGCGGCCTGAGATGATGCGCGTATGGATCGATGCCGACGCCTGCCCGAAGATGGCCAAGGAGCTGGTGGTCAAATTCGCCCTCAAGCGCCGCTTCGAGGTGGTGCTGGTGGCGGGGCAGCCGCAGAGCAAACCGGCACTGTCGATCGTCAAGCTGATCGTGGTGCCGAGTGGCCCGGATGCGGCGGATGATTATCTGGTGGAACACGCGGTGCCGGGCGAGCTGGTGATCTGCAGTGATATCCCGCTGGCCGACCGGCTGGTGAAGAAGGGCGTGGCAGCGCTCGACCCGCGAGGCAAGGAGTTCGACGCGCAGAACATGGGTGAACGGCTGGCGACTCGCAACCTGTTCACCGACCTGCGAGAGCAGGGCCAGGTCAGCGGCGGCCCGGCGCCGTTCGGTGACCGGGAGAAGCAGGCGTTCGCCAATGCGCTGGACCGGTTCCTGACGCGGCTGGCGCGCCAGTCCTGAGTCAATCATTCCCACGTAGCGCGTGGGAATGGTCATTGTCGCGGGTCAGGCGTCGTTTTCGTGGGTCAGCTCGAGGACGCGATCCACCAATTTGTTGATCCCCGAAGCCGCTTCACTGATCGACTGCGCCAGCATGTAGGCCGGGGTGGTCACCAGTTTGCGCGCCTTGTCTTCGATGATGTCGGTCACCGCGCAGTCTTCGTGGGTTGCGCCCATCTTGCCGATGGCCTTGGCCGTCTCCGCGTCATTACCGATGGTGCAGGTCACGCCCGGGCCGTAGATCTTGGCGGCTAGTGCCGGCGAGATGCACATCAGGCCCACCGGTTTGCCCGCTTCGGCAAACGCCTCGGTCAGCGCCAGCACGTCCGGCTGAACGCAGCAGCCCGCGCCGTCGACGGCGAAGTTCGACAGGTTCTTCGCTGCACCAAAACCGCCAGGCACGATCAGCGCATCGAAATCATCGACATCGGCTTCACGGACATCCTTGACGTTGCCCCGGGCGATGCGCGCCGACTCCACCAGCACGTTGCGCGACTCGGGCATTTCCTTGCCGGTGAGGTGGTTGATCACATGCAATTGCGCGATGTCCGGGGCGAAGCACTGCACCTGGGCGCCGCGCTGGTCGAGGCGAAGCAGGGTGATGACGCTTTCGTGGATCTCGGCGCCGTCGTACACGCCGCAACCGGACAGGATCACTGCAACTTTTTTGCTCATGGGTTTCTCTCCAGATTCATGGCGCTAAATGTCCACTAATTTGTCGTTCGTTGCCATAGGGCCAAGCCGTGGCTACACCTAGGATCTGTGCACACGGATCTCGATCAGGGCGCGTCATGAACTTCATTCTGTATGCGGTGCCGTTTTTCTTCGTATTGATTGCGGCCGAGCTGATCGCCGACCGTTGGCGCGGGGTGAGCAACTATCGCCTGGCCGATGCGGTGAACAGCATCAGCACCGGGGTGTTGTCGACCACCACCGGCCTGCTGACCAAAGGCGTGGGGCTGGTGACCTACGGCTTTGCCCTGGAGCATCTGGCGCTGCTCAGGTTGCCGGCGGACAGTGTCTGGGCATGGGGCTTCGCTTTCGTCCTCTACGACTTCTGCTACTACTGGCTGCACCGCATGGGGCACGAGCGGAACATTCTCTGGGCGGCGCATTCGGTGCATCACCAGAGCGAGGACTACAACCTTTCCACCGCCTTGCGCCAGACCAGCACAGGGTTTCTGCTGGGCTGGATCTTTTACCTGCCGATGGCCGTGCTCGGTGTGCCGCTGCTGGTGTTCGTCAGTGTCGCGGCGATGAACCTGCTGTATCAGTTCTGGGTGCATACAAAGCACATTCCCAAGCTCGGCTGGTTCGAATGGATCTTCGTCACGCCGTCCAATCATCGGGCCCACCATGCGCAGAACGCTCTCTACATGGATCGCAACTACGGCGGGGTGTTCATTATTTGGGATCGCCTGTTCGGCTCGTTCCAGGAAGAGGACGACAACGAACCGGTGATTTTCGGCGTGACCACACCGCTGGCGAGCTGGAATCCGTTGTGGGCCAACGTGCAGTTTTACGCGCAGCTGTGGGATGACGCGCGCCGGGCCGAGCGTATGTGGGACAGGATCCGGATCTGGTTCATGCGTACAGGATGGCGCCCGGCGGACGTGGCGGCGAAGTACCCGATGCACAAGCCGGACTTGAGCCGGTTCCGCAAATTCGAAGTGCCGCTGGGCGCCCGACAGCAGTGGTACGTGCTGCTGCAATTCGGCGTGTACGTTGCGCTGGGCAGTTACCTGATGAACCTGGAGCGCAGCCTGTCAACCGGCGCCCTGGTGCTGGGCTGGGGCGCGGTGGCGTTTGGTTTGTTTGTGTTGGGCGTGGCCCTGGAGAATCGCCCTTGGGCGGGGAAGTTGGAGGTACTGCGGTTGGCGGCGAACGTGCCGCTGGTGTGGCTGGCGCCGCAGGTCGGGCTTTGGCCGGCCAGCCCCGGGGTCTGGGCCGGCCTGCTCGGTTACAGCCTGTTCAGTGGCATCGGGCTGTATTACTGCCGCCAGCGGTTTACTCGGCTGGCGTCTTAGGTTCGGCGGATTTGGCCTGTTCGGCTTTATGCCGTTCAGCCTTGGCCAGTTGTTCGGCCTGCTCGTCTTCGTAGACCTTCCTGGCCAGCCGGGCATTCTTGAACCGGCGGCGCAGCCAAAGACCGACGCCCAGTACCAGCAGCGCGCCCAGTACCCACAGTTCATACTTCTTGATGCTGCCCAGCATGCCTTCGAGCACCGCACCGAAGTGGTACGCGGCCGCAGCCAGGGCGGCGGCCCAAATCGCAGCGCCAATGCCATTCAGCAGCAGATAGCGTCCCGGCGGGTAGCCCGACAGGCCGATCGCCACCGGCATCACCGTGCGCAGGCCGTAAACGAAGCGGAAGCTCAGGACCCAGATGTCCGGGTGCTTGCGGATATGCTCCAGCGCGCGGTCGCCCATCATTTGCCAGCGCGGCTTGCGCGCCAGCAACTTGCGCCCGTGCTTGCGGCCCAGGAAGTACCACAGCTGATCGCCGGCATAGCTGCCGAAGAACGCCACGACCACCACCAGATTGATGTCCATGTAACCACGGAACGCGAGGAAGCCCGCGAGCACCAGGATGGTTTCGCCTTCGAAGAACGTGCCGAGAAACAGGGCAAAGTAGCCGAAGTCATGCAGAAATTGTTGGAGCATTGTCTGGGTGCTGGCGAAATGAACGCGCAGCCTAACCCTTCGGACACATTCAGGAAAGTGTCGAAATGTGTCTCGACGTTAACATTTCCTACAACGACAATGGATTGCGGCTACATGTCACGGGGGTGCACATAACTGTAATACGACCGTCATAATGGCCGCTTATAACTGCCACACTCGCCCGTCTGCGCGGGCTCAGGAGTCTGCCGTGAGCTTTACCCCAGCCAACCGCCTGTTCCCCGCCACCCGCCTGCGTCGCAATCGTCGTGATGATTTTTCCCGGCGCCTGGTGCGTGAGAACGTGTTGACGGTCGATGACCTGATCCTGCCGGTGTTCGTGCTCGACGGTGAAAACCGCCGCGAAGCCGTGGCCTCGATGCCGGGTGTCGAGCGTCTGACCATCGACCTGCTGCTTGAAGAAGCGACGAAATGGGTTGAACTGGGGATTCCGGCGCTGGCGCTGTTCCCGGTCACGCCACCTGAACTCAAATCCCTCGATGCTGCCGAAGCCTGGAATCCCGAAGGTATCGCCCAGCGCGCCACCCGCGCCCTGCGTGACCGCTTCCCGGAGCTGGGCGTGATCACCGACGTCGCCCTGGATCCGTTCACCACTCATGGTCAGGACGGCATTCTCGACGAAGAAGGTTATGTGCAGAACGACATCACCGTCGATGCACTGGTCAAGCAGGCGTTGTCCCACGCCGCCGCTGGCGCCCAGGTGGTGGCCCCGTCGGACATGATGGACGGCCGCATCCAGGCGATCCGTGAGGCGCTGGAACTGGCCGGTTACGTCAACGTGCGGATCATGGCCTACTCGGCCAAGTACGCCAGCGCCTATTACGGCCCGTTCCGCGATGCCGTGGGTTCAGCCGCGAACCTGGGCAAGGCGAACAAGGCTTCCTACCAGATGGACCCGGCCAACAGTGACGAAGCGTTGCACGAAGTGGGCGCGGACCTGTCTGAAGGCGCGGACATGGTCATGGTCAAACCCGGCATGCCTTACCTGGATATTTTGTTCCGGGTAAAAGATGCCTTCAAAGTGCCGACGTTCGTCTATCAGGTTAGCGGCGAATACGCCATGCACATGGCGGCGATCCAGAATGGCTGGTTGAGCGAAGGCGTGATCCTCGAATCCCTGACCGCCTTTAAACGTGCCGGCGCTGATGGCATCCTGACTTACTTTGCTGTCCGCGCCGCTCAATTGTTACGAGAGCAGAAATAGCCCTCCCAGGAACATTCGATGAATACCGAAGGACTCAGTGAAGTTGCCGTAAAAGAAGCTCAACCCGTGGTCGAGCAGATTACCGAAACCCCGCCGGAACTCGAGCCTGCGCCACCCGCGCCGGCGTCAGAGCCCGCAGCGGCGGCTCCGGTGATCGCGATTCCCGGTCTGGATGACAGCAGCCTGTATATCCACCGGGAATTGTCGCAACTGCAGTTCAACATCCGCGTGCTGGAACAGGCGCTGGACGAGTCCTACCCGTTGCTGGAGCGGCTGAAGTTCCTGCTGATCTTCTCCAGCAACCTCGACGAATTCTTCGAGATCCGCGTCGCTGGCCTCAAGAAGCAGATCACTTTCGCTCGTGAACAGGCCGGCGCCGACGGCCTGCAACCGCATCAGGCATTGGCGCGGATCAGCGAACTGGTGCACGGTCACGTCGACCGCCAGTACGCGATCCTCAACGACATCCTGCTGCCCGAGCTGGAAAAGCACCAGATCCGCTTTATCCGTCGCCGCTACTGGACCACCAAGCTCAAGACCTGGGTGCGCCGTTATTTTCGCGACGAGATCGCGCCGATCATTACGCCGATCGGCCTCGACCCGACGCACCCGTTCCCGTTGCTGGTGAACAAGAGCCTGAACTTCATCGTCGAGCTCGAAGGTATCGACGCCTTCGGTCGCGACTCCGGTCTGGCGATCATCCCGGCGCCGCGTCTGCTGCCACGGATCATCAAGGTGCCGGAAGAAGTCGGCGGCCCTGGCGACAACTATGTGTTCCTGTCGTCAATGATTCACGCTCACGCCGATGACCTGTTCCAGGGCATGAAGGTAAAGGGCTGTTACCAGTTCCGTCTGACCCGGAACGCCGACCTTGCGCTCGATTCCGAAGACGTCGAAGACTTGGCCCGCGCCCTGCGTGGCGAGTTGTTCTCCCGTCGTTACGGCGACGCCGTGCGCCTGGAAGTCGCCGACACCTGCCCGAAACATCTGTCGGATTACCTGCTCAAGCAGTTCAACCTGAGCGAGACCGAGCTGTATCAGGTCAACGGTCCGGTCAACCTGACGCGTCTGTTCAGCATCACCGGTCTGGACAGCCATCCGGAGCTGCAATACACGCCGTTCACGCCGCAGATTCCGAAACTGCTGCAAAACAGCGAGAATATTTTCAGCGTGATCAGCAAGCAGGACATTCTGCTGCTGCACCCGTTCGAGTCGTTCACCCCGGTGGTCGACCTGCTGCGCCAGGCCGCGAAAGACCCGCACGTTCTTGCCGTGCGCCAGACCCTGTACCGTTCCGGCGCCAACTCGGAAATCGTCGATGCGCTGGTAGATGCCGCGCGTAACGGCAAGGAAGTGACGGCGGTCATCGAGCTGCGGGCGCGCTTCGACGAAGAATCCAACCTGCAACTGGCCAGCCGTCTGCAAGCGGCCGGTGCGGTGGTGATCTACGGCGTGGTCGGCTTCAAGACCCACGCCAAGATGATGCTGATCCTGCGCCGCGAGGCCGGCGAGATCGTGCGTTATGCGCACCTCGGCACCGGTAACTACCACGCCGGCAACGCCCGACTGTACACCGACTACAGCCTGCTGACCTCCGACGACGCCTTGTGCGAAGACGTCGGCAAACTGTTCAGCCAGTTGATCGGCATGGGCAAGACGCTGCGCATGAAGAAGCTGCTGCACGCGCCGTTCACCCTGAAGAAGGGCATGCTCGACATGATCCTGCGCGAGACGCAATTCGCGCTCGACGGCAAGCCTGCGCACATCATCGCCAAGTTCAACTCGCTGACCGATCCGAAGATCATCCGCGCGCTGTACAAGGCCAGCCAGTCCGGTGTGCGCATCGATCTGGTGGTGCGCGGCATGTGCTGCCTGCGTCCGGGCATCGCCGGGGTTTCGCACAACATCCACGTGCGCTCGATCATCGGTCGCTTCCTTGAACACACCCGGGTTTTCTACTTCCTCAATGGCGGCGAGGAGCAGATGTTCCTGTCCAGTGCCGACTGGATGGAGCGCAACCTCGACAAGCGCGTCGAGACTTGCTTCCCGGTGGAAGGCAAGAAGCTGCTGACCCGGGTCAAGAAAGAGCTGGAGCTGTACCTGACCGACAACACCCACAGCTGGAGCCTGCAGTCGGATGGCCGCTACATCCGCAACACGCCGACCGGCAACCAGAACCCGCGCAGTGCGCAGGCGACGTTGCTGGAGCGGTTGGGCAGCCCGATTCTGCCGGTCAGCAGTTGACTGAAGATTTCGGCGCAATAAAAAAGGCGATCCATCCGGATCGCCTTTTTTGTGCCTGTCGGTTATTCAGTGCACGGTCAGGACGATGCCCACCCGTGTCAGCCACTCGGCCTCAAGCGCGAAATCCGCCTGGGTCAGCTGATTTTCATCCAGCCAGTTCTCCGGGAATTCCACGTCGAGGTTGTTGCCGTTGGCATGCAGCGCCACTTGCGGCATGGTCTGGGTACCGCGAATGTGATGGAACAGGATCGCGAAGCGCAGCAGCACGCACAGGCGGATCAGCTTGTCGCCGTCGTCGCCGAACTCGGCGAACTTGTCCTTGGGGATGTTGCGGCGGTGGCCGCGCACCAGCAGGGCGAGCATTTGCTGGTCTTCGCGGGAGAACCCGGCGAGGTCCGAGTGCTCGATCAGGTAGGCGCCGTGCTTGTGGTAGTGGTAGTGAGCGATGTCGAGCCCGACTTCGTGCACTTTCGCCGCCCAGCCCAGCAGTTCGCGCCAGATACCGTCGTCCAGCTCCCAGTCCACGGCGACCTGATCGAAGGCGTGCAGGGCTTTGCGCTCGACCCGCGCGGCTTGTTCCAGGTCGACGTGGTAGCGCTCCATGAGCGAGGTCAGGGTGCGTTCGCGCACGTCTTCGTGATGATGGCGGCCAAGCAGGTCGTAGAGCACGCCTTCACGCAGCGCGCCTTCGCAGTGATCCATACGTTGCAGTTCGAGGGCGTCGAAGATCGCTTCAAGAATCGCTAAACCTGCGGGGAAGATCGCGCGGCGATCCGGTTTGATCCCTTCGAAATCGATCTTGTCGACATCGCCCAGCTTGAACAGGCGACGCTTGAGCCACGCCAGGCCTTCGGCGTTCACTTCGCCGGTGCCGTGTCCGCCGGCCTTCAGTGCCAAGCCGATGGCACGGATGGTGCCCGAGGAGCCGATGGCTTCATCCCAGGTCAGACGGTGCAGGGCGTGTTCGATGCTCATGATCTCCAGCCGCGCCGCCGTGTAAGCCTGGGCGTAGCGTGCCGGGGTGATCTTGCCGTCCTTGAAATAGCGCTGGGTGAAGCTCACGCAGCCCATTTGCAGGCTTTCGCGCAACAACGGCTCGAATCGTTGCCCGATGATGAATTCGGTACTGCCACCGCCGATGTCGGCGACCAGGCGTTTGCCCGGGGTGTCGGCGAGGGTGTGGGACACGCCGAGGTAGATCAGACGCGCTTCTTCACGGCCGGAGATGACTTCCACCGGGTGGCCGAGGATTTCTTCGGCGCGGCGGATGAATTCGCCACGGTTGCGCGCCTCACGCAGGGCGTTGGTACCGACGATCCGCACAGCGCCCAGCGGCATGCCGTTGATCAGTTGGGCAAAGCGCTTGAGGCAGTCGAGCCCGCGCTGCATGGATTCTTCGTTGAGCTGACGCTCATCGTCGATGCCGGCGGCCAGCTGAACCTTTTCCCCGAGCCGTTCGAGAATACGGATTTCGCCGTTCTGGGCCTTGGCCACGACCATATGGAAGCTGTTGGAGCCCAGGTCGATCGCGGCGATCAGGGACAGATTCTTGGCTTGGGATTGGGGCATGGTCAGGGGGTCTCGGTCGATAACCCCGACATCGTGCCACGATCAAACGCTGCCGCCAACGCGCACGGTTCAAACCCTTGATTTAGCGCACTGACGGCCTGCTTTCAGCCTGCGACTTCCACGGTTCCGATGAAATTCGCCAGCTCCGGCGTCTGCGGATCGGCAAACAGCACCTTCGGGTCGCCCACCTCATGCACCTTGCCCTGGTGCATGAACACCAGTTTATCCCCAACCTCCCGTGCGAAGCGCATTTCGTGGGTGACCATGATCAGCGTCATGCCTTCTTTGGCCAGTTGTCGAACCACGCTCAGGACTTCGTTGACCAGTTCCGGGTCCAGCGCCGAGGTGATCTCGTCGCACAGCAGTACCTTGGGCGACATCGCCAGCGCCCGGGCAATTGCCACGCGTTGTTGCTGGCCGCCCGAGAGGCGCTCCGGGAAGGCATCGAACTTTTCACCCAGGCCGACGCGCTCCAGCATCTGCCGCGCCAGTTCCGCAGCTTTGGCCTTGGACACTTTCTGCACCACTTGAGGTGCGAGCATCACGTTTTCGCCCACCGTCAGGTGCGGGAACAGGTTGAACTGCTGAAACACCATTCCGACTTTCTGCCGCAGGCTGCGCAGGTCGGCGCGGGCCGCGTCGAGGTATTCGCCGTCGACTTCGATCACGCCGTCGTTGATCGACTCCAGGCCGTTGAGGGTGCGCAACAGGGTGGATTTTCCCGAGCCGCTACGGCCGATGATCGCCACCACTTGGCCTTCCTCGACACTCAGGTCGATGCCTTTGAGCACGTGGTGATCGCCGTAGTATTTATGCAGGGCGGAAATTCTAAGCAGAGGCATGCAGTCTCCTTTCCAGGTAGCGCGCACTGAGGGACAGGGGGTAGCAGAGCAGGAAGTAGCCCAGGGCAACGAGGCCGTAGACCATGAACGGTTCGAAGGTGGCGTTGGCGAGCATGCCGCCGGTCTTGGTCAGTTCGGTGAAGCCGATGATTGAGGTCACCGCGGTGCCCTTGATCACTTGCACCGAGAAGCCCACGGTCGGCGCCACGGCGATGCGCAGCGCTTGCGGCAGGATCACGTAGCGCAGTTGCTCAAGCGGATTGAGCGCCAGGCTCGACGAAGCCTCCCACTGGCCATTGGGAATTGCCTCGACGCATCCACGCCAGATCTCCGCCAGATAGGCGCTGGTGAACAGCGTCAGGGCAATCGCCGCCGCCATCCACGGCGAAATCTCGACCCCGGCCAGCGCCACGCCGAAGAACACCAGAAACAGCTGCATCAACAGCGGGGTGCCCTGGAACAGTTCGATCCAGGTGCGGGCGATACTGCTGGGCAGCGGGTTTTTCGAGATACGCATGATCAGGATCAGCAACCCGACGATCCCGCCGCCGATGAATGCCACCAGCGACAACGCCAGCGTCCATTGCAGGCCGGTGAGCAGGTTGCGCAGGATGTCCCAGAACGTGAAATCGCTCATCGGCTGCTCCTTGCGCTGCTTTTCGACAGGTAGCGCCGGCCGAGCCAGTTCAGCAACTGACGGATCAGCAGCGCCATGCACAGATAAATGAGGGTAGTCAGGGCGTAGGTTTCAAAGGCGCGGAAGTTACGCGATTGAATGAAGTTGGCGGCGAAGCTCAACTCTTCGGTGGCGATCTGCGAACACACCGCCGAACCGAGCATGACGATGATGATCTGGCTGCTCAGGGCCGGCCAGACCTTGCCCAGCGCCGGCAACAGCACCACGTGCCGGAACGCTTCAAAACGACTCATCGCCAATGCGGCTGCGGCTTCCAGCTGCCCGCGCGGAATCGCCTGGATACCGGCGCGGATGATCTCGGTCGAGTACGCGCCGAGGTTGATCACCATCGCCAGCACTGCGGCCTGCCACTCGGAAATCTGCACGCCGAGGGACGGCAGGCCGAAAAAGATGAAAAACAGTTGCACCAGGAACGGCGTGTTGCGGATCAACTCGACGTAGACACCGAAGATCGTCGAAAACGGGCGGATGTTCCACGCCCGCACCAGCGCCCCGGCGATGCCCACGCCAACCCCGAACAGCGCACCGATGGCCGTCAGCTCAAGGGTGAACAACGCCCCGCGGAGCAGCAGGTCGGTGTTTTCCACCACCGGCAAGAAATCGAACTGATAGGCCATGAAAGTCTCCCGCAGCGCCGGTCAGAGGTCGGCCGGCAGCGGCTCTTTGAGCCAGCTCTGCGCGTTCTTTTCCAGCGCGCCGTCAGCCTTGGCGGTGGCGAGGATCTCGTTGACCTTGCCCAGCAGCGCCGGCTCGTTCTTGTTCACGCCGACGTAGACCGGCGAATCCTTGAGCTTCACCTTCAGCGCCGGTACGCGCTTCGGGCTCTTTTCGCTGATTGCGACCATCACCACGTTGCCACTGGCGATCAGATCGACTTGCCCTGCGAGGTAGGCGGCGATGGTCGAGTTGTTGTCTTCGAAGCGCTTGATGGTCACGCCTTCGGGAGCGACCTTGGTCAGCTCGATGTCTTCGATGGCGCCACGAGTGACGCTGATGGTCTTGCCCTTGAGGTCGTCCAGGGTGCTGACGGCTGCATCCGGCGGCCCGAACACGGCGAGATAGAACGGTGCATAAGCGCGGGAGAAATCGATGACTTTCTCGCGTTCGGGGTTCTTGCCGAGGCTGGAGATCACCAGATCGACCTTGCCGGTGGTGAGGAACGGGATGCGGTTGGTACTGTTGACCGGGGTCAGTTCGAGTTTGACCTTGAGCTGGTCGGCCAGCAGTTTCGCAGTATCGATGTCCAGGCCGCGCGGCTTCATGTCCGGGCCGACCGAACCGAAGGGCGGGAAGTCCTGAGGTACCGCGACTTTCAAGGTGCCGCGTTTGACTACGTCGTCCAGACCGTCGGCATGGGCGGGGGCCTGGCTGAGCATCAGACCGGCAAACAGGGCGGCGAGGAGGGCGCTGTAACGCTTCGTCATGGACAATCTCCGGATCGGCGGGAAGTGAATTCTGCGATCGGACAGAGCACGGGGCGTGCCAAGACAGCGGTTTGGCTGCGCAAAGCCACGGGTTTAGCGGGTTCTCTCGGTCTTACTGGTCTGAACAGTGCGGTTGGATTTCGCACTGCGATAGCGCATCGGCGTGCGCCGTCGAACCCCGCTGGGGCATGACTTGCCTGACGCCTCGAATAGCTTTACAACTGGCCGCACCTTGGCCTGGTCCGACTGGAAAACCATGAACTCGATCTCCCGCGCCGTACCCGAAGTGGCGCTGCAAGCGATCCGCAAACTGATTACCGAGCAGGGTTTCGGCCCCGGTGATGCACTGCCGTCGCAGCGAGATCTGGCGGTGCAACTGGGGGTCAGCCGGGCGTCGTTGCGCGAGGCGTTGTCGTCCTTGAGTGCGCTGGGGTTGGTCAGTATTCAGCCGGGCAAAGGCGTGTTCGTGCAGGCACCGGTGGAGCTGCCGCGCGGGGAGGGTGCACCGGCCTGGCCGTTTGCAGCGCAGGCCTCGCCGCTGGAGATCTTCCAGTTGCGCTATGCGTTGGAAGGGTTCGCGGCCGGGTTGGCGGCAGTGACGCTGAGCACGTTTGACCTGGACGAACTGGAAGACAATGTGGCCGCCATGCGTGAGCAACTGCGCGCCGGTGACTTTGAAGCAGCAGCAAAACTGGATTTCGAATTTCACCGTCGAATCCTGCGGGCCAGCGGCAATCAGGCGATGCTGAGCATCCTCACCGCCAGCGCCGACATCTTTCTGGAGAGCCAGAAACTACCGTTCATCCGCGCCGAACGGGCCATGGAAACCTGGCAGGAACACCGCAAGATCCTCCGCGCCCTTGCGCGCCGGGCTTCCGCTGCCGCGCAGAAAGCCATGCAGGAGCACGTGCGCAACGCGGCACTTCGCACAGGAATTGCCTTCATCGCCCCCGCCAGCGCGTGACTTGAGCTATACCCAAACTCATCGAGTGCCATAGCAAGACTCAATCATCTGCGGCTTCCTGAACAAGGGAAGGGCGGCTATGATGGGCCACGTTTTTTTGCTTACAACCTGGAGAATTCCATGAGCAGCGATCTGATCAAACACGTTAGCGACGCTAGCTTCGAAGCCGACGTACTCAAGGCCGAAGGCGCTGTCCTGGTCGACTACTGGGCTGAATGGTGCGGCCCTTGCAAAATGATCGCTCCGGTTCTGGACGAGATTGCAGAGACTTACAAAGGCAAGCTGACCGTTGCCAAACTGAACATCGACGAGAACCAGGAAACCCCGGCCAAGCACGGCGTACGTGGTATCCCGACCCTGATGCTGTTCAAGAACGGCAACGTGGAAGCGACCAAGGTCGGCGCTCTGTCGAAGTCGCAACTGGCTGCTTTCCTCGACGCCAACATCTAAGCGTCGCAGTAAAGATTGTCCTCAAAAAGCCCCGCAAATCGCGGGGCTTTTTGCGTATTCAGGGCTAGACGCTCCGAAATTCAGGTGGTACATTCGGCCCCGCACTGGTTTCTCCACTGCCCCCTGCTAGCCGTCGCCGACGCACTCCTTTTCGAACAAGTACGCGATCCTGTCGCCTTCTCCGCGGCGCGGCCTCATTAAGCCAAAAGCTTAATTTCCCCCCTCCATAAATGATTACGTCATTCCTATATGAATCTGACTGAACTCAAGCAAAAGCCGATTACCGAACTGCTCGAATTGGCCGAACAGATGGGCATAGAAAATATGGCCCGTTCGCGCAAGCAGGACGTGATTTTCTCCCTGCTGAAAAAGCACGCGAAAAGCGGTGAGGAAATCTCCGGTGATGGCGTGCTGGAGATTCTCCAGGACGGCTTCGGCTTCCTGCGCTCCGCTGACGCTTCCTACCTCGCCGGCCCTGACGACATCTACGTCTCGCCGAGCCAGATCCGCCGTTTCAACCTGCGCACCGGTGACACCATCGTTGGCAAGATCCGGCCGCCGAAGGAAGGCGAGCGTTATTTCGCCCTGCTCAAGGTCGACACGATCAACTTCGATCGTCCAGAGAATGCGAAGAACAAGATTCTCTTCGAGAACCTGACCCCGCTGTTCCCGACCGTGCGCATGAAGATGGAAGCCGGCAACGGTTCCACCGAAGACCTGACCGGTCGTGTGATCGACCTGTGCGCCCCGATCGGTAAAGGCCAGCGTGGTCTGATCGTTGCTCCGCCGAAAGCGGGCAAGACAATCATGCTGCAGAACATCGCCGCGAATATTGCGCGAAACAACCCTGAAGTTCACCTGATCGTGCTGTTGATCGACGAACGTCCGGAAGAAGTGACCGAAATGCAGCGCACCGTGCGCGGCGAAGTGGTTGCCTCGACCTTCGACGAGCCGCCGACCCGTCACGTGCAAGTGGCTGAAATGGTGATCGAGAAGGCCAAGCGTCTGGTCGAACACAAAAAGGACGTAGTGATCCTGCTCGACTCCATCACCCGTCTGGCCCGGGCCTACAACACCGTGATCCCGAGCTCCGGCAAGGTGCTGACCGGTGGTGTCGATGCCCACGCCCTGGAGAAGCCGAAGCGTTTCTTCGGTGCCGCGCGTAACATCGAAGAAGGCGGCTCGCTGACCATTATCGCCACCGCGCTGGTTGAAACTGGCTCGAAGATGGACGAAGTGATCTACGAAGAGTTCAAGGGTACCGGCAACATGGAGCTGCCTCTGGATCGCAAGATCGCCGAGAAGCGTGTGTTCCCGGCCATCAACATCAACCGTTCCGGCACCCGCCGCGAAGAGTTGCTGACGGCCGACGACGAACTGCAGCGCATGTGGATCCTGCGCAAGCTGCTGCACCCGATGGACGAAGTGGCTGCCATCGAGTTCCTGGTCGACAAGCTGAAAACGACCAAGACCAACGACGAGTTCTTCCTGTCGATGAAGCGCAAGTAACATCGTCGGTTGAGTCCGAAAAGTGGCGTCCCCCCAGGGGGGCGCCATTTTTTTGCCTGTTTTTTGTCCGAACGATGGGAGGTTTGCGATCTGGTAAGGTCAGTGAGTTGGCAAAACAACAGGCAGCGTCCGAGGCTGTACAAAAAATAACCACATGATTGGCATTCAGGATTTATGAGCACACTCGCTTACCGAAGGGATATCGACGGCTTGCGCGCAGTCGCAGTGATTGCCGTGGTGCTGTTTCATTTTGGCGTCCCGGGGTTCACCGGCGGATTTGTCGGCGTGGACGTGTTTTTCGTGATTTCCGGTTACCTGATCACCTCGATCATCTGGAACCAGCGCCAGGCCGGGCGTTTCAGCTTCGTCGAGTTCTGGGCCCGGCGTGCCCGGCGGATCCTGCCGGCGCTGTTTGCGATGATCATCGCGGTGCTGGCGGTGGGCTGGTTCCTGCTGGCGCCCAGGGATTACGAAGAGCTCGGACGCTCGGTGCGCTATCAAGTGACCTTTGTCTCGAACATCCTGTTCATGCGCCAGGATGGCTATTTCGACGTTGCCTCTGATCTCAAACCGCTGCTGCACACCTGGTCGCTGGCGGTGGAGGAACAGTTCTACATTATCTTCCCGCTACTGCTGACCTTGCTCTCGAGCCGCCTGAAACACTGGCGACTGGCATTGTTCGGCGTGTTGCTGTTGTCCTTCGGGCTGAGCGTGTGGGCGGTCAATCATCACCCGGAAAAAGCCTTCTTCCTGTTGCCGATGCGGGCATGGGAGCTGTTGGCCGGGGCGATGCTCGCTGTGGCACCCCGGCATTCGTGGCGGCTCAAGCCGATGGCCGCGCAGTGGTTGAGCCTGCTCGGCATGGGGCTGATCCTGCTGGCAGTGTTCGCGTACGACAAAAGCACGCCGTTCCCCGGTGTCACCGCGCTGCTACCCGTGTTGGGTGTGGTGGCGCTGATTCTGGCCAACGGTCATCGAGAGACGCTGATTGGCCGACTCCTGAGCAGTAGGGGGATGGTCGGCCTCGGCCTGATTTCTTACTCCTGGTACTTGTGGCACTGGCCGGTGTTCGTGTTTTCCAGCTACGCCAGCGTCGAGGAACCGGGCGCGCTGGACATTGCGGGTTTGATCCTGTTGACGCTGGTACTGGGTTATCTGTCATGGAGGTTTGTCGAGACGCCATTTCGTGAACGTCGCCTGCTCGGTGGGCGCCGGCAGGTTCTGCTGGCCGGTTTCTGCGGCATTCTGGTGCTCGGTCTGGCCGGGCAGTCCCTGCGCTGGACCGATGGCTTGCCGTGGCGTCTGTCCGATCAGGCGCTGCAATATGCGAAGGGGCGCGAGTGGCGTCCGGAGTTGATGGCATGCCTGGCGGACGACAAAACCCCGGACGACAAGCTGTTCTGTCATTACGGTGTGGAAAACCTGCCAACCCAGGCGATGGTCTGGGGTGACAGTCACGCCACGGCGCTGATTCCGGTATTCGATGATGGCGCGAAAGCCCACGGGGTCAGCGTGATCCTCGCCAGCTCTCCCGGCTGCATCCCGGTTGACGGGCTGGAGCATGACGGTGTCTGTGCGCGTTTCAATCGACGGGTCGAGCAAAGCTTGAGTGCGCAACGTGTCAGCGATGTGGTGCTGGTCGCGCGCTGGAGCCTCTATCTGTATGGCGATGCCAAAGGTGACCTTGGCCATGTGCTCAGAACGACTGACGGGAAATACGATCGCGCCGCTGCCGAACAGCGTCTGGCCGATGGTTTGCGTGCACGGATTGCGCAACTGCGCGCGGGTGGGCATCGCGTCTGGCTGGTGAAAGAGGTGCCGTTGCAGGCGTTCAGTCCGCCTTATCGCCTCACGCGTCTGGCGATGCTCAATCATCCGGTGGAAGGTGTTGGTCTGGCCGTTGGCGAGCATTACAAGCGTCAGGCATTCATCAGCCAGTTGTTCGCTCAATTGGCAAGAGACCCGGCGGTACGGGTGGTCGACCCGGCGCCACGGCTGTGTGATGAAAGTGGTCTGTGCCGCACGGAGCTTGATGGTTATTCCCTTTACACCGATGACAATCACCTTTCAGAAGTCGGCGCCCGTTTCGTGGCACCGATCCTTGAACCGTTGTTTGTCGGTCTGCAAGCCGGGAAAAAACTCGCGAAAGGTCAGGTGAATGCAGCCAAGTAAGCAGTGACGGGCTGCCAGCGACCGGCATAGCAGGTAGGATGTACGCCTATTTTGAGGGTGCCATCGTCAATGAAATTCAAGGATCTTCGGGATTTCGTGCAGCAGCTTGAGCAGCGCGGAGAGTTGAAACGCATCCAGATTCCCGTTTCGCCGGTGCTGGAAATGACCGAAGTGTGCGACCGCACACTGCGGGCCAAGGGCCCGGCGCTGCTGTTCGAGAAACCGACCGGCTATGACATTCCGGTGCTCGGCAACCTGTTCGGCACCCCCGAGCGGGTTGCCATGGGCATGGGCGCCGAATCGGTCAGCGAACTGCGCGAGATCGGCAAGCTGCTGGCGTTCCTCAAGGAACCGGAGCCACCGAAGGGCTTGAAGGACGCGTGGTCGAAGCTGCCTATCTTCCGCAAGATCATCGCGATGGCGCCGAAAGTCGTCAAAGAAGCACCGTGCCAGGAAGTGGTCATCGAAGGCGATGACGTCGACCTGGCGATGCTGCCGGTGCAGACCTGCTGGCCGGGCGACGTGGCGCCGCTGATCACCTGGGGCCTGACCGTCACCAAAGGCCCGAACAAGGATCGGCAGAACCTCGGCATCTACCGTCAGCAGGTGATCGGCCGCAACAAGGTCATCATGCGCTGGCTCAGTCACCGTGGCGGCGCGCTGGATTTCCGTGAGTGGTGCGAGAAGCATCCGGGCCAGCCGTTCCCGGTGTCCGTGGCCCTCGGCGCGGATCCGGCTACCATTCTTGGCGCGGTCACCCCGGTGCCGGACAGCCTCTCCGAATACGCTTTCGCCGGTCTGCTGCGCGACAGTCGCACGGAGTTGGTGAAGTGCCGTGGCAACGACCTGCAAGTGCCGGCCACTGCCGAAATCATCCTCGAAGGCGTGATCCATCCGGGAGAAATGGCCGATGAAGGCCCGTACGGCGACCACACCGGTTACTACAACGAAGTCGACAGCTTCCCGGTGTTCACCGTCGAGCGCATCACTCACCGGATCAAGCCGATCTACCACAGCACCTACACCGGCCGTCCACCGGATGAGCCGGCGATTCTCGGTGTGGCGCTGAACGAAGTGTTCGTGCCGATCCTGCAGAAGCAGTTCCCGGAGATCACCGACTTCTACCTGCCGCCGGAAGGCTGCTCGTACCGCATGGCCGTGGTGACGATGAAGAAGTCGTATCCGGGCCACGCCAAGCGCGTGATGCTGGGTGTCTGGTCGTTTTTGCGACAGTTCATGTACACCAAGTTCGTTATCGTCACCGACGACGATATCAACGCGCGGGACTGGAACGACGTGATCTGGGCCATCACCACGCGCATGGACCCCAAGCGCGACACGGTGATGATCGACAACACGCCGATCGACTACCTCGACTTCGCCTCGCCGGTGTCGGGACTTGGCTCGAAAATGGGTCTGGATGCCACCCACAAATGGCCGGGCGAAACCACTCGCGAGTGGGGCCGCGTCATCATTAAGGATGATGCCGTCACCCAACGGATCGATGCCATCTGGAATCAGTTAGGAATAGATTGATGCGTGTAACCCTGCAGCCCTCCGGAGCGGTGCTTGAGATACGGCCCGGAGAGCGGATTCTCGATGGTGCGCGGCGCCTGGGCTACGAATGCCCGCAAAGCTGCCGCAACGGCAATTGTCACGTGTGCGCAGCGCTGCTGGTGGAAGGCCGGGTCGAACAGGCCGGCAAGGTGCATGACCACGGCGAGTTCTACACTTGCATAGCGCAGCCGCTGGAAGACTGCATCCTGCTGTGGGATGGCGTGCTTGCGCTGGGAGAACTGCCGGTGCGCAGCCTGTCGTGTCAGGTCATCGAATGCCGGGACGTCGGTGGCGATACCTGGCGCGTGCGCCTGCGGGCGCCGGCCGGCAAGCCGCCGCGTTATCACGCAGGTCAGTACCTGATGATCGAGCGCGAGAGCGGCGAGAAGTCAGCCTTTTCCATGGCCTCGGCGCCCCACGGCGGGCGAGACCTGGAAATCCACGTCCTGGCGCGCGAAGCCAGTGCCCTGAGCCTGATCGAGCAACTGCAGCGCAATTCGATGGTGCGGGTCGAACTGCCGTTCGGCGACACCCATCTCGCGGAGTTGCCGGACGGGCCGCTGGTGCTGATTGCCGCCGGCACTGGCATGGGCCAGATCCACAGCCTGATCGAACATTGCCGGGCCAACGGCTTCAAGCATCCGGTGCATTTGTACTGGGGCGTGCGTCGTCCGGAAGATTTCTATGAAATCGAGCATTGGGACGAATGGCTGAAGCTGCCCAACCTGTTCCTGCACAAGGTCGTCAGCGACCAGTGCGGCTGGGAAGGGCGCTGCGGGATGTTGCATGAAGCCGTGTGTGAGGATTTTCCGGACCTGAAATCCCTGCACGTCTACGCCAGCGGCTCGCCGGCGATGGTCTACGGCACGCTGGATGCGCTGGTGGAATCCGGAATGGACGCCCACCAGATGCGCGCCGATGTGTTTGCGTATGCGCCGCGCTCTTGAGCCGCGCTCTTGAGCCGCGCGAATTGAGCCGCGCGATTGAGCCCTCGGCTTAGCCTTCCTAGAACCGCACGCCCGTCGTCACCATGGCCGCGTTGGCGCCGAGAAAAACCAGCTCGGCGCCCAGCGGGCCATAATGGGTGCCGACCGAGGGAATGATCACCGGTGCAACGCCGAAGTGATTGAGCGGGATCTTGTCCTTGTAGTCACCCCGATAGCCCTGCAGCAACCCGCCCGTGAGTTTCACATACACCGGATAAACGGCGCTCTCGAAGCGTTTGCCGGCATAGGCGTAATTGGAGCGCTCACTGAACGAGTTACGGAAAGTTGCCCCGCCAAATACCCAGCCGGAAGCCTGATTGCGTTCAATGCCGATCAAGTCCTGATGATTATTGTGTTCGGGGTCGGGTGAGTAATGTTTGGTATAGACACTGGTTTGTGCGTACCAGAAACCCTTGTCCTCTTGCGAGTCATCTGCGGCCAGTGCCAGGCCGGTCTGAATCAATAAAAGTGCGGCCAAAAGCCTTGGTGTGTTCATCGTGCAGCCTCGGTTGAACGGGTGGCTTGCGCCAGAGGAAAGCCGTTGTACGTAGGCGTTCAGCGACGGTAAATATGGAAAGTCCGAAATTTTAGTAGGAAAAATCCCGGGACTTCATGAACGAAACCTGAACGAGCGAAGGCTTATGCATATTTCATTCGGGTATTTAAGATATCTGCGCAATGGTATTAGGCTATATCAAACAAGATAGCCATCGCGGATAACCCCGAATTAGCGCTATTGAAGGTGTCATACATCCTTTAGCACTTTTCGTTTTACAGTTACTGCTATATGTTCTATCAAGCGAATAGTGCTTACATCTTGTAATACTTGCGGGGCCGAATACTTCCGTCATGACAGCCATAGAATCTGCTTTTCTGAATCTGGCTTATCCTCCGCGGCTCGACCTGGGGCCGCAGCTGACTCACGAACAACTTCTCGCTTCCATGCAATCGACCATGGCGCGTCACAAGGGCGGGCCGGTGTGGTTGTTCGCGTACGGTTCATTGATCTGGCGTCCGGAGTGTTCGGCGGTAGAGCGTGTGCGCGGACGGGTGCATGGCTACCATCGCGGTCTGTACCTGTGGTCACACGAACATCGCGGCACGCCGGAAATGCCGGGGCTGGTTTTCGGTCTGGATCGCGGCGGTTCGTGCAGCGGCTTTGCCTATCGGTTGCCGGAAGACAACCTCGACAGTGCGCTGTATGCGCTGTGGAAACGCGAGATGCCGTTCCCGTCCTATCGGCCACACTGGCTCAACTGCCGTCTCGAAGATGGCAGCCAGGTACAGGCATTGGGATTTGTCTTGGAGCGACACCTGCCCAGCTATGCCGGCAATCTGCCGGATCACGTGCTGAGCCAGGTGTTCGAAAGCGCTTGCGGGCGTTACGGCACGACTCGCGATTATGTCGAGCAGACCGCTCACGCCCTGCGCAGCCACGCCATGCCAGACCGGAATCTGGAGGCGCGGCTCAAGCGCTGTAAGTCAAAAGCCGATCAGGCGACTGCTTCGCGGCTCTGACTGGCGACTTGCTTGTGCCACAGGGTCGGGGCCAGGAAGGCCATCGACAGCAGGCAAGCGCCCACCAGCAGCACGAAACCGCCATCCCAACCGAAGTGGTCCACGGTGTAGCCCATCGCTGCACTGGCTGCGACCGAGCCACCCAGATAACCGAACAGGCCGGTGAAGCCCGCCGCAGTACCGGCGGCTTTCTTCGGCGCCAGCTCCAGTGCCTGCAGGCCGATCAGCATCACCGGGCCGTAGATCAGGAAGCCGATCGAGAACAGCGCGATCATGTCGACCGTCGGGTTGCCGGCCGGGTTCAGCCAGTAAACCAGGGTTGCGACGGTCACCAGGGTCATGAACACCATGCCGGTCAGGCCACGGTTGCCACGGAAGATCTTGTCCGACATCCAGCCGCACAGCAGCGTGCCCGGAATACCCGCCCACTCATAAAAGAAGTACGCCCACGAAGTCTTGTCGACGTCGAAGTGTTTGGCTTCCTTGAGGTAGGTCGGCGCCCAGTCCAGTACACCGTAGCGCAGCAGGTAGACGAACACGTTGGCCATGGCGATGTACCAGAGCATTTTGTTGCGCAGCACGTATTTGACGAAGATTTCCTTGGCGCTGAATTCGTCTTCGTGGCTGGCATCGTAGCCTTCCGGGTAGTCGTTCTTGTACTTCTCGATCGGCGGCAGGCCAACCGATTGCGGGGTGTCGCGCATGGTGATGAAGGCAAATGCCGCCACCGCCAGGGCTACCGCCGCCGGTACATAGAACGCTGCGTGCCAGTCGTTGAACAGGCCCATGCCGATCAGGAACAGCGGGCCGATCAGACCACCGCCGACGTTGTGCGCCACGTTCCACACGGACACCACGCCACCGCGCTCCTTCTGCGACCACCAGTGCACCATGGTCCGTCCGCTCGGCGGCCAGCCCATGCCCTGGGCCCAGCCGTTGATGAACAGCAGGATGAACATCATGGTCACGCTGGACGTTGCCCAGGGCGCGAAACCGAAAATGAACATCACCCCCGCCGAGACCAGCAGGCCGAAGGGCAGGAAGTAGCGCGGATTGGAACGGTCGGAGACAAGGCCCATGAGGAACTTGGACAGACCGTAGGCGATTGCGATGGCCGACATCGCCAGACCCAGTTCGCCGCGGGTGTAACCCTCGTCGATCAGGTACGGCATGGCCAGGGAGAAGTTTTTGCGCAGCAGGTAGTAACCCGCGTAGCCAAAGAAGATACCGGCGAAGATCTGCCAGCGCAGGCGTCGGTAGGTACTGTCTATTTTTTCTTCAGGCAATGGAGCCTGATGTGCGGCAGGTCGAAAGAAAGCAAACATTCAAGAGCTCCAGATTTCTTGTTTTGACTGCGGATGCGAATGTTACAGTTTCGTTACCGAAAATAGCACCGGTTCGCATCGGCAAAACAGCGGAAAATGTTGGAAGTCGCACGTTCTTTTACGAACCTGTCGCTCTGCTGTAAGAACAGGGCGTTTTCACCACTTGTGAACATGGGTTGGCTTAGACTCGCGATCCGTCGACCGACTGATCAACAGAGATGAATGATGGCTTTGAAGGTTCGCATGCTGATGCGCCGATTATTGGCGGTGACGGTCATTGCCGTTGCGGTGCTGACATTGATTTACGCCGATCATCCGGCCCAGTCCGGTTTGCGTAATGCAACCGTGCTGATCATCCGCCATGCGGAAAAGCCCACTGAGGGAGCTGTACTCAATGCCCGGGGCGAAGAAAGGGCTCGCGCCTATGTCAACTATTTCAATCCGTTGAAACTGGATGGCCAGACACTGACCCCGGAACGACTGATTGCCGCAGGGGATAGCCCGGTGAGTTCCCGCTCACGCCTGACGTTGACCCCGCTGGCCGAACGCCTGGGCCTGACTGTCGAACAGCCTTACATCAATAACGATGCCCACGAACTGGTCAAGCTGCTGCGCAAGAGCAATCAGGCGCCGACGATCCTGATTGCCTGGCATCACGGCCATATCAACCACCTGATTCAAGCGTTCGGTGGCGACAGCACGGCCCTGATGGGCCAGAAAAAATGGCCGGACGAAGTCTACGATTGGCTGATCGTTCTGCGATTCGATGAAGAGGGCCACCTTATCAAGGCCAGCAGCCGGAAGGTTCAGGAGCACCTGTTGCCGGGCGATGCTGAGGACTCTCCCGGCAACAAATGACGGCTCCGAGGTGCTTCAGCGCACCTTCACCACAACCTTGCCCACCGCCTTGCGCTGCCCAAGATCATTGATCGCCTGTGCCGCCTCACTCAGCGGATAGACCTGCGACACCAGCGGCTTCAGCTTGCCTTCGGCGAACCAGCCGAACAGTTGCCGGAAGTTCGCTGCGTTGTCCTGCGGTTGGCGCTGGGCGAAGGAGCCCCAGAACACGCCGAGCACGGCCGCGCCCTTGAGCAGGGCGAGGTTGACCGGCAGTTCGGGGATGCGTCCGCTGGCGAAACCGACCACCAGCAGGCGGCCGTTCCAGGCGATGGCGCGGATGGCCTGGTCGAACAGATCGCCGCCGACCGGGTCGTAGATCACGTCGGCACCCTGGCCGTCGGTCAGGCGTTTGATTTCGTCCTTGAGGCTGGTTTCGCTGTAGTTGATCAGTTCGTCCGCACCGGCAGCCTTGGCCACGGCGAGTTTTTCGGCGCTGCTGGCGGCGGCAATCACCCGGGCGCCCATGGCTTTGCCGATTTCCACGGCAGCCAGGCCGACACCGCCGGAGGCGCCAAGCACCAACAGAGTTTCCCCCGGTTGCAGGTTGCCGCGCTGCCTGAGCGCGTGCATCGAAGTGCCATAGGTCATGCTGAACGCGGCGGCGGTGTTGAAATCCATCGATGGCGGGATCGGCAGCACGTTGTAGCCCGGCACTGCCACCTGCTCGGCGAAGCTGCCCCAGCCGGTCAGGGCCATGACCCGGTCGCCGACTTTCAAGTGGACGACCTTTTCACCTACCGCGCTGACCACGCCGGCGGCTTCGCCACCCGGGGAAAACGGGAAGGGCGGCTTGAACTGGTACTTGCCCTCGATGATCAGCGTGTCCGGGAAGTTGACCCCGGCGGCGTGCACGTCCAGCAGGATTTCATTCTTCTTCGCGACAGGACTGGCGACGTCTTCCAGCACCAGCGATTCGGCAGGACCGAAGGCTTTGCACAGCACGGCTTTCATCAGGGCTATTCCTTTGGGAGTGATGGCCGATAAGTGTAGGTGTGGCAGTCAACGGGTCAACGAGCATGCCCGGCCCTGATAGTCCGCCATAAGCTTGTGCTTGCGCGGCGGGTCGTTATGCTAGGCCGCAAACCGGATAAGGAGCGAATTGTGAAAGCGTGGATCATGTTGTTGCTGGCCCTGTCTCTGCCTGTGGCAGCGCTGGCCGAAGAAGCCAAAGAAGGCGAGGCGCCGAAGGTCAACTACATCACCCTGAGCCCGCCGTTCGTGGGCAACTACGGGCTGGACGGTACGCCGAAGCTCAAGGTCTACAAGGCCGACGTGGCGTTGCGAGTGACGGGTGACGAGGCGACCAAGCTGGTCAAGGCCAACGAGCCGCTGATCCGCAATCAACTGGTGGCGCTGTTCACCCAGCAGACCACCGATGCGATGGGCAGCATCGAAGGCAAGGAAAAACTGCGTCAGGAAGCCTTGAAGCAGACCCAGCAAGTGATGAATGACGAGACCGGCAAACCGGTGGTTGAAGATCTGTTGTTCAACAATCTGATCATTCAGTAAGCATCGCGGCTGCGGTTCAGGACGCCAGGCTTCTGCGAAAGCGCGCCAGGGCGATGAAGAAGAACAGTAATCCGATGACGGTCAGGGCCAGCAAGTCTGGCCAGACCACACTCAGCCCGGCGTCGCGGAACAGAATCGCGGCGCCGAGGCTGACGAAATGGGTGGAAGGCGATCCCTGCATGACCCATTGCAGCCATTGCGGCATGCTGTCCAGCGGCGTACTCCCGCCCGACAGCAGCAACATCGGGATAATCACCGGGATGGCCAGCAGGCCGAACTGCGGTGTCGAACGCGCCAGCGTTGCCAGGAAAATACCTAACGCGGTGCTGGCGAACAGATAAACCGCCGTGACCAGCAAAAACAGGCTCAGCGAGCCGGACAGCGGCACGCCGAGTGCGCCTTTGACGATCACCTCCAGCGACAGCCAGGTGCATAGCACCACCACCAGCAGATTGCTCCAGATTTTCGCCAGCATGATTTCCAGCGCGGTCAGCGGCAGCACCAGCAAATGGTCGAGGGTGCCATGTTCGCGTTCCCGCAGCAGTGCTGTGCCGGTCAGGATGATCGCCAGAATGGTGATGTTGTTGACGATCTGGATCACGGCCAGGAACCAGCCCCCCTCCAGGTTGGTATTGAACAGGGCACGGGTCGTCAGTTGCACCGGGGCATAGGCCTGCGCATTGCCCTGGCCGGCATAAGCCAACAGCTCGCGCTGGAATATCCGGCCGATGTAGCCGGCGCCCATGAACGCCTGGCTCATGGCGGTGGCATCGACATTGACTTGCACGGCCGGGTGACGGCCCGCGAGCAGGTCGGTCTGGAAGCGAGCCGGGATATTGATGACGAACGTGTACTGGCCACTGTCCATGACTTCATCCAGTCGTTCGTAGCGCAGCGGGACGGGAGACTGGAACTCCGGAGGTTGCAGCGCCTGGGCCAATTGTCGGGAGAGGGCGCTATGGTCCTCGTCGACAATCGCCACGCTGGCGTTATGCACACCGATTACCGATCCGGCGGCCGGCATGTAGATGGCCACGGTAAAGGCGTAGAACAGGAACAGCAGCAACACGCTGTCATGCCGCAGACTCGTCAGTTCCTTGAGTCCCAATCGCAGGATATGCGCGAACTTGTGCATCAGGCCTCCTGCTTTTTCAACATGACCAGGCTCAATCCGGTGAACGCGATAAAGAAGCCGGACAGCGCCAGGCATTGCGGCCAGAGCTGTCGCAGATCCAGCGCTTTGGTGAACGTTCCTACTGCGATGTCGAGGAAGTGGCCGGCCGGGAACAGCGTGCCCATCACGGCAGCGGCACCCTCCAGTGACGAGCGCGGCACGATCAGACCGGAGAACTGGATGGTCGGCAGGCTGGTGATGATCATGGTGCCGAGAATTGCCGCGATCTGCGTTCGGGTGAACGCAGAGATCAGCAGCCCCATGCTGGTGGTGGCCAGTACATACAGCAGCCCGCCGAAAGCGAGGGTCAGCCCGCTGCCCTTGAACGGTACGCCGAACAGCCAGCGATTCATGGCCACCAGGACGGCCAGGTTGACCAGGCTGACCAGCAGATAAGGCATCTGCTTGCCCAGCAAAAACTCCAGACGCGTCAGGGGCGTGGCGTAGAAATTGGTGATCGACCCCAGCTCTTTCTCACGCACGATGCCGAGGGCCGTCAGCATCGCCGGAATGAACGCCAGGATCAGCGCCATCACGCCTGGGCCGATCGCGTTGACGCTGACCACGTCCTGGTTATAACGAAAACGGGTTTCCAGGCTGGCGGCAGCCTGGCGGTTGAGCGCGGGGCTGCTCTGTTCGGCGAGTTGCTCGAGATTGGCCTGATGGACGGCTTCGACATAGTTGCGACTGGTTTCCGCGCGAAACGGCATGCCGCCATCCAGCCACGCCGCCACCGCCGGCCGGCGCCCGGCGTACAGGTCGCGGCCGAAACCGGGCGGGATCTCCAGCGCCAGTTTGATTTCCGAACGTTGCAGGCGTCGGTGCAAGGCCTGCGCGTCTTCAATTGCCGGCTGTTCGGCGAAGTAGCGCGAGCCGCGAAAGGCCTCCAGGTAGGCACGGCTTTGGGGGGTCTGATCCTGGTCGTACACGGCAAAGGCAAGATTTTCCACGTCGAGGGAAATCCCGTAGCCAAAAATCACCATCATGAAAATGGCGCCCAGAAGAGCGAACGCCAAGCGCACTTTGTCGCGCAGCAATTCCTTGCCTTCACGGCTGGCCACCGCTGTCAGACGCCCGAAGCTGAAACCGTGTTCAGTGACGGACATGGCCGGGGCCATCGCGGCCGGCGGTGGTTCGGCTGCCGGTGGCGCCTCGGTGTTGCCCTGGGCCTGTTCGAGACAAGTCACGAACGCAGCCTCAAGGGATTCGCCATTGAATTGCTGCTGCAGGGCGGCCGGCGCGTCACAGGCCAGGACCCGGCCCGCATGCATCAGGGAGATGCGGTCGCATCGCTGTGCTTCGTTCATGAAATGGGTGGAGAGAAAAATGGTCACGCCCTGATCACGGGACAGTTCGATCAACAGTCGCCAGAAATCGTCCCGTGCTGCCGGATCGACGCCGGAAGTTGGCTCATCCAGTATCAATACTTCCGGACGATGCAGGACAGCGACGGCCAATGACAGGCGTTGGCGCAGTCCCAGGGGCAAGGCGCCTGACGGCTGATCGGCGACGCCGTGCAGATCGAAGCGCTGAATCAAGGCATCGATGCGCGGGGCGCTCTCGGCCTTGGGCATATCGAACAGGCGTGCGTGCAGATCAAGGTTCTGCCGGACGCTGAGCTCGCCATACAGCGAAAAGCTCTGGGACATGAAGCCGACCCGCTTGCGCGTGGCCAGATCCCTTGCATCCACCGGGTTGCCCAGCAGCGTTGCGCTGCCCTCACTGGCTGGCATCAGCCCGGTCAAGACTTTCATGGTGGTGGTCTTGCCGCAGCCGTTGGAGCCGAGAAATCCGAAAATTTCACCGCGTCCGATGGCGAAGCTGACGTGATCCACTGCAGTAAAGTCGCCGAAACGCAACGTCAGCTCGTGGGCTTCGATGGCGATATCGGTGTTGGTGGTACGCGGCGGGATCTGCAGCGGTTGCAGGTCGCGACGGCTGTCGCCCTGAAAGTGAGTGAAGGCATCATCGAGTTTGCCGCTGGGAGTGGCCGCTGCCAGCTCGCGGCTTGATCCCGAAGCAATCATCCGGCCGCCATCGAGCATCAGACAATGTTCGAATTGTTCGGCTTCTTCCATATACGCCGTGGCGACCAGCAAGGTCAGTTGCGGCCGCTGGCGTCGCACGTCGTCGATCAGCTCCCAGAAGCGCCGCCGAGAGAGTGGGTCGACACCCGTGGTGGGCTCGTCAAGGATCAGCAGATCCGGCTCATGGATCAACGCGCAACACAGCCCCAGTTTCTGTTTCATGCCGCCGGACAGTTTGCCGGCCGGGCGATCAGCAAACCTCAACAGGTCCGTGGCGAGCAGCAGGTTGTGCAGCCGCTGTTCGCTTTCGTTGGCAGACAAGCCGAACAGTGTGGAAAAAAACTGCACGTTTTCGCGGATCGACAGTTCCGGGTACAGGTTGCCACCCAGCCCTTGCGGCATGAAGGCGATGCGCGCGTACAACGTGTTGCGATGGGCGCGATCCTGAATCGGGCCGCCAAGGACTTCCAGTTGTCCCTGCTGAAGGGCTTTTACCCCGGCGATCAGGCCCAGCAGGCTGGACTTGCCCGCGCCGTCAGGGCCGATCAAACCGCACCGGGTGCCCGCCGGCAGATCGAACGCGATTGCATCCAGGGCTTGCCGCTGGCCATAGCGGTGCGCAATGGCGCTCGCTCGAACCGCGATGCCGTTCATTGCAAATTGGCCGGCCAACCGATCGGCGCCGTGCGCACGTAGCCGACGCCGGGCATGCCAGGCTTGGCCTGCGGTACGTTGCCAGGCTCAGTCAGGCGCAGCTTGACGCGAAAGACCAGTTTCTGTCGCTCATCGCGGGTCTCGACCTCTTTGGGGGTAAATTGCGATTTGGCCGCCACGAAACTGACTTTCGCCGGTAACGACCGGTCGGGCAGGGCATCCAGCAGGATCCGAGCGTCATCGCCCACCGCCAGGCGTCCGGCGACGGAGGCCGGAAGGTACAGGTTCATGTACTGGTCAGTGGGATCGATCATCAGCAAGACTCGCCCCCCGGCACCCAACACTTCACCGGGCTCGGCCATGCGTAGCTGGATCACGCCGTCGATCGGCGCACGCAAACTGCTGTCATCAATTTCACTGGCCAATTGCGCCACCTGGGCCTGTGCGGCACCGATGGCGGCGCTGACAGCGGCGACCTGCGCCCGGGCCGCCGCTACGGCGGCGTTGCCCGTGCCGATGCGTGACTGCAACTGATCGATGACCTGTGCGCTGACGAAACCATGCTTGAACAACGACTGTGAGCGGCCGAGCTCTTGCTGGGCCAGCAGTTGCTCGCTCAGGCGCAACTGCACGTTGGCCTGGGCTGCTGCCAGGTTTTCCCGGGCACGTATGACCTCGGCTTCGGCCTGATTGCGCTGGGCCTCGAGGGTTCGGGTATCCATTCGGGCAAGCAATTGCCCTTTGCCGACCTTGTCGCCTTCATCGACCAGCACCTCGGCCAGACGCCCGGGTGTCTTGCTGGCGATCTGCACTTCCGTGGCTTCCAGGCGCCCGTTGCCGGAGGACAGGCCTTCGGGCAGACGGCTGCTCATGGACGCCCAGTAACCGAAACCACCGGCGGCCACCAGCAATACGATGAGAGATCCGGCAAAAAAAAGAGAGGAGCGGCTGTGCGCTGACATGGAGGCATCCTGCGACTGTGGCGTCCAGTTTGACGGTTCAAGCGATGGTAGCGCTTGATATCAATCAAATGAGCGGCAGACGGGGCCGTTTCAACGCAAGCCGAGTACCGCCGCCCACTGTTCGGCTGTCACCGGCATCACCGACAGTCGTGAACCTTTCTGTACCAGCGGCATTTCGGCCAGTGCGCTCTGCTGCTTCAGATAGTCCAGCTTCAACACCCGGGCAAACGTTTCGACGTGGGCGACGTCGATTGCGCTCCAGGCATTCTTCTCCGGTGTGGCCTTCGGGTCGAAGTAATGACTTTCAGGCTCCAGTGCGGTGGGATCCGGGTACGCGGCTTCGATAATCTTGCCGATCCCGGCAATCCCCGGCTCCGGGCAGCTGGAATGATAGAAAAAGAACTCATCCCCCACCGCCATGGCCCGCAGGAAATTGCGCGCCTGATAGTTGCGCACCCCGTCCCAGCGCGCCTTGCCGAGTTTTTCCAGACCCTTGATCGAGAGTTCGTCGGGCTCGGATTTCATCAGCCAGTAGGCCATGGTGGTTGCTCCTGAAACGGTCATTGGGCAGGTTGTCGGGCAATTTTATGACAAACCGACAGTCGGTTGACGCCAGCATTTGCGCAGAGGTTCACGTTGTCGCAAAATGCCGGCCTTTAAAGCTTGACGCTGCTGCACGGCCTACGAATGGAAACCGCTGCTGTCATCGTGATGATGTGCCTTGAGGGGGGCAATCGATGAAACGCAAACCGGATTTGCTGTGGACTTTGGTGATTTTGTTTGGCCTTGGCGTCGTGACCACCGGTTATGCGCAAAGTCTGTGGGCCAACAAGGCCGATGCTCCGATTGAAGTGGCGCAACAAGTACAGCAGTCGACTGCGTTCAAACGCTGATCCCGTCTTCCCGACGCCGCTGACTCCCTCGCGGCGTCTACCCTGCGAAATACCACGCCTTGTCGGTCACCGTTCCCTGCAACGGTACATCCCAGCTGGCTTGCGCCAGTCGTTCCACTTTCTGACATTCATGGGCCAGCCCCAACAGCGTCGGCTTGCGCCAGTTCTGGCGTCGGGCCAGGTACGCGAGGCTGCGGTCGTAGAATCCGCCGCCCATCCCCAGTCGTCCGCCGACATCGTCAAACCCTACCAATGGCAACAACACCAGATCCAGTGCCCAGATCTTGCGCTGACGGGCCGTATTGACCCGAGGCTCGAGAATACGGAAACGGTTGGGCCGCAGCTTTTCGCCGGGGCGGATCTGCTGAAAGACCATTTTTGTCCGCGGCCAGGCGCTCAGTACCGGCAGATAGGTTTTCTTGCCGCGACGCTGGGCGGCACGCAGCAACAGGCGCGGGTCGATTTCACCGTCGGTGGGCAGGTACAGGGAAATGTGTTTCGCCCGGCGAAATTGCGGGTCCTGCGCCAGTTGTTTGTACAGACCTTCGGCGGCCGCGCGTTGCTGACTTGGCGTCAGGGAGCGGCGGGCCTTGCGCAGCAGGCGGCGCAGTTGGGGACGGGGCAGCAGCGCGGGTTCGGTCATGGTTCGGCTTCGGCAGGGTGGGACGAAAACGTACGCATAAAAAATCCGATGCCGGCATGCACCGGCATCGGATTCGAATCAGGCTCCCCGGATGAGCCGCTGTCGACTTAGCCCTTGAACCCGAGAGTTCAAGGTGGAGGATGCAGTAGGCTTTAAGGCTTTCCGTCTGGCGGACATGCACACCAGCCCAACGTGCAACCCCCAGGGTAGTGCAAATCGGCTCAGGGACATCGTCAACTGGCAAGCACCCCAGGGAGTGCGGCGAGTATACCTCAAGCGGCCTGGCGAATCAGCCCTTGCTGATGTCCGGATCGTCGGCCAGCACCAGATCGACACGATCGAGCAAGTCGCGCACCTGTTCACGGGTCGAGCCGCTGGCCTGGATGTCCGGGCGCTCTTCTTTGTGCAAGAGATCGTGGGTGATGTTCAGGGCGGCCATCACGGCGATGCGGTCAGCGCCGATGACTTTGCCGCTGCTGCGGATCTCGCGCATCTTGCCGTCCAGGTAACGCGCGGCACTGACCAGATTGCTGCGTTCTTCCTGGGGACAGATGATCGAATATTCTTTGTCGAGGATCTGCACGGTAACGCTATTGCTTGAACTCATGAGTCTTGCTCCAGGGCCTTGAGGCGCGAAATCATCGACTCGACCTTACGCCGGGCGATTTCGTTTTTTTCAATGAGGTGCGCGCGTTCCTCGCGCCAGGTCTTTTCCTGAGCTAGTAAGAGTGCGTTTTGACTCTTTAGTTGCTCGACCCGAGTAATCAGCAGTTCGAGTCTGGCCATCAGCGCTTGCAGGTCGGTGTCTTCCATTGTGTCCACTGATTCGGTCTGATGGGTTTGGCTGGGGGACAGCCTTTAATGGTCTTGGCGAGTCTGTCGATGTAGGATACAAGGCCTTCATTCTAGACATAGCGCCGTCTGGCGCCTAGCTGCCCATGCCCATTCAGAATTCCCCGTACCAAGCCTTCGCCACCCTGCTGACTGCCAGCGGTCACAACGTCTCGCCTGCCGAACTGCATGGCCTGCTGCTCGGCCGCAGCTGCGCCGGTGCCGGCTTCAATGCCGAAGAATGGCTGATCGACGCCGCCGAGCTGCTCGAAAGCGAGCCGCAGGACAACGTCCGCAACGCGCTCATCGGCCTGCAGGAAATGGTCAAGGGCGAGCTCACGGGCGACGATGTGACCGTCGTGCTGCTGTTGCCGACCGATGACGTGCCGCTGGCCGATCGCGCCGCCGCACTGGGCCAGTGGTGCCAGGGCTTCCTCACCGGTTTCGGCCTGAACTGCCGCGACAGCAGCATGCTGAGCACCGAGGCCACCGAGGTGTTGCAGGATCTGGCAGCGATCTCCCAGGTGCAAGATGCACTGGAAGAATCCGAAGATGGCGAAAGCGACTACATGGAAGTCATGGAGTACCTGCGTGTAGCGCCGCTGCTGCTGTTCTCCGAAACCAAGAAAGCCGACGGGCCGCCAGCCGCCAAACCGTCGCTGCACTGATCGCGTGCCAGGGAAAGCCATCTGCCCATGATCCATATCCAGAAAGCGGAATACGCCCGTCGCCGCAAGGCACTCATGGCGCAGATGGAACCCAACAGCATTGCCATCCTGCCCGCCGCCGCAGTTGCCATCCGCAACCGTGATGTCGAGCACGTCTACCGCCAGGACAGCGACTTCCAGTACCTCAGCGGTTTCCCCGAGCCACAGGCGGTCATCGTCCTGATGCCAGGTCGCGAACACGGTGAATACGTGCTGTTCTGCCGTGAACGCAATGCCGAGCGCGAACTCTGGGACGGCCTGCGCGCCGGCCAGGAAGGCGCGATTCGCGACTTTGGCGCCGACGATGCCTTCCCCATCACCGACATCGACGACATCCTGCCGGGCCTGATCGAGGGCCGCGACCGGGTGTATTCGGCCATGGGCAGCAACCCGGAATTCGACCGTCACCTGATGGACTGGATCAACGTGATCCGCTCCAAGGCGCATCTCGGCGCCCAGCCTCCGAACGAATTCGTTGCCCTGGATCACCTGCTGCACGACATGCGTCTGTATAAATCGGCGGCAGAAGTGAAGGTGATGCGCGAAGCGGCGCGGATTTCCGCTCAGGCCCACATCCGCGCGATGCAGGCCAGCCGCGCCGGGCTGTACGAGTACAGCCTCGAAGCCGAACTCGATTACGAGTTTCGCAAGGGCGGGGCGAAGATGCCGGCCTATGGCTCGATCGTCGCCGCCGGGCGCAACAGCTGCATCCTGCATTACCAGCAGAATGACGCGTTGCTCAAGGACGGTGACCTGGTGCTGATCGACGCCGGTTGCGAAATCGACTGCTACGCCAGCGACATCACCCGCACCTGGCCGGTCAACGGCAAATTTTCCGCCGAACAGAAAGCGATCTACGAGTTGGTGCTGGCCTCGCAGGAAGCGGCATTCGCCGAAATCGCCCCGAACAAACACTGGAACCAGGCGCACGAAGCCACGGTTCGGGTCATCACCACCGGGCTGGTGAAGCTGGGGTTGTTGCAGGGCGAAGTGGACGAGTTGATCGCCTCCGAGGCCTACAAGGCGTTTTACATGCACCGCGCCGGCCACTGGCTGGGCATGGATGTGCATGACGTCGGCGAGTACAAGGTCGGCGGCGAATGGCGGGTGCTGGAAGTCGGCATGGCGCTGACCGTGGAGCCGGGCATCTACATCGCCCCGGACAATCAGAACGTAGCGAAGAAATGGCGCGGCATTGGCGTGCGCATCGAGGACGACGTGGTAGTGACCAAAAGCGGTTGTGAAATTTTGACCCACGGCGTGCCGAAAACCGTCGCCGAGATCGAAGCCCTGATGGCGCAAGCACGGACCTGCGCAGCATGAGTCGGGTCAATCTGGCAATCATCGGTGGCGGCCTGGTCGGCGCCAGTCTGGCGTTGGCCTTGCAGGCCGGGGCCAAGGCCCGGGGCTGGAAGATCGTGCTGATCGAACCGTTCGCCCCCGGCGACAGCTGGCAGCCGAGCTACGACGCACGTTCGTCGGCGCTGTCCTTTGGCTCGCGGCAGATTTATCAGCGGCTGGGCGTATGGCAGGAAATCTCCCGCCGCGCCGAGCCGATCAAACAGATTCACGTCTCCGATCGTGGACGTTTTTCCACTGCCCGGCTGTCGGCGATGGAAGAGGGCGTACCGGCGCTCGGTTATGTAGTGGAAAACGCCTGGCTCGGTCATAGCCTGTGGCAACACCTCGACAAAGACGTGATCAGCTGGCGCTGCCCGGCGGAAGTCATCCGCATGGAGCCGCTGCCGGACGGCTATCGTCTGACCCTCAACGATGAGACCACGGTCGAATGCGATCTGGCGGTGCTCGCCGATGGCGGCCGTTCCGGTCTGCGCGAGCAACTGGGCATCAATGTGCGCAAGCGCCCGTACAACCAGAGCGCGCTGATAGCCAACATCACCCCGAGCGAAGCGCACAACGGCATGGCTTTCGAGCGCTTCACCGATGAAGGCCCGATGGCGCTGCTGCCGCTGCCGGAAAACCGCTGCGCGCTGGTCTGGACCCGTCTGGGCATGGACGCGCAACGTCTGGCGGACCTGAGTGATCGTGATTTCCTCAGCGAGCTGCAAGGCGTGTTCGGTTACCGCCTCGGCACGTTGAAGCAGGTCGGCGCGCGGCATCTGTATCCGCTGTCGCTGGTGGAGGCCGAAGAGCAGGTTCGATCGCATCTGGCCGTGCTCGGCAACGCCGCCCACAGCCTGCATCCGATTGCCGGACAGGGTTTCAACCTGTCCCTGCGTGATGCCGATGCCTTGGCCGCCGCGCTGCTGGCCAGTAACAAGCCGCTGGGGGATTTCGCCACGCTGCAGGCCTATCGCGAGCGTCAGCGCCTCGATCAGGACCTCACCGTGGGCTTCTCCGATCAGGTCACGCGCCTGTTCGGCAGCACTCAGCCGCTGGTGTCGCTGGGGCGCAATATCGGTCTGCTCGGCCTCGATCTGCTGCCGCCGGCCAAACGCTGGTTCGCCCGTCAGGCCATGGGGCTGGGGACGCGGCCGGATGCGTGAGCGGCTGATCAAACAGTTTGGCAAGGCGCGGCTGATGCGCTGGATCATGACGTTCTACCCGCCGTATTTCGGCGCCGGCGTCCGGGTGAAGCACATCAGCGATGACTTTCGTGACATTCAGGTTTCGATGGGCCTGGGCTGGTACAACCGCAATTACGTCGGCACCCAGTTCGGCGGCAGTCTGTATTCGATGGTCGATCCGTTTTTCATGTTGATGCTCATGGAGAACCTCGGCTCGCGCTACATCGTCTGGGACAAGGCTGCCGACATTGATTTCATTGCGCCGGGCAAAGGCCCGGTGTTCGCCCGGTTCAACATCGACGACACCCTGCTCGACGAGATCCGTCGGCAGACCGCCACTGGCGAGAAATACCTGCCGCAGTTGCAGGTCGACATTCATGACGGCGCCGGCAACCTGGTGGCGCGGGTCGGTAAAACCCTTTACGTGCGGCTCAAGCCGCAAGCGAGACAGGCTTAAAGCATGGAAATGCGCGCAGATGTGCTGATTGTCGGAGCCGGAATGGTCGGCAGCGCCCTGGCGCTGGCGTTGCAGGACAGCGGGCTGGAAGTCCTGCTGCTCGACGGCAGCCCGCTGAGTGTCAAACCCTTCAATGCCGACGCGCCGTTCGAACCGCGAGTCAGCGCGTTGTCGGCAGCCAGCCAGCGAATCCTTGATCGCCTCGGCGTGTGGGACGGCATCGTCAACCGACGCAGCAGCCCTTACACCGACATGCACGTCTGGGACGGCAGCGGTACCGGGCAGATTCACTTTTCGGCCAGCAGCGTGCATGCCGATGTGCTCGGCCACATTGTCGAGAACCGCGTGGTGCAGGATGCCTTGCTCGACCGTCTGCACGATTGCGATCTGGGCCTGCTGGCCAATGCGCGGCTGGAGCAGATGCGCCGCTCCGGTGACGACTGGCTGCTGACCCTGGCCGACGGCCGCACTTTGCGCGCACCGCTGGTGATTGCGGCGGACGGGGCCAATTCCGCCGTGCGTCGCCTGACCGGTGTCGCTACTCGCGAGTGGGATTATCTGCATCACGCCATCGTCACCAGCGTGCGCAGCAGCAAACCGCACCGGATGACCGCGTGGCAGCGTTTCACCGATCACGGGCCGCTGGCGTTTCTGCCGCTTGAGCGTGACGGTCAGCAGGACTGGTGCTCGATCGTCTGGTCGACCACGCCGAGCGAAGCCGAGCGGCTGATGGCGCTGGATGAAGCGGATTTCTGCCGTGAACTGGAGCGTGCCTTCGAAGGTTGCCTCGGCGATGTCATCAGCGCTGATCCGCGCCTGTGCGTGCCGCTGCGTCAGCGTCACGCCAAGCGCTATGTGGCCGAGGGCCTGGCCTTGATCGGCGATGCCGCGCATACCATTCACCCGTTGGCGGGGCAGGGTGTAAACCTCGGTTTCCTCGATGCCGCTGTACTCGCCGAAGTACTGCTGCAAGCCAATGAACGCGGCGAACGCCTGGCGGATGTGAAAGTGCTGAGCCGCTACGAACGCCGGCGCATGCCGCACAACCTGGCGCTGATGGCGGCGATGGAAGGCTTCGAACGGTTGTTCCAGGCCGATCCGCTGCCGCTGCGCTGGTTGCGCAATACCGGACTGAAAATTGTCGAGCAGATGCCTGAGGCCAAAGCGCTGTTCGTACGCGAAGCATTGGGGCTGACCGGGGACTTGCCGGCGCTTGCCAAGGTCTGACGAACGTCGTGCAACATCTGGTAACTCCTTGGGAAAGTGTTCGATTGAGCTGGTAAATGTGAGTCCTTATCATTTGGGCCACTTTTCCCGACCGAGAGATCACTCCCATGTTGGCATCCAAGCGTGTTCTGACCGCACTGGCCCTGACCCTGATCGGCAGCACCGCCGCCCAGGCCGCCGACGAGGTGGTGGTCTACTCGTCGCGCATCGATGAACTGATCAAACCGGTGTTCGATGCCTACACCGCCAAGACCGGGGTGAAGATCAAGTTCATCACCGACAAGGAAGCGCCGCTGATGCAGCGGATCAAGGCCGAAGGCGAGAACGCCACCGCCGACCTGCTGCTGACCGTCGATGCCGGCAACCTCTGGCAGGCCGAGCAGATGGGCATTCTCCAGCCGTTCAGCTCGAAAACCATCGACGCCAACATTCCCCTGCAATATCGCTCGTCCAGCCACGCCTGGACCGGTCTGAGCCTGCGCGCGCGGACCATCGCCTACTCCACCGAGCGCGTGAAACCGGGCGAACTGACCACCTACGAAGCGCTGGCCGACAAAAACTGGGAAGGTCGCCTGTGCCTGCGCACGGCGAAAAAGGTCTACAACCAGTCGCTGACCGCCACCATGATCGAAGTCCACGGCGCCGAGAAAACCGAGAAGATCCTCAAGGGATGGGTCAACAACCTGTCCACCGACGTTTTCTCCGACGACGTCGCGGTGCTGGAAGCGATCAACGCCGGTCAGTGTGACGTCGGCATCGTCAACACCTACTACTACGGGCGCCTGCACAAGCAGAAGCCGGATCTGCCGGTGAAACTGTTCTGGCCGAACCAGGCGGATCGCGGTGTGCACGTCAATCTGTCGGGCATCGGTTTGACCAGACATGCGCCGCACCCGGAAGCCGCCAAGGCACTGGTCGAGTGGATGACCACACCTGAGGCGCAGAAGATCTTCGCTGACGTGAACCAGGAATTCCCGGCGAATCCGGCGGTGAAACCTTCGGAAGAAGTGGCGGCGTGGGGGCAGTTTGTCGCTGATACGTTGCCGGTCGAAGTGGCGGGCAAGCGTCAGGCCGAGGCGATCCGGATGATGGATCGGGCGGGTTGGAACTGACGCTGCGAGTCGAATCGCCGCACGCGAAATGCGCAGCGTCACAAGAATAAGTGCCCACGCCATGCGTGGGCACATTCATTCAACGAGAGTCTTTCCTTGGCCCACCCCGCCCAACGCCGCTGGTACCCCATCGTCTTCGCCATCGCCGCGTTGGTGCTGCTGCCCCTCAGCGTTCTATTGCTGTCGTGGCAGACCATCGACCAACAAATCTGGTCGCACCTGTGGGAAACCCAGATGCCACGCCTGCTGGGCAACACCCTGACGCTGGTGCTCGGTGTCGGCATCGGCGTGACTCTGTTGGGTGTGAGCCTCGCCTGGCTCACCAGCCTCTGCGAATTCCCCGGCCGGCGCTGGCTCGACTGGGCGCTGATGCTGCCCTTCGCGATCCCGGCCTATGTGCTGGCGTTCGTGTTCGTCGGCCTGCTGGACTTCGCAGGTCCCGTGCAGACCCTGCTACGCGAATGGTTCGGAACCGGCCTGCGCCTGCCACGGGTGCGCTCCACCGGCGGGGTGATTCTGGTGTTGGTGCTGGTGTTCTACCCCTACGTTTACCTGCTGGCACGCACCGCGTTTCTCGCTCAGGGCAAAGGTCTGATGGAAGCGGCGCGGGTGCTCGGCCAGTCGCCATGGCAGGCGTTCTGGCGGGTGGCATTGCCGATGGCGCGGCCGGCCATCGGCGCCGGCGTGGCGCTGGCGCTGATGGAAACCCTTGCGGATTTCGGCGCGGTCTCGGTGTTCAACTTCGACACCTTCACCACCGCGATCTACAAGACCTGGTATGGCTTCTTCAGCCTGTCGAGCGCCGCACAACTGGCCAGCCTGTTGCTGCTGGTGGTGATGCTGGTGTTGTACGGCGAACGTCGCGCTCGCGGCGCCAATCGGGCGAGCAACGAGCGGCCGCGGGTCAAGGCGTTGTATCACCTGCGCGGGCCCAAGGCCTGGGCGGCGACCGGATGGTGCGGTCTGGTGTTTGCCTGTGCGTTTGTCATCCCGGTGCTGCAACTGTTGGTGTGGTTCTGGCAGCGCGGGCGTTTCGATCTGGATGAGCGCTACGCCGGGCTGATTCTGCACACTCTGTATCTGGGGGGCATGGCGGCGTTGATCACGGTCAGCGTGGCGATGTTGCTGGCGTTCGCCCGGCGTCTTTCTCCGACCCCGGCGATACGTTCCGGCGTCAGTCTGGCCAACCTCGGCTACGCGTTGCCGGGCTCGGTGCTGGCGGTGTCGATCATGCTGGCGTTCAGTTATCTGGATCGTGAACTGGTGATTCCGCTCTCAGGCTGGCTCGGCGGTGCGGGCAAACCGTTGCTGCTGGGCAGTCTGGCGGCGTTGCTGATGGCTTATCTGGTGCGCTTCGTGGCGGTGGCCTACGGGCCACTGGAAAGCAGTCTGGCGCGTATACGGCCTTCTTTGCCTGAAGCGGCACGTAGCCTGGGCGTCAGTGGGCCGCGACTGTTTTTCAAAGTGTATCTGCCGTTGCTGTTGCCCGGCACGCTCAGCGCCGCGTTGCTGGTGTTCGTCGATGTGCTCAAGGAAATGCCCGCCACCCTGCTGATGCGCCCGTTTGGCTGGGACACGCTGGCTGTGCGGATCTTTGAAATGACCAGCGAGGGCGAATGGGCGAGGGCGTCTTTGCCAGCGCTGACGCTGGTGCTGGTCGGGTTGTTGCCGGTGATCGGCCTGATCCGACGTTCGGCGCACAGAAACACTTAGTCGTCAGTCCTGAATCATGCGGCTACAATGCGCGGCATTCGGTGCGGTCCGTCTGACAGATCCTGTCGCTGAAATCGGCTGAAAGCCTTCTCTTTCGGGGCTTTCAAACCGTGCAGCAGCGCTCCGCACCTTCGCCACGCCCGGAAGGAGAAACCCATGGGACAGCGTACGCCTCTGTATGACCTGCATCTCGCCCTCGGCGCGAAGATGGTCGATTTTGGCGGTTGGGACATGCCACTGCATTACGGCTCGCAGGTCGAGGAGCACCACGAGGTGCGTCGCGATTGCGGGGTGTTCGATGTATCCCACATGACCGTGATCGATGTCGCCGGCCATCAGGCCAAGGCCTGGCTCCAGCATTTGCTGGCCAATGACGTCGAAC
Source organism: Pseudomonas sp. R38(2017) (assembly GCF_002112395.1). NCBI lineage: Bacteria > Pseudomonadati > Pseudomonadota > Gammaproteobacteria > Pseudomonadales > Pseudomonadaceae > Pseudomonas > Pseudomonas sp. R38(2017). The sequence continues at coordinate 294,085 of NZ_NEHN01000004.1, forward strand.
GCCTGCACAGCCCCGGCCGTGCGTTGTACAGCACCATGCTCAACGAGCGCGGTGGCATCGTCGACGACATGATCGTCTATCGTCTTGAGGCCGGTTACCGACTGGTGGTCAACGCCTCGACCCGCGATCAGGATCTGGCGTGGTTGCAGGCTCATCTCACCGGCTACGACGTGCAACTGCATGAGCGTACGGATCTGGCGATGCTCGCTATTCAAGGCCCCCATGCCCGGCACAAGATTGCCGAACTGGTGACCCAATCCCGCGCCAATCTGATCCAGATGCTCAAGCCTTTCGAAGGCCAGGTTGATGGCGACTGGTTCATTGCGCGCACCGGCTACACCGGTGAAGACGGACTGGAAATCGCCCTGCCGGCCGATCAAGCCCCCGGATTTTTCAACGATCTCGTAGGCGCCGGCATTTCTCCCATTGGCCTTGGTGCCCGCGACACCTTGCGAGTGGAAGCCGGGATGAACCTGTACGGTCAGGACATCCATCAGGACGTTTCGCCACTGGCCTCGAACATGGCCTGGAGTATCGCCTGGGAGCCGGCCACGCGCCGTTTCATCGGTCGCGATGCGCTGGAAGCGGAAAAAGCCGCCGGCGTGCAGCACAAACTGGTGGGTCTGGTGCTCGAGGAACGCGGGGTTTTGCGTGCGCATCAGGTGGTTCGTATCGCTGATGTTGGCGAAGGAGAGATCACCAGTGGTAGTTTCTCTCCTACGCTTAGCAAGTCGATTGCCCTGGCGCGTGTACCGATGGCGACTGCCGACCGCGCCGAAGTGGAAATCCGTGGCAAGTGGTATCCGGTACGAGTGGTCAAACCGACCTTCGTCCGTCACGGCAAAACCTTGATCTAACCTTTTCCGGCGGGCACGACCGCTGACAATTTCTTGAGGACACCGAGCATGAGCAATATCCCCGCCGACCTGCGTTTTGCCGAAAGTCATGAATGGGCGCGCCTGGAAGCCGATGGCACTGTCACTGTGGGCATCAGCGATCACGCGCAAGAAGCGCTGGGTGATGTGGTGTTCGTTGAACTGGCCGAAGTCGGCAAGGTGTTTGCTGCCGGTGATGCGGCAGGTGTTGTCGAGTCGGTGAAGGCCGCTTCCGACATCTACGCCCCGGTCGGCGGTGAAGTGATCGCCGTCAACGAAGAACTGGCCAGCGCGCCGGAAGAACTGAACAACGATCCGTACGCCGCGTGGATCTTCAAGCTCAAGCCAAGCGACAAGGCCGAGCTGGACAAGCTGCTCGACGCTGCCGCCTACAAGGCCGCCATCGGCGAATAAGCTTCACGCAACACCGCAAAGCCCCGATCCGTCGGGGCTTTTTTGTGGCCGCAGTTTTCTATTGCGCGGCTCAGGCGTTGCCCAGCACCGCTTTGACCGCCGCCACTGAGCGCTCGACATCGGCCTTGGTCATGGTGGTGAACATCGGCAACGACACAATCAGCCGCCCGACGCGCTCGGCCACCGGCAACATCCCTTCCTTGAAACCGCGCTCGCGGTACAGGCTCAGCAAATGGATCGGCGGGTAGTGATAACCGATGCCGATGCCCAATTCCTGCATCTGCTCCATGAACGTGGACCGCGCCGGCAAGCCGTCCTTGCGCTCCGGCAATACCAGTTGGAACAGGTGCCAGTTGCTGTTGGTGAAGTCGGCTGGCGGCAGTTGCGCGCCGTACGTGGCTTCGAAGTCGTCGCCAAAGCATTCGAAGTAGTGGCGAGCCAGTTCCTGACGATGGGCGGTCAGGGTTTCGATGTGGGCGAACTGGCCGAGGCCGATGGTCGCTGCGACGTCGGTCATGTTGAATTTGCCGCCCAGTACATCGACATCCAGACCGTCGAAGCCGGTCCGGGTGACGCCTTGCAGGCGATATTTCTCCGCCAGACGTGCTTCCTCAGGCGTGTTCAGCACCAGGCAACCACCCTCGGAGCAGGTCACGTTCTTGTTGGCCTGGAAGCTGAACGATACGAAGTCGCCGGTGGCGCCGATGCGCTGGCCGTTCCAGCTCGAACCCAGGGCCTGGGCGGCGTCTTCGATGATGCGCAGGTTGTGCTTTTTGGCGATGGCGTACAGGCGCTCCATGTCCACCGGCAGCCCGGCGAGGTAGACCGGGATGACAGCTTTGGTGCGCGGTGTGATGGCCGCTTCCAGTCGATCCAGGTCGATGTTGCGGGTGACCGGGTCGATGTCGGCGAACACCGGGGTGGCGCCCACTTCAAGAATCACGTTGGCCGTGGCTACCCAGGAGATTGGCGTGGTGATCACTTCATCACCCGGTCCGATGCCGGCAATGCGCAGGGCAATCTCCATGGTGCAGGTGCCGGAGTTGAAGGTTCGTACCGGACGCCCGCCGAAATACTCCGACAGTTGCGCCTCGAAGGCCTGGACCTTCGGCCCGCTGGTGATCCAGCCGGAACGCAGGACATCGCCGACGGCGGCAATGGTGGCTTCATCGATGACAGGTTTGGAAAACGGCAGAAACGGCAGTTGGCTCATGAGGATTCGATCATCCGAGGGTTGGGCGCGTGTTACAGGTGCCACAGCATGCCGCGTTCGGCCACCCGCCGCCAAGCCGTCCGCGACGGTATCGACTGCTATGCTGGTTTGACCGTGTTGCATTGACGCCGAGCGCCAGCCAAGAGAGAGCCCGTCATGTCCCAGTTGCCGTCCCTGAGCCAGTTACGCGACCCCCATGCCTTCCTGCGCCGTCACCTCGGCCCCGACGCCGCCGAGCAGCAGGCGATGCTTGACAGCCTGGGCCTGGGCAGCCGGATCGAACTGATCGAGCAGACCGTGCCGCCCGCCATCCGCCTCAACCGTGAGCTGGACCTGCCGCCCGCGCTGGACGAGCAGGCGGCACTGGCGAAACTGCGCGGGTACGCCGAACAGAATCAGGTCTGGACCAGCCTGATCGGCATGGGTTACCACGGTACCGTCACGCCGACCGTCATTTTGCGCAACGTGCTGGAAAATCCCGGCTGGTACACCGCCTACACGCCGTATCAACCGGAAATCGCCCAGGGCCGGCTCGAAGCGTTGCTCAACTTCCAGCAACTGACCATCGACCTGACAGGCCTGGAACTGGCCAACGCTTCGCTGCTCGATGAAGCCACGGCGGCCGCCGAGGCCATGGCGCTGGCCAAGCGCGTGGCGAAGTCGAAGAGCAATCTGTTTTTCGTCGATGAAAACTGTCACCCGCAAACCATTTCCGTGGTGCAGACCCGCGCCGAAGGCTTCGGTTTCGAGCTGATCGTCGACACTGTGGATAACTTGAAGCAGCACCAGGTATTCGGTGCGCTGTTGCAATACCCCGACACCCACGGCGAGGTCCGCGATCTGCGTCCGTTGATCGATCACTTGCATGCGCAACAGGCACTGGCCTGTGTCGCGGCGGATCTGCTGAGTCTGTTGTTGCTGACCCCGCCGGGCGAACTGGGCGCCGATGTGGTGTTCGGCTCATCCCAGCGTTTCGGCGTGCCGATGGGGTACGGCGGGCCGCATGCGGCGTTTTTCGCCAGTCGCGAGGAATACAAACGGGCGATTCCCGGGCGGATCATCGGCGTGTCGAAAGACGCGCGCGGCAACGTAGCGCTGCGCATGGCCCTGCAGACCCGCGAGCAGCATATTCGCCGGGAAAAAGCCAATTCGAACATCTGTACCGCTCAAGTGCTGCTGGCCAACATCGCCAGTTGCTACGCGGTGTACCACGGGCCGGAAGGCCTCAAGCGTATTGCCCAGCGAGTCCATCGGCTGACCTGCATCCTCGCTGCTGGCCTCGAGCGACATGGCATCAAACGCATCAATAAGCAGTTTTTCGACACGCTGACTCTGGACGTCGGCGGCGCGCAGACCGCGATCATCGAAAGCGCTCAGGCAGCGCAGATCAATCTGCGGATTCTCGGTCGCGGCCACTTGGGCCTGAGTCTTGATGAAACCTGTGACGAGAGCACCGTCGGCAAACTGTTCGATGTGCTGTTGGGTGTCGATCATGGGCTCAACGTCGAGGAACTCGACGCCGAAGCGTTGGTGTCCGGGATTCCCGACAATCTGCAACGCAACTCGCCTTACCTGCGCCATCCGGTGTTCAACGCCCATCACAGCGAAACCGAGATGCTGCGCTACCTCAAGCAACTGGAGAACAAGGATCTGGCGCTCAACCAGTCGATGATCCCACTCGGCTCCTGCACCATGAAACTCAACGCCACCAGCGAGATGATCCCGATCACCTGGCCGCAGTTCGCCAACCTGCATCCGTTTGTGCCTCGGGAGCAGGCCGTCGGTTACACGCTGATGATCGAAGAGCTGGAGCGCTGGTTGTGCGCGATTACCGGTTTCGACGCGATCTGCATGCAGCCCAACTCCGGCGCTCAGGGGGAGTACGCCGGGTTGCTGGCGATCCGCAAATATCACGAAAGCCGCCAGCAGGGCGGTCGCGACATCTGCCTGATTCCGTCTTCGGCCCACGGCACCAACCCGGCCTCGGCGCAGATGGCCGGGATGCGGGTGGTGATCGTCGAGTGCGACGAGGCGGGCAACGTCGATCTGGAGGATTTGAAGACCAAGGCTGCCGAGGCCGGGGACAGGTTGTCATGCCTGATGGCGACGTATCCATCGACCCACGGCGTGTACGAGGAGGGCATCAGCGAAATCTGCGAAGTTATCCACAAGCACGGCGGCCAGGTGTACATGGACGGCGCCAACCTCAATGCCCAGGTCGGGCTGGCGCGGCCGGCGGACATTGGCGCCGATGTGTCGCACATGAACCTGCACAAGACCTTCTGCATCCCCCACGGCGGAGGCGGGCCGGGCATGGGCCCGATCGGTATTCGCGCGCATCTTGCGCCGTTCGTCGCCAATCACCCGGTGGTGCCGATCGACGGGCCGCAGCCGCAGAACGGCGCAGTGAGTGCAGCGCCCTGGGGCAGTGCGAGCATTTTGCCGATCAGCTGGATGTACATCGCCATGATGGGGCCGCAACTGGCGGACGCCAGCGAAGTGGCGATCCTGGCGGCGAATTACCTGGCGCAGCATCTGTCCGGCGCCTTTCCGGTGCTCTACACCGGGCGCAATGATAGGGTCGCCCACGAGTGCATTCTGGATCTGCGGCCGCTGAAAGCGCAGACCGGCATCAGCGAGGAAGACATCGCCAAGCGCCTGATGGATTACGGCTTCCATGCGCCGACCATGTCGTTCCCGGTGCCGGGCACCTTGATGGTCGAGCCGACCGAAAGTGAGTCCAAGGCTGAGCTGGACCGCTTTATCGGAGCGATGTTGAGTATCCGCGCGGAAATCACCGAAGTGCAAAACGGCAACTGGCCGGCCGAGGACAATCCGCTCAAGCGGGCGCCGCATACGCTGGCCGATGTCACTGGCGTCTGGGAGCGGCCCTACAGCATCGAGCAGGGCATCACGCCGGATGCGCACACCAAGGCGCACAAGTACTGGCCGGCGGTGAACCGGGTGGACAACGTCTACGGTGACCGAAATCTGTTCTGCGCGTGTGTGCCGGTGGACGATTACCGCTGATTCACGGGCAAAAAAATGCCGCTCATGTGAGCGGCATTTTTGTGGGCGACAGATTTATTCCGAGGCCACGGCGTTCTTCGCCAGGATCGCGTTCGCCAGTTCCATGTCCGTCGCCTGCAGGCCCGGGTTGTCGGCGCGGACTTTCTGCATGGCGGCTTCCAGATACGGGCCACGGATGCCGCCATCACTGGCAACGAAACTGCCGGCGTCGTCCTGTGCGGCGACGATCAGCTTGTGATCCTTGAAGGTCAGGTACGTCGAGCCAGTGGTAGCGCCGGACGAAATGACGTTACGCCAAAAGCTGTCGGCCATCGCTGAACCAACGGGAAGGGACAGCAGGGCGAGGGTGGCGACAGCAAGTTTGAGACGCATGAGGGATGACTCCACTGGTGTTGAATAACGGCTTGGATCGTCATTTCGTCGATCCGGTTCCGTGAAGGGCTATTTCTGCTCACTCTGCGGCGTCACCCGCAGCACCTCTTCGATGGTCGTCAGCCCCGCCGCGACCTTCTGCGCGCCGGACAGCCGCAGACTGCGCATGCCTTCCTTGAAGGCCTGGCGGCGGAGCGCCGTCAGATCGGTATCCGGGCTGATCAACGCCTTGAGGCTGTCGGTCAGTTGCATGATTTCGTAGACCCCGGCGCGACCGTGATAACCGGTGTCGCGGCATTCCAGGCAGCCGATGGCCCGTTGCGCGTTGCCCGGCAGCGGCGCCTGCCACGGCCGGGTCAGGGTTTGCCAGTCCTCCTCGGCGACAGGCAGCGGTGCCTTGCAGTGCGGACACAGTGTGCGCACCAGACGCTGGGCCATGACCCCGAGCACCGTGGCCTTGATCAGGTAATGCGGCACGCCGAGTTCCAGCAGACGGCTGATGGCGCTCGGCGCGTCGTTGGTGTGCAGGGTCGAGAGCATCAGGTGCCCGGTCAATGCGGCCTGGATCGCCATTTCGGCGGTTTCCAGATCGCGGATCTCGCCGATCATGATGATGTCCGGATCCTGCCGCATCAGCGCCCGCACCCCGGCGGCGAAGGTCAGGTCGATGTTGTGCTGCACCTGCATCTGGTTGAAGGCCGGCTCGACCATCTCGATCGGGTCCTCGATGGTGCAGAGGTTGATTTCCGGGGTCGCCAGTTTTTTCAGGGTGGTGTAGAGCGTGGTGGTCTTGCCGGAGCCGGTCGGGCCAGTCACCAGAATGATGCCGTTGGGCTGGCGGGTCATGTCCTGCCAGCGCCGCAGGTCATCGGCGGAAAAACCCAGCTGGTCGAAATCCTTGAGCAGCACTTCCGGGTCGAAGATCCGCATCACCATTTTTTCGCCGAACGCGGTGGGCAGGGTCGACAGGCGCAACTCGACCTCGCCGCCGTCCGGGGTCTTGGTCTTGACCCGACCGTCCTGCGGTTTGCGCTTCTCGGCGACGTTCATACGCCCAAGGCTTTTCAGGCGACTGACGATGGCCATCGTCACCTGCGGCGGGAACTGATAGACGTTGTGCAACACGCCGTCGATGCGAAAACGCACCGAGCCTTGCTCGCGCCGTGGCTCGATGTGGATATCGCTGGCCCGCTGCTGGAAGGCGTACTGGAACAGCCAGTCGACGATATTGACGATGTGTGCGTCGTTGGCGTCCGGCTCCTGATCGCTGGCGCCGAGGTTGAGCAGTTGTTCGAAGTTGCCGAGGTTGCTGCCCTGCTGGTCGGCGTTGCTGGCGCCGCTGACCGATTTGGCGAGGCGAAAGAACTCGACGCTGAAGCGCTGGATGTCCGCCGGGTTGGCCACCACCCGTTTGACCGGCAGTTTCAGCACGTGGGTCAGATCGGCTTCCCAGCCTCTGACGTAAGGCTGGGCGCTGGCCACGGTCACTGCATCGCGATCAACCGACACCGCGAGAATCTTGTGGCGCTGGGCAAAGGCATAGGACATCAGCGGCGTCACGGCGGCGACGTTGATCTTCAACGGATCGATCCGTAGGTACGGCTGGCCGGCCTGTTGCGCCAGCCACAAGGTCAGGCTTTCCAGATCCAGGTGTTTGCCCGGACGGCTGAGGTCGTCGAGTTGCTGGCCGGCGATGAATTCCAGCGGATGCGTCTGACCGTGGGTCGCCTGCCGACGGCGGGCATTCAACGCGTGTTCGGCCGAGTCCTGGCTGATGAAGCCCTGGGCGACCAGTTCACGCAATACATCATTGAGATCCAGCCAGCGGTCCTGAGTGGCGAGTTGAACGGACATGCGGGCTCCTTTTGAACGACAGTCCGCAAAGGATAGTCGTGGCCCCGCCGACCGTTGGGCCACTACCCGACAAAGGCGTTTCCGCTTTTGTCAGCCAGCCGCCTGAGCCGGCGCATCCCACGCCGCATCGGGGTTCTGCAGATTCACCGAACAGACGCTGATCAGGTTACGAAGTTTTTCCGCGATCACCCGGGCGCGGTGCCAGCTCAGGCCACCCATGACGATGTCGATCGAGAGCAGATCGTCCAGACGCTGGACATTGACCTGTTCCGGGGTGAGGAACTGCAAGGCGAACAGGTTCAGCACACGCACCAGCAAATCCGGTTCGGCCTCGGCCAGTATCTGGTACTTCGCAAGGCAATGAGCGTTGCTGACGTTCCACACATCGGCACGGGGCGCTGGAGTGTTGACGGCTTCGAGGTGTGGCATGGCAGGTCTCCGGAATCAATGGAGAAATTTTTACATTCGATGCCGGGCATTTCTTGTCTAAGATGAGCCGATTGGCCGGTTGATGGGGTTGGTCAATTCGGTATTGGCTGATTTTGAGGATTATTTATGCACAGCGAACTGGACGGCTATGACCGGCGTATCCTCGCCCTGCTTCAAGAGGACGCTTCCCTGTCCAGCGCACAGATTGCCGAACAGGTGGGCCTGTCGCAGTCGCCGTGCTGGCGGCGGATTCAGCGGATGAAGGAGGAGGGGATCATTCGCGGCCAGGTGACTTTGCTCGATCGCAAGAAAATCGGCCTGAACACGCAGATCTTCGCCGAAATCAAACTCAACGCCCACGGTCGTTCGAACTTCACCGAATTCACCGAGGCGATTCGCGGCTTTCCCGAAGTGCTGGAGTGTTATGTGCTGATGGGGGCGGTGGATTTCCTGCTGCGGATCGTCGCGGCGGATATCGAGGCGTATGAGCGATTCTTCTTCGAGAAGCTGTCGCTGGTGCCGGGGATTCAGGAAGTGAACTCGATTGTGGCGCTGTCGGAGATCAAGTCGACGACGAGCCTGCCGGTATTGCGCTGATGATCGTTCCCTCGCGCGGGAACGATCATCATCCGGGGATTACATGCGCAGCAGCATTTTCCAGGCGCGGTTCTGGTAAACCGCAATCGCCTGATGCTTGCGTGCATCGAGCAGTTCATCCGTGATGGTCGGCTCGTTGGCCAGTTGCGCCAGTTTGTTCAGCTCGCCGTACAGACGATCCATTTCCGGGATGTCCAGCACGTTGCGCGCGTGGTGCAGCCAGACCTGGATGCGCTCGATGCGTGGCAGTTGCTCGGCCAGATCTTCCGGTTGCTGCTGATAACGCTGCAATTGCAGCGAAGTGGCTTCTTCGCCCAGCAGGCGCGGCAGCCAGCTTTGCAATTGCGCGGCACCCTGGCGATTGCCACGGGTGTTGCGGTCGGCAGCCCAGGTGCGGGCCAGCAACCAGCGCGAGGTGTTCAGCGAGAACAGGCCCCAGCGCGGGTCTTCCAGTTCCTCGAGGAACTGCTCTGGCGCGGCTTTGCGCACGTCTTCGTCTTCAAGGCCGACCTGTACCAGCGGGCGCCAGTCTTCCAGCAATGCATCCAGTGCCACACGCAGATCGTGGGTCGATTGACGCGGCGCGGCCTGGCCGAGGCTGCTCAGCAGGGCGCGCATTTCCGCGAGGCTCTCGACCCAGTCCTGCAGCAGGCGCCAGTGACCGTTGAAACGATACTGTTCGGCCAGACGCTGGCTGCTGCCGAGCAAGTGCCAGCTCAGGGCGGCGAAGGCGTCGTCCAGCGGGGTTTCAGCGGTGATGGCCGGCGCCGGCAGGCTCAGCGAGTAGCTGTTGGCGTCGTACAGGCGATAGCCGCGCTCGGCCTTGCTGATGTCGCACGGCATCAGGGCCAGGGTTTCGGTCAGTTCGGCAGCCAGTTCCAGCAGCGCGGCAGGCTCGCCTTCGCGCAGTTCCAGTTCCAGCTCGCAGATTTCTTCTTTCTGTTTGCCGACCACCACATGGCCCAGGTCCAGCGCGGCTTCGATGACCACTTTGGTCTTGCCACGGCCCCAGGCGATTTCGGCGCGCTCGCGGACGAAATCGGTGGTGAAGATCGGTTTCAGGGTTTTCTTGTCCAGCTCGGCGAGGGACTCGGGCCAGCATTCGCCGTCGAGTTTCTTCACGTCGAGCTTGGCTTTTGGCAGGTGCCAGTCGTATTCGTTACGCTCGGACAGACCGGCGACGCTCTGGCCACGGGTCTTGAGGGTCTGAATCACCTCTTCGCCGTCCTTGCGCAGGCGCAGGGCAACCTTGGCCCGGGCCAAGTCACGCTCGGGCGTGTCGAAATACTGATTCATCAACTCACGGCGTTCCCAGCCACTTTTGTTGCGTTTTTTCAGGAGAGGGTGCTCGCGCAGGGCGGCGAGGGTTTCGCGGCTGACGCGGAGTTTGATTTCGGTTTCTTTCTGCATGGCCGGAAAATCCAGGATCGGGAGCGCAGCCGGGGGAATGTGTGGCTGCCAAGGTCGTGCAGTGTACAGGACTGAACCTTCCTACGCTTTGCGGCGGTTTATTCTCGGCGCCGGATGGTTCTATGATGGACTTCAATCCGGGAGTTGGAGTCAGCGATGCCTTTGCCATCCATGCAAGACCAGTTCGCTGCACTGATCGCCGTGCCGTCGGTCAGTTGCACCCAACCGAACCTGGATCAATCCAACCGGGCGGTGATCGATCTGCTCGCCGGATGGCTGGGAGATCTGGGCTTCAGTTGCGACATCCAGCAGGTCAGCCCCGGCAAGTTCAACCTGCTCGCCAGTTTCGGCAGCGGCCCCGGCGGGCTGGTGCTGGCCGGGCACAGCGACACGGTGCCTTACGATGATGCGCTGTGGAAAACCGATCCGCTGAAACTCACCGAAGTCGACGGCCGCTGGGTCGGCCTCGGCAGTTGCGACATGAAGGGCTTTTTCGCCCTGATCATCGAAGCTGTGCAACCGCTGCTCGATCAGCCATTCAAGCAGCCACTGCTGATCCTCGCCACCTGCGATGAAGAAAGCTCGATGTCCGGTGCCCGGGCGCTGGCCGAAGCGGGGCAGCCGCTGGGCCGGGCGGCGGTGATCGGCGAGCCGACCGGGCTCAAGCCGATCCGCATGCACAAGGGCATCATGATGGAGCGCATCGATATCCTCGGGCAGAGCGGCCATTCGTCGGATCCGCGTCTGGGGCACAGCGCCCTCGAGGCGATGCATGACGCCATTGGCGAGCTGCGCGGGCTGCGCCTGCTGTGGCAGCGCGAATTCAACAACCCGCAGTTCAGTGTGCCGCAGCCGACCATGAACTTCGGTTGTATCCATGGCGGCGACAATCCCAACCGCATCTGTGGCCAGTGTTCGCTGGAGTTCGATTTGCGGCCGTTGCCGGGTATGGACCCGAAGGTCCTGCGGGCCGAGATCCTGCGTAAGCTCAACCCGGTCGCCGAACGGCATCAGGTGAAGATCGATTACGCGCCGCTGTTTCCCGAAGTGCCGCCGTTCGAGCAGTCCGAAGACGCCGAGCTGGTGCGAATCGCCGAAAAACTCACCGGCCACACGGCCGAAGCAGTAGCGTTCGGCACCGAAGCGCCTTATCTTCAGCGCCTTGGCTGCGAAACCATTGTGCTCGGCCCCGGTGACATCGCCTGCGCCCACCAGCCGGACGAGTACCTTGAAATGTCACGTTTGCAGCCTACCGTGCATCTATTGCGTCAGTTGATCGAACATTACTGTCTCAAAGCTGTATAAATTGCCGTCCTGCCAACCCGTATTCATGAGGAGAGCGCGCGTGTTGCCAAGCCTGTTCCGACGATAACCATCAGCCCGCTGTGCGTTTTCCGTTTCGCCCTTTTTCCGGCTGCTATTTATTACAGGCCCAGGTTCATGCCCGAATACGTCAATTGGCTTCGTCACGCGTCTCCTTATATCAATGCCCACCGCGACTGCACCTTCGTCGTCATGCTGCCCGGCGACGGCGTGGAGCATCCGAATTTCGGCAACATCGTCCATGACATCGTGCTGCTGCACAGTCTTGGCGTGCGGCTGGTGCTGGTCCATGGCTCGCGCCCGCAGATCGAGACCCGCCTCGCCGCGCGCGGCCTGACCCCGCATTACCACCACGGCATGCGCATCACCGATGCCGCGACGCTTGAGTGCGTGATCGATGCGGTCGGTCAGCTGCGTATCGCCATCGAAGCGCGGCTGTCGATGGATATGGCTTCGTCACCGATGCAGGGCTCGCGTCTGCGGGTGGCCAGCGGCAACCTGGTGACGGCACGGCCGATCGGCGTGCTGGAAGGCGTCGACTATCACCACACCGGCGAAGTGCGCCGGGTTGACCGCAAAGGTATCAACCGTCTGCTCGACGAGCGCTCCATCGTGCTGCTGTCGCCGCTGGGTTACTCGCCGACCGGTGAAATCTTCAACCTGGCCTGTGAAGACGTCGCCACCCGCGCCGCCATCGATCTGGGTGCCGACAAACTGCTGCTGTTCGGTGCCGACCTCGGTCTGATCGACGAAAACGGCAAACTGGTGCGCGAACTGCGCCCGCAACAGGTGCCGGCGCATTTGCAACGTCTGGGCAGCAACTATCAGGCGGAATTGCTCGATGCCGCCGCCGAAGCCTGCCGTGGCGGCGTGGCGCGCAGCCATATCGTCAGTTATGCCGAGGACGGCGCGTTGCTCACCGAGCTGTTCACCCGTGACGGTGGCGGTACGCTGGTGGCCCAGGAGCAATTCGAGCTGGTGCGCGAGGCGGCGATTGAAGACGTCGGCGGCTTGCTCGACCTGATCAGCCCGCTGGAAGAGCAGGGGATTCTCGTGCGTCGTTCGCGCGAAGTGCTGGAGCGCGAGATCGAGCAGTTCAGCGTGGTCGAGCGTGAAGGGATGATCATCGCCTGTGCGGCGCTGTATCAGATTGCCGATTCGGATGCCGGTGAACTGGCGTGCCTGGCGGTGAATCCGGAGTACCGCCATGGCGGTCGCGGCGACGAGTTGCTGGAGCGCATCGAGACCCGTGCCCGGGCACAGGGCTTGAAGACTCTGTTCGTCCTCACCACCCGCACCGCCCACTGGTTCCGCGAGCGCGGGTTCGAGCCGAGCAGCGTCGAGCGCCTGCCGGCGGCCCGGGCTTCTCTCTATAACTATCAGCGCAATTCGAAGATCTTCGAAAAGTCCCTGTGATGAGCGATTGCCCCCACGCAATGAGTGGGGGCAATGCTTTTATTCAGCTACAAACTTCGCACTGACATACGGCGAGTAGTCGGGCAGTACGCTCTCAACCTTGCCCTGTTCCTTCAAAAACTTCGCCGTCTCACCAATCGCCTTCGCCGTGCCGCCGTCCAGCAGCGCCGTGGTCTGTTGCGCCTTGGCATCGGGGAACGCCGAACCTGCGAGCAATTCCGGGACGTCGGCAGCGTTGGCACCGGTCAGTTTGGCGATTTTCTGCACCGGCACCGAATCGGCGGTCCAGCTGTCCTTATGGGCGGCGTAGTCGGCGAATGAGTCCAGAGTCACCTTGGCGAATTTGGCCACGACCTCCGGATGTTTCTCGGCGAAGTCCTTGCGTGCTACCCAGACTTCGAAGGTCGGTGCGCCCCACTGAGCAACCTGTGCGGCGTCGGTCAGGGTCTTGCCGGTCTTGCGGATTTCACCCAGTGCCGGCGACCAGACAAAGGCGCCGTCAATGTCGCCGCGTTTCCAGGCTGCCGCGATTTCTGCGGGTTGCAGGTTCACCACTTTGACTTTCGAGGTATCCAGGCCCCAGTGCTTGAGTGCACCGAGCAGGCTGTAGTGGGAGGTGGATACGAACGGTGCGGCGATGGTCTTGCCCACCAGATCCTCGGGTTTGTCGATACCGCTGCCGTTGCGCACCACCAGCGCTTCGGCGGCATTGATCTGTGCCGAGACGATGAACGCGACGATCGGCAGGTTGCGCGAAGCGGCCGCCGCCAGCGGGCTGGAGCCGAGGTTGCCGATCTGTACGTCACCGGAGGCGATGGCTGTCACTACTTCCGGGCCGCTGTTGAAACGGCGCCAGTCGATTTTCTCGCCAATGGTCTTCTCGTAAACGCCATCGGCCTGAGGAACTTTGCTTGGGTCGATGCCGGTCTGGTAGCCGACGGTGAGGCTAGAAGCATGGACAGAAAAAGAAATCAGCGCTGACACACAAACTGTAACAAATTGACTAGATAGTGCGCGTTTGGCCATGATGGCGTCGCCTTTTCGATAGGGTTTGACGAATCGGGGTTTCGCCAAAGCTAAACGATCTAAAAAAAGGCTAATAAATACCATTTAGGAATGAGCTTAGGCGCCGATACGCTGTATCCCGGTACAGATGGCCACTGTTCGGCCATATTCCTGAATGGTATGAAAAAGAATGAATAAATTCTTTTTGGGTTTATCAGGAAGTCTTTACCCTGCAAGGACCAAATAACTGCGATTAGACCTTGGTCGTAGACGCACAAGGTTACGATTGACTTGTCAGTCACGGTCTGGCGCTAATCGCGCATCTTAGGATCCAGGGGCATCAGACTCCGGACCAGGAACACAAGAATTAGAAACGAGAGGAGCGATACATGAACAAGTCCACCCTGGCTCTGGCCGTGGCGGTAGGGGTTATTGCGCAGCAGGCAGGCGCAGCCGGTTTCATCGAAGACAGCAAGGCCACACTGGGGCTGCGTAACTTCTACATCAACACCGACAACCGTGATGGCACTGGCCCGAACAAGAACGAAGAGTGGGGCCAAGGCTTCGATCTGCGTTTCATCTCGGGTTACACCCAAGGTACCGTTCAGTTCGGCGTTGACGCTATCGGCCTGTACGGCGTGCGTCTGGACTCCAGCCCGGCTACCAGCGGCAACTCCGCAGGTACCGCTTCGGGTGGCACTGTTTTCCCAAGCGACGGCAACCGTGCTGTGCATGACTTCGCCAGCCTGGGCGTGACCGGCAAGGTCAAAATCTCCCAGACCGAGCTGAAGGTCGGTACCCTGATGCCGAACAACCCGGTCATCAAGTACAACGATGGTCGTCTGCTGCCACAGACCTTCCAGGGCGAAGCGATCACTTCGAACGAGATCAAGGACCTGACTCTGACTGCCGGTCAGGTTGAGGCCGTGAAGGGTCGTAACTCCAGCAACAACGAAAACATGTCGATTGCTGGTGCGAACGCCGGTTCGAACTACGACAAGGGCGTGTTCAGCAACAAGTTCTACTACGCCGGTGCTGACTACAAAATCACCAAAGACCTGACTGCCTCGTACTACTACGGCGAGCTGAAAGAGTTCTACTCGCAGAACTTCCTGGGTCTGGTACACAACTGGGCCATCGGTCCAGGCGTACTGAAAAGCGACCTGCGCTACTACCGCAGCCGTGACAACGGCAACAACGGTGACACGCCTGCGTACTTCACCAGCGGCTACTACGGCGGCAAGACCGTCAAGGGCAAGGTCGACAACGATCTGTACAGCTACCTGGCGCTGTACTCGGTTGAAGGTCACACCTTCGGCGCCGGCTACCAGTACACCAAGGGCGACAGCGACTTCCCTTGGCTGAACCAGGGTGACGGTTCGTCCAACAGCACCATCACCGACATGCAGATCCAGAAGTTTGCCCGTGCCGGCGAACGTACCTGGCAGGCTCGCTACGCCTATGACTTTGCCAAGGTCGGCGTACCTGGCCTGACCGCCGGTGTGATCTACCTGCGTGGCGATAACATCGACACTCCGCTGGGCGAAAAAACCGAGTGGGAACGTGACCTGACCGTTGGTTACGTGATTCCGGAAGGCCCGCTGAAGAACCTCGGCGTTGCCTGGAAAAACGCCATGTGGCGCACCGACCTGGCGAACACCCGTTCCCAGGACGAAAACCGCCTGATCGTCAGCTACTCGATCCCGCTGCTGTAATAGCGCTCGAGCAACCGACGTAAAAAAGCCCCGTCCGGCATCGCGCCGGTCGGGGCTTTTGCGTTTCCGGGTCAGGCCCACCCCCGTAGACCTTTCCCGACATTTCCCTCTTTACAGCAACTCAAGGCCTTCTCGAACCTTGGGGCCGATGTTCGGCGCGTTGCCGGCGAGCGTCCAGTGAACAGAAGTTTAATATTCGTAAATGATCTAGATATCTAGTTATTTATTCTTTTTATGAATGGCAAATGCCGAGCTACAGTTGAGGTCTCCAACAACTCATCAGGAGCCGCACCATGAGCCTCAGACTTGGCGATATCGCCCCCGATTTCGAACAGGATTCCAGCGCCGGCAAGATTCGTTTCCACGAATGGCTGGGCGATAGCTGGGGCGTGCTGTTCTCTCATCCGGCGGACTTCACCCCGGTATGCACCACCGAGCTGGGCTTCACCGCCAAGCTCAAGGATGAGTTCACTCAACGCGACGTGAAAGCCATCGCGCTGTCGGTCGACCCGGTGGACTCGCACCACAAGTGGATCGAAGACATCAACGAAACCCAGAACACCATCGTCAATTTCCCGATCCTGGCCGATGCCGATCGCAAGGTGTCCGATCTCTACGACCTGATCCACCCGAACGCCAGCGACACGCTGACCGTGCGCTCGCTGTTCGTGATCGATCCGAACAAGAAGATCCGCCTGACCATCACCTACCCGGCAAGCACCGGGCGCAACTTCCACGAAATCCTGCGGGTGATCGACTCGTTGCAGCTCACCGACAACTACAAGGTGGCCACGCCGGCCAACTGGCAGGACGGGGAAGAAGTGGTGATCGTGCCGTCGCTCAAGGACGAAGACGAAATCAAGCAACGCTTTCCGAAAGGCTATCGCGCGGTGAAGCCGTACCTGCGCCTGACGCCGCAGCCGAACAAATAACCTTCCTCGGATCGTTCCCAAGTTCTGCGTGGGGGCGATCAGCAAAAACCACGATGCAGGGTTTCAGGCCGTTTTGACGGCCTGTTTTTTTGCCCGGAAGAAAGTGAAATGTATATCTCTACAAGGAATAACCAAATGAATAAATATGATTTATAGATATATAAATGAGCTGGTAAGGTCTTTCCATTGAAGCGAGATCGCAACCCGCGAATCGCCTGTAACGCGTAAGGAATCGTCTGAATGCTGGTCGTCTCACTCGGTGGCAGTCCCAGTCAACGCTCCCGCTCCGGGGTGTTGCTGGAGCGCTCGCAACGCTGGTTGCAGCAGCAAGGGGTGGAAGTGGTGAGTTATCAGGTGCGGGACTTCCCGGCCGAAGACCTGCTCCACGCCCGCTTCGACAGCCCGAAGGTGCTCGACCTGCTGCAACAGATTGAAAACGCCGATGGCCTGCTGATCGCCACCCCGGTCTACAAGGCGTCGTTCTCCGGCGCACTGAAGACCGTGCTGGATCTGCTGCCCGAACGCGCCCTGAATCACAAGATTGTCTTGCCGATGGCCACGGGCGGCAGCATCGCCCACATGCTGGTGGTCGATTACGCCCTCAAACCGGTGCTGTCGGCGTTGAAAGCCCAGGAAATGCTGCAAGGGATTTTTGCCGAGGACAGCCAGATCGCTTACGGCGAAGGCAGTGCTGCGGCGCAGCTGGCACCAGCCCTGGAACAGCGGCTGCACGAAGCGCTGGATCAGTTTGTCAGTGCTATGGCCCGTCGGCCGAAGCCGCTGGAACCGGGCTTATTGAACGAACGTTTGTTGAGTGCTCGCTGGAGCATTTGAGCCACATCGAAATTTGAAGTACTGGCCTTACTCGCCCGCCATCGGGCAAGCAGGTGCAGCCAAAACCCAACAGCAAAAAGGAGAGCGCTATGCGCACTGTATTTTTGCGTCGTGGTCTGGTCGCTCTGTTTGCTGCGGCTGTCACCTTCGGCGCCATCACTCAAGCCCAGGCCGAGACCCTACGAATCGGTTATCAGAAGTACGGCACGCTGGTGCTGCTCAAGGCCAAGGGCACCCTGGAAAAACGCCTCGCCGCCCAAGGCGTCGACGTGCAATGGACTGAATTCCCCGGCGGCCCGCAACTGCTGGAAGGCCTGAACGTCGGCTCGATCGACTTCGGCGTCACCGGCGAAACCCCGCCGGTCTTCGCCCAGGCGGCCGGTGCCGATCTGCTCTACGTGGCCTACGAGCCGCCCGCGCCGAACAGCGAAGCGATCCTTGTACCGAAAGACTCGCCGATCAAATCGGTGGCGGATCTCAAGGGCAAGAAAGTCGCCCTGAACAAAGGCTCCAACGTCCACTACCTGCTGGTGCGTGCGCTGGAAGACGCCGGCCTCAAGTACACCGACATTCAAACCGTATTCCTGCCGCCGGCCGATGCCCGCGCCGCGTTCGAGCGTGGCAGCGTCGACGCCTGGGTCATCTGGGACCCGTACCAGGCCGCCGCCGAGCAACAGCTGCAAGCGCACACCCTGCGTGACGGCAAAGGCATCGTCGACAACCACCAGTTCTACCTGGCGACCAAACCCTACGCACAGAAAAATCCCGAGGTGATCAAGACCCTCGTGGAAGAAGTGCGCGCCGTCGGTGAGTGGTCGAAAGCCAACCCGCAAGACGTCACCCAACAGGTCGCGCCGCTACTAGGCCTGCCGGCAGACATCACCCTGACCTCGGTGAAACGCCAAGGCTATGGCGCGCTGTTCCTGACCCCGGAAGTGGTCGCCGCGCAGCAGAAAATCGCCGACACCTTCTACCAGCTCAAGCTGATTCCCAAGCCGTTGAGCATCAAGGACGTGATCTGGACCCCACCGGCCGCTGTGGCCCAAAGCTCGGTTACCCAAGCCCAGTAAATCGAATACCCAAGGAGACCACTCCATGAGCCTCAACATCTTCTGGTTCCTGCCTACCCACGGCGACGGCCATTACCTTGGCACCGCCGAAGGCGCCCGCGCCGTCGACCACGGCTATCTGCAACAGGTCGCGCAAGCGGCGGATCGACTGGGCTTCGGCGGCGTGCTGATTCCCACCGGCCGCTCCTGCGAGGATTCGTGGCTGGTGGCGGCATCGCTGATTCCGGTGACCCAGCGCCTGAAATTTCTGGTCGCCCTGCGCCCCGGGATCATTTCCCCGACGGTGGCGGCGCGTCAGGCGGCGACTCTGGATCGTCTGTCCGGCGGTCGTGCGCTGTTCAACCTGGTGACCGGCGGCGATCCGGAAGAGCTGGCCGGCGATGGTCTGTTCCTCGATCACGAAGCGCGCTATCAGGCCTCGGTGGAGTTCACCCGGATCTGGCGTCGGGTGCTGGAAGGCGAAACCGTGGATTACGACGGCGAGCACATCAGCGTGAAGGGCGCAAAATTGCTCTATCCGCCGATCCAGCAACCACGTCCGCCGCTGTACTTCGGTGGCTCTTCGGAAGCGGCGCAGGATCTGGCCGCCGAACAAGTGGAAATGGTCTTGACCTGGGGCGAGCCGCCAGCGTCAGTCGCCGAGAAGATCGAACAGGTTCGCGCCAAAGCCGCGAAGCTCGGACGCACTGTACGCTTCGGCATTCGTCTGCACGTGATCGTGCGGGAAACCAACGCCGAAGCCTGGCAAGCAGCGGATCGCCTGATCTCGCATCTGGACGACGACACTATCAAACGTGCCCAGGCTTCGCTGGCGCGGTTCGATTCGGTCGGCCAGCAACGGATGGCCGCGCTGCACGGTGGCAGCCGTGACAACCTCGAAGTCAGCCCGAACCTGTGGGCCGGCGTTGGTCTGGTGCGCGGCGGTGCCGGCACGGCACTGGTGGGCGACGGCCCGACCGTGGCTGCACGGGTGAAGGAATACGCGGATCTGGGCATTGATACCTTCATCTTCTCCGGTTATCCACACCTCGAAGAATCGTATCGCGTGGCCGAGCTGCTGTTTCCGCACCTCGACGTCGAGCGCCCGGAATTACCGAAGAGCGCCGGTTATGTCAGCCCGTTCGGCGAGATGGTGGCCAACGACATTCTTCCCAAAGCCGCGTCCCAGAGCTGAGGCGCCGCCATGAAGAAACTCATCCACAGCCTTGCGCCCTGGGCGTTGCCGGTGTTGTTGCTGGCGGTGTGGCAGTTGTCGGTGTCGGCCGGTTGGTTGTCGACACGGATTCTGCCGGCACCGGTAGCGGTGATCGAAGCAGGCGTGAGCCTGGTGCGTAGCGGCGAAATCTGGACGCACCTGGCGATCAGCGGTTGGCGCGCCGCGCTGGGTTTCACCATCGGTGGCAGCATCGGGCTGGTGTTGGGCTTCATCACCGGCCTGTCGAAGTGGGGCGAGCGCCTGCTCGACAGCTCGGTGCAGATGATCCGCAACGTGCCGCATCTGGCGCTGATTCCGCTGGTGATCCTGTGGTTCGGCATCGATGAGTCGGCGAAGATTTTCCTGGTGGCATTGGGCACGCTGTTCCCGATTTACCTCAACACCTATCACGGCATCCGTAACGTCGACCCGGCGCTGGTGGAAATGGCGCGCAGTTATGGCCTGTCCGGTTTCAGTCTGTTCTGGCAGGTGATTCTGCCGGGTGCGCTGCCTTCGATTCTGGTCGGTGTGCGCTTTGCCCTGGGCTTCATGTGGCTGACGCTGATCGTGGCGGAAACCATCTCCGCCAGTTCCGGCATCGGTTACCTGGCGATGAATGCCCGGGAGTTTTTGCAGACCGACGTGGTGGTGCTGGCGATCCTGCTGTACGCGGTGCTCGGCAAGCTGGCCGACCTCGCGGCCCGTGGACTTGAACGTGTGTGGTTGCGCTGGCATCCGGCGTATCAAGTGGCGAAAGGAGGTGCGGCATGACGGCTCAACAACCTCCACGCCTGCTACGCGGGATTCCGCTGGTAGTGCGCAACCTGCAGAAGACCTTCGGCGCGCGACAGGTGTTGCGTGACATCGACCTGCACATTCCGGCGGGACAGTTCGTCGCCGTGGTCGGGCGCAGCGGATGCGGCAAGAGCACCTTGCTGCGCTTGCTCGCCGGCCTTGATCAGCCCACCGGCGGCGATCTGCTCGCGGGTGCCGCGCCGCTCAGCGATGCGCGGGAGGACACCCGGCTGATGTTCCAGGAAGCACGGCTGCTGCCCTGGAAAAAGATCATCGACAACGTCGGTCTCGGCCTCAAGGGCGACTGGCGTCCGCAGGCGCTGGAAGCGCTGGATGCGGTCGGTCTTGCGGATCGCGCCAATGAATGGCCGGCAGCCCTGTCCGGCGGGCAGAAGCAGCGTGTGGCGTTGGCGCGCGCCTTGATTCATCAACCGCGTCTGCTGTTGCTCGACGAGCCACTGGGCGCACTGGATGCCCTGACCCGGATCGAGATGCAGCAACTGATCGAACGTCTCTGGCAGCAGCATGGATTCACCGTGTTACTGGTGACCCACGACGTCAGTGAAGCGGTGGCGATTGCCGACCGGGTGATTCTGATCGAGGACGGCGAAGTCGGTCTCGACCTGCAAGTGGAGCTGCCGCGCCCTCGGGTGCGTGGCTCCCATCGCCTGGCCGCACTGGAAACCGAAGTGCTCAACCGTGTGTTGTCCCTGCCCGGCGAGCCGCCGGCGCCGGACCCTGTTTCACCCTTGCCTACGCAATTGCGTTGGGCTCAATAACTCAAGCAAACGACAGGAATCAATGCCATGACTATCAAAGCCATCAACGTACGCAACCAGTTCAAAGGCGCGATCAAGGAGATCGTTCTCGGCGACGTGCTGTCGGAAATCGACGTGCAGACCGCTTCCGGCATCGTCACTTCGGTGATCACCACCCGTTCGGTCAAGGAGCTGGAACTGGAGGTAGGCAGCGAAGTGATCGCCTTCGTGAAATCCACCGAGGTGTCCATCGCCAAGTTGTAAGCCTGTGAGTAAAAAAACGACCCCGAAGGGTGTGAGCCCTTCGGGGTTTTTTGAGTCTGTCGTGCGGCGCTAGAGAGTCCGCTTGGGCAGATACGGCGGCAGATACAAGCTGATGTAGGCATCGAACACCCGCATCCCTTCCTCGGCCATGCGCGGGGTGATCTGCCCGTGCTGCTGCACCGAGCGGGCGTAAACGCGGTCGCCCAGTTCCATGGCCAGCGCGAACACGTCCACGTCATCCGGCAGTTTGGGCAGTTCGAAGTGGTGATCGAACAGCTTGTGCATCAGGTCGCCGAGTTCGAGGTCATGCTGGCGGTCGGCCTGGGTGACTTCGGTAAGGCCGTGTTGCGCGAGGATCAGCTGGCGGGCGGCCGCGTCTTCGTCGTAGATCTCCAGCATCCGTTGTTCGACCAGACGGGACAGGTCGCGCCAGTCGCGCAGGGCGTCGTGATCGATCGGCGCCTGCAGGCAGGCGCGGAAAGCCGCGTGGACATCCGCCGTCAGCGCTTCGAGCAGCGCGGGGACGCTGGCGAAGAAGTGGTAGACCGAGGAGGGCGGAATCTGCGCGCGCTCGGCCACGCTGTAGATCGACAGGCTCGCCACGCCCTCGGCGGCCAGCAGCGTGCGCGCGGCGTCGAGTATCGAATCGATCCGCGCCTGGCTGCGGGCACGGGGTTTGCGGACGGGGGCGGGACGCGTCATGAAAGTCTCCTGCGGGGCAGCGGGCATTGTACGCAGAGCTTGAATGTCTGCCACAGAGGCCAATAAAAAAACGCCGCTGGCTGAGAAGCCAACGGCGTTTTCCTTTGCTGCAATCCGCTTAAACGGTATGCAGATACCAGTTGTACTCGAGGTCGGAGATGGAGTGTTCGAACTCCTCCAGCTCGCTTTCCTTACAGGCGACGAAGATATCGATGTATTTCGGATCGATGTACTTGGCCATCACCTCGCTGTCGTCCAGCTCGCGCAGGGCATCGCGCAGGTTGTTCGGCAGGCTCTGCTCGTTCTGCTCGTAGCTGTTGCCTTCGGTCGGAGCCGGAGGCTCGATCTTGTTGGTCAGACCGTGATGCACGCCTGCCAGCACAGAAGCCATCAGCAAGTACGGGTTGGCGTCGGCGCCGGCCACGCGGTGTTCCAGGCGGACCGCGTCGGCAGAGCCGGTTGGTACGCGCAGGGCGACGGTGCGGTTGTCCAGGCCCCAGCTCGGCGAGTTCGGCACATAGAACTGCGCACCGAAACGACGGTAGGAGTTGACGTTCGGGCAGAGGAAAGCCATTTGCGCGGGCAGGGTCTCGAGCACACCGCCGATCGCGTGACGCAGCGCGGCGTTCTGCTCGGGATCCTCGCTGGCAAAAATGTTTTTGCCATCTTTGTCGAGAACCGAAATGTGGACGTGCAGGCCATTGCCCGCCTGGCCGGGATACGGCTTGGCCATGAAGGTGGTGTCCATTTCATGGTCATAGGCGATGTTCTTGATCAGACGCTTGAGCAGTACCGCGTAGTCGCATGCCTTGATCGGGTCGGCGACGTGGTGCAGGTTCACTTCGAACTGCGCCGGGGCACTTTCCTTGACGATGGCGTCGGCCGGGATGCCTTGCTCTTTCGCACCTTCCAGAATGTCCTGGAGGCAGTCGACGTATTCGTCGAGGTCGTCGATCAGGTAGACCTGGGTCGAATGCGGGCGTTTGCCGGAGATCGGCGAGCGTGGCGGCTGAGGACGGCCGTTCACGTTTTCCTGGTCGATCAGGTAGAACTCGAGTTCGAATGCGGCGCAGATGGTCAAGCCAAGCTCGTCAAACTTTGCAACAACTTGGCGGAGCACTTCGCGCGGGTCGGCGAAGAAAGGGTCACCTTCGAGTTCGTGCATGGTCATCAGCAGTTGCGCGGTCGGGCGCTTCTGCCATGGCTCGTTGCACAGGGTATCGGGGATTGGATAGCAGATACGGTCA
Source organism: Pseudomonas sp. R38(2017) (assembly GCF_002112395.1). Classification (NCBI taxonomy): domain Bacteria; kingdom Pseudomonadati; phylum Pseudomonadota; class Gammaproteobacteria; order Pseudomonadales; family Pseudomonadaceae; genus Pseudomonas; species Pseudomonas sp. R38(2017). Next base: position 317,535 of record NZ_NEHN01000004.1, read on the forward strand.
GCGTCGCCGATGTCCAGGCCCAGGCCGGTGCTTTCCACCGTCGAACCATTGATATCCAGAGCAAATAGAGAGGCCGGCAAGTTGATGCCTTTCTCGTAAACCTTGTGGAGGCTGGTGCGTTCGATGCGCTTGCCGCGCACCACACCATTCATATCCGCAATCAGAAGGTCAACGTACAGAACCTCAGGATGTTCCTTAAGGAACGCGTTCGCTTCGTTAAGCTGAACGGCACGCGGGGGTACCGACATGATGCAACACCTTTGTTGTTAAAAATATCAATCATTGATCTTTTCTGGTTTCAGTCAACCCGAACGGCATGCCGAAGTCAAGCGAGGCCTTTTTTGCCCCGAAAAAGCGCCGCGAGGGCATTTATGGGGCACTTTGGGGCATTTTTTTATCCGTGAACGAGGCGCCACCCGCAGGCTTGAGCAGGCCGTGTTGTATTTTTTACGGGGGTGTTGTGTAAAAAAATGAACAAGGCTAAGCTCGGGTCAAACCCATAACAGCAATAATACCGGGGTGCTTCATGTCTCGCCTGCCGTTAATCGGCGTCACCGACTGCTCTTCGCAGTACGGTCTGTATGCTTATCACATCAGTGGCGACACGTCCGTCCGCAGCGCAGCCGACAACCAGGCTCGCATTCTGCCAGCGATCTCATTGTCCATGGCGGATCAGGCGCCGGCGTCCGATATTCTGGACGCGGGGAAGGGCATCCTCTTCAGCGGTTCTCCTTTCAATATAGATCTCTTTCCTGCTCCCGACCTGCACCGCGCCCGTCGCCGTGCCCGAGATTCTGCACACCGGGAATGTGCACAGGAAATGCAACGCCAGCGTAAAGGGCAGGTAAGCTCCTCCTTCATTGTCGATGCGCGGTGCCAGGCGTAAGCCGGTACTGCGCGCAAACAAGCCCCCTTTAACGCGACGCCCTGTGCGTCAAACCCGCCTGACACGCGTCAGGAGACTCAGCCCAGAGGCATTTATGAGTAACAACCTCGACCAGCTCACCGATTGGTTGAAAGACCACAAGATCACAGAAGTCGAATGCATGATCGGCGACTTGACCGGTATCACCCGGGGCAAGATCTCGCCGACCAACAAGTTCATCGCCGAAAAAGGCATGCGCCTGCCGGAAAGTGTTCTGTTGCAGACCGTGACGGGCGACTACGTCGAAGACGACATCTATTACGAACTGCTCGACCCGGCCGACATCGACATGATCTGCCGTCCCGACCAGAACGCGGTGTACCTGGTGCCGTGGGCCATCGAACCGACCGCCCAGGTGATCCACGACACCTACGACAAGCAAGGCAACCCGATCGAGCTGTCGCCGCGCAACGTCCTCAAGAAAGTCCTGAAACTCTATGCCGACAAGGGCTGGCAGCCGATCGTGGCGCCGGAAATGGAGTTTTACCTGACCAAGCGCAGCGACGACCCTGACTATCCATTGCAGCCGCCAGTCGGCCGTTCCGGACGTCCGGAAATCGGTCGCCAGTCGTTCTCCATTGAAGCGGCGAACGAATTCGACCCGCTGTTCGAAGACGTCTACGACTGGTGCGAACTGCAGGAACTGGACCTCGATACGCTGATCCACGAGGACGGCACGGCGCAGATGGAAATCAACTTCCGTCACGGCGATGCCCTGTCCCTGGCAGACCAGATTCTGGTGTTCAAGCGCACCATGCGTGAGGCCGCCCTCAAGCACAATGTCGCGGCGACCTTCATGGCCAAGCCGATGACCGGCGAGCCGGGCAGTGCCATGCACCTGCACCAGAGCATCATCGACATCGAGACCGGCAAGAACGTGTTCTCCAATGACGACGGCACCATGAGCCAGCTGTTCCTGCACCACATCGGTGGCCTGCAGAAACTGATCCCGGAACTGCTGCCGCTGTTCGCACCGAACGTCAACTCGTTCCGCCGCTTCCTGCCGGACACCTCAGCGCCGGTGAACGTGGAGTGGGGCGAAGAAAACCGCACCGTGGGCCTGCGCGTTCCGGATGCCGGCCCGCAGAACCGCCGGGTGGAAAACCGCCTGCCGGGCGCCGACGCCAACCCGTACCTGGCGATTGCCGCGAGCCTGCTCTGCGGCTACATCGGCATGGTCGAGGGCATCAACCCGAGCGCGCCGGTCGTGGGCCGTGGTTACGAGCGCCGCAACCTGCGCCTGCCGTTGACCATCGAAGATGCGCTGGAGCGTATGGAAAACAGCTCAACCATCGAGAAATACCTGGGCAAGACCTTCATCACCGGCTACGTCGCGGTCAAGCGGGCCGAGCATGAAAACTTCAAGCGCGTGATCAGTTCCTGGGAGCGTGAGTACCTGCTCTTCGCCGTCTGATACGCCGGGCGCGGTGGCCAGCCGCCGCGCCTTCACCGATAACAAGGAGAATTGGCATGACCAGCAACAACCCGCAAACCCGTGAGTGGCAAGCCCTCAGCAGCGAGCACCACCTGGCCCCGTTCAGCGACTTCAAGCAGCTGAAAGAAAAGGGTCCACGGATCATCACCAACGCCAAGGGCGTGTACCTGTGGGACAGCGAGGGCAACAAGATCCTCGATGGCATGGCGGGTCTGTGGTGCGTGGCAATCGGTTATGGCCGCGATGAACTGGCGGATGCTGCCGCCAAACAGATGCGCGAACTGCCTTACTACAACCTGTTCTTCCAGACCGCTCACCCGCCGGCACTGGAACTGGCCAAGGCCATTGCCGACGTGGCGCCGGAAGGCATGAACCACGTGTTCTTCACCGGTTCCGGCTCCGAAGGCAACGACACCATGCTGCGCATGGTTCGCCACTACTGGGCGATCAAGGGCCAGCCGAACAAGAAAGTCATCATCAGCCGCAAGAACGGTTACCACGGCTCCACCGTGGCCGGCGCGAGCCTGGGCGGCATGACTTATATGCACGAACAGGGCGACTTGCCGATCCCGGGCATCGTCCACATCGCCCAGCCGTACTGGTTCGCCGAAGGCGGCGACATGACCCCGGAAGAATTCGGGATCTGGGCGGCCAATCAGCTGGAAGAGAAGATTCTCGAAGTCGGCGTCGACAACGTCGGTGCCTTCATTGCCGAGCCGATCCAGGGCGCTGGCGGCGTGATCATTCCGCCAGACACCTACTGGCCGCGCATCAAGGAAATCCTCGCCAAGTACGACATCCTGTTCGTGGCGGACGAAGTGATCTGCGGTTTCGGCCGTACCGGCCAATGGTTCGGCAGCGATTTCTACGACCTCAAGCCGCACATGATGACCATCGCCAAAGGCCTGACGTCCGGCTACATCCCGATGGGTGGCCTGATCGTGCGCGACGAAGTGGTGGCGGTGCTCAACGAGGGCGGCGATTTCAACCACGGCTTCACCTACTCCGGTCACCCGGTGGCTGCAGCGGTGGGTCTGGAAAACATCCGGATCCTGCGCGAAGAGAAAATCATCGAGCATGTCCACGAAGAAACGGCACCGTATTTGCAGAAGCGTCTGCGCGAACTGAACGATCATCCGTTGGTGGGTGAAGTGCGCGGGGTCGGTCTGCTGGGGGCCATCGAACTGGTCCAGGACAAGGCCACGCGCAAGCGTTACGAAGGCAAGGGCGTCGGCATGATCTGCCGCCAGTTCTGCTTCGACAACGGGCTGATCATGCGCGCCGTGGGCGACACCATGATCATTGCGCCGCCGCTGGTGATCAGCAAGGCGGAGATCGATGAGCTGGTGACCAAGGCACGCAAGTGCCTGGACCTCACCCTCAGTGCATTGCAGGGCTAAGTGCTAGGCTCTGAGCGATGGAGCTGTTGCGCTGTCGCTCGGAGCAGTTGGAAAGGCTGGTCTTTTCTTGAAAGACCGCCTCGTATCTTGCCAGACTAGCCGCGGTTCCAGTTGTCCGGGTTCGGCCGCTGAACAAAGTGGTTCAAAAAAGAAAAATTTGGAGCATGACGCATGAAGGCATTAGGTAAAAAGCTTGCTGGCAAGACTCTTCTGGCCCTGTCTGTCGCGGGCATGATGGCGGGCGCGGTTCACGCGGACGACAAAGTTCTGCACGTCTACAACTGGTCCGACTACATCGCTCCTGACACCATCGCGAACTTCGAGAAAGAGTCGGGGATCAAGGTGGTCTACGACGTATTCGATTCCAACGAAACCCTGGAAGCCAAGCTGCTGGCGGGCAAGTCCGGCTACGACGTGGTCGTGCCGTCCAACAACTTCCTGGCCAAGCAGATCAAGGCCGGTGTTTACCAGGAACTGGATCGCTCCAAGCTGCCTAACTGGAAGAACCTGAACCAGGACCTGCTCAAGGCCGTGTCGGTCAGCGACCCGGACAACAAGCACGCCTTCCCGTACATGTGGGGTTCGATCGGCATCGGCTACAACCCGGAGAAGGTCAAGGCTGCTCTGGGCGTCGACAAGATCGACTCCTGGGACACTCTGCTGAAGCCGGAAAACATCGCCAAGCTCAAGGGCTGCGGCGTGAGCTTCCTCGATTCGCCGACCGAAATGCTGCCGGTCGCGCTGCACTACCTGGGCCTGCCAACCGACTCCCAGAAGAAAGAAGACATCAAGAAAGCCGAGGACCTGTTCCTCAAGATTCGTCCATCGATCACCTACTTCCACTCGTCCAAGTACATCTCGGACCTGGCCAACGGCAATATCTGCGTAGCGGTCGGTTACTCGGGTGACGTGCAGCAGGCCAAGTCCCGTGCCGCCGAGGCGGGTGACAAGGTGAAAGTCAGCTACGCGATTCCGAAGGAAGGCGCTGGCAGCTTCTTCGACATGGTTGCCATTCCGAAGGATGCCGAAAACGTTGAAGGCGCCTACAAGTTCATGACCTTCCTGCAGAAGCCTGAAGTCATGGCCGGCATCACCAACGCCGTACGTTTCCCGAACGGTAACGCTGCTGCAACACCACTGGTAGAGAAAGACATCACCAGCGATCCAGGCATCTACCCGCCAGCCGACGTGCAGGCCAAGCTGTATGCCATCGCCGATCTGCCAGCGGCGACCCAGCGTGAAATGACTCGCAGCTGGACCAAGATCAAATCCGGTAAATAAGCCGGTTTGAAGCCGCAACCGCTGGCCGTCGCCTTCATCCGGGCGGCCAGCGGTGCAATTAAATGACAGAAAGTTTTGCTGGAACGGTTTTTCGAAGGTAAGTTGCGCGCCGGTTTTGTTGCCGGGCAACCGTGACTGTCATGCAGCGCGGGGCAACTTGGGCCCAACTAAATTAGAGGACCTCCACTTGCCTATTTTTTCTTCTTTGCGCAATGCCCTGCTGGCCGCTGCCGGCCTGACGTTCGCTGTCGGTGCCCAAGCCGCCGGTACTGTGCATATTTATAACTGGTCGGATTACATCGGCGAGACCACCCTGGCCGATTTCCAGAAAGAAACCGGGATCAAACCGGTCTACGACGTGTTCGATTCCAACGAAACCCTGGAAGGCAAACTGCTCGCCGGGCGTACCGGCTACGACGTGGTCGTGCCGTCGAACCACTTCCTTGGCAAGCAGATCAAGGCCGGCGCGTTCCAGAAGCTCGACAAGGCGCAACTGACGAACTACGCCAATCTCGACCCGGTGCTGCTCAAGCGCCTGGAACAGAATGACCCGGGCAACCAGTACGCCGTGCCGTACCTGTGGGGCACCAACGGTATCGGCTACAACGTTGACAAAGTGAAGGCCGTGCTCGGCGTCGACAAGATCGACTCCTGGAGCGTGCTGTTCGAACCCGAGAACATCAAGAAACTGCACAGCTGCGGCGTGGCGTTCCTCGATTCGGCCGATGAAATGATGCCGACCGTGCTCAACTACATGGGCCTGAATGCCAACAGCACCGATCCCAAGGATTACGAGAAAGCCACGGCCAAGTTGCTGGCGGTGCGTCCTTACGTGACCTACTTCCACTCCTCGAAATACATCGGCGATCTGGCCAACGGCGACATCTGCGTGGCCATCGGTTTCTCCGGCGACATCTTCCAGGCCAAGCACCGTGCCGAAGAAGCCAAGAAGGGCGTCAACATCGCCTACGCCATCCCGAAAGAGGGCGGCGCGCTCTGGTTCGACATGTTGGCGATTCCAAAGGATTCGGCCAACGTCAAAGAGGCTCACGCCTTCATCAACTATTTGCTGAAACCTGAGGTGATCGCCCAGGTCAGTGATTACGTCGGTTACGCCAACCCCAACCCGGGTTCGGACAAGCTGATGGAGCAGTCCATCCGCACCGACGAAGCGGTTTATCCACCGCAGGCCGTCCTCGACAAGACCTATGTGTCGATCGAGTTGCCACCCAATATTCAGCGTTTAATGACCCGCAGCTGGACCAAGGTCAAGTCGGGTAAATAACGCGCAAACCATCCTGGGTTCGTCTTGCGTGGGCGAACTGCACTCTTTTTTTCTGGGAGTTTCGTAAATGGCAGTTGCCTCCGGCGCCTATAAGAAAGCCCTCGAGGGCGACCAGACACCGAAACAGGTGCTGGTTAAAATCGACCGGGTCACGAAGAAGTTCGACGAGACGGTTGCCGTGGACGATGTGTCCCTGGAAATCAAGAAGGGCGAAATCTTCGCCCTGCTCGGCGGTTCGGGATCGGGCAAATCCACTCTGCTGCGGATGCTGGCAGGGTTCGAACGGCCCACGGAGGGGCGCATTCTCCTCGACGGCGTCGACATCACCGACATGCCACCGTACGAGCGACCGATCAACATGATGTTTCAGTCGTACGCTCTGTTCCCGCACATGACCGTGGCGCAGAACATCGCGTTCGGCCTCAAGCAGGACAAGATCCCGGCGGCCGAGATCGACGCCCGCGTGGCCGAGATGCTCAAGCTGGTACAGATGAGCCAGTACGCCAAGCGCAAGCCGCACCAGTTGTCCGGCGGCCAGCGTCAACGTGTGGCGCTGGCGCGTTCGCTGGCCAAGCGGCCGAAGCTGTTGCTGCTCGACGAGCCGATGGGCGCACTGGACAAGAAACTGCGTTCGCAGATGCAACTGGAACTGGTGGAAATCATCGAGCGCGTGGGTGTGACCTGCGTGATGGTGACCCACGACCAGGAAGAGGCCATGACCATGGCCGAGCGCATCGCGATCATGCACCTGGGATGGATCGCCCAGATCGGCAGCCCGATCGACATCTACGAAACACCGACCAGCCGCCTGGTCTGTGAATTCATCGGCAACGTGAACATCTTCGAGGGCGAAGTGATCGACGACGCCGAAGGCCACGCGACCATCACCTGCAAGGACCTCGACCGGCAGATCTACGTTGGCCACGGCATCAGCACCTCGGTGCAGGACAAGTCCGTGACCTACGCGATCCGTCCGGAGAAGCTGCTGGTCACCGCCGAAATGCCGACTTGCGAGTACAACTGGTCCAGCGGCAAGGTGCACGACATCGCCTACCTCGGCGGCCACTCGGTGTTCTACGTCGAATTGCCGAGCGGCAAGCTGGTGCAGTCGTTCGTGGCCAACGCCGAACGCCGTGGCGCACGTCCGACCTGGGGCGATCAGGTGTACGTGTACTGGGAAGATGACAGCGGCGTGGTACTTCGCTCATGAACATGCGCAAATTCAAACGCCGGCTCAATCGAATAATTCCCGGTGGCCGCCAACTGGTCATCGGGGTGCCGTTCATCTGGCTGTTCCTGTTCTTCATGCTGCCGTTCTTCATCGTTCTGAAGATCAGCTTCGCCGAAGCGGATGTGGCCATTCCGCCGTACACCGAGATCTACACCTACGCCGAGCAGAAGCTGCAATTGCTGCTGAACCTGGGCAATTACGCGATGCTCGGCGATGACGAACTGTACATCTCGGCGTACCTCGGTTCGTTGAAGATGGCGTTCTTCAGCACGCTGCTGTGCCTGCTGATCGGCTACCCGATGGCCTACGCCATCGCCAGCGCCCGCAAGGAAGTGCAGACGGTGCTGGTGCTGCTGATCATGATGCCGACCTGGACCGCGATCCTGATCCGCGTCTATGCGTGGATGGGCATCCTCAGCAACAACGGCCTGCTCAACGGTTTCCTGATGAGCATGGGTTTCATCGACGAGCCGCTGCAGATCCTCAACACCAACCTCGCGGTGTACATCGGCGTCGTCTATTCGTACCTGCCGTTCATGATCCTGCCGCTGTACGCCAACCTGGTAAAGCACGACACCAGCCTGCTGGAGGCCGCGTCGGACCTGGGTTCGAGCACCTTCAACAGCTTCTGGAAAATCACCGTGCCGCTGTCCAAGAACGGGATCATCGCCGGCTGCATGCTGGTGTTCATCCCGGTGGTGGGCGAGTTCGTGATCCCGGAACTGCTCGGCGGTCCGGAAACCCTGATGATCGGTAAAGTGCTCTGGCAAGAGTTCTTCAACAACCGCGACTGGCCGGTGGCGTCCGCCCTGGCGGTGGTGATGCTGGCGATCCTGATCGTGCCGATCATCCTGTTCAACCGTAGCCAGGCCAAGGAAATGGAGGGTAAAGAATGAAGCGCTTCCGTTTCTCCAGCCTGATGCTGGTGCTCGGCCTGTTGTTCATCTACCTGCCGATGCTGATCCTGGTGATCTACTCGTTCAACGCCTCGAAACTGGTGACGGTATGGGGCGGCTGGTCGATCAAGTGGTACGTCGGCCTGCTCGACAACACCCAACTGATGGGCTCGGTGGTGCGCTCGCTGGAAATTGCCTGCTACACCGCTGTTGCGGCAGTGGCGCTGGGTACGCTGGCGGCGTTCGTCCTGACTCGCATCACCCGCTTCAAGGGCCGCACGCTGTTCGGTGGCCTGGTCACCGCGCCGCTGGTCATGCCCGAGGTGATTACCGGTCTGTCGCTGTTGCTGCTGTTCGTGGCCATGGCGCAGATGATCGGCTGGCCCCAGGAGCGTGGCATCGTCACCATCTGGATCGCCCACACGACGTTCTGTGCGGCGTATGTGGCGGTAGTGGTGTCGGCGCGTCTGCGTGAGCTGGACCTGTCGATCGAAGAGGCGGCGATGGACCTGGGTGCGCGGCCGTGGAAGGTGTTCTTCCTGATCACCATCCCGATGATCGCGCCGTCGCTGGCGGCGGGCGGCATGATGTCGTTCGCCCTGTCGCTGGACGATCTGGTGCTGGCGAGCTTTGTGTCCGGCCCGGGTTCGACGACCCTGCCGATGGAAGTGTTCTCGGCGGTGCGTCTGGGCGTGAAGCCTGAGATCAACGCCGTGGCCAGCCTGATTCTGCTGGCGGTGTCGCTGGTGACCTTCATGGTCTGGTTCTTCAGCCGTCGTGCCGAAGAATCGCGCCGCAAGGCGATCCAGCAAGCCATCGAAGAAAGCGCTGCCGATTCGTGGAAACAACCGGACGTGCGCCGGGCGCAGACGCCGGAAGCGGCTTAAGTCTGCAGACACAAAAAACCTCGCGACCGGTAACGGCCGCGAGGTTTTTTTATGCTCGTCAGGAGACCCAGAGTGATTGGCGGATGACCTCGACAAAGTTCATCGGCTTGAACCCCGGCATCTGATCTTTCAGCACATCGGTCTTCACATTGCCGAACGTCGTCTGTGGGCGATGACGCAAGCCATCGGCAAACGCGCAGATGATGCATTCCTTGAAACCCTCACCCCGTGGATGCGCATGCACCACCGCCTCGCGCTGCACCGTGGTGAACGCCGCGTAGTCCATGCCCAGCACATCCATCTCGACACCTGCGGTCACCAGCGCCACGGTCGGCCGCAGATGCTTCGGCACCCCCGGCGTGGTGTGCAGGGCGATCGACAGCCAGACCTGTTCGATGTTGTCGTCGCTCAATCCGTAGGGCTTGAGGAACGCCGCCGCCGCATTGGCGCCATCGACTTCGAAACGTTCGTCATCGCTGCGGTGACCTTCGACCAGACCCAGATCGTGGAACATCGCGCCGACGTACAGCAGCTCCGGATCGTAGGCCAGTTGCCGGCGTTCGCCGCTCAAGGCACCGAACAGAAACACCCGGCGCGAGTGGTGGTAAAGCAGGTCGGATTCGATGTCGCGTATGTACTCGGTGGTGGCCCGGGCGAGGGCGCTGTCGGGGATCTTGATACCGGCGATGGTCGTGGTCATGTTGAGCTTCCTCGTCGAAAACGCCGTCGTGGCGCTGATGGGGAAAGTCTGTTCCCGGGGGCAAAACCGGACAATCGATCCATGGCTGCGATCCTTGCCATTCCACCTGCAAATCGTGCCAGCTCGCTTCTGCGGCGCGGATTGGCTAGCGTTGGCGCTGATTCGCCATTTCAGGGAGCCGACATCGCCATGAACAAAACCGTCGCCATCGTGGTGTTCCCCGGCGTGCAGGCGCTGGACGTCAGCGGGCCCATGGACGTGTTCGCCGAGGCCAATCGCTTTCTGGCGCCGGAGGATCATTACCGGCTTGAAGTGATCGGCGTCGAACACGGGCCGATGGCGTGCTCCAACGGGCTGACCCTGAGTGCGCATCGGCATTTCAGCGACGTGCGGGAAGCTTATGACTTGTTGCTGGTGGCCGGCGGGCCGCAGTTGCCGTTTCTGGATTTCGGCGAGACGTTCGATGCCTGGCTGCGTGAGGCCTGTGGGCGGGCGCGGCGGTTCGGCTCGATCTGCAACGGTGCGTTCATGCTGGTTCGTGCGGGATTGCTGGACGGGCGCACGGTCACCACCCACTGGAACGACGCCGAGGCGCTGGCGCAGTTGTGCCCGTCCAGTCGGGTCGAGGCTGACCGGCTGTACGTCGAGGATGGTCAGCTTTACACCTCGGCGGGTGTGACGGCGGGGATCGATCTGTCGCTGTACCTGCTGGCGCGAGATTACGGGGCCGAAGTGGCGCTGAGCGTGGCCAAGCGGCTGGTGGTGTTTACCCAGCGCTCGGGCGGGCAGTCGCAATTCAGCCCGTTCCTCACGCCTCACGCCGAACCGACGTCGGCAGTGGCGATGGTGCAGCTGTATGTGCTGGCCAATCTCACCGGCGATCTGACCATCGCCGACCTGGCGAATGCCGCGAACATGAGTGCGAGGAATTTCTCCCGGGTGTTTGCTCGCGAAGCGAAAGTCACCCCGGCGGAATTCGTCGAGCGGGCGCGGGTGGATGCGGCGCGGGTGATGCTTGAAAGCACCACGGCGCCGCTGAAGACGGTGGCGTATCAGTGCGGGTTTCGCGATGCGCAACACATGCGCAGCGTGTTCAACCGGAGGCTGGGGGTGACGCCGCAGCAGTTTCGGTTGAATTTTGCGGCGATGGTTTGAACGGCGCTTATTGCGCCGCCCGCGCCGGCAACAGCTTCAAGGTACTGCGCGTATTCGCCGTCACCTCTTCCTCACTGAAATGCGCCTGCACATACAGCCCGTCCACATAAGCCTCCGCCTGATCGTCATAGTGGCTGTCGAACGGCACGCCGCTCTGGCCGACCGGGTTGATGGTCAGGCTGTGGGCCGGGTCGGCGAAGTCCACCAGCCGCCGAGTCGACGGACCGTAGGTTACCGGCCACGGCGCCGGGCCGATCTTCGCCGAGAGGTTGTTCGGTACTTCATGGGAGCCGGGTGCGGCGAACGGGCCTACGTTGAAAATCCGGTCCAGCGGTTTCTGCTGCCCCAGCGGATGTCCGTGGGTCAGCGTGTGCGCCTTGCCCCATTGCCAGCCGGAGGCATCGTCGCCGAGGGTCTGCTTCAGGTGGGTCATGCTCGCCTGCCACGCGGTGCGCACGGTGTCGGCGCGGGTTTCCTTGCCCGGGGTGTTGCGATTGTCCCACCACGGTGAGTCGGCGTTCGCCGCCAGTCGCGGCAGCGCGGCGTCGAGCACTCGGGTCGACAGCAGAGTCTCGAACATGTCGTTGCCCAGCTCATCGCGCATCGCCGCGTCGGCCAGGTCGTAGAGGAACTGATTGAACACCGTGGCACTGACCGAATCCAGCGGGTAGTCGCCTTGCCACTGCGCCAGTTGCTCGACCAGTTTCAGCTGCGCCGGGTCGGTCACCACTTCACGCAATACCGGCAACAATGGCGCCAGTACGCGCGGGCCATAGCCGGTGGTGGTGCCCAGTTGCAGCTTCTGGTTGGCTTCGTTGTCCCACTTCACGTTCTTGTCGGCGAGCTGACGGTTGAGTTGCTGGCCACGGTCGGCGAGGTTGTAGTAACCGGGAATCTCCATGCCGGTCGGCGATACGGGCTGGAAGTTGGCCGAGACGATATAGCCCCGCGCCGGGTTCTCTTCCTGCGGGTTGGCGCTGAACGGGAAGTACCCGTCCTTGTCGGCCTGATTGCCGCTGCCGTCGAGAATGAAGCCAGGTTTCACGCCGGCTGGCCGCTTGGGCAGCAGCGCCGAGGCCCACCAGGCGATATCGCCCTTGGCGTTGGCATAGACGATGTTCAGCCCCGGCGCCTGCACCTTGGCCGCTGCGGCGCGGGCCTTGGCCAGGGTGTCGGCACGGTTGAGCTGGTAGAAGCCTTCGAGAATCGGGTTCGGCGTTTCGAGGAACGCCCACCACATGGCAATCGGGGTTTTTCCGGCGGCGCTGCCGAGGGCATCGTTGACGATCGGCCCGTGAGGCGACTGGCGCAGGGTGATGGTCACCGGCGCCTGGCCCTTCACCGCAATCTGCTGTTCGGTGCTGACCATGTCGGTCCACTGGCCGTGATACCAGACCTGATTCGGGTTGTCCGGATTGACCTTCTCGGCGATCAGGTCCAGGTCATCGTTCTGGAACATGGTCAGGCTCCAGCCGAAATCCACGTTGTGCCCCAGAAACGCAAACGGCACCAGCGCCTGATGATGGCCGTAAAGTTCAAAACCCGGCGCCGACAGCTGCGCTTCGTACCACACCGACGGCACCGAGAAGCGGATGTGCGGGTCGCCGGCCAACAATGCCTTGCCGCCCTTGCTGCGGCTGCCGGCAATCACCCAGGCGTTGCTGCCTTCGTACTGCGGCAGGCCGTTGTCGATCAGCGCCTGCTCACTGAGGCGGGCGAGGGCGTTCAGGTCTTTCCAGTCTTCGGCAGCGAGCGCCGGTGCTTTGCCGGCATGGCCCTTGGCGAGCACGCCCTTGGGCTGCCACTCAAGGTCGAAGACGTTGAGGTAATCGGCGCCGAGCTGATCGCGCACGTAGGTCAGCAGCGGTTCGGTGCGAAACGCAGCGGCGAAGCTGTAAGCCATGTAACCGGCGACGCTGATGGTGTCTTCGGCAGTGAACGGCCGCTTGGGGATGCCCAGCACGTCGAACTCGACCGGGGCGGCGTGCGAGTCCTGATACTGGTTGATGCCGTCCAGATAGGCTTGCAGGGCCTTCCACGCCGGTGACTGCTTATCGAGACCGGCCACGTAACTGGCGGCGCGCTCGCGGATGCGCAGGCTGCGGAACAACTTGTCGGTGTCGAGCAGCTTCGGCCCGAGCACTTCCGCCAGTTCACCCCGGGCCAGGCGGCGCATGGCTTCCATCTGGAACAGCCGGTCCTGGGCGTGCACATAACCGAGGGCACGGTAGAGGTCGGTTTCGTTTTCGGCGCGGATGTGCGGCACGCCGCGCTCGTCGTAACGCACGGTCACCGAACCTTGCAGGTTGCGCAGTTCCACTTGGCCCTGACGCGTCGGTTGCTTGCTGTAGAGGTAGCCGCCAACCCCGATGGCGGGAATGACGATCAGCAACGCAAGTACGGTCAGGCCTCGTTTCATGAAAATTCTGCTCCCTGTCGTTCTATTTATATGAAGGCATTGATGGTGCGGATCTAGTTGAAGCTCGCAACCGGGATTTCATAACACAGTATTTCTCGAATAGGAAGTTTCCTTCAGGTTTTCGGGAAGTGCACTACATGTTTGTTATTGCGGCGTTTAACGGGGCAGGCCTATAAAAGACCTCGAGAAAAAAACAGAGGACCAAAACAAAGTTTGCGAATTCGATACATGGAATAACTGACATGGAGAAGTCGTATGAGTGATGTTGGAAATTATCTTGGGCCGCACAAACAAATCGCACCGGGGAAATATGAACTGGCACCGATACCCGTTCGGACATTTGCGCCGGTTCGATTGGGGCAGGGTGGCTATTTTTCGGGAAGTTGGGGGTTGAATGAAGGGCCGCACAGAGGCACCGGGCAAGGCTCCGGCAAACTTGATCCGTTAACCCCGTTCATTTGGGATGACTTGATGCATGAGCAGCAGAATGCTCAGGCACATATTGATCTTGAGTACGCTGGAGTATTCAGCAATATCCTGATGGCCTCGAACAATGAAGTAGAACACGCCAGGCAAGTTGCCGGTGTTGGCCTGTCTCCGGTTCAGAAAGTAAAGGCCGATCAGGAAATAACCCTTCAGGTTATTCACGCAAAGCTATTGGAATATCGCGCGCATTCCGAGACTGCTTACTCGTTGTATGGCCATAATCCATTCTTTCTGATGAAGGATCTGTCCTTCAGAAAAATCCGGGAAAGTCTGGCGTCGCCCGTTCCGGATGTCTCCGTTGCGTATGCCGCCATCGACAGGGCCTACCGCGCGGCAATGGAGCTGCGGCGTCTTTCCTGGGTGATGGCGATTATTGCCAATCAACTTCCGGAGTTGGCGGCAAGAAGAGTCCAGGTCGAAACTGCGACTCAGACCACTCGGGTCGCCCAGCAAATTCTTTCTGCTGAAAGGCTCTCCGTGGTCAATCTGGAAACGAATATCCGCTTCCAGTTTCTGCCGGGTTTTCTCGTTGAAAAAATAGCCGCCATTGCGGGCACAACCGGTGGCAGTCTCTCTCAAACGCTCACGAACTATAAATTCGCAGCGGACAGCATCAGCGCCGCCGAGCAGGCCGCAGTCCGGCCCTATGCAATCGCCAACCCTGCGATCAACTTCCCGTTGAGCAAGCCTGAGCTCGAAGCACTGAAGAACCTGGTGGACCTGCAGGCTACTACGGATCTGGGCAAGCGCTGGCAGGACTATCACGCGTCACTTCTGCACTCGGAAAGTGCCCGGCACATGGCTGCGGCTGCGGACGCTTTTGCCGGTCTGATCGCCCGCGCCCAAGAGGCGGAGCGTCTGCAGGAGCAGATACGCATTGCCAAGGAACAGGAAGCTCGGCAGTTGCAGGAGCAGGCGCGTATTGCCGCGGAGGCTGAGGCCCGGCGTGTTGCCGAGGAGCAGGCGCGTATACGGGAGGAGGCGCGGGTCGCCGCAGAAGCAGAGGCCAGGCGCCTTGCCGAAGAGCAAGCGCGTATAGCGGCAGAGGCGCTGCGTTCCGCCCATACCTTCCGCGCCCCGGGTGCCACTTCTGCGGCAGGACCGCTGTTCATGACTTCGGCGGGAGTACTGGCAGTTGCCGAGGCCGCTTCGGCCAGCCTGCAAGCGGCGGTTCGCAGCGCCATCGCGGCTTTGGGCAGTCTGGCGGCCAGCGTCGGGGCGGGCGCTGTCGTCGGTGTTTCAGCGTTGGTCTACTCGTCGAAGCTGGGCAACGGGGAGTTGCCGGACCGTTACGCGTTCAGTACGCCACTGTCGGACCTCGCGCCAGAATTTGCGTCAGATCTGTACGCCATCGCGGCGGCTGGCGGGACGGTTGATCTGCCTTACCGTGTCAGTTCAAAGACCGACACGAATGGGCAGTCAGAGGTTTTTGTCGTCAAGACTGATGGGCGGAGTATTCCGTCGGCCACCAGGGTGGTGGCGGCTGCTTACGACGCCGAGCGCCACGTCTACACCGCAACCACCGCCGATGTTCCGCCACGCACCCTGACCTGGACGCCGATCGTAAACCCGGGCAACAGCTCGACAATCTCACCGGCCGAACCGACGGATTCACCTGTCTACACCGGAGCGACGGTGATACCGGTCGAGGGACGCCTCGATTCGTTCCCGGCGGTTTCCGAAGCCGGATTCGATGACTATGTCCTGGTGTTCCCGCTGGACTCCGGGCTGCCGCCGAACTACATCATGTTTCGGGACCGGCGGGAGGATCCGGGCGTCGTGACAGGGGTGGGTCAGGTGGTGTCGGGGAACTGGCTTGCCAGCGCATCGCAAGGCGAAGGCGCGCCGGTGCCAGTGCAGATTGCCGATCAGTTGCGAGGGCGGGAGTTCAGGAATTTTCGGGCGTTTCGGGAGGCGTTCTGGAAGGCGGTGGCCGGGGATCCGGAGTTGGCGGTTCAGTTTCAAAAACAGAACCGGTCTACGATGGAGAAAGGAAAATCACCCTACGTTTCAAAAGTGGAGCGAGCAGGAGAGGCAGTGAAATTTGAGTTGCATCACAAGATAAGAATCTCAAGCGGCGGTAATGTTTATGGTCTTGAAAACATTCGGATAGTTACTCCTCGTCGTCATAAGGAAATTCATAAGAAGGAGAGTCAATATGAGTGACAAGTTAATTTCCGACTATACGGAAAAAGAGTTTTTGGATTTTGTGGTTGAGATTTGTGATAGTGGGGTAAGGACGGAAGAGGAAGATGTTAAATTGATTTTTGAGTTTGAGCGATTGACTGAACATCCAGATGGTTCGGATTTGATTTACTATCCACGGAATGATAGAGAGGATAGCCCGGAAGGTATTGTGAAGGAAGTTAAAGAGTGGCGGGCTGCCAACGGAAAGCCTGGGTTTAAAAATTGATTTATTAAGTTATCACAGCGCTCCTGGCATATTTTTGTCAGGAGTGCGATTTCGTAGGATGAGGGGATGTTAAATATTTCAGACTATACGGAAGCGGAATTTTTGGATTTTGTAATTTCTATTTTTGATGCTGGTGCTCGAACAGAGGAGGAAGGTGTAAAACTGGTAATTGAGTTCAGGCGGTTAACAGAGCATCCGGACGGCTCGGATCTGATCTATTACCCAAGAGATGATAGAGATGACAGTCCTGAAGGAGTTGTAAAGGAGGTCAAAGAGTGGCGCGCTGCCAATAACAAGCCTGGATTCAAGGCGGTTTAGTTTTTGGCTGTCAGTATGTTTCTGGCGTCTTTTGGGGTTGATGTAATGTCTATCGTGGACCCGAGGCTGATCACTCCCCACTCACCCATGGACAATAACACCCCACCGCCAACGTATGAGTCGCACTCACCGGACGATCATCACTCAACGCCTGCAGGATCGGTTCGATAAAACTGTTGCTGGAATTACAGGTCAGGCCTTCGCTGTAGGGGCCAAAGTACGCCAGCTGGCCGCTGCGGTCCCAGATCGCCACGGCCGGGCTGGCGGGGATCTGTTCGGAGCCGGGCAGCACCGCGATGGTCTTGAGGTTGCTGAGGGTGGCGGGCAACTGGCCGTGGCTGCCGGCCTTCTGCACGGCGAAGAACTCCACACCCTTGGGGCCGAATTGTTCGACCATCTCGGTCAGGTGCTGTTGATTGCCGACGTTGCACGGGCAGGCCGGGTCCCAGAAGTGCACCAAGCGGATATTGCCGGGGCCGGCGAGGTCGTCGGGCAGGCGCAACGGGTCGCCGGAAAACACCGCGGTGTGTTCGCTGAACGCCCGCAGGTAGCGGCCCTGGAACCAGTCGTACGCAGCCCACAGCACGCCGGCACACACGATGGCGAGCAGGCTGGCAAACAGTGCGGTGCGGTAGGGCCGGCGCATGGATTTGGTTCCTCGAGAGCGGGCTAGCTTGCCATGCTTGCTTCTACAGATGAATATCGCTGGCCGATAAAGTCTGTTTACCGTTCTGGAATTGCCCATGTCTGTTGCTTTCGATCCCGATCATTTACGTGCGAGCCTCAAGCCGTTGGCCGAGTGGCAGCCGTTGTCCGAGGAGGCGAAGGCGTATCAGCGGTTCTACCAGACCGACTTCCCGGAGCGCGATGTCTGGCGCGGCATGGGGCGCTTCGACGTCGATGGTTATGAACTGGTCAGCCATTGCTGGTGGCCGGCGGAAACGGCCAAGGCCACGCTGTTTCTGGTGCACGGTTTTTATGATCACACCGGCCTCTACCGGCATGTGATCGAGTGGGCGCTGGATCTGGGGTTTGCGGTGATTGCCTGTGACTTGCCCGGGCATGGTCTGTCGAGCGGGCCACGGGCGAGCATCCGCGATTTCTCCGAGTATCAGGATGCGCTGCAGGGTCTGTTCGCCGAGGCGCGCTCGATTGCGTTGCCGCAGCCGTGGCACCTGTGCGGGCAAAGCACCGGCGGGGCGATCATTGTCGATCACGTGCTCAATCACGGTGAGAACAGTCCGGCCCAGGGCCAGTTGATTTTGCTGGCGCCGCTGGTGCGCCCACGGGCCTGGGGCTGGTCGCAATTCAGTTATTACCTGTTGCGGCCCTTCGTCCGGGGCATCGCCCGGCGCTTCAGCGAGAACTCCAACGATCCGGATTTCCTGCCGTTCCTGCAGGCCGATCCGTTGCAGCCCAAACGTCTGCCAACGGCGTGGGTCGGGGCTTTGTCACGCTGGATCAAGCGGGTGGAATACGCGAAGAAGAGTTCGCGCCGTCCGCTGATCGTCCAGGGACAGGCGGACATGACCGTGGACTGGCAACACAACCTGCAAGTGATGAAATGGAAATTCGACCGGCCGCAGATTCTGCTGCTGGCCGAGGCGCGGCATCACCTGGCCAATGAGACGGCACCGATGCGCGAGGAATATTTCGAGTTTCTGAGCAAGCGGATCAAGGGCCGCAATCCCTAGGTCACTGACTGAGGTTCGAGGTGCTCTGGCCGACGGCCAGCCCGGCGCGGATTGCTGCCAGCGCGGCCTGATAGTAGGCCTTGCCTTCGGTGGATTCGGCGAAGGTCGCGAACTCTTCCAGTTCTTCATCCGACAAGTCGCGATAGACGTACAGCAGCGTGTTGTTCAGGTCGGCGCCGATCTGATCCATCAGGCGCTGACGCTGACCGTTCAACATGCCCTGGGCCTGACCGCCACCGAGCAGGCCGGGGATCATCGAACTCAGGCTGTCCGCCGCCACGCCGGCAATCGCCAGGCTGACTTCGGCACCGGCTTCGCGGGCGGGCAGGGCCTGGGCGAGGTGACCGATGATCAGCAGGCGACTGTCGCTGGCCGGCATCTTCGGCAGGCCCTTGGCATTTTTCGCCAATTGGTCGCGACGGGTCGCCAGCAGTTCGGCGGCTACGATCTTCTTGCCCAGTGGTGACTGAAAGAACGAAAGGGCCGGTTTCGGATCGGCGAGGTTCTTGCGCAGTTGCGCTTCGGCCCGTTGATCCACGGCCTGGGGGGCAAAGCGCTGGTTGCTGTTGTTTACCAGCGCCTGAAACACCGCCGGCGGCAGGCTGCTCTGGTAACGCTGTTGCGCGGCGCTCAGGGCGTCATTGAAATGCGCACGTTGGTCCGGCCAGCCGGCGACCTTGTACAACTGGTCGTGGCCGTCTGCCCAGGCGGGCAAAACGCAGAACATCAACAGTGAAAAAAGCAAACGGCGCATAGGGACTCCTGTCGGCAGCGGACTATTCTCCGTGCGGTGCCAGTACTTGTCGAGAATTCGTATCAAGCCGCCGCGTGGCTCTGTCGGAATTCTTGCCGCAGGCATACTATGCGCGCCATGCAAATATCCTCTGAACACCCGCTGCTGTTACGTATCGTCGACGACCTGGCCGAGCGTGGCTGGTCGCAGCAGAACATATTCCTGCCTGCGGATCTGACCCGCGCGCTGGCCGCCGAGTGCCGTAAACGTGAGGCCGAAGGTGAACTGGCGCCGGCGGGCGTCGGACGCGGGCCGTTTTCGGAGGTCCGCGAGGGCATTCGCGGCGACCATATCCAATGGATCGATCCCGGTCAGGCTGAGGCCAGCGACCGTTATCTGAACCTGATGGACAGCCTGCGCGAGGCGCTCAATCGCGGACTGTTCCTCGGTCTGGAGGACTTCGAATGCCATTTCGCCCTGTACCCGCCGGGTGCGTTCTACCGCAAGCATGTCGACCGTTTTCGCGACGATGACCGGCGCATGGTTTCGGCAGTGATCTACCTCAACGACGGCTGGCTGCCGGAGGATGGCGGACAACTGCGCATGTATCTGGAAGGTGATCGGGTCCATGACGTGCAACCCACCGGTGGTTGTCTGGTGGTGTTTCTGTCCGGTGAAGTGCCCCACGAAGTGTTGCCGGCGCAGCGCGAGCGCTTGTCGCTGACCGGCTGGTTTCGCCGCCGTGGCAACGAGCCGTTCTGAGATGCAGAAGATCCTCGTCAGTCGCTGCCTGCTGGGCCATCGCGTGCGTTACGACGGTGGGGCCAGCGGGCCGTTCGATCTGCTGGAACAGTGGATTGCCGAGGGGCGCGTCGTGCCATTGTGCCCGGAAGTGGCCGGTGGTCTGCCGACGCCTCGGGCGGCGGCGGAGATTCCCGGCGGGCAGGGCGGTGAAGTGCTCGATGGCCTTGCGGCGGTGATCACCACTGAAGGCGAGGACGTCAGTGCGCAGTTTCTCGACGGTGCGCGGCAGGCGCTGGCTCTGGTGCAAAAGCACGGGATTCGGGTGGCGGTGCTCAAGGCCAACAGTCCTTCCTGCGGGAATCTGCTGACCTATGACGGGACGTTCAGTGGCGTGAAGGTGAGTGGCGAGGGTGTCACGGCAGCCTTGCTCAAGCGCCATGGCGTGCAAGTCTTCAGCGAACTTGAACTGCCGCAGGCTGCACAAGCGCTCAAGGCGCTCGACTAGACACCGTCACTTCAGGTCTTCAGAGGCCTGCACGCTCAACCACTTCTTCGACAGCGCTTCCAGCCGCCCATCCGCCCTGATCCGCTGCAACGCATTCTCAAGACTCGCGTGAAACGCCGGGTTGCCCTTCTGAAACGGAATCGCCAGATCCACCGGTGGGCCGATCTTCGGTTTCTCTTCAGTCAGTGCCTGGACCAGCACCAACGGGCGGGGCTGTTCATCCTTTTTCGCCAGCAGCTGCGCATTGACCTGACTGTAAGGTTCGCTGAAATCGAAACGATCCTTGAGCGCCGCTGTCAGTGCTATGTGGTTGAGCGCGACGTCGTACTTGCCGCTTTCGACACCCTGGAGCAGATCGGCTTCGTCGGTGACGATGAAGTCGGCGCGCACATCCAGCTCGTTGGCCAGCAGTTGCCCAAGCTCGACCTCGAACCCCGTGAGTGTGTCGCCGTCCTTGAAATTGAAGGGCGGTGTATTAGCCTCAAGGGCTATGCGCAACTCGCCACGGTCGTTGACGTCATCAATCAGTTCGGCGTGAGCCAGCGGGCTCAGAAGGGGTAGCAGGCAGATCAGGCCAGGCAGAAAACGCATGGTCACTCCTTTGAAATCATTGTCGCGGCCTGTTGGTCAGGCTCGCTTTGCTATGGTTGTCGAGTGCCTTCGACAACGAATGGTCATGAAGTTGTCATGACCGCGCGGATTTTACGGAAAAACTGGAGAAGAGAATGAAAACATTCATGTCACGTGCTGCTTTGGCTGGTTTGCTGATGGGCGTTTCGGTGCTGGCCAGTGCGGCTACGCCTGCGCCGAAGGGGGCCGAAGTGTTCATCGTTTCTCCCGAGGACGGCGCGAAGGTTTCGCAGACCTTCACCGTCAAGTTCGGCACCAAGGATGTCGCGCTGGCACCGGCCGGTGATGCCACGCCGAATACCGGTCACCACCATCTGCTGATCGACGCCAAGGAGATTGTTCCGGCCGGCGCAGTGGTGCCGACCGACGCCAACCACATGCATTTCGGCAAGGCCCAGACGTTCGCAGAAATCAAACTGGCACCAGGCAAGCACACCTTGCAGCTGGAGCTGGGCGACAAGAACCACATGGCTTTCGATCCGCCCGTGGTCTCGAAGAAAATCACCATCACTGTGGAATGATTTTTTCACCGGCATGAAAAAGGGAGCCCCGAGGGGCTCCCTTTTTTGTGGCTCGGCGCCGGATCAGAACAATACGCGGCTACGGATGGTGCCGTTGACGTGTTGCAGCTTCTCTTGCGCCAGCTCCGAGTATTCGGCGTCGACGTCGATCACCACGTAGCCGACCTTCTCGTTGGTCTGCAGGAACTGACCGGAGATGTTGATGCCGTTTTCGGCGAAGACCTTGTTGATCTCGCTCATCACACCCGGGATGTTCTCGTGGATGTGCAGCAGACGGTGCTTGCCAGGGTGAGCCGGCAGGGCCACTTCCGGGAAGTTCACGGACGATACGGAAGTACCGTTGTCGCTGTACTTGACCAGTTTTTCTGCCACTTCCAGACCGATATTGGCCTGCGCTTCAGCGGTGGAGCCGCCGATGTGCGGGGTCAGGATCACGTTGTCCAGGCCACGGAGCGGGCTTTCGAACTCTTCGTCGTTGGAGCGTGGCTCGACCGGGAACACGTCGATGGCGGCGCCGATCAGGTGCTTGTCCTTGATCGCAGCGGCCAGGTGATCCAGCTCGACCACGGTACCGCGTGCCGCGTTGATCAGGATGCCGCCCTTCTTGATGGCGCGGATTTCCTTCTCGCCGATCATCCATTGGGTCGCAGCGGTTTCCGGAACGTGCAGGGTGACGATGTCAGACATGCCCAACAGCTCGTGCAGGTTGCCGACCTGGGTCGCGTTGCCCAGTGGCAGCTTGGTCACGGTGTCGTAGAAGAACACCTGCATGCCCAGGCCTTCAGCCAGGACCGACAGCTGAGTACCGATCGAGCCGTAGCCGACGATGCCCAGTTTCTTGCCGCGGATCTCGAAGGAGTTGGCCGCTGACTTGATCCAGCCGCCACGGTGGCAGGAAGCGTTTTTCTCGGGGATGCCGCGCAGCAGCAGGATCGCTTCGGCCAGCACCAGCTCGGCTACGGAGCGGGTGTTGGAGTACGGTGCGTTGAACACGGCGATACCGCGCTCGCGGGCCGCTTCCAGGTCGACCTGGTTGGTGCCGATGCAGAAACAGCCGACTGCCACCAGCTTCTTCGCGTGATCGAAGATCTCTTCGGTCAGTTGGGTGCGCGAACGAATGCCGATGAAGTGAGCGTCAGCGATCTTTTCCTTGAGCTGGTCTTCCGGCAGGGAGCCAGTCAGGTATTCGATGCTGGTATAGCCCGCCGCCTTGAGGACGTCGACAGCCGATTGGTGGACGCCTTCGAGAAGAAGGAACTTGATCTTGCTCTTATCGAGAGAAGTCTTGCTCATCTGCGTAAACCTGTATCCCGGAGAAAAATGGCAGGGAGGGGAGCAGCCTGGAGCTGACCCGCACGGCAAGAAAGCCGTCACCGCAGAACCGGCCTTGGGCACTGGCCTGCGGGGTCGGTATGCTAGCATAGCCGCCCCGCTAATCACTCATTCCTGCGACGTGAAGCGTTCTCAGGATGACCATGAATTGTTCGAGAGTTCTGTCGATGACCAATCCTGCCCTGATTGATGAACTGAAGACCCTGGTCGAGCCTGGCAAGGTCCTGACCGATGCCGACTCCCTGAACGCGTACGGCAAGGATTGGACCAAGCACTTCGCCCCGGCGCCGAGCGCCATCGTGTTCCCCAAGACCATCGAACAAGTGCAGGCCATCGTCCGCTGGGCCAACGAGCATAAAGTGGCGCTGGTGCCTTCGGGCGGCCGTACCGGTCTTTCCGCCGCTGCCGTGGCCGCCAATGGCGAAGTGGTGGTGTCGTTCGACTACATGAACCAGATTCTCGACATCAACCTCACTGATCGCACCGCTGTGTGCCAGCCGGGCGTGGTCACCGAGCAATTGCAGAACGCGGCCGAAGAACATCACCTGTACTACCCGGTGGACTTCGCTTCCGCCGGTTCCAGCCAGATTGGCGGCAATATCGGCACCAATGCCGGCGGGATCAAGGTCATTCGCTACGGCATGACCCGCAATTGGGTGGCGGGCATGAAAGTGGTCACTGGCAAGGGCGATGTGCTGGAACTGAACAAGGACCTGATCAAGAACGCCACCGGTTACGACCTGCGGCAGCTGTTCATCGGCGCCGAAGGCACTCTCGGCTTCGTGGTCGAGGCCACCATGCGTCTGGATCGTGCGCCGAAAAACCTGACCGCGATGGTCCTCGGTACCGCCGATTTCGACTCGATCATGCCGGTGCTGCACGCCTTCCAGGGCAAGCTCGACCTGACTGCGTTCGAATTCTTCTCCGACAAGGCTCTGGCCAAGGTCATGGGCCGTGGCGATGTCCCGGCACCGTTCGAAACCGATTGCCCGTTCTACGCCTTGCTGGAATTCGAGGCGACCACCGAAGAAGTGGCCAACAGCGCCCTCGAAACCTTCGAGCATTGTGTGGAACAGGGTTGGGTGCTGGACGGCGTGATGAGCCAGAGCGAAACCCAATTGCAGAACCTGTGGAAGTTGCGCGAGTACATCTCCGAAACCATCTCCCACTGGACGCCGTACAAGAACGACATCTCGGTCACCGTCTCGAAAGTCCCGGCGTTCCTGCGGGAGATCGATGCGATCGTCGGCAAGCATTATCCAGACTTCGAAATCGTCTGGTTCGGCCACATCGGCGATGGCAACTTGCACCTGAACATCCTCAAGCCGGACAACCTGAGCAAGGACGAGTTTTTCGCCAAGTGCGCGACCGTCAACAGGTGGGTGTTCGAAACCGTCGAGAAGTACAACGGTTCGATCTCCGCCGAACACGGCGTGGGCATGACCAAGCGCGACTACTTGACCTACAGCCGTTCGCCGGTGGAAATCGAATACATGAAAGCGGTCAAGGCGGTGTTCGACCCGAACGGCATCATGAACCCGGGCAAGATCTTCGCGGTTTGATTGGCAATCCCTGATGAATCAATGAAGGCAGGAGTCGGTAATGAGCTATCAGCACCAGTATGTCGACGGTACGCGGATTCATTTTCCGCTGGGGAAAGTGGTGTGTATCGGCCGTAACTACGCCGAACACGCCAAGGAACTGGACAACCCGGTCCCTACCGAGCCGCTGCTGTTCATCAAGCCGGGCAGTTGCGTGGTGCCGCTGGAAGGCGGTTTCAGCATTCCGACCGAGCGCGGCTCCGTGCATTACGAAGCGGAAATCGCCGTATTGATCGGCAAGCCTTTGTCGACCAAGCCGAGCCGTGAAGAAGTGCTGGACGCGATCTCCGGCTTCGCCCCGGCACTGGACCTGACCCTGCGCGACAAGCAGGCCGAACTCAAGTCCAAAGGCCTGCCGTGGGAAATCGCCAAGTCGTTCGACGGCGCGGCGGTGATTGCACCGTTCGTGGTCGGCAGTACCTTTTCCGACCTGACCGACATCGGCATCCGCCTGACCATCAATGGCGAAGTGCGCCAGGACGGTAACAGCAGCGCGATGCTCAACCCGATCGTGCCGATGATCCAGCACATGGCCGGCTGCTTCTCGCTGCAGGCCGGTGACGTGATCCTGACCGGCACGCCGGTTGGCGTCGGTCCTCTGAACGTCGGCGATGACATCGTGCTGGAACTGCCGGGCGCCAGTCGCTTCACCAGCAGCGTGCGCTGATCCGGCATCGCGTTCCCGAGCGGGAGGTCGCGGGTTTGAGTTGAGTACTCAAGCTGGCAGCCTCCCGTTTTTGATTTGTGATCGAGCCTGCAAAGACGCAGGGCAATCCGGCCATTTGCCGTTTTTTTCACATCTTGTCCGGATAATTCCGGTCATCCTGGCGTCTGAGCCGGCCTCTTTGTGCTATTACCCATAGCCTGAATTTTCGGAACGCGTCCTCTGATGTCATCTCAAACTCAGCTCAACCCTGCCCGTCGTTCACGTTTCGCCCTGCGCTGGTATTACTGGCTGTTGCTGGTAGTCGCTGCCGCTTACGGCCTGGCGCATGCCATGCATTGGGATGACCGGGGCCTGCTATGGCTGCGCGAGCGCTTCGAAAGCCCGGCTGAGCGCACGGCGAGTGTCTGGTTGCCGGACTATCGGGTGGTGATTGATGCCAAGCTGCTGCCGGGCATGGAAAAGGACGAGGCCTCGGACGTGTCATACGACGCGCAGAGCAAGACCCTGTTTTCGGTGATGGGCAAGAACCCGTTCCTGGTCGAACTGACCTTGCAGGGCGACGTGCTGCGCAAGATGCCGCTGGTAGGATGGAGCAATCCTGAAGGTGTGACCGTACTGGGCAACGGCCTGCTGGCCATCGTCGATGAGCGCGAGCACATGCTGTCCATCGTCAAGGTCGACGCCGCGACCCGCGAACTGAAGCGCGACGATTTCCCGAAATACGACCTCGGCCCGTCGAAGGACCAGAACAAGGCTTTTGAAGCGATTGCCTGGGACCCGCGTAATCAACAGTTGCTGCTGGGCGAAGAGCGTCCACCGGCGCTGTTCACCTGGAAAAGCGACGGCAGCCAGACCCTCACCGGCGACAAGCAGAAACTGCCGAACGACGAACTGGACATCCGCAACCTTTCGGCCCTGGCGGTCGATCCGCGTACTGGCCATACCCTGGTGCTGTCTGCCGACTCGCACCTGCTGCTGGAGCTGGACGAGAAAGGCGAGCAAGTCAGCTTCATGACCCTGCTCGGCGGTTTCAACGGCCTGAAGGAAACCATCCCCCGCGCCGAAGGCGTGACCATGGACGAGCAGGGCACGCTGTACATGGTCAGCGAGCCGAACCTGTTCTACCGCTTCGAAAAGCAGAAATAACCAACCCGCCGCCGCAAGGTTGTCGTCCGGGGCAAGTGGCCTTTAAGCTTCGATTCAGACAGGCGTGATATTTCATCCGCCTGTTTTGATCCCGAGCCCAGCCCGCATGCGTCGATTTGCCCGTCTCAAGCCACTTCTGATCATCCTTTCGGTGGTTGTCCTGATCGCATTGATTGCGATCGGCCAATACCTGCGTCTGTTCGAGCGCGCCTGGTTCAACCTGCAAAGTCACTGGCGGCCCCACAGCATTGAAGCGATCAATCTGGATGAGTACCACGTGGATATCGAGGCCCGGGTCATCGAAGGGCTGAACGATGACGTCTCCGCGCTGACCTACGATCCGGTGCGCAAGAGCCTGTTCACCGTCACCAACAAGAATGCCGAGCTGATCGAGTTGTCGCTGGAGGGCCGGATCCTGCGCCGTGTCGCGCTGATCGGCTTCGGCGATGCGGAGGCGGTGGAGTTCATCAGCGCCGATACTTACGTCATCAGCGATGAGCGTCAGCAGCGTCTGATCAAGATTCATCTGGAGCAGGGCACGACTTACCTCGATGCAGCGGACGCCGAGCAGATGACGCTCGGCGTGCACATGAGTGGCAACAAAGGATTTGAAGGCCTGGCCTACGACTCGGTGGGCAAACGCCTGTTCGTTGCCAAGGAGCGGGATCCGATGCTGGTCTACGAAGTGCATGGCTTTCCGCACTTCAACCCGGAAAAATCCTACGCTGTACATGTGATCAACAACCCCAAACGCGATGCCGGGATGTTCGTGCGTGACCTGTCGAGCCTGCAATACGACGAGCGCAGCGGCCATCTTCTGGCGCTGTCGGACGAGTCGCGGCTGATTCTGGAACTGGATGTGGACGGGCGCCCGATGAGCACGATGTCGTTGAGCGGTGGCCGGCAAGGACTGAAAAAAACCGTGCCGCAGGCGGAAGGCATCGCGATGGATGATGACGGGACGTTGTATCTGGTGAGTGAGCCGAATCTGTTTTATGTCTTCAGAAAGCCAGACCAGAACTGACATTCTTCAATGAACCCCTGTGGGAGCGGACAGGCTCCCACAGGTTCTTCAGGCTTACTCGGCCTTCAGGGTTTTCACGCCTTCGCTGGTGCCCAGCAACAGCAGATCCGCCGGACGCGCCGCGAACAGGCCGTTGGTGACGACGCCGACGATCGCATTGATCTGCGCTTCCAGCTCCACCGGGTTGGTGATCTGCAGGTTGTGCACGTCGAGGATGATGTTGCCGTTGTCGGTCAGCACGCCTTCACGGTAGACCGGGTCACCGCCCAGTTTCACCAGTTGGCGGGCGACGTGGCTGCGAGCCATCGGAATGACTTCCACCGGCAGCGGGAACGCGCCGAGCACCGGCACCAGTTTGCTGCCGTCGGCGATGCAGATGAAGGTCTTGGCCACGGCCGCGACGATCTTCTCGCGGGTCAGGGCTGCGCCGCCACCCTTGATCAGGTTCAGGTGCGCGTCGCTTTCGTCGGCGCCGTCGATGTAGAACTCCAGGTCGCTGACCGTGTTCAGTTCATACACTGGAATCCCGTGGCCCTTGAGGCGCGCGGCGGTGGCTTCGGAACTGGCGACCGCGCCATCGAACGCGCCCTTGTGCCGGGCCAGGGCGTCGATGAAGCAGTTGGCGGTGGAGCCGGTGCCGACACCGATGATGCTCTTGTCGTCGAGTTTCGGAAGGATGAAGTCGACGGCGGCCTGGGCCACGGCCTGTTTGAGTTGATCCTGGGTCATGCGGGCTCCGGAAGCGGGCAAGGTAAGAACGGAAAGGCCGGCATTATAGCCGCAAGCCGGGCTAAAACCTCTGGATTCGTGTGGTCGTGCGCCCGAAAGCCGGGTTAGACTCGTTGGCCCTGCCCAACCCGCTCAGTGATGCTTTCCGATGCTCGAACAGTACGTCAAGAAGATCCTCACCTCGCGCGTTTATGACGTTGCCGTAGAAACCCCGCTGCAGAACGCTCGCCAGCTCTCCGAGCGGCTGGGCAACGACATCTGGCTCAAGCGCGAAGACTTGCAGCCGGTGTTCTCGTTCAAGATTCGCGGCGCCTACAACAAGCTGACCCAGTTGAGCGACGAAGAACGCGCCCGTGGCGTGGTCACCGCGTCGGCGGGCAACCATGCGCAGGGCCTGGCCCTGGCGGCGAAAGTGCTGGGCGTGAAAGCGACCATCGTGATGCCCAAGACCACCCCGGAGATCAAGGTCGAAGGCGTGCGCTCCCGTGGTGGCAAAGTGGTGCTGCATGGTGATTCGTTCCCGGAAGCCCTGGCCTACTCGCTGAAACTGGTCGATGAAAAAGGCTACGTCTACATTCACCCGTACGACGATCCGCACACCATTGCCGGGCAGGGCACCGTGGCGATGGAAATCCTGCGCCAGCACCCGCAGCCACTGGACGCGATCTTCGTGCCGGTGGGCGGCGGAGGTCTGATCGCCGGCATTGCGGCCTACGTGAAGTACCTGCGGCCGGACATCAAGGTCATCGGCGTCGAGCCCGACGACTCCAACTGCCTGCAGGCGGCGATGGCGGCGGGCGAGCGCGTCGTGCTGCCGTCCGTAGGCATTTTCGCCGACGGCGTGGCGGTGGCGCAGATCGGCCAGCACACCTTCGATATCTGCAAGGATTACGTCGATGAGGTGATCACCGTCAGCACCGACGAGATCTGCGCGGCGATCAAGGACATCTACGACGACACCCGTTCGATCACCGAACCGGCCGGCGCCCTGGGTGTGGCGGGGATCAAGAAGTACGTCGAACAGCGCGGCGTCAGCGGCAAGACTTTCGTCGCCATCGATTCCGGCGCCAACGTCAACTTCGACCGTTTGCGCCACGTCGCCGAGCGCGCCGAGCTGGGTGAAGGCCGCGAAGCGATCATCGCCGTGACCATCCCGGAGCAGGCCGGCAGCTTCAAGGCGTTCTGCGAAGCCATCGGCAAGCGCCAGATCACCGAATTCAACTACCGCTACAACACCGGCAGCGAAGCGCACATCTTCGTCGGCGTGCAGACCCACCCGGAAAACGATCCGCGCAGCGCACTGCTGGCGAGTCTGACCGAACAGGGCTTCCCGGTACTGGACCTGACCGACAACGAACTGGCCAAGCTGCACATCCGCCACATGGTCGGCGGGCGCGCGGCGCAGGTGGTCGATGAAGTGGTGCTGCGCTTCGAGTTCCCGGAGCGTCCGGGCGCGCTGTTCAACTTCCTCAACAAGCTCGGCGGGCGCTGGAACATCTCGATGTTCCACTACCGCAACCATGGCGCGGCGGACGGTCGTGTGGTCGCCGGCCTGCAGGTGCCTCACGACGAGCGACATCTGGTTCCCGCCGCACTGGCGGAAATCGGCTACCCGTACTGGGACGAAAGCGACAACCCGGCCTATCAGCTGTTTCTTGGCTGAGCGGCTACGCTGATGGGCAGGCCATAAGGAAATTCGACAATGGAAACGTTAACTGCCCTGAAAACGGCGCACATGGTCGCCACCGTGGTTTTGCTGGCGAGTGCGCTGGGGCTGGGCGTCTGGGTTTTGCTGGCCCGGCGCAAGGGTGATGTGACGGCGGGCAGCCGCACGTTGCAGCGGCCGCGGGTGTTTGTCTGGCTGCTGATGGGCCTGGCGTTGCTGAGCATGCCGTTCACCGGCTGGTGGATGGTGCATCTGGTAGGCTGGCCGCTGGGGCAGACGTGGATTCTGGCCTCCAGCGTGCTGTACACCGTGGCGGCGCTGGCGTGGTTCTGGCTGCTGGTGCGTTTGAACCGCTTGCGCAAGACGCCGGGCGGCGTCGGCCGGTTCAGCTTTGCCCTGGCGTTGTTCAGTTTTGTCTGCTTTGTCGCGATTGCCGGGTTGATGGGCGCCAAGCCGGTTTAAGGCCCGGCGCCCGATCTCGAGATCAATCGCGCAGTGAGATGACCGACCAGCCACGTTTCTCGGCTTCGGCCCGTAGATTCGGGTCCGGATCAACAGCGACCGGATTCACCACCTGCTCCAGCAGCGGCAAATCGTTCATCGAGTCGCTGTAAAAGTAGCTGTCATCCAGCGAATGCCCGGTCTCTTCCAGCCAGCGGTTCAGGCGCGTCACCTTGCCTTCGCGGAAGCACGGCACGTCGGTGCTGCGCCCGGTGTAGCGGCCGTCCTGCATCTCGCACTCGGTGGCGATCAGGGTTTCAACGCCCAGGCGCACGGCAATCGGTGCGGTGACGAAACGGTTGGTGGCAGTGATGATCACCAGTTTGTCACCGGCGTCGCGGTGCTTTTTCAGCAGCTCGACCGCTTTTGGCAGCATCAATGGCTCGATGCAGTCGCGCATGAAGTCGCTGTGCCATTGCTCGAGCACGGCCATGTCGGTGCGGCCGAGGATTTCCAGACAGAAGTTCAGGTACGCGGCGTTATCCAGTTTGCCTGCCAGGTAATCCTGATAGAACTCGTCGTTGCGTGCCTTGTAGGCGATCGGGTCGAGGAAGCCGCGTTCACACAGATAGTCGCCCCAGGCGTGATCGCTGTCGCCGCCCAGAAGGGTGTTGTCCAAATCGAATAAAGCCAGGCGCATTGCAGTTACCCGCTGAAAAGTCAGTAAAAAGGCCACAAGAATACGGTCTTTTCACAAGAGTGCACATAAGCTCGGAACCTTCGTTGCCGCCTTCACAAGCTTTGTGGAACAATGCGGCGACATGCGTTTGCGAGGTTGTTGCCGTGATCGACCCCGATGGTTTCCGTCCTAATGTCGGGATCATTCTGACGAATGACGCCGGACAGGTGCTATGGGCTCGCCGTATCAATCAAGATGCCTGGCAGTTTCCACAGGGAGGAATCAATCCCGAGGAGACGCCGGAAGACGCCTTGTACCGCGAGTTGAACGAAGAAGTGGGCCTGGAACGCGAAGATGTTGAAATTCTCGCCTGTACCCGGGGCTGGTTGCGCTATCGTTTGCCGCAACGTCTGGTGCGAACCCACAGCCAACCGCTGTGCATCGGCCAGAAACAGAAGTGGTTTCTCCTGCGCCTGATCTCCAACGAGCAGCGGGTGCGGATGGATTTGACCGGTAAACCGGAGTTCGATGGCTGGCGCTGGGTCAGCTATTGGTATCCGCTGGGCCAGGTGGTGACATTCAAGCGCGAGGTGTATCGCCGCGCTCTCAAAGAGCTTGCCCCGCGCCTTTTAGCGCGCGACTGACGACGGAGTTCGACCCCGAGCCATGCTCAATACGCTGCGCAAGATCGTCCAGGAAGTTAACTCCGCCAAGGATCTCAAGGCGGCGTTGGGGATTATTGTGTTGCGCGTCAAAGAGGCCATGGGCAGCCAGGTCTGCTCGGTCTACTTGCTTGATCCCGAGACCAACCGCTTCGTCCTGATGGCCACCGAGGGCTTGAACAAGCGCTCGATCGGCAAAGTCAGCATGGCACCCAACGAAGGTCTGGTCGGCCTGGTCGGCACGCGTGAAGAACCCCTGAACCTCGAAAATGCCGCGGATCACCCGCGCTATCGCTACTTCGCCGAAACCGGCGAGGAGCGCTACGCCTCGTTCCTCGGGGCGCCGATCATTCACCACCGCCGCGTCGTCGGCGTGTTGGTCATCCAGCAGAAAGAACGCCGCCAGTTCGATGAAGGTGAAGAGGCCTTCCTCGTGACCATGAGCGCGCAGCTCGCCGGCGTAATCGCTCACGCTGAGGCCACCGGGTCGATCCGAGGTCTGGGCCGTCAGGGCAAGGGCATCCAGGAAGCCAAGTTCGTCGGTGTGCCGGGTTCGCCGGGTGCGGCGGTCGGTACGGCGGTGGTCATGCTGCCGCCGGCCGACCTCGATGTCGTGCCAGACAAGTCTGTCGACGACATCGATGCCGAAATAAAACTGTTCAAGAAGGCGCTTGAAGGCGTGCGCGCCGACATGCGCAACCTGTCGACCAAACTGGCCACCCAGTTGCGTCCCGAAGAACGCGCGTTGTTCGACGTGTACCAGATGATGCTCGACGACGCGTCTCTCGGTAACGAAGTCAAAACCGTGATCAAGACGGGTCAGTGGGCCCAGGGCGCGCTGCGTCAGGTGGTGACCGACCACGTCAACCGTTTCGAATTGATGGACGATGAATACCTGCGTGAGCGGGCGTCGGATGTGCGTGACCTAGGTCGCCGTCTGCTGGCCTACCTGCAGGAAGACCGCACGACCAACATGGTTTTCCCCGACAACACCATCCTGGTCAGTGAAGAGCTGACCGCCACCCAGCTCGGTGAAGTGCCGGAAGGCAAGCTGGTGGGGTTGGTCTCGGTACTGGGTTCGGGTAACTCCCACGTCGCGATCCTGGCCCGGGCCATGGGTATTCCGACGGTGATGGGTGTAGTCGACTTGCCGTACGCCAAGGTCGATGGCATCCCGATGATCGTCGACGGGATCAAGGGCGAAATCTACACCAACCCGAGCGAAGTGCTGATCAAGCAATTCGCCGACGTGGTGGAAGAAGAGAAGCAATTGGCGCTGGGCCTCGATACCCTGCGTGACTTGCCGTGTGTGACACTCGACGGTCACCGCATGCCGCTGTGGGTTAACACCGGCCTGCTGGCGGACGTGGCGCGGGCGCAGAAACGCGGTGCCGAGGGTGTCGGTCTGTATCGGACCGAAGTGCCGTTCATGATCAACCAGCGGTTCCCGAGCGAAAAGGAACAACTGGCGATCTACCGCGAACAGCTCGCCGCGTTCCACCCGCAACCGGTGACCATGCGTACGCTGGACATCGGCGGTGACAAGGCGCTGTCGTACTTCCCGATCAAGGAAGACAACCCGTTCCTTGGCTGGCGCGGGATCCGCGTCACCCTCGACCACCCGGAAATCTTCCTGGTGCAGACCCGTGCGATGCTCAAGGCCAGCGAAGGCCTGAACAACCTGCGGATCCTGTTGCCGATGATCTCCGGCATCCATGAGCTCGAAGAGGCATTGCACCTGATCCACCGGGCCTGGGGCGAAGTGCGCGACGAAGGCACCGATGTGCCGATGCCGCCGGTGGGCGTGATGATCGAGATTCCGGCGGCGGTCTACCAGACCAGGGAACTGGCGCGGATGGTGGACTTCCTGTCGGTGGGTTCCAACGACCTGACCCAGTATCTGCTGGCCGTGGACCGCAACAACCCGCGCGTGGCCGATCTCTACGACTATCTGCACCCGGCGGTGCTGCAAGCCTTGCAGATCGTCGTGCGCGACGCCCATGCCGAAGGCAAACCGGTGAGCATCTGCGGCGAGATGGCCGGTGACCCGGCGGCGGCGGTGCTGTTGATGGCGATGGGCTTCGACAGCCTGTCGATGAACGCCACCAACTTGCCGAAGGTGAAGTGGATGCTGCGTCAGATCAATCTGAGCAAGGCGAAGGATCTGCTGGCGGAACTGATGACGATCGATAACCCGCAAGTTATCCACAGCTCGCTGCAACTGGCGCTGAAGAGTCTCGGTTTATCGCGGATGGTCAAACCGCTCTGAACAGAAGATCGCAGCCTTCGGGCTGCGATCTTCAAAGGTTGATCTCCACTTCCCCCAGATGCCCGCCGTACGGCCCGAAACTACGTTCCACCATCCGCCGCGTCCCGTCCGCCTGCACGATCAGCGCCGTACTCGCCCGCGTTCCGTAGCTCTGGCTGGCAATAAACACACTCGACAGCAACGACTCGGTTGCCAGGCCCACGCCGGTGTCCGGCAGTTCGGCAAACGGCGCGGTCTGCGCATCCCCCAGCAGCGCGAGCAATTGCTCGGGTTGCGGATCATCCAGCACCGCACTCAATGCCGCCTTGGCCTTGAGCAGTTTTGGCCACGGCGTATCGAGTCCGGCATTTGAAAGCCCGTAGAGGCCCGGCTGCAAGATCACCGGTTCCGAAGACCGCGCGTTGAAATGCCACAGCTCGTTGGCGTTGCCCAGCAGCAGATTGAACCCGGCATACTCCGGCGAGCGGGCGACAACGTCGGACAGATAGTCATCGATCGACAGGTTTCCGGTCAGAAATCCCGCCACCAGTTCACCCCGGGAACGCCGGGCCGGAGGCTGATGCGGATCGCGGATGTTGGTCAGCGCGGCAAAGCGGCCGTTGGCGCCGAGGCCGAGCCAGGTGCCGCCGGCCTCCAGATCCCGTCCGGCATGAACCTGCGGCGACTCGGGCCATTGGGCCAGCGGCAGGCTGGGCCGGGCGTAGAATTCGTCACGGTTGGCCGCGACGATCAGCGGCTGGGCATGCCCCGGCCGCCAGGCGAAAACGATCAGGCACATAAGGTAGTCCTTGTGTGTTTTTTGCCCACTCTACGCAGACATCGTCCGTGCATCCATCGCCAGTGGAGCCGAAGGCCATGCATCCGTTACCATGCCGCTCCGGTTTTGGGATGCGCCTCTGGAGGCAGTCATGGAATTTCTGCTCTATCTGGCACTGGGTGCCTGTGCAGGCGTGCTGGCCGGGCTGTTCGGGGTTGGCGGTGGGATCATCATCGTTCCGGTGCTGGTGTTCAGTTTCACCTTGCAGGGCTTCGATCAGTCGATCCTGACCCACCTGGCCGTCGGCACGTCGCTGGCGACGATCATCTTCACCTCGGTCAACGCCGTGCGTGAACATCATCGACGCGGGGCGGTGCGCTGGCCGATTTTCGCCTGGATGACCGTCGGGATCCTGCTCGGTGCCGGTTTCGGGGCGCTGACTGCCGAAGCGATCTCCGGGCCCAACTTGCAAAAAATCATCGGTGTGTTCGCCCTGGTGATCGCGGCGCAGTTGGCGCTGGACGTCAAACCCAAGGCCAGCCGAACGGTGCCCGGCAAATTCGGTCTGACCGTGGCCGGCAGTGTGATCGGCTGGGCCTCGGCGATTTTCGGGATTGGCGGCGGCTCGTTGACCGTGCCGTTCCTGACCTGGCGCAGCGTGCCGATGCAGCAGGCCGTGGCGACTTCGTCGGCCTGTGGCCTGCCGATCGCCGTGGCAAGTGCAATAAGTTTCATGATTCTGGGCTGGCATGATCCGTTGCTGCCGGCCCATAGTCTCGGGTTTGTGTATTTGCCGGCGCTGCTGGGCATTGCGCTGACCAGCATGGTGTTCGCCCGTCTCGGCGCGCGGCTGGCGCACAAGTTGTCGCCGAAGTTGCTGAAACGGCTGTTCGCCGCTTTGCTGTTCTGCGTGGGACTGAGCTTTCTGTTCTGAGGCGTCTGTTCCGAGCAGGCCACAATCCTGGCTTAATCCTGAGGTGGCAGCGTCGCCCGGGAATTTTGAAGATTTGAACTCTAACGAGGAGTCGCAATGCTGCCTTACCCGCAGATCGACCCGGTGGCCCTGGCCATCGGTCCGCTGAAAATCCATTGGTACGGCCTGATGTATCTGGTCGGCATCGGCGGTGCGTGGCTGCTGGCGTCGCGCCGGCTCAACCGTTTTGACCCGACCTGGACCAAGGAGAAACTCTCCGATCTGGTGTTCTGGCTCTCGATGGGCGTGATTGTCGGCGGGCGACTGGGCTATGTGCTGTTCTACGATCTGAGCGCCTACATCGCCAACCCGACGCTGATTTTCGAGGTGTGGAAGGGCGGCATGTCGTTCCACGGCGGCTTCATCGGCGTGATGCTGGCGGCTTTGTGGTTCGGCAAGCGTAACGGCAAGTCGTTCTTCCAGCTGATGGACTTCGTGGCACCGATGGTGCCGATCGGTCTGGGCGCCGGACGTATCGGCAACTTCATCAACGCCGAGCTGTGGGGCAAGGCCACCGATGTGCCGTGGGCCATGGTGTTCCCGCCGTTCAGCGACCCGGCGCAACTGCCGCGCCACCCGTCGCAGCTGTATCAGTTCGCACTGGAAGGCGTGGCATTGTTCCTGATCCTCTGGCTGTTCTCGCGCAAGCCGCGACCAACCATGGCGGTCTCGGGCATGTTCGCGCTGTTCTATGGCATCTTCCGTTTCATCGTCGAATTCGTCCGCGTGCCGGATGCGCAACTGGGCTACCTGGCCTGGAACTGGCTGACCATGGGTCAGATCCTCTGCGTACCGATGATCATCGGCGGGCTGTTCCTGATCTGGCTGGCCTACCGCCGTGCCCCGTCGGCGCCGGTTGCACCGACAGCTTAAATATTCGAACCCCGGCGCAGCTGGCCGGGGCTCAAGGACACAGGTAACTCATGAAGCAATATCTCGATCTGGTGTCGCACGTCATCAACAACGGTACCAAACAGGCCAACCGTACCGGCGTGAACACCATCAGCTTTCCGGGCGCGATGCTGCGCTTCGATCTGCAGGAAGGTTTCCCGGCGATCACCACCCGCAAGATGGCCTTCAAATCGGCCATCGGCGAAATGTGCGGCTTTCTGCGTGGCGTGAACAACGCCGCCGAATTCCGTGCGCTGGGCTGCAAGGTCTGGGATCAGAACGCCAACGAAAACGCCCAGTGGCTGGCCAACCCGTTCCGCCAGGGCGAAGACGACCTCGGCGAAATCTACGGTGTGCAATGGCGCAAATGGCCGGCGTACAAGCAGATCCCGCTGAGCAACAGCGCCGCCATCGAACAAACCCTGAGCAACGGCTACAAGCAGATTGCCCAGGGCGAAGAAGACGGCCAGGCCTACGTGGTGCTGTACAAAGCCATCGATCAGGTGCGCCAGTGCGTCGACACGATCATCAAGGACCCGGGCAGCCGGCGTATCCTGTTCCACGGCTGGAACTGCGCCCAGCTCGATGAAATGGCCCTGCCGCCGTGCCATCTGCTGTACCAGTTCCACCCGAATGTCGAGACCAAAGAGATCTCTTTGACGCTCTACATCCGTTCCAACGACCTGGGTCTGGGCACGCCGTTCAACCTCACCGAAGGCGCCGCGCTGCTGAGCCTGATCGGTCGCCTGACCGGCTACACGCCGCGCTGGTTCACCTATTTCATCGGTGACGCCCACGTCTACGAAAACCATCTGGACATGCTCAACGAACAGCTCAAGCGCGAGCCGTTCGCCATGCCGAAACTGAAGATTTCGGATCGTGTGCCGGAGTTTGCCAAGACGGGTATTTACCAGCCGGAGTGGCTGGAACTGGTGGAGCCAGGCGACTTCTCGCTGGAAGGTTATGAGCACCATGCGCCGATGACCGCGCCGATGGCGGTCTGATCAAACACCGAGGGAGCCAAATGGCTCCCTCAGTTGTTTCTGGCGTTCTTAATGGCCGTGGCTGCGGCCCACATGCGAATGCTCAACCTCCGCCGCCACAACCCCGCCACTCACCTCCAGCCGCTGCAGGATCCCGCACTGATCCGCCTCCGGTCCTTCGCCACAACGCTGGCGCAGGTCGAGCAGTTGCGTCTGCAACGCCAACAACCCGTCGATCCGCGCCTTGACGTGCTGGATGTGCTCGTCGATCAGTGCGTTCACGCTTTCGCACTGATCCTGCGGACTGTCGCGCAAGGCGAGCAGGCTGCGGATTTCTTCGAGGGTCATGTCGAGGGTGCGACAGTTGCGGATGAAGGTCAGGCGCTCGGCGTGGGCCTGGGTGTAGACGCGGTAGTTGCCGTCGCTGCGGGCCGGCTCCGGCAGCAGGTTTTCGCGCTCGTAGTAGCGAATGGTTTCCACGGCGCAATCGGTCTGTTTCGCCAGTTCTCCGATCTTCATGACGGCAATCTCCAAAAGGGTGCTTGACCCTATAGTGGCTACAGGGTCTTTACTTGGCAACAGGCACCTTCATGGACGCGACCAATGAGCGATTCCCAGCACACCCACAAATCCCACGCGGGACACGATCACAGCCACAAATTGCAGCCTGTGCATAAACATGACCATGGTGCTGATGCCTGCTGTGCATCAAAAGCCGCGGTCCCGTCGCTGATTCAACTGAGCGAGGCGAAAAGCGCCGACGCCCGCTTGAGCAGTTTCCGCATCGAAGCAATGGACTGCCCGACGGAGCAGACACTGATCCAGAACAAGCTCGGCAAACTGGCCGGGATCCAGCAGCTGGAATTCAACCTGATCAATCGCGTGCTCGGCGTGACCCATAATCTGCCGGACACCGCGCCGATCATCGACGCGATCAAATCCCTCGGCATGCAGGCCGAGCCGCTGGAGGCCGGCGTTGATTCCCCGGCCG
Organism: Pseudomonas sp. R38(2017); assembly: GCF_002112395.1. Lineage (NCBI taxonomy): Bacteria > Pseudomonadati > Pseudomonadota > Gammaproteobacteria > Pseudomonadales > Pseudomonadaceae > Pseudomonas > Pseudomonas sp. R38(2017). Next base: position 356,004 of record NZ_NEHN01000004.1, read on the forward strand.
CCGCCCCGGTGAAAAAACACTGGTGGCCATTGGCGCTGTCCGGCGTCGGTGCGCTCGCCGCCGAAGTGATCCACTTCACCAGCGCCGCGCCGACCTGGGTGGTGGCGATCATCGCGCTGATCTCGATCCTCAGCGGCGGCCTCACCACTTACAAGAAGGGCTGGATCGCCCTGAAGAACCGCAACCTCAACATCAACGCCCTGATGAGTATCGCCGTGACTGGCGCCGTGTTGATCGGCCAGTGGCCGGAAGCGGCGATGGTGATGTTCCTCTTTACCGTGGCCGAGCTGATCGAAGCGCGCTCGCTGGATCGCGCACGCAACGCCATCAGCGGTTTGATGCAGATGACGCCGGAGCAGGCGACGGTGTTGCAGGCGCACGGCAACTGGGTCGAACTGGACGTCAAAAGCATCGATCTCGGCGCCCGCGTGCGAGTGAAACCCGGCGAGCGCATCGCGCTGGACGGTGAAGTCGTCAGCGGCAGTTCGACCATCGATCAGGCACCGATCACCGGTGAAAGCCTGCCGGTTGAGAAAACCGTCGGCGACAAAGTTTTCGCGGGCACCATCAACCAGGCCGGTTCGCTGGAATACACAGTGACCGCAGCGGCAAACAATTCCACCCTGGCGCGGATCATCCACGCCGTGGAACAGGCGCAAGGCGCACGTGCGCCGACCCAGCGCTTCGTCGATCAGTTCTCGAAGATCTACACCCCGGTGGTCTTCGTTCTGGCCCTGGCCGTGGCGATCATCCCGCCGCTGTTCATGGGGGGCGCGTGGTTCGACTGGATCTACCGCGCGCTGGTGCTGCTGGTGGTCGCGTGCCCGTGTGCACTGGTGATTTCCACCCCGGTGACCATCGTCAGCGGCCTCGCGGCGGCGGCGCGCAAAGGCATTCTGGTGAAGGGCGGCGTGTACCTGGAGGGCGGTTTCAAGCTTGACTATCTGGCCCTCGACAAGACCGGCACCATCACCCACGGCAAACCGGTGCAGACCGATTACCTGTCCCTCGACCCGACTGCCGACGGCACGGCTCCGGCGATTGCCGCCGCGCTGGCCGGGCGCTCCGATCACCCGGTGTCGCTGGCCATCGCCAATGCCGCTGTGGATAAAGGTTTCGCGCCGCTGGTTGTGGATAACTTCGAAGCGTTGGCCGGGCGCGGTGTGAAAGGTGAGGTCAACGGTCAGGCCTACCATTTGGGCAATCACCGACTGGTGGAAGAACTGGGCCTGTGCTCGCCGCAACTGGAAGAAAAGCTGTTCGCTCTGGAGAAGCAGGGCAAGTCCGTGGTGTTGCTGCTCGACAGCTCCGGCCCGCTGGCGCTGTTCGCCGTGGCCGACACCGTCAAGGAAACCAGCCGCGAGGCGATCCGCCAATTGCACGATCTGGGCGTGAAAACCCTGATGCTCACCGGCGACAACGTTCACACCGCGCAGGCGATTGCGGCGCAGGTCGGGATCGATCAGGCCAAGGGCGACTTGTTGCCGACCGACAAACTGCAAGCCATCGAAGACCTGTACGCACAGGGCCGTCGGGTCGGCATGGTCGGCGACGGCATCAACGATGCGCCGGCACTGGCTCGGGCCGAGATCGGTTTCGCCATGGCGGCGGCCGGTACCGATACGGCGATTGAAACCGCTGATGTCGCCCTGATGGACGACGATCTGCGCAAGATTCCGGCCTTCATCAGTCTGTCCCGCAACACGGCCTGCATCCTGAAACAGAACATTGCGTTGGCACTGGTGATCAAAGCGATCTTTCTTGGGGTAACCTTCGCCGGGCTCGCCACCATGTGGATGGCGGTGTTTGCCGACATGGGCGTGAGCCTGCTGGTGGTGTTCAACGGTTTGCGCCTGTTGCGCAAATAGAGGAAGAGGGACGGTTGTGCTGAGTGCCGAGCTGAAAGCGTTTTACATGGTGGCCCGTCTGGGCAGCATCACGCTGGCGGCGAAAAAGCTCGGCCTCAGTCAACCGACCGTGACCACCCAGATCCGTAATCTGGAAAGCCAGTATTCGGTGGAGCTGTTCTACCGTGGCGGCCGACGGCTGAGTGTCAGCGACGAAGGCGCGCGGCTGTTGCCGATGGTCAAGGCGCTGTTGCAGCAGGAGGCCGATATCGAATTCTTCCTGCGTAACAGCGGCCAGGTACAGGGCACGCTGCGCATCGCCGCCACGGCGCCGTATTACATCCTCGATCTGGTGAAGACCTTTCGCGAGCGTCTGCCGCAGGTCGAAGTCTCGGTGGAAATCGGAAATTCACAGCAGGTGCTCGAAGCGCTGGAGGATTATCGAGTGGATGTCGCGGCGTCATCGCAGTTGCTCGACGATGCGCGGCTGATCCGCCGGGTGCTCGGCAGCGATCCGCTGGTGCTGGCGGTGCATCGCAATCATCCGCTGGCGGCGCACGACCATGTGACGCTGAACGCGCTGGCCGGGCATACCCTGTTGATGCGTGAACCGGGCTCGACCACCCGTCGCCTGACCGAAGAATTGCTGGCCGGCGCCGGGGTCGGTTTTGGCCCGTTGCTGGAGATCGGCAGCCGCGAGTCGATCCGCGAGGCGGTGCTGCGCAACATCGGTATCAGCATCATTGCCCGCCAGGAAGTGCCGCATGATCCGCAGTTGCGGGTGCTGACCCTCGAAAATGCGCCGCAGATTCCTGAATACCTCTACTGCCTGAAGGAACGCAAGAACGCCCGGCTACCGGCGGCGTTTCTGGGGCTGGCGCAGGAAATGTCCCCAGCCTGATCAACCAAAATCCCTGAATACCACTATCGGTCGATTTTGCCTCGTTGCCATATGACCGACGCATTACAACTCTAGGATTTGCCTCATCTGCTTGATGAGGTCTGTCCATGAACCCTGCAATCGCAACTGCCCTGACCAACCCCGGCGCCCCGATGAAAGTGTGCGGCGTGCAGAAGCGCTTCGGCGCCTTCACCGCGCTGGATAATGTCTCCCTCGATGTCGCGGCCGGTGAGCTGGTGTGCCTGCTCGGCCCGTCGGGCTGTGGCAAGACCACGCTGTTGCGTTGCATCGCCGGTCTGGAGAAGCAGGACAGCGGCGAGTTGTACCTCGGCGAGCGCGACGTTTCCCACCTCGCGCCACAGGCTCGGGACTACGGCATCCTGTTCCAGTCCTACGCGCTATTCCCCAATCTGACCGTCGAAGCGAACATTGCCTACGGCCTCGCCGGCAGTGGTCGCGATGAAGTACGCCGTCGTGTCGGTCAGATGCTGGAACTGGTCGGCCTCACCGGCAGTGAGAAAAAGTACCCGGGCCAGTTGTCCGGCGGTCAGCAACAACGAGTTGCTCTGGCCCGAGCGCTGGCCCCGGCGCCGTCGCTGCTGTTGCTCGACGAACCGATGTCGGCCCTCGACGCCCGCGTCCGCGAGCACCTGTGCACCGAGCTGCGCCAACTGCAACGCAACCTCGGCATCACCACCCTGATGGTCACCCACAATCAGGACGAAGCCATGCTGATGGCTGACCGCATCGCCGTGATGAACAACGGCAAGGTCGAGCAGTACGCTACCCCGCAGGAAATCTACAACCGTCCGGCCACACCGTTCGTGGCCGAGTTTGTCGGCCAGGGCAACTGGCTGCCATTCCAGCGCAGCAGCGACAGCCACGCCAAGGTCGGCGGGATGAACCTGCGTCTGGCCGATGGCAGCGTCCATAGTCCGTCGGGCCGACTGTTCTGCCGTCCGGAAGCGATCAACGTCAATCCGCTGGTGCACGAAGAAAACCTGTTCCCGGCCAAGGTCCGCGAGATCACTTTCCTCGGCAACCGCTGCCGCATGAGCTTCGAACTTGATCAATTGCCCGGCCATGCCTTACTCGCCGAACTGGCGCCGGAAGCCATGCCGCGCCTCGGCGCCCAGCAGATCATGGTTGCCTTGCCGCCACGCAGCCTGCAGGTGTTTGCCTGATGAACAGCAACCTCGCACTGCCGCTACCGCAAAAGCAGGCGCGGCAGGTGGCCGGGGCCGAGGTCGGCGACCGGATCTTCGTCCTCGGCGGCAAACTCCTGCTGCTGGTGCTGCTCGGTGTGGCGGTGCTGTTGCCGTTGCTGGCGATCTTCTGGCGCGGTTTCAGCAGCGAAGCCGGGCAGGGCGGTGGCTGGCTCGCCGCGAAGGAGCTGGTGAGCAGCGACAATTTCCATTGGCTGCTCGGCAACAGCCTGAAAGTTTCCCTCAGCGTGGCGGCGATCGTCGTACCGTTGGCCTACCTGTTTGCCTACGCCTTGCAACGTACGCTGATTCCCGCAAAAGGCATCTGGCGCGGGATTTCCCTGCTGCCGCTGATGGCGCCGTCGATGTTGCCGGGGATTGCCCTGGTCTATCTGTTCGGCAATCAGGGCATGTTGCGCGGGCTGCTGTCGGACAACATCTACGGCTTCTGGGGGATTGTTCTGGGTGAGGTGATCTACACCTTCCCACACGCCTTGATGATTTTGCTGTCAGCCCTGTCGCTGGCGGATGCGCGACTGTTCGACGCCGCGTCGAGCATGGGCGCCAGTCCGCCAAAAGCGTTCCGCAGCATTACCTGGCCGGCGACACGCCAGGCCGTGTTCGCCGCGTTCTGTCTGGTGTTCACCCTGACCATCACCGATTTCGGTGTGCCGGTGGTGGTCGGTGGCGACTACCAAGTGCTGGCGCTGGAAGCCTACAAAGCGGTGGTCGGCCAACAACAATTCGGTCGCGGCGCCTTGATCGGCATGGTTCTGCTGCTGCCGGCACTGTTCAGCTTCGGTGTCGATGCCTGGCTGCGTCGTCGTCACGGCGACTCCATGAGCGGCCGCGCCCAAGTGTTCAAACCGGCGCCGTCGAAGAAGCGCGATGCCTTTTATCTGGCCATCGTCCTGCTGATCAGCGCGGCGTTGCTGCTGGTGTTCGGCATGGCGGTGTTCTCGTCGCTGGTGAAGTTCTGGCCGTACAACCTGTCGTTGTCGCTCAACCACTATCAGTTCAACGAGACCGCCGGCGGTGGCTGGCTGGCCTACGGCAACAGCTTGAAGATGGCTCTGGGCACGGCGTTGATCGGCAGCGTGCTGATCTTCACCGGCGCCTACCTGATGGAAAAGACCCGCAGCCAGCGCGGGCTGAATCTGACGCTACGCATGCTCAGTTTCGTACCGATGGCGGTGCCGGGGCTGGTGCTGGGTCTGGGTTACGTCTTCTTCTTCAACCTGACTGGCAATCCGTTGCATGTGCTGTACGGGACCATGACCCTGCTGATCGTCTGCACCATTGCTCACTATCTGACCACCGCGCAGATGACCGCCACCACCGCGCTGCGTCAGCTCGACGCCGAGTTCGAAGCCGCCGCGCTGTCGCTCAAGGCGCCGCTGTACCGGCATTACCTGCGGGTCACCGTGCCGATCTGCCTGCCGGCGCTGCTGGACATCGTGCGCTATCTGTTCGTGTCTGCGATGACCACCGTGTCCGCCGCGATCTTCCTCTACAGCCCCGACACCATCCTCGCGGCGGTGGCGGTGCTGAACATGGATGACGCCGGCAACGTCGGTGGTGCGGCGGCGATGTCGACCCTGATTCTGTTCACCTCGGCGGGCGTGTCCTTGCTGCTGGCGTGGGCTTCGCGCGGCTTGCTGCGCCGTTCCCAGGCCTGGCGGCAAACGGCGCCCGGCCACTGATCCACGACTTATCCCGATAGCCTCAACTCACCGACAGGAAAACGATCATGTTCAAGCCTATGGCCCTGGCCGCTGCTGTGCTCGCTACTTTCAGCCTGAATGCCTTCGCGGCAAAAACCGAGTTGACGGTGTACACCGCTCTCGAAGCCGAACAGCTCAAGAGCTATAAGGAAGCGTTCGAAAAGGCCAATCCGGACATCGAGATCAAGTGGGTGCGTGATTCCACCGGGATCATTACTGCCAAACTGCTGGCCGAAAAAGAGCGTCCGCAGGCTGACGCGGTATGGGGCCTGGCCGCTTCGAGCCTGGCGATCCTCGATCAGCAAGGCATGCTGCAAAGCTACGCGCCGAAGGACCTGGGCAAGATCGGCGCGAACTACCGCGATGCCGCCAACCCGCCAGCCTGGGTCGGTATGGACGTCTGGGCTGCGACTATTTGCTTCAACACCGTCGAAGCCGAAAAACAAGGTCTGACCAAACCGGTGAGCTGGCAGGACCTGACCAAGCCTGAGTACAAAGGCAAGATCGTGATGCCGAACCCGGCCTCGTCCGGCACCGGTTTCCTCGACGTCAGCGCCTGGCTGCAAACCTTCGGCGAGAAGCAGGGCTGGGCTTACATGGACGGCCTGCACCAGAACATCGGCCAGTACGTTCACTCCGGTTCCAAGCCTTGCAAACTGGCGGCGGCGGGCGAATTCCCGATCGGGATTTCCTTCGAGTACCCGGCCGTTCAGCTGAAGCGTCAGGGCGCGCCGCTGGACATCATCCTGCCGAAAGAAGGCCTGGGTTGGGAGATCGAAGCGACTGCCGTGATCAAAGGCACACCGCACGAAGAAGCCGCGAAGAAACTGGCCGACTTCTCCGCCAGCGCCCCGGCGATGGATCTGTACAAGGAAAACTTCGCCGTCCTCGCACAGCCGGGCATCGCCAAGCCGCAGACCGAACTGCCGGCCGACTACGAACAGCGCCTGATCAAGAACGACTTTGCCTGGGCCTCGAAGAACCGCGACGAGATTCTGACCGAATGGCGCAAGCGTTATGACGGCAAGTCCGAGAAAGTCGCTGCCAAGTAAGAACTTCATCGACTGACAGGGCCCCATCGCTGGCTTGCCAGCAATGGTGGTCTCTTATTCAGAGCACTTCTCAATGACACAACACAAAGACTTGCTGATCGTCGGCGCCGGCATTATGGGCCTGTCCCACGCCTATGCCGCCGCCCGGCGCGGTCTCAAGGTCACGGTTTTCGAGCGCACCGCCACACCACTCGGCGCCTCGGTACGCAACTTCGGTCAGGCCCTGGTCACCGGCCAGCCACCGGGCCCGATGCTGGAGCTGGCCAAGGCCAGCCGCGAACTCTGGGGCCAGTGGGCGCAACTCGCCGGGCTGCAACTCAAGCGCAACGGCTCGTACCTGTTCGCCCGCACCGAGGCCGAAGAACACTTGCTCGAAGCCTTCTGCGCCGGGCGCGCCGTCGAGCACGACTACCGCGTCGAGCTGCTACGCGGTGCCGCGCTGCGCGATCTGTATGGCGGTCAGTTCAGCCATCACCGCGCCGCGCTGCACGGGATGGACGATCAACAACTGTATTCCCGGGAAGCGATTCCGGCGTTGATCGAATACCTGCGCCGCGAACTCAACGTCGGGTTTCACTTCTCGACGCTGGTGCGCGACGTCGAACCGGGACGCCTGCACAGCACGGCCGGCACCTTCACCGCCGAGCAGATCATCGTCTGCTCCGGCCATGATTATCAGACCTTGCTGGCCGAACCGATTGCCGCCCTCGACCCGCAAATCTGCCGCCTGCAAATGCTTCGCGCTCGGCCGCAGATTGACCTGAACTTGCAACACGCCTTGCTCACCGGTCTCAGCTGCGTGCATTACGGCGCCTTCGCCGACTTGCCGGAAGCGGTGGCGGTGCAGGCACAGATCCTGCGCGAACAACCGCACCTGCAGGAAAACGGCATTCATCTGCTGATCAGCCCGACGCCGTATGGCGAACTGATCATCGGCGACTCGCACCATTACGGCAGCGATCCATCGCCGTTCAACGCCGAGCAGGTCGACAACTGGATGCTCGAACTGGCCGAACAGACTCTCGGCTGCAAGGTGCAAGTGGTCGAGCGCTGGCAGGGTGTCTATGGTTCCCGTGGACCAGGTCCGTTTTCGTTCCTGCGTCCGGCGCCGGGGCTGAATGTGGCGCTGATGCACAGCGGCGTCGGCATGAGCGTCGGCCCGGCCATGGCCGAGCGCAATGTTGCACAGCTTTTTGGAGAGCTTTGATGTTGAGTCACGAGCAAGTCATCGACCGGGTGTTCGGCCTCTACGAGCGCTTCGGCGCCAGCGACTACATCGGCGAACCGGTGTCGCAGATCGAACACATGTCCCAGGCGGCGCAACTGGCCATCGCCGAAGGCTTCGACGACGAAGTGGTACTCGCCGCGTTCTTTCACGACATCGGCCATTTTTGTGCCGAGGGCGCGGAGAACATGGGCGGTTATGGCGTGGTCAGCCACGAACGGCTCGGTGCGGACTATTTGCGTGAAGCCGGATTCAGCGGGCGCCTGGCGCGGCTGGTGGAGTATCACGTCCAGGCCAAGCGTTATCTGACGCTCAGGGAATCGGGCTATTACGAACGCTTGAGCGAAGCCAGCCGCCGCACCCTGGAATATCAGGGCGGGGTGATGACGGAGGCTGAAGCCGATGCGTTCGAGCAGGATCCGTTGTGCGACGTCAGTCTGAGGATGCGTCAGTGGGATGAGCTGGCGAAGGAAATGGCCGTACCGGTGATTGATCTTGAAGTCTTGAAGCACAAGGCCTTCACCGTGTTGTCCCGCGAGGCGCGCTGAACCTTCTTACGTCAAACCGGGAAACGGTGCATGGCGCGTGTTGCCCCCTCGGCCCAGACTGGTTTTTTTGCCGAAGGAGCGCACGGATGCGTTTTTTGAAAGTGATTGCTCGGGATCGATCGAGCAGCGGCGCGGGGCACAGTGTCCAGCTGCGCTTTCATGACAGCGAACAGGATTGGCGCGAAGCGTCAGTTCGCGAAGTCGCGCAACTGCGCAGCTTCTCCAGCACCTATCTGAAATGTGCCTGGTTCAATGCGGCCGATGACGATGCGCGACATCTGCGGATCTTCGCTCTGAACCCCGGCGGCGATGGAACACCGGAGTCAGTCAGGCTGCACTTTCACGAGGGCGAAACCATCGCTTATAAAGCTGCCGTCCATGACCTGGATAACGATGGCAGCTTCGAGGTTGTCCTGTGTTCGGACGTCGACAACGACGGGCGCGCCAATCGCACGGATCGCAGCCGCGTGACGGCGCTGGTCAAACAGTTCCTCAAACTTGGCTGGTTCTAGAGTTCGAGGACGTTGCTCACCAGCTCATCGATCTGTTCCTGACGCTGGGCCTGATTCAGCTTTGGATGCGGATTGAGCGACGACCATTGCGGGTGGGCCCGGGCGATGTTCAATGCCTCCGGCAGCTTGCCTTCGCGCCAGGTCTTGTCCTGCGGCGTCGCCACCTGAACGGTATCCATCGCTGCATGACCACGGGCATTCAGCGCTTGCAGCAGTTGCCGCTGACGCAATGCCAGCAGTCGCAATACGTTGTCGTCGACCGTCAGTTCCCGCTGCCCTTTGATCTTGCCGAGCAGGCGATTGCCGTAGCTGCGGGCGGTTTGCAGGGCGCCGCCGGCAATTGCTCCGGCCAGGGCGGCGGCGCCGAGGGTGATGCCGCCGACCAGTAAATCCACACCTGCCCCCGCGGCTGCACCGGCCGCAATCCCGCCGCCGACCCGCACGCCCAGTTGCTTGAGGGTTTCCGGGTTGAACAGGTCATCGCCCCAGCGCCCGTCGAGCAGCGGCAGATCGCTGGCGGCGGCGTCTTGCGGGCGGAAGGCGTAGAGCTTGAGCAGTGCTTCGACGCATTTCTGCTCGCGTTGGCGCACGGCTTTGCGCAGTTCGCTGATGGCCTGTTGTTCCTGCTCGGCGTTGCTCGCCACACTGCGCCGGCACGCGGCGCAGTCGATCAGCAATTCGGCGATCAGGCGTGCGGCACTTTGCTCGCGGGCGAGACGTTGGGCCTGTTGATCGGCGATCAGCCGTTCAAGCTGCGGGCGGGCATTTTCCAGCAGCAACGCGAGACTTTCGTACAGCCGCCGCTCGCCATCCTCCGGCGGGGCGACGCTGTCGAAACGCACCAATGCATGCAGCCCCAGACGCGCCAGTGCTTCACGCCAGTCCGGTTCGCGGTGGTTGGCGCTGCTGACGAAATTCAGCACCGGCAGCAACGGTTTGCCGCAACTGGCCAGCACCTCCAGTTCATCGCGGTACTTGGCCAGCACCGGTTCACGGGCGTCGATCACATACAGGCCGGCATCGGAATCGAGCAGTTGCCGCAGCACTTTGGCTTCCTGTTCGAAACGCTGGCGCGCTTCGCTGCCGTCGAGAAACCGCGCCAGCCGTGCCGGACCGTCGAGGCGTTCGCCGGGGCGTTCAAGACGCTCGAGAAAATCCAGCAGGGCGATGGCATCTTCCAGACCGGGCGTGTCGTAGAGGTCGAGCAACGGCTCGCCATCCACCGACAACCGCGCGCCTTCGACATGCCGCGTGGTGCTCGGGCGATGGGAGACTTCGCCGAAACCAACGTCGCGGGTCAGGGTGCGCAACAGCGAAGTCTTGCCGACGTTGGTATGGCCGACCACCGCCAGTTTCAGCGGCGCTTTCCAGGCATCAGTCATGTCCGTGCTCCAGCCAGTTCAACGGGGCGCAATCGGCGAACGGCAGCTCCAGTTGTTGCAGCGCCACGTGCCAGTCACCGAGGCGTTCGGCGTCCAGCGCCTGACCTTGTGGCGCCTGCAACAGCCAGACGCGGGTCGCGGTGGCATTGCGCGCCAGCTCGGCAATCAGCGCCAGGCTGCCGCGATCCGGTGAACGCCGTGGGTCGCAAGCAATCGCGAGGCGCGCCGGCGGGAAGCGGCTGAGTTGTTCGAGCAGCTTATTGCGCGATTCACGGCTGTCGAGGATGCCGGCGTTGCTGACGTTTTTTGGCAGCGTCGGCGGCCATGGGTGTTGATCGTCTAGTTCGATCGCCACCAGCAACGCGCCGTTGCTGGCGTGTTCGCCGACGGTGCTTTCGACGCGGTGCAATTGCGCTGGCTCGGGGTCGGTGATGCCGAGGCGTTCGCTGGTCGGCATCAGGCGTTCGCGCAGTTGGGCGTAACCGGGCAGGTTCAGGTCCAGCCGCAATGCGGCTTTGCCGCTGTTCCAGCGCCAGAAGCAGAACAGCGCCAACAGCAGGCGCGGCAGCACGCCGTACACCACCAGCACGCCGACCAGCCAGGTCGCCCAGGCCTGACGGGCGCTTTCGATGTTCAGCGCGGTGTCGCCGCTGGCGCGGATCATGTCCACAGTCGGCACGTTGAAACCCAGCAACGCCGGCAATGCGCCGAGGGCCTGAGTCATGTTGATGAACGTGTCGGCGCTGAGAATCGTGGTTTCCCAGACGAAGCCGTAGCGACGGGTCGCCATCAGCGTCAGCAGCAAAACCAGCGCGCTGAACATCGCCAGCAACCACAGTCCATTGACCAGCGTACCGAGCGCCCAACGATTGAGTTTCTGGCGTTGCAGCATCAACAGCAGGGCCGGCGCCAGTTGCGCAGCCTTGGCGTCGCGGGCGAGTTTTTCACTGAGCCACAACCACAAGCGGCCAAGAGTGGCGCCATGTTCGCCAGCGAAGATCAGCCCAAGCGCCCAGCTCAACAGCAGAATCAGATTCAGCCCGAGCAGGCTGCCCAGGGCCCAGAACACATTGACCGGCGTCTGGCCCAGTGCGGCGAAGGCCAGACCCGCGCCGCTCAATACGGCGAGGATCGCCAGTAACACCAGCGCCAGGCGTGCGCCTTGCAGCCAGTGCCTGAGCGCAGAGGTCAGCCCATCGCGCTCGGCCAGCCACAGGGCGCGGCGCTGAATGCGTCCCGGCAGATCGCCGCCGGCCGCGCGGGCCAGGCGATTGGCTTCCTGATCGTCCAGCGGGCCTGCGTGTTCTTCGCGCAGGCGCACGGTTTCGGTGAGCCAGAGGTTTTGCAGTGAAGTCAGTTCAGTCACGCGGCATCCCGTTGCTTGATTGAGCCGTGAGCATAACCGCTGTGGCGCTTATCGGGGTAAGCGCGGCTCTGGTATCCTCGCCGGCATGACTAAATCACTCCCCCTCAGCCTGATCGCAGCCCTCGGTGAAAACCGTGTGATCGGCGTCGATAACAGCATGCCCTGGCACCTGCCGGGGGACTTCAAATACTTCAAGGCCACGACGCTCGGAAAGCCGATCATCATGGGTCGCAAGACCTGGGATTCGCTGGGTCGTCCGTTGCCGGGCCGTTTGAACATCGTAGTCAGCCGTCAGCAGGATCTGGTGCTGGCAGGTGCGGAAGTCTATCCGTCGCTGGAAGCTGCCGTGGTTCGTGCCGAAGAGTGGGCGAAAGAGCAGGGCGTCGACGAGTTGATGCTGATTGGCGGGGCGCAACTGTATGCGCAAGGGCTGGCACAGGCGGATCGTTTGTATCTGACCCGTGTGGCGCTGAGCCCGGAAGGCGATGCGTGGTTTCCGGAGTTCGATCTGAATCAGTGGAAACTGGTGTCGAATGTGCCGAATCCGGCTGAAGGCGACAAACCGGCTTACCACTTCGAAGTCTGGGAAAAAGCCTGAATCTGTGGCGAGGGAGCTCGCTCCCTCGCCACAGCGTCAATCAAGCCTGAACAAGCTCCGCATGCTCATCGGCATCCAGCAGGGCCTTGTCGGTCTGCTGCATCACCTGGCTGGTAATCGCGCCAGCGGTGATCGAACCACTCACGTTCAGCGCCGTACGACCCATGTCGATCAGCGGCTCGACCGAAATCAGCAACGCCACCAGCGAAACCGGCAAGCCCATGGCCGGCAGCACAATCAGCGCGGCGAAGGTCGCGCCGCCGCCCACGCCCGCCACACCGGCCGAACTCAGGGTCACGATCGCCACCAGCGTCGCGATCCACAGCGGATCCAGCGGGTTGATGCCGACGGTTGGCGCAACCATCACTGCCAACATTGCCGGGTACAGACCGGCGCAGCCGTTCTGGCCGATGGTCGCGCCGAACGAGGCGGCGAAGCTTGCCACCGATTGCGGAATGCCCAGACGACGGGTCTGCGCTTCGATGCTCAGCGGGATGCTTGCGGCGCTGGAGCGGCTGGTGAAGGCGAAGGTCAGCACCGGCCAGATCTTGCGGAAGAAGCGCAGCGGGTTGATCCCGGCCGCCGACACCAGCAAGCCATGCACCACGAACATCAGGCCCAGACCGAGGTACGACACCACGACGAAACTGCCGAGCTTGATGATGTCCTGCAGGTTGGAACCGGCCACCACTTTGGTCATCAGCGCCAGCACGCCGTACGGGGTCAGCTTCATCACCAGGCGCACCAGACGCATCACCCAGGCTTGCAGGGTGTCGATGGCGTTGATCACTTTCTGACCTTTCTCGGCGTCATCCTTGAGCAGTTGCAGCGCAGCAACCCCCATGAACGCGGCAAAGATCACCACGCTGATGATCGACGTCGGTTTGGCCCGGGCCAGGTCGGCGAACGGGTTCTGCGGGATGAACGACAGCAGCAGTTGTGGCACGTTAAGGTCAGCGACCTTGCCGGCGTAGTCGGTTTGAATGGTTTGCAGACGGGCCATTTCCTGAGTACCGGCGACCAGGCCTTCGGCGGTCAGGCCGAACAGGTTGGTCAGGCCGATGCCGATCAGCGCCGCAATCGCCGTGGTGAACAGCAGCGTGCCTATGGTCAGGAAGCTGATCTTGCCCAGCGAAGAGGCGTTGTGCAGGCGGGCCACCGCGCTGAGGATCGAGGCGAACACCAGCGGGATCACGATCATCTGCAGCAGCTGCACGTAACCGTTGCCCACCAGATCGAACCAGCCGATCGAGGCTTTCAGCACCGGGTTGCCGGCACCGTAGATCGTGTGCAGCGCGACGCCGAACGCCACGCCCAGCACCAGGGCGAGCAGGACTTTTTTCGCCAGGCTCCACGAGGTGTGGCGGGTTTGCGCCAGACCGAAGAGCAGGGCGAGGAACACCAGCAGGTTGAGAATCAGCGGCAGATTCATGAGTTCTCCAGAAAAGACTTTGCCAACAGCCTTCCGGGGCTGCTGCGAACCGGCAAGCCTAACAGTTTGATTTCCAATGAATTAATACCGAAATTGAAGGTCGTCCGTCGTTTTTGGAATAAGCGTGTGTCGCTCTCGGGGATGCAGCTGGCGCAAAAGGGACGAGGACGGTCGCTGACAGACGGGAACTGTCACACTGATTTGTTAGCGTCGATCTCTTTCAAACCGGGGAGAAACGCAGAATGAAGTTCGCACCTAAAATGCTGGCTGCCGCACTCTGCTTCGGCCTTGTTGGCCAAGCGTTCGCCACTGACCTGAAACACTGGCCGGCGGATCAGGCCAAGGCGCTGGACGCGATGATCGCGGCCAACGCCAACAAGGGTAACTACGCGGTGTTCGACATGGACAACACCAGTTACCGCTACGACCTCGAAGAGTCGCTGCTGCCGTTCATGGAAAACAAGGGCCTGATCACCCGTGACAAGCTCGACCCGTCGCTGAAGCTGATTCCGTTCAAGGACACCGCCGACCACAAGGAAAGCCTGTTCAGCTACTACTACCGCCTCTGCGAAGTCGACGACATGGTCTGCTACCCATGGGTGGCGCAGGTGTTCTCCGGCTTCACCCTCAAGGAGCTCAAAGGCTACGTCGACGAACTGATGGCCTCGGGCAAACCGGTACCGGCGACCTATTACGAAGGCGATGTGGTCAAGAACATCGACGTGCAGCCGCCGAAAGTCTTCACCGGTCAGGCCGAGCTGTACAACAAATTGATGGAGAACGGTATCGAGGTCTACGTGATGACCGCCGCCTCCGAAGAACTGGTGCGCATGGTCGCGGCCGATCCGAAGTATGGCTACAACGTCAAACCGCAGAACGTGATCGGCGTGACCACGTTGCTGAAGAACCGCGAGACCGGCGAACTGACCACTGCGCGCAAGCAGATCACTGCCGGCAAGTATGACGAAAAGGCCAACCTCGGCCTGGAACTGACACCTTACTTGTGGACCCCGGCGACCTGGATGGCCGGCAAGCACGCGGCGATCCTGACCTACATCGACGAGTGGAAAAAACCGGTACTGGTGGGCGGCGACACCCCGAGCAGCGACGGCTACATGCTGTTCCACAGCGTTGACGTGGCCAAGGGCGGCATTCACCTGTGGGTCAACCGCAAGGACAAGTACATGACCCAGCTCAACGGCATGATGGCCAAGCACGCGGCGGCCCAGGCGAAAGAAGGTTTGCCGGTGACGGCGGACAAGAACTGGGTGATCGTGAAGCCGGAAGAGATTCAGTAAGCCTCAAGGCAAAAAAATGCCCCGCACCTGGCGGGGCATTTTTATGCGCGACGGCTAAGTATCACAGGCCGTCGAGCATCGCCTTGTTACGCACCGCACCCTTGTCGGCGCTGGTTGCCAGCAGGGCGTAGGCCTTGAGGGCGGTGGTCACTTTGCGTGGACGCTTCTCGACCGGTTTCCAGCCCTTCTTGTCCTGCTCGACCCGACGTGCCGCCAGTTCTTCGTCGCTGATCAACAGGTTGATCGAGCGGTTCGGGATGTCGATCAGCACCTTGTCACCGTCCTGCACCAGACCGATCGCGCCGCCGGCCGCAGCCTCTGGCGAAGCGTGGCCGATGGACAGACCGGAGGTACCGCCGGAGAAACGGCCATCGGTCAGCAAGGCGCAGGCTTTGCCCAGACCTTTGGATTTCAGGTACGACGTCGGGTAGAGCATTTCCTGCATGCCCGGGCCGCCTTTCGGGCCTTCGTAGCGAATGATGACGATGTCGCCTTCCTTCACTTCGTCGGCAAGGATGCCGCGTACGGCACTGTCCTGGCTTTCGAAGATCTTCGCGTTGCCTTCGAAGACGTGGATCGACTCGTCGACACCGGCGGTTTTCACCACGCAGCCGTCCAGGGCGATGTTGCCGTACAGCACGGCCAGGCCGCCTTCTTTCGAATAGGCGTGCTCAAAGCTGCGGATGCAACCGTTTTCACGGTCGTCGTCCAGGGTTTCCCAGCGGGTCGACTGGCTGAACGCGGTTTGCGTCGGAATGCCGGCCGGGCCTGCCTTGAAGAAATGGTGCACGGCTTCATCGTCGGTCTGGGTGATATCCCACTTGGCGATGGCTTCTTCCATGCTGCGGCTGTGCACGGTGGGCAGGTCGGTGTGCAGCAGACCGCCACGGGCCAGCGAACCGAGAATGCTGAAGATGCCGCCGGCGCGGTGCACGTCTTCCATGTGGTACTTCTGGATGTTCGGCGCGACCTTGCACAGTTGCGGCACCTTGCGCGACAGGCGATCGATGTCGCGCAGGTCGAAGTCGATCTCGGCTTCCTGTGCGGCGGCCAGCAAGTGCAGGATGGTGTTGGTCGAACCGCCCATGGCGATGTCGAGCATCATCGCGTTCTCGAACGCCTTGAAGTTGGCAATGTTGCGCGGCAGTACCGACTCGTCGTTCTCGCCATAATAGCGTTTGCACAGTTCGACGATGGTACGGCCGGCCTGCAGGAACAGCTGTTCGCGGTCGCTGTGGGTGGCCAGGGTCGAACCGTTGCCCGGCAATGCGAGGCCCAGGGCTTCGGTCAGGCAGTTCATCGAGTTGGCGGTGAACATGCCGGAGCACGAACCGCAGGTCGGGCAGGCGCTGCGCTCGTACTCGGCAACCTTCTCGTCAGAAGCGCTGGAGTCGGCGGCAATGACCATGGCGTCGACGAGGTCGAGACCGTGGCTGGCCAGTTTGGTCTTGCCGGCTTCCATCGGGCCGCCGGAAACGAAGATCACCGGGATGTTCAGGCGCAGGGCGGCCATCAGCATGCCCGGGGTGATCTTGTCGCAGTTGGAGATGCAGACGATGGCATCGGCACAGTGGGCATTGACCATGTATTCGACGGAGTCGGCGATGATCTCGCGGCTCGGCAACGAATACAGCATGCCGTCGTGGCCCATGGCGATGCCGTCGTCCACGGCAATGGTGTTGAATTCTTTCGCCACGCCACCGGCGCGTTCGATTTCACGGGCAACCAGCTGGCCCAGGTCCTTCAGGTGCACGTGGCCCGGTACGAACTGGGTGAAGGAGTTGGCAATGGCGATGATCGGCTTCTTGAAGTCGTCATCCTTCATCCCGGTGGCGCGCCACAGTGCGCGGGCGCCGGCCATGTTGCGGCCGTGGGTGGATGTTTTCGAGCGGTAATCTGGCATGGAGCACTCCGGGCGGCTAATCAGGTATCAAAAGGGAGTGAGCTTCTATTGACGTCTGGAACACTCAGAAATGGCCGTGTGTCCTGAAGTTGCCGATGACGTTGCGGGATCGCCGCTGGTCTCAGCCTGAGCTCATAAACCCGCCGGGGATGAATGGCGATGAATCTCGCGATTCTACACCGCTGGCGTCAGGAGGGAATGGCGCAAAACGTTGTTCCAGTGCTGACGCCGCGTGCGGAATGACGACCGGCAGGTTCAATCGCCACCCGGCTGTGCGATGGCGTCGGCTTGCAAGACTCTGGCGCGACGGCTGATCCGGTTGTTCAAGGCGAGCGCCACACCACTGAGCAAGACAAAGGCGTAACCCAGGGTGGATTGCAGATTGGCCGGGCTCAGGCTGATCAAAGCGCTGATCAACCCGCCGCAGATGAAGGTGATCGTGCTGCCGGCCGAGGCCGAGGTGCCGGCGTTGTCCGCAAACAGGCTCATGGCCCTGGAGGTGGCGGCCGGCCGGGCAATAGTGGTGCCGGCGGTGCAGATCAGCATCGGGATCAGCACTGTCGCTGGAGCCAGAGCAAAACTCGACGACAAGTACAACATGGTCACGCCGGCGAACAGGATCAGGCTCAGACCGACGACCATCTGTTGGCCGCTGCTGATGCGCCTGCTCAGCACGCTGGCGAGAATGCCTCCGGTGACGTAAGCCGCACCGTAGATCAGCAGGATCAAGGAGAACTCGTAGGCGGACAATTGCAGCCGGTCCATGAAGATCAGCGGCGATATCACGATGAATGAAAAGTGGCAGGCGAACGCAAATGCCGAAATCAGCCAGTAGCCGACGAAGTCGAAATTCCCCAGCACCCGTCGGTAAGCCGTGAGGAAGTTCGTGCGTGTGCCACGGGTGGTCGGTCGGCTGTTTTCCAGAAACAGCCAGGCCTTGAGCAGTACCACGGCCGATAATGCGATGAACACCCAGAAGCTGCCACGCCAGCCCAGGGTTGCCTGCAGGAAAGTACCGACAAGAGGCGATACCGAGATGAAAATCCCGCCGGCGGTGACCATCAGGATTCGCAGACGATCGCGTTCCTCGCCTTCGAACAGATCCTGGACCAGCGCCTGGGACAGCACGAAGCAACCGCAGCCCAGCGCCTGCACGACCCGGAACATCAGGAACAGCGAATAGTCAGTGGTCATTACACAGCCGAGGGCGCCGAGCATTGAAACGCTCATGCCGGCGAGCAGCAGGCCCTTGCGCCCGATTACATCCGACAGTGGTCCGATCAGCAACTGGGCGAAGGCGATGCCGACGGCGAACAGGCTGATTGACAGCGCGATGTCGGCCGGGGCGCTGCGAAAGTGCTCGGCCAGCGCCGGAAATGAAGGCAGCACGACATCCAGCGGAAAAACACCCAGCAATACCATCGCCAGCAACAGGCTGACGGCCCCGCGACGCTGTCGGGTCGTCACCCCGGATTTTCCTTTACCCATCGATCAATCCTGCCCTGGCGAAAAGTATCTGGTTGTAAGGTTCGGCGAAAAATCCGGCCTTCCTCAGTGCATTCAATGTGGCGATGCCGCCTGTCCGGGCACGTCGTCGGGAGGCTTGTGCTGTTGTCAGGCTGTCGAGTATTTCCAGCACGGCACCGTCGGCAATCCCGGTGGCGCACAGGCTTTGCCGCAGCCACTGTTCATCGGTTTCGAAGAAAATCCCGAAGATCTCGAGCAGGGTGGTGGCGGCGAAAGCTCGTTGCTGCGGTCCCAGATGCAGCCAGAGGTAATGGAACACTTCAGTGAAGTAGCGACTGTGGCGCGCCTCGTCGGTGAGGTGATCGCGCAGCATGTCGTTGACCCCGGACACCAGGCTGTCCCGGCAGACGTCGAGCAGTTCCCGGGCAATGATGGTTTCCGAGACGAAGCCGAGCAGAAACCATGTCAGCGGTCGCTGCTCCGGAAGGGTTTCGTCGATCAGCCTGATCATGCGAGTGATCCGCCTGGGCACCACCGGGCGCCCGGTGATGCCGTAGAACCTGGCGATCTGTTCCGCGACCTGATGGGAAAACAGGGCGTGGTAGCCCTCATCGGTGTAGAGCTGCAGCGCGGCGGTTTTCATGGGCGGCGGAACATCGACCGGCAGTTCGCCGTGGACGATGACTTCCACGGCGCGATTGACGATGCGGTGTTCGAGCAGGGTGGTGTAGTCGAGAAAGTGCACCAGATGATTGGCCGTGAGCCGGTGCACCACCAAGCGGCCTGCGGCTTCGATGGCCGGGTGGGCGAGGTAAGGCAGAAATGCCGGCGGGAACCAGTGACGGGTTTCCAGTTGTTGCGCTATATCAGCCGGCAAGCGGTAATCGTGGGTACTGGTTCGCACGGATGCGCGAGTGCTCCAGTCACCCAGCGAAAACTCGAAGAGCGGGGCCTGGGAGAGCAGGCTCATGCTGGCGTCTCACGCAGCAGGTCGCGCATTTCCTGGCACATCGCCTGACCGTCGCTTTCTCCGCAACCGACGAAGAACAGCGGTTGCTCGGTACCGTTCTGAAGTTGCAGCAATGTTTCAACCTGATCGTCGGCGAATGCGCCTGTCAGCCAGGTATTCATACCTAGCGCGGTGGCAACCAATTGAAACGTCTGTGAAAGATGCCCGGCTTCGACGAACGCCATTCGATAGGCGCGTGAGTGCGGGTATTTCCACCAGAGCCTGTCGAAACGGGCGGTGATGAACAGGCCCAGTGGCAGGTTGTTGATGAAGTGCTGGCCTCCCAGCAGATTGCCCGGCGCTGTGTCGGGCAAGGGGTTGACGAAACTCAGGGCGTGTTCGACCGGGTGATAGGCGTATACGCCGGGTGGTAGTCCGTCGACGTTCTGCACCAGCACAAAACCGGCGCAGGCATTGAGGCCGCCCCCGGAAGGGCTGCTGCGCCGCGCATCAAGCCCTTCGGCGATGCTGTCGTCACCGTCGGCTTCGCGTTCTCGCAGGTAACCGAGGGACAGGTATAGCAAGGTGCCGACGTCGCCCAGCGACACCGCGGCGCCGGTGAAGGATCGGCAGGTCTTTCGCCGGATCAGTGAACCCGACAGGCTGTCGTCAGTCGGTGCCATCGGCGGGGGCAGGGCGATGAGTGCGTTCGGGCCGGTGTCTGCAGGGACGTCCGCCGGAGGCGAAGTGGCGAGTACAGTGTTGCAGTGTTCGAGGTATTGCCTGGACCATTCCTGAATATTTCGGGGCGTGTGTTCGCAGGGAATATTCCGGGTACCGATATGGTAGATCCTGGACAGTTCATCCCAGCCCCAGACCGGCGCTGCGATTTTTGAAGAAGTCAGTATTCCTGCATTTAAAAGTTGCGTGTCTATTGTGTTGTCGCTGTCATATGAAGCCGGCTCGTGAATAAGTTGTGCCAGTCGAGAAGAGTATTCAAAATCAAGTTCGTGCTGAGTATGGTCTTTGTAGTTCCAGACTATCTGGCCGGGCGTTCGTGGCAGTATGAATAAATAAGGATTTATATGCATGTTGGGGCACGCTGCTCTGGATGAATGTTTTGCCAGAGGCGCTGGGTAGCCGGCATACCCAGCGCCAACCTTACTTAACGGGCTTTAGGTGCGACCAGAAAAGCCAGGTTTGCGAGGGTGCGGGATTCCAGAGTAATTGCTTTCATGATTGAACTCCTTGTTCATTGGTGTTTCGTGATTAGTTGGTGCCACCTTCGTGGTGACGACTTAATAATAGTTTGTAATGGATTAATCGCAAGCAAATATTAAGTAGGAATAATCCAGTAATTTTGTCGGAGTGATCTTTGGCTGGAAGTAAGTGTGTAAGTTAAATTCCAGTAAATAAAATATTTAAGGAAATATCCTGCACGTCGGCAAGACGATCAATGTAGGAAAGCAAAGAGCAAGACAAAAAGAAGGGGAGCCCGTGGGCTCCCCTTTCGATAGCGTCAATGCCGTGCGTCTGTCAGCTGTTGGGCAGCAGACGGCAGGTGATGCTCTTGATGTAGCGGGTTTCGGGAATGGCCGGGTGCACCGGATGATCCGGGCCTTGACCGCCGCGTTCCAGCAACTGGATGTTGCGATCCAGGTGACGGGCGCTGGTCAGCAGGATGTTCTGCAGATCGTCTTCCGGCAGGTGCATCGAGCACGAAGCGCTGACCAGGATGCCGTCCTTGTTGAGCAGGCGCATGGCTTGCTCGTTCAGGCGGCGGTAGGCGCCTTCACCATTTTTCATGTCCTTCTTGCGTTTGATGAACGCAGGCGGATCGGCCACGATCACGTCGAAGCGCTCTTCGCTGGCCTTGAGCTCCTTCAGGGCTTCGAAGACGTCGCCTTCGATGCAGGTCATCTTGTCGGCGAAACCGTTCAGCGCGGCATTGCGCTCCACACCGTCGAGGGCGAAGCCCGAAGCGTCGACGCAGAACACTTCGCTGGCGCCGAATGCGGCGGCTTGCACGCCCCAGCCACCGATGTAGCTGTACAGGTCCAGCACGCGTTTGCCCTTGGCGTAAGGGGCGAGGCGGGCGCGGTTCATGCGGTGATCGTAGAACCAGCCGGTTTTCTGACCTTGAACGACTGGTGCTTCGAATTTCACGCCGTTCTCTTCCAGCGCCACCCACTCCGGCACCACGCCGAAGACGGTTTCGGTGTAACGCTCGAGGCCTTCGGCATCGCGGGCGGCGGAGTCGTTCTTGAACAGGATGCCGCTTGGCTTGAGCACTTGGGTGAGCGCCGCGATCACGTCATCTTTATGGGCTTCCATGGTCGCCGAAGCGAGTTGCACCACGAGGATGTCGCCGAAACGGTCGACCACCAGACCCGGCAGCAGGTCGGAATCGCCGTAGACCAGACGATAGAACGGTTTGTCGAACAGGCGCTGACGCAGGGAAAGGGCCACGTTCAGGCGGTGCACCAGCAGCGACTTGTCCAGCGGCAGCTTGATGTCGCGCGACAGCAGGCGGGCGCAGATCAGGTTGTTCGGGCTCATGGCCACGATGCCCAGCGGCTTGCCGCCGGCGGCTTCGAGGATCGCCTGGTCGCCGGCCTTGAAGCCGTGCAACGGGGTGGCGGCTACGTCGATTTCGTTGCTGTAGACCCACAGATGGCCGGCGCGCAGGCGACGGTCGGCGTTGGCTTTGAGGCGCAAGCTAGGCAGGGACATGACGTCGCTCCGAAAAAAAGAGCGGGAGTATACCGTGTTGCGCCTTATGCCGGGTCTGGCGCGCGATGAAACGCGGCGGACCTCGTTACAAGCAGGCCCACCCCCGTGTCCACCCGCCTGTGCTCTATGCCGACAGCGCGTCAATCAGCGCTTTGCTGAATGCCGGAATATCGTCCGGTTGGCGGCTGCTGATCAGGTTGCCGTCTTTTACGACTTCCTGATCGACCCAGTTCACCCCCGCATTGACCAGATCGTCCTTGACGGTCTTGTAGCTGGTCATGGTCTTGCCATTGACCAGCCCGGCCGAAATCAGCAGCCAGCTACCGTGGCAGATCACCGCGATCGGTTTGCCGGCGGAGGCACCGGTCTTGACCAGATGTTGCGCGTCCTGGTCGATGCGGATGGTGTCAGAGTTCTGCACGCCGCCCGGGAGCACCACGGCGTCGTACTGATCGATGCTTGCGCCCTGGAAAGTCTGGTCGACCTTGAAGTCGTCCGCAGGTTTATCGTGGTTCCAGCCTTTGACGTTGCCGGTTTCGGCGGAGAGGATGTCAACCTGCGCTCCAGCCTGCTCGAGTGCCTGTTTGGGACCGGTCAGTTCAACTTGCTCGAAACCATCGGTTACCAGAAAAGCGACGCGCTTGCTGCCGAGAGAATTAGCCATCGTTAAGCTCCTGAGTCTGTTGGGATTACTGCCCGAGACAGATGGAGAACTGTTCCGGGCACTACAGATTCCGAAGGCTGGGGAAAAGTGAAAGTTCCTGCGAATTGCCCACTGGTGTGTCGTGCGTCGGTTTTTAGAGGTTAGAATCGCCGCCTGTCCCAGAGTGTGTACTTATGTCCCAAGAGCTGACCACCGAACAGATTCAACAGTCCCTGCAAGGCATCAGCGTGCCCGCGCAGCCGCAGATCATGGTGGATCTGCAAATGGAGCAATACATGCCCGACCCGGACCTGGAGACGATCGCCAAGCTGATCTCCCAGGATCCCGGTCTTTCCGGCTCGCTGCTGAAAATCGTCAACTCGCCGTATTACGGCCTGAGCAACAAGATCACCTCGATCAAGCGCGCGGTGAACCTGCTGGGCAGCCGTTCGATCATCAATCTGATCAACGCCATGTCGATCAAGGGCGAGATGAACGACGACACCATCGTCACCCTGAACCGTTTCTGGGACACCGCCCAGGACGTGGCCATGACCTGCCTGACCCTGGCCAAGCGCGTCGGCACCGAGGCGAGCGACGAGGCTTACGCCTTGGGTCTGTTCCACGACTGCGGCGTGCCGCTGATGCTTCAGCGTTTCCCGGATTACATGAAGACACTCGAACAGGCTTATGCCAACGCGGGTGCCGAACGCCGGGTCGTGGACACCGAGAACGATGTCTACAACACCAACCACTCGGTGGTCGGTTACTACACCGCCAAGTCCTGGCGCCTGCCGGAGCATGTCAGCGCGGCCATCGCCAATCACCACAACGCCATGGCGATCTTCAGCGACGAGACTTCGCGTAACAGCCAGATGAAAAACCTGCTGGCGATCCTGAAAATGGCCGAGCACATCTGCGCGTCTTACCGGGTGCTGGGCAACCAGAGCGAAGACTTCGAGTGGCAGGCCGTCGGGCCGCTGGTGCTTGAGTACATCGGCCTCTCGGATTACGACTTCGAAACGTTGAAGCAGACAATCCGCGAACTTGGCGCGCACTGATTAAGGAAGCTGATGATTCGAGGAATCCATGCCTGAACTGCCGGAAGTCGAAACCACCCGCCGCGGCATCGCCCCGCACCTGGAAGGCCAGCGCGTCAGCCGGGTGATCGTGCGTGACCGGCGGCTGCGCTGGCCGATTCCCGAAGACCTCGATGTGCGCCTGTCCGGGCAGCGCATCGTGCTGGTCGAGCGGCGCGCCAAGTACCTGCTGATCAATGCCGAAGTCGGCACACTGATCAGCCATCTGGGCATGTCGGGCAATTTGCGATTGGTGGAGGTCGGAATGCCGGCAGCCAAGCATGAGCATGTGGATATCGAACTGGAATCCGGCCTGGCCCTGCGCTACACCGATCCGCGACGGTTCGGGGCGATGCTCTGGAGCAACGATCCACTCAATCACGAATTGCTGATTCGCCTGGGGCCGGAGCCGTTGACCGATCTGTTCGATGGCGAACGGTTGTTTCAGCTGTCACGCGGACGGTCGATGGCGGTCAAGCCGTTCATCATGGACAACGCGGTGGTGGTGGGGGTCGGCAATATTTACGCGACAGAAGCACTGTTCGCCGCCGGCATCGATCCGCGCCGTGAAGCCAAGGGTATTTCCCGGGCGCGTTATCTGAAGCTGGCGATCGAGATCAAACGCATCCTCGCCGCCGCCATCGAACGTGGCGGTACCACGTTGCGCGACTTTATTGGTGGTGACGGGCAGCCGGGGTATTTCCAGCAGGAGCTGTTTGTCTACGGTCGCGGTGGCGAACACTGCAAGGTCTGCGGCACAGGCCTGCGGGAAGTGAAGCTGGGCCAGCGGGCCAGTGTCTTCTGTCCGCGCTGCCAGACCTGACGAAAAGCTGAAAAAGTCCTACGGTCTATAGTGAGTTGTCTCACTGTTCAGCCCGAAGGATCGTGCCATGAAGTCCTCGCAAGCCCTGCTCCTCGCACTGCTGCTGTGCTCCAGCCTGACCGTTCAGGCCACGGAGGGCGGCAGCGGTGATCCGCGATATGCCATCCAGAATCCACCGGCCTACGCCATGATCGGCGATCTGCTGATTGCCCGCCCCTTGCTGGTGGCGGCCACGGTGATCGGTGCGGGGGTGTTTGTGGTGTCGTTGCCGTTTACCGCGCTGGGTGGCGGTGTCGGCGATGCGGGGGAGGCGCTGGTGGTGGCGCCGGCGAAAGCGGCTTTCGTGCGTTGCCTGGGCTGTACCGGGGAAGGATTCGAGCAGCGTGAATGACGTGATCGCAGCCTGACGCTGCGATCACGGTCAGAGACTCAAGCCTTGCCGGTAATCTTGCGGTATTTCTCCATCAACTGTTCTTCAGTCTCCGGATGGGCTTCGTCCAGTGGAATGCAATCCACCGGGCAGACCTGCTGGCACTGCGGCTCGTCGTAGTGGCCGACGCACTGGGTGCACAGGTTCGGGTCGATCACGTAGATCTCTTCGCCTTGGGAAATGGCGGCGTTCGGGCACTCAGGTTCGCAGACGTCGCAGTTGATGCAATCGTCGGTGATGATCAGGGACATGCTAACTCCAGCCGGGGCGGCGGGCCCGGGCGCAATAAATCAATGCGCGCAATTGTGCCGCATTGGCGCCCGTAGTGCACGCGGGCGCCGTTTGAACGGTCGTTACTTCTTGAAGCGCAGGGTCAGGGCATCAGCCACTGCCGGGTGGACAAACTTGCTGATATCGCCGCCCAGGGCTGCAATTTCCCGCACCAGGGTCGAGGAAATGAACGAATAACGCTCGGACGGGGTGAGAAACAGGCTCTCCACATCCGGTGCCAGCTGGCGGTTCATGTTGGCCAGCTGGAATTCGTATTCGAAGTCCGACACCGCGCGCAAACCACGCAGGAACACATTGGCGTTCTGCTCTTTGGCAAAATGCGCCAGCAGCGTCGAGAAGCCGACCACTTCTACGTTGGGCAGGTGTTTGGTGACCTCGCGGGCCAGCTCGACCCGTTGTTCCAGCGGGAACAGCGGATTCTTCTTGGGGCTGGCGGCGACGGCGATGATCACATGGTCGAACAGGCGCGAGGCGCGTTCGACCAGATCGCCATGGCCCTTGGTAATAGGGTCGAAGGTACCTGGGTACAACACTCGGTTCATCGCGTCGTCCTGGCGGGAATCCGTTGGGGAGTCGGATGGTATCGCAGCCGTCCCGGTCGGCCAAGTCGCCTTTTGGGTAAGAAAGCACTATGGACGGTACGAATCTTCGGCTTTTTCACGGGTTTTTCAGCCGTTCGCCGAGGGACGTCGCCAGTTGCGCCGTCAGACCATACACCGACAACTGCGGGTTGGCGCCGATGCTGGTGGGGAACAGCGAGCCGTCGTGAATCGACAGATTGCTCAGTTGATGATGGCGGCCGAGACTGTCGGTGACGGCGGTTTTCGGGTCTTCGCCCATCGCACAACCGCCCATGACGTGGGCGCTGCCCAGGCGGGTGCGGTACAGCTCGAGGCTCAAACCGTCGATCATCTTGCGCGCCTCGGCCAGGCTATTCACATAACGTGCATCCGCGTGCATCGGCATCACCGCTTTGGCGCCACCGGCGAACTGGATCTCGGCCATGACAAGGAAGGCCCGGCGCAAACCGTCCCAGGCGTAAGGCGACACCTGATAATCGAGGACCGGCGAGCCGTCGCCACGCAATTCGACGCTGCCACCCTGACTGTCCTGGTGAAACCCGTCACGCAGCAGAGCCAGCATGGCATGAGTGTGGGGCAGGTCGACCATGTGCTGTGCGTTTTCCTGACCGAAGCCGCCGAGCAGGGTGGCGGCCAGCGCCGGGTGCAACGGCGGCACTTCGAGTTTGAAGGCCATCGGCCCGGTGGTGCCGTCCTTCCACTGGAAATGGTCGGAGTAGATCGACTGCGGCGCTCCGTAAAACGGGTTGATGACCTCGTCGAAGCGCCCGGCGGACATGTTCACCGGGTGCAGGAACGTGCGCTTGCCGAGGCGTTGATGCGGATCCGGCGCATCCGAGCGCAGCAGCAGGGCGGGACTGTTGATGCCGCCGCCGGCCAGCACGTAATGGCGAGCCTTGACCGTGATCTTGCGCCCGGTCGGCTCGACGCAGCGTTCGTCCATTGCCACGCATTGCAGGCCGGTGACCTTGTCGCCGTTGATCAGCAGTTTTTCGGCGCGAGCCAGATAGAGCAGTTCGCCGCCCTTTTCCAGGGTCGCCGGGATGGTCGTGACCATCATCGATTGCTTGGCGTTGGTCGGGCAGCCCATGCCGCAGTAGCCGAGGTTCCAGCAGCCGCGCACATTGCGCGGGATCACGTGCCAGCTGTAGCCGAGTTGTTCGCAGCCTTTGCGGATTACGTCGTTGTTGGCGTTGGGTGGGACCATCCAAGGGGCGACGCCGAGGCGCTGCTCCATTTTTTCGAACCAAGGCACCATGTCGGCGGGGCTGTGGCCTTTGACGTTGTGTTCTTTGGCCCAGTGTTCGAGGGTCGGCTCGGGGGTGCGAAAACTCGAGGTCCAGTTGATCAGGGTGGTGCCGCCGACCGCACGGCCCTGAAGGATAGTGATTGCGCCGTCCTTGCTCATGCGGCCGATGCCTTCCTGATAAAGGCTGCTGTAGGCCTTGTCTTCCAGCATCTTGAAGTCGCTGCTGGTCTTGAGCGGGCCTTCTTCGATCAGCAGCACTTTATAACCGGCGGCGCTGAGGATTTCCGCCGTGGTGCCGCCGCCGGCACCGCTGCCGATGATGGCCACGTCGGCTTCCAGAGTCAGGTCGTCGGTCAGTTGTGCGCCGTTGTAGGTTTTCCAGCCACGGGCAAGGCCTTCGCGAAACGAGTCGGGTACGGGCATCAATCAGGCTCTCTTATTATTGTTCGGGGGAGGCGCGAGTCTTAAACCGTGGGTGGGCCGGGATAACCGCAGTGCGCCCAGGATTCGGCGCGGGTGTACCAGGCCATCATCACCATTTGCTGCAGGGAGCTGTGGCCCATGCGCAGCAGGCTCAACGAGCTGTTTTCCCAGCGCTCGAGAAAGTGCCGGATCGCCTCGGGGCTGGCGTTTTCCCAACTGCCCCAGATTCCGGTCAGCGGTCCCCGGGTCACGGCCATGCCCAGCACGTCGAACAGCTGTCGGGTCAGCTTGAGCATTTCCGGCGACAGGTGATCGAGGCTGTAATCCAGTGATTTCAGGGTTCCGTCGACAGCGGCGGGCATTTTTTCCGCAGCCACGGCGCCATCGAGCATTACCGGAATCAGCGCGCGCAAAAACAGCAGGTCGCCGCTGCGCAACGTGGCGAATCCGTTGGCCGGTACGCTCGACGAACAGCCGCTGAGGCTAGCGCCGAGGCCGGCGGTGGCGAGGAAAGCCGTGGCGCCGAGGCTGAATTTCAGCAGGCCGCGGCGCGACAGGGCAGGTGTTTCGGTCAGGCTTGGGTGCATTGTTGTTATTACCCGGCGGTGACGTTAGCGAATGAACAGTTTCTGGATCAGTTTCTGAATGGATTTGCCATACGGCGGGTAAATCAGCTTCGCCGCGTTGAAGCGCTGTTTAACCAGCACACCCTTGGCTTTGCTGAAGGTCAGAAAGCCTTCGTGTCCGTGGTAATGGCCCATCCCCGACGGCCCGATACCGCCGAACGGCATGTCGTCCTGTGCCACATGCAGCAGCGTGTCGTTGAGGCAGACGCCACCGGAGTGGGTTTCGTGGAGCACGCGGTTCTGTTCGCGTTTGTTGTAGCCGAAGTAGTAAAGGGCCAGAGGACGTGGCCGCTGATTGATGTAAGCAAATGCCTGATCCAGGTTCCGGTACGGCACGATCGGCAGCAGCGGGCCGAAGATTTCGTCCTGCATCACCGTCATCTCGTCGCTGACGTTCAGTAGCAGGCTGTGAGGCATGCGTCGGCCCTGGCCCTGATCGAACAGCGGAATCAGCAACGCGCCCTTACTGGTGGCGTCGCTGAGGTAGCTGTTCAGTCGCGCCAATTGGCGTTCATTGATGATGGCGGTGTAGTCCGGGTTGTCTGCGAGTGTCGGATAAAACCCGCGCACAGCCTGGCGATAGGCTTCGACAAAGCCGCCGACCCGTTCTTCCGGCACCAGCACGTAGTCCGGCGCCACACAGGTCTGGCCGGCGTTGAGGGTCTTGCCGAAGGCAATGCGTTCGGCCGCGTCCTTGAGCGGTACATCTTGGGAGACGATGGCCGGGGATTTGCCGCCCAGCTCCAGGGTCACCGGCGTGAGGTTTTCCGCCGCCGCGCGCATCACGTGCTTGCCGATGCTGGTAGCGCCGGTGAACAGCAGGTGA
Source organism: Pseudomonas sp. R38(2017) (assembly GCF_002112395.1). Classification (NCBI taxonomy): domain Bacteria; kingdom Pseudomonadati; phylum Pseudomonadota; class Gammaproteobacteria; order Pseudomonadales; family Pseudomonadaceae; genus Pseudomonas; species Pseudomonas sp. R38(2017). The sequence goes on from NZ_NEHN01000004.1 coordinate 385,117, forward strand.
TCGAAACGCAGTTTCGAGAACGCCACGCCGACGTCGGCCTCGCCGAGCACCACGCAGACCAGATCTTCGGGGAAGATTCGCGCCAGCAATTCCTTGAGCAGCAGGCCGGTGGCCGGGGTCGATTCGCTGAGCTTGAGCATCACCCGGTTGCCCGCCGCGAGGGCACCGGTCAACGGGCCCATGGCCAGGAACAACGGGTAATTCCACGGCACGATGACGCCCACGACGCCCAGCGGCTGATACACGACTTTCGCCGATGCCGGCTGGAAGGCGACGCCGACTTTGCGCCGCGAAGGTTTCATCCACTGGCTGATGTGCCGGCTGGCGTAGTGAATGCCGTGCAGGCTCGGCATCAGTTCGGCGAGCAGGGTTTCATCGGCGCTGCGGTGGCTGAAGTCGGAGCTGATGGCGTCGATCAGCGCCTGCCGTTCGCTGCTCAGCAAATCGCGCAGGGCCTTGAGCCATTGCTGACGCTGGGCCGCCGGCGGCATCGGGTTGGCGGCGTAGGCGGCACGCTGCGCATCGAACAGCCGATTGAGCTCTTCCAGCGGCTGTTGCAGCGTTTGCAGGTAGGCAATATCGGCAGTCATTGTCAGCTCCGGATATGTTGTTGTGAGGAACTTTTTAGAGTCTATGCTCTAGAAAGTCAAATGACTTCCTTGGGCATCATGGTTTTATCCCATTCCGGTTAGGTCGTAAGATGCCCCCCAACGCACTCTGAATTAAAGCTCAAGCCATGGCCCCACGGATCAAAACCAGCGAGCGCATCGTGCAGAACAGCCTCGAGCTGTTCAATCAGCAGGGCGAGCGCAGCATCAGCACCAATCACATCGCCGCCCACATGGAGATTTCTCCGGGCAATCTGTACTACCACTTCCCCAACAAGCAGGCGATCATCGCTGTGCTGTTCAGTGAGTACGAAAGCCTTGTGGACAGCTTCCTGCGCCCGCCTCAGGGGCGTGCGGCGACGGTCGAAGACAAGCGTTTCTATCTCAAGGAACTGCTGTCGGCGATGTGGCGCTACCGTTTTCTGCACCGCGATCTCGAGCACTTGCTCGACAGCGACCCGGACCTGGCCGGGCGTTACCGGCGCTTTTCCCAGCGCTGCGTGATTCAGGGGGCAGCTATCTATGAAGGCTTCGTCGCCGCCGGGATTCTGAAGATGGACCGGGTGCAGATCGAATCCCTGACCCTCAACGCGTGGATCATCCTCACTTCCTGGGTGCGCTTTCTGTGCACCACCCGGGAAAACTCCAATCATCTCAGCGAGCAGGCCATTAAACGTGGCGTGTATCAGGTGCTGGTGCTGGAGGCCGGGTTTGTCACCGAGCAGGCCCGCGATGAGGTCAATGCACTGTTCGAAGAATTCTACGTACCGTTGGCCCAGGCCCTCGAAGAAAGGTCCTGACCCATCCGCTCACAGGAGTCGTTCGCTATGCCGATTGCGCAACTGATCAGCCCGACCACGCTGGATGCCCGCAAGGAGCAACCGGGGCTGGTGATTCTCGATTGCCGTTTTGCCCTCGAAGACCCGGATTACGGCCAGCGCAGCTATGCCGAAGGGCACATTGCCGGGGCGAGTTTCGCCGATCTTGAACGTGACCTGAGCGGGCCGGTGACCAAGGGCGTGACCGGACGGCATCCGCTGCCGGAGCCAGCGGCGTTGATCGAGCGTCTGCAAGCTTTCGGTATCAACAACGACAGCGACGTGGTTCTGTATGACGACGGCCCCGGTGCCTACGCGGCGCGTGCCTGGTGGTTGCTGGCATGGCTGGGCAAGCGTGACGGCGTGTTCATTCTCGATGGCGGACTCAAGGCCTGGCACGCGGCCGGTCTGCCGCTGAGCCTGGATGCGCCTTCGGTGGCGCGCGGGACGTTCAGCGGGCAGCCGGACAAGCATCTGCTGCTCAGCGCCGAGCAATTGCAGCAGCGCCTCGGTCAGCCGGCCCTGACCCTGCTTGATGCTCGTGCATTGCCGCGCTTCAAGGGCGAAGTGGAGCCGATCGATCCGATTGCCGGGCACATTCCCGGCGCGCAATGCGCGGCGTTCACCGACAATCTGGGTAGCGACGGGCGCTTCCTGCCGGCCGATCAGCTCAAGCAGCGCTTCGCCGCGAAACTCGGCGAGCGTTCGCCGAACGATCTGGTGGCGTATTGCGGTTCCGGGGTGACGGCGTGTCACAACCTGTTTGCCCTGTGCCTGGCGGGTTATCCGTTGGGTACGCTGTATGCCGGATCGTGGAGCGAGTGGATCAACGAGCCGTCGCGCGGTATCGCCACGGGCGAGTAAGCGCGTTCAGCGGTCCAGCCGCGCACTGCGATAGGCCGCTGGCCCCACGCCATAAACCTGTTTGAACTGCCGGCTCAGATGACTCTGGTCGGCAAAGCCCAGTTGCGTGGCAACTTCCACCGGCAGGCAGCCGCTCTGCAACAAACCCCGGGCACAGGCAATCCGCTGTTGCATCAGCCAGGTGTGCGGCGGCATGCCGGTGGCGCGGCGGAACACCCGGGCGAAGTGGAAAGGCGAGAGGTTCACCGCCGCCGCCAGTTCTTCCAGTGAGGGTGGTGCCGCCAGTTGCGCGTGCAGTAACTCCTTGGCCATCACCACCGCACGATGTTCCTTGCCGGGTTTGCCGTTGATCTGCACCGCCGCGTGACGTTGCAACAGCAGCATCATCATTTCGCGCCACACCGTTTGCTGTTGCAGTGCGGTGGCGGGGCTTTCCAGCAAACGGTGCAACTGGCTGAAGCCATTGACCAGATCCGGATCGCGGTACAGCGTCGCGCCAAAAGCCGGCATCGGCGCAGTCGGCAGTTCCAGTTCTTCGAGCAGCGAGACAATCTTGCCGGTATCCGGATAAAACGCCCGGTACAGCCAGCCGTCCTCGGTGCCTTTGTGGCCGGTGTGCAATTCGTCCGGGTTGATCAGCACCAGCGTGCCGCTGCCGGCCAGGTGCTCGGCACCGCGATAACGATAGCGCTGGGCGCCGGCCATGATCATGCCGATCACGTAGCCGTCGTGGACATGCGGGGCGAAGCGATGCTCGATGTAGCGCGCCGAGAGCAGCTCGACGCCGGCCAGTGGCGCGGTTTGCCAGAAACGGATCGACTCGCCCTGTTCGCTCATGACGTCACTCGCGCCCCGCGTCGGCCAGCCATTGGGGAATGCGCCGTTCCAGGTAATAACCCGGTTGGCGGAACGAACCGTCGACGAAACCGACATGCCCGCCCCGGGCCTGCAGTTCAAATGCGGTCGAACTCGACAGCTCACTGGCTGAAGGCAGGCTGTGGGGGAACACGAACGGGTCGTCCGCCGCTTGAATGATCAGGGTCGGTGTACGGATTTCCCCAAGAAAATAGCGGCTCGACGCACGGCGATAGTAATCCTCGGCATCGGCAAAGCCATTGAGTGGCGCAGTCACCCGGCCGTCGAAGTCCCAGAAGGTGCGCATGTTTTCCAGCGAACCGAGGGCTGCCAGTGCGGCGAGACCATCTTCGCGCCCGTCATGCTGGAACTGGCGCTGCTTGTTCTTGATGTAGGCGACCATCTCGCGCATGAAGTGCGCCTGATAGACCTTCGAGAAACCCTGGCCGATACGGTCGGCGCATTGATCCAGTCGAAACGGCACCGACACCGCCACTGCGCCGAGCACGCCGCTGGCGCTGCCGGTTTCCCCCAGATGCTTGAGCAGCACGTTGCCGCCGAGGGAATAACCGACCGCATATAACGGCGCCAATGGCCGCTTGGCCTTCAGATGGCGGATGGTTTCGGCGAGGTCTTCGCTGGCGCCGGAATGGTAGCTGCGCGGCAACAGATTCGGTTCGCCCGAGCAGCCGCGCCAGTTCAGCGCAACGCTGGCCCAGCCTTGGGCGGCGAGCGCTGCCTGGATTCCGGCGACGTAAGGCGAGTTGGAAGAGCCAGTCAGCCCGTGCAGCACCAACACCAGTGGCGCTTCGGCGCTGTGTGGGCCGTGCCAGTCGAGATCAAGGAAATCACCGTCCTCCAGCCATAGCCGCTCGCGCTGGCGATCAAGGTGCACGGTCTTGCGCCACAGCGGCCCCCACAAGGTTTGCAGGTGCGGATTGCCGAGGCCGAAGGCGGGGATGAACGGTTTTGACGAAGGGGACACGATCGCTCTCGATGCAGCGCAGCGAGCCTCGGCTGAGGCTCGCCGCTTTTTCAGGCCGGCGGTTAGCCGGCGATCACTGCCATACGTTGCCACAACGCGTAGTACACCCGCCCGGATTTCTGCTCGCGGTGCAGGCGCCAGTTGCCTGGCAGGCCGAGGGTCGATGGCGCGGTTTCACTTTCAGTGTAGATCCACGAATCATCGGCCAGCCATTGGCGCTCTTCCAGCAGCGTGCACACCGCGGGCAGCAGGTTCTGGTTGAACGGCGGGTCGAGGAACACCAGATCGAACGCGGTCGCGCTCTGGGTTTCCAGATAGCGCAAGGCATCAGCGGTCTGCACCTGGCCGTTGGTGCAGCGCAGCGTGCCGAGGTGTTCTTTCAGGCTGGAGACGGCGACGTGGCTGGCATCCAGCGCCTGCCCCATGGACGCGCCACGGGACAGCGCTTCCAGAAACAGCGCGCCGCTGCCGGCGAACGGATCGAGCACCTTGGCCCCGGCAACGTACGGCGCGAGCCAGTTGAACAGGGTTTCGCGCACCCGGTCCGGCGTCGGGCGCAGGCCCGGCGCATCCGGGAAGCTCAGTTTGCGGCTGCGCCATTCGCCGCCGATGATGCGCAACTGATTCACACCGTTGTGCAGTTTTTGTACAGGTTTCTTTGGACTGGCCATTAATGCTCCGGAACCCCGAGCGGTTGCTCGGCAGGCTTATCAGATGGGGCCGGTAACGGCTTTTGCGGCACGGTCGGGCCAGCGCTGACGATGACCATTTTGTCCGTGCTCAGGTGTTTGTTCAGGGCGTCGCGGACCTGCTCGACGGTCAGGCTCTGGGACTGACGCATGAAGTCGTCCAGATAGCTCAGCGGCAGGTTGTAGAAACCCATGGCGCCGAGCTGGCCGACGATATCGGCGTTGCTCGCAGTGGACAGCGGGAAGCTGCCAGCCAGTTCACGCTTGGCGTCGTCGAGTTCTTTCTGGGTCGGGCCGGTCTTCAGGTAATCGGCGAGCACGTCCTGCACCAGTTTCAGGGTGCCTTCGCTCATTTCCGCGCGGGTCTGCAGATTGATTATGAACGGGCCACGAGCCTGCATCGGGCTGAACGCCGAATACACACCGTAGGCCAAGCCACGTTTCTCACGGACCTCGCTCATCAAGCGGGTGCCAAAACCACCGCCGCCGAGGATCTGGTTGCCCATCGACAGTGCGGCGTAGTCCGGGTCGTCACGGTCGATGCCCAGTTGCGCGAGCATCAGGCTGGTCTGCTTGGACGGGAATTCGATGTGGCCGACGCTGGCCTTCGGCTCCTGCGGCTGGGCGATCTTCGCCAGCGCCGGGCCTTTCGGCAGGGCAGCGGAGACCTGATTGGCAATCGCCTCGGCTTCGCTGCGGGACAGGTCGCCGACCAGCGCAATCACCACGTTGCCGGCGGCATAGGCCTTGGCATGGAACTCACGCAGTTGCGCCAAGGTTATTTTCGGCACGCTTTGCGCGCTGCCATCGCTGGAGTGTGCATACGGGTGATCGCCGTACAGGCGCTTCATCAACTCCAGGCTGGCGAGCTTGCCGGGGTTCTGTTTCTGGTACTCGAAACCGGCGAGCATCTGGTTCTTGATGCGTGCGAAGGAGTCGGCGGGGAAGGTCGGCTTGCCGATCACTTCCGAGAACAGTTTCAGTGCCGGCTCGCGTTTGTCGGCGGCACTCAGGCTGCGCAACGAAACGATGGCCATGTCCTTGTAGGCGCCGTTGCCGAAATCCGCACCGAGGCCTTCAAAGCCCTGGGCGATGGCGCCGACATCCTTGCCCGCCACGCCTTCATTGAGCATGGCGTTAGTCAGCAGGGCCAGCCCCGGTGCGTTGCCGTCCTGGCTGCTGCCGGCGGAGAAGATCAGGCGCATGTCGAACATCGGCAGTTCGCGAGCCTCGACGAACAGCACCTTGGCGCCTTCGGCGGTGTTCCAGGTCTGTACGTCGAGTTTGCGGCTGGCCGGGGCCTTGCCGTCGAGTTCGGCCAGCGATTGCAGCTTCTGGCTGGACTTGGCGTTATCCAGCGCTTCGCTGGCCTTGCTGTTGTCGCTCGGCGCCAGATACAGCGCGGCGGAGCCAATGACGGCCACGGCGATCAGGCCGAGCAGCAGGCGTGGGGTTTTGCGCTCACTCATGAGTCGTCTCCAGTGGCAGGACGTGGGCGACGCTGAGACGTTCGCGGGTGAAATACAGCTTGGCGGCGTTCTGGATGTCTTGCGGGGTGACGCTTTCCAGATCGGCCAGTTCGGTGTCCATCAGCTTCCACGACAGACCGACGGTCTCCAGCTGGCCGATGGCGGTGGCCTGGCTGGTAATCGAATCGCGTTCGAAAACCAGGCCGGCGATGACTTGCGCACGCACGCGCTCCAGCTCTTCAGCGGACGGTGCGGTGGTTTTCAGCTGTTCCAGCAGTTTCCACAGGCCGGCTTCAGCTTGGGCCATGGTCTTTTTCTTCTGGGTGTTCGGCGTGGCCGACAGGGTGAACAGACTGTCGCCACGGGTGTAGGCGTCGTAGCTCGACGAACCGCCGGACACCAGTTCTTCGCCGCGCTCCAGCTGGGTCGGGATGCGACCGCTGTAGCCGCCGTCCAGCAGCGCCGAGATCAGGCGCAGGGCGTTGATCGAGCGTTTGTCTTCGGCGGTGGCCAGGCTCGGCACGTTGAAACCGAGCATCAGGCTGGGCAGTTGGGTCTGCACGTGCAGGGTGATCTGGCGTTCGCCGGGCTCGGCCAGTTCCAGCGGTTGCTTCGCCGGCGGCACATCGCGTTTCGGGATCGGCCCGAAGTAGCGCTGGGCGAGGGTTTTCACTTCGTCCGGGGTCACGTCGCCGACCACCACCAGCGTGGCGTTGTTTGGCACATACCAGGATTGGTACCAGTGGCGCAGTTCTTCGACCTTCATCCGGTCGAGGTCGGCCATCCAGCCGATGGTCGGTGTGTGATAACCGCTGGCCGGGTAGGCCATGGCCTTGTAGCGCTCATAGGCCTTGGACATCGGCTTGTCGTCGGTGCGCAGGCGGCGCTCCTCCTTGATGACTTCGATTTCCTTGGCGAACTCGTTGGCCGGCAGGCGCAGATTGGCCATGCGGTCGGCTTCCAGCTCGAAGGCTACACCCAGGCGATCGCGGGCCAGCACCTGGTAGTAAGCGGTGAAGTCATCGCTGGTGAAAGCGTTCTCTTCAGCGCCGAGGTCGCGCAGGATCAGCGAGGCTTCGCCTGGGCCGACTTTCTCGCTGCCCTTGAACATCATGTGCTCGAGGGCGTGGGACAGACCGGTCTGGCCAGGGGTTTCGTAGCTGGAACCGACCTTGTACCAGACTTGCGACACCACCACCGGCGCGCGATGGTCTTCGCGCACGACGACCTTCAGGCCATTGTCGAGGGTGAATTCGTGGGTCGGTTGCGGGTCGGCCGCCAGGGCCGAAAGGGGCAGGCAGACCGTGCTGAGCAGCAGGCCTGCGGCGCGGCGGGCTAGAGCATTCATTCGTTTTTAAACCTGTTCGGCTGCCCGCTTGGTCTTAGCCTAGGCGGGCGAGGAGGTGCTAGGATACTGATCCGTTTTACCGGCGACCACGCCTATCCGGTTTTGAAACTTGATCAGGTTGTATGGGTTTGCGGCAGAAGGCCTGGGTTTATCAGCTAAACTTCGCTTTTTCGCCGATTTTGCCGGCTAGTCCTTCATTAAAACGATTCCTTTGAGGTGCTGTTGGCGCCTCGACAAAATGTTGCGCGTGAACAAGCTGGGTGAAACACAGTCTGTTCTGCATCGAATATTTATTTGCCGGGGCGCCCCTGTGGCGCGTCGCTACCGTGAGATAGCCGTCCTCCATGTTTGGTTCCAACGACGACAAGAAGACCCCAGCTGCGGCTGGCGAGAAGAAAAGCCTGTTCGGATGGCTGCGCAAAAAGCCGCAGGAACCCGTCGTCGAACAGCCGACTGCCATTCCTGAGCCAGCCCCGGCACCAGCACCTGTCATAGAAGAAGTGCCGGCTCCGGTTGTGCTGCCGATTGCCGAACCGGTGTTGCAACCGGTGGCCGAAGTAGAGCCTGAAGCGCCGGCTGCCGCTGAACTGCCGCTGACCCCGGCTGCCCAGCCATGGCTGACCTTGCCCGTGGCGGAAGAGCCTGTGGCGCTGGTCGAAGAGGCTGCGCCGCACATTACGCCGCCGATCCCGGCACCGGTTGCATTCACTCCTGAGCCTGTTCAGCCGCCGGTGATCGAACCTGCTCCTGTCATTCCCGAGCCTGTGGTCGCTGCGCCGGTTGCACCGATTGTTGCTGCTCCCGAGCCTGCACCTGCACCTGCACCTGCACCTGCACCTGCACCTGCACCGGTTGTCGCTGCGCCTGTCGCGGTCGCCGAAACTCCGGTCGAGGCGCCTCGCACCGAAGAAACCAAGGCCGGCTTCTTTGCCCGTCTCAAGCAAGGCCTGTCCAAGACCAGCGCCAGCATCGGCGAGGGCATGGCCAGCCTGTTCCTCGGCAAGAAGGCTATCGATGACGATCTCCTCGACGACCTCGAAACCCGCCTGTTGACCGCCGATGTCGGCGTCGAAGCGACTTCGGTGATCATCCAGCGCCTGACCCAGAAGGTCGCACGTAAAGAGCTGGCCGATTCCGACGCCCTGTACAAATCCCTGCAGGCCGAGCTGGCCGCGATGCTCAAGCCGGTCGAGCAGCCGCTGAAAATCGTTTCGCAGAACAAGCCGTTCGTGATCCTCGTGGTCGGCGTCAATGGTGCCGGCAAGACCACCACCATCGGCAAACTGGCGAAGAAGCTGCAACTGGAAGGCAAGAAAGTCATGCTCGCCGCCGGCGACACCTTCCGCGCCGCGGCGGTCGAGCAGTTGCAGGTCTGGGGCGAGCGCAACAAGATTCCGGTGATAGCCCAGCACACCGGCGCGGACTCGGCTTCGGTGATCTTCGACGCCGTGCAGGCCGCCAAGGCCCGTGGCATCGATGTGCTGATCGCCGACACCGCCGGTCGCCTGCACACCAAAGACAACCTGATGGAAGAACTGAAGAAGGTTCGCCGGGTGATCGGCAAGCTCGACGCCGATGCGCCGCACGAAGTGCTGCTGGTGCTCGACGCCGGTACTGGCCAGAACGCCATCAACCAGGCCAAGCAATTCAACCAGACCGTCGAACTGACCGGCCTGGCGCTGACCAAGCTCGACGGCACCGCCAAAGGTGGGGTGATTTTCGCCCTGGCCAAGCAATTCGGCCTGCCGATCCGCTACATCGGCGTCGGTGAGGGCATCGACGATCTGCGTACCTTTGAAGCCGAACCCTTTGTCCAGGCACTGTTTGCCGAGCGGGAGCGTTCATGATTCGTTTCGAACAGGTCGGTAAGCGCTACCCGAACGGTCACGTCGGCTTGCATGAGCTGAGCTTTCGAGTCCGTCGCGGCGAGTTCCTGTTTGTCACCGGCCACTCTGGTGCCGGTAAATCCACCCTGTTGCGCCTGCTGCTGGCGATGGAGCGTCCGACCAGCGGCAAACTGCTGCTGGCCGGGCAAGACCTGAGCACCATCAGCAATGCGCAGATCCCGTTCCTGCGTCGGCAGATCGGCGTGGTGTTCCAGAATCACCAGTTGCTGTTCGATCGCACGGTGTTCAACAACGTCGCGCTGCCGTTGCAGATCCTCGGGCTGTCCAAGGCGGAAATCGCCAAACGCGTCGATTCGGCGCTGGAGCGCGTGGCGCTGTCGGACAAGACCGATCTGTACCCCGGCGACCTTTCCACCGGTCAGCAACAGCGCGTCGGCATTGCCCGCGCCATCGTGCACCGCCCGGCCCTGCTGCTGGCGGACGAACCGACCGGTAACCTCGACCCGCGTCTGGCGGCCGAGATCATGGGCGTGTTCGAAGACATCAACCGTCTGGGCACCAGCGTGCTGATCGCCAGTCACGACCTGGCCCTGATTGCGCGCATGCGCCATCGCATGCTGACCCTGCAACGCGGCCGATTGATCGGCGACGGGGAGGCCGGCGTATGAGTGCAACACGTAGTCCGAAGGTTTCCGAGCGCGTGGCCCCGAAGGCCGCCGATCCGCAGCCGCCGAAGAAGAAAAAGCACGACGAGGATGATGGTCCGGACTTCGCCACGCTGTTTCACGCCTGGATCGAAAGCCACCGTGCCAGCCTGCTGGACAGCCTGCGCCGTCTTGGCAAGCAGCCGATCGGCAGCTTTTTCACCTGCATGGTGATGGCGGTGGCGCTGAGCCTGCCGATGGGGCTGTCGCTGTTGCTGAATAACGTCGAGCGACTGGGCGGTTCCTGGCAGCGTGCGGCACAGATTTCGCTGTACCTGGAGCTCGAGGCCAGTCCGGCTCAAGGCGAGAAGCTGCGGGATCAGATCAAGGGCATGCCCGGTGTAGCTGATGCTGAATATGTCGGTCGCGACCAGGCGCTGGAAGAGTTCCAGCAGCAGTCCGGACTGGGCGAAGCCCTGCGCGAGCTGCCGGAAAACCCGTTGCCGGGCGTGGTGCTGGTCACGCCGAACGAGGTCGACAAGTCGACCCTGGAAGCATTAAGACAAAAACTTTCCGAGCTGCCCAAGGTACAACAGGCGCAACTTGATCTAGTCTGGGTCGAGCGTCTGGCCGCCATCCTCAAGCTCGGCGACCGCTTTGTCTTCGGTCTGACGGTGTTGCTGGTTTCCGCATTACTTTTGGTGATAGGCAATACCATTCGTCTTCATATTGAAAACCGCCGCACAGAGATAGAAGTGATTAAACTCGTCGGCGGCACCGACAGCTATGTGCGTCGCCCCTTCCTTTATATGGGCGCGCTGTATGGCTTCGGTGCGGGGCTGCTGTCCTGGGGAGTGCTGGCGTTCGGCCTGAACTGGCTGAACGACGCGGTGGTTGGGCTGGCCGGCCTTTATGGCAGTGATTTCGCACTGGCCGGAGTGCCAGTTGCCGACGGTCTGTCGCTCTTGCTTGGTGCGGTGCTGTTGGGTTATATCGGTGCATGGATTGCAGTCGCACGTCATCTCAGGGAGCTGGCGCCGAAGTAGAATCTTTTTTGCGCGTGATTGACCTTGCGGTTTTTTAGGGAACTTGTACCTGAGTTTCCGGTCAATTTTTCGCAGTGCCGAAAGGCGCGAGTATGTAAGTCGGAGGTTTTTTCGTATGACCAATTCTTTGCAACCTGCGTATGCATTGGTTCCGGGCGCAAACCTGGAAGCCTATGTGCACACCGTCAACAGCATTCCATTGCTGACGCCGGAGCAGGAGCGTGAACTGGCCGAGAGTCTCTACTATGAGCAGGATCTTGGGGCGGCTCGGCAGATGGTGCTCGCCCACCTGCGATTTGTCGTACACATTGCCCGTAGCTATTCCGGCTACGGTCTGGCTCAGGCTGACCTGATCCAGGAAGGTAACGTCGGCCTGATGAAGGCCGTGAAGCGTTTCAACCCGGAAATGGGCGTGCGTCTGGTGTCCTTCGCGGTGCACTGGATCAAGGCCGAGATTCACGAGTTCATCCTGCGCAACTGGCGGATCGTTAAAGTCGCGACCACCAAAGCCCAGCGCAAGCTGTTCTTCAACCTGCGCAGCCAGAAGAAACGACTGGCCTGGCTGAACAACGAGGAAGTCCACCGTGTGGCGGAAAGCCTCGGCGTCGAGCCCCGTGAAGTGCGTGAGATGGAAAGTCGCCTGACCGGCCATGACATGGCCTTCGACCCGGCTGCCGAAGCTGACGACGACAGCGCTTTCCAGTCGCCGGCCAACTACCTGGAAGACCACCGATACGACCCGGCGCGTCAGCTGGAAGATGCCGACTGGAGCGACAACTCCAATCACAACCTGCACGAAGCACTGGAAGTGCTGGACGAGCGCAGCCGCGACATCCTCTACCAGCGCTGGCTGGCAGAAGAGAAAGCCACGCTGCATGACCTGGCGCAGAAGTACAACGTGTCGGCCGAGCGGATCCGTCAGCTTGAGAAGAGCGCGATGAACAAGCTGAAGTTGTCGATTGCCGCGTAACCGGTAGTCCGGCAATAAAAAACGCCCCGATCAGCGATGATCGGGGCGTTTTTGTGTGCACTTCAGAAACTCATTGGGCCCAGGGCGCGCGGCGTGAATCATCGAGTGTCAGCAGATAGCTGTCGCCACCCAGCTGGCTCATCTGCTGGCGAATCCATCCGGCCCGGCGCGAAACATAGGAAGTCGGGTGGCTGGCGCTCCAGACCCGGGGATTGGGCAATACGGCCGCCAGATAACTCGCCTGCTGCCGGGACAATGACTTGGCGCTCACGCCAAAGTGATGCCGTGCCGCTGCTTCGGCGCCAAACACGCCGTCATCCCATTCGACACTGTTCAGGTACACCTCAAGTATCCGCTGCTTGGGCCAGAACACTTCGATCAGTGCGGTGAACCACGCTTCCAGGCCTTTGCGCAGATAACTGCGGCCCGACCACAGGAACAGGTTCTTCGACACTTGCTGACTCAACGTGCTGGCGCCGCGAATCGAGCCACCGAGTTCGTTGTGGGCCAGTGCAGCCTTGATCGCACTCAGGTCAAAACCCCAGTGCTCGGGGAATTTCTGGTCTTCGCCGGCAATCACCGCGACCTTCAGGTCATCGGAAATTTCGTCCCACGGCTTCCAGGTGCGTTGCAGATCGATCGGTTCGCCGTCGACCCAGGATTCGATCTTGCGCTCGACCATCAGCGCAGTGCCCGGTGGCGGCACAAAGCGAAACACCAACACCAGCAATACGCTGCCGCCCGCGAACCAGAGCAGGGCCTTCGTGAAACGACGGAGAAATAAACGCAGCATAGAGATGGCTTGGCCGAACCGGTTGAGCGGGCCATTATACAGACCCTGCCGATCGAGTCTGAGTGGAGTTCTACATGCTGCGTAGCTTTCTGATGCTGGCTGCCTTCTTTGGTTTCACTGGTGTCGGCCTCGGCGCATTCGCCGCCCATGGCCTGAAAAACCGCCTGACCCCGGAGTACCTGGCGATCTTCCACACTGGCGTCATGTATCAGTTGGTACACGCATTGGCGCTGTTCGGCGTGGCGCTGCTGGCCACGCAGCTTCAGGGGCGTCTGGTCGCCTGGGCCGGCATCTCGTTCAGCATTGGTATCCTGCTGTTCTCTGGCAGCCTGTACCTGCTGACCACCCTCGGCATCGGCAAGCTCGGCATCATCACCCCATTCGGTGGCCTGGCATTCCTGATCGGCTGGCTGTGCCTCGGACTCGCCGCCTGGCGCCTGCAGCCAACCGCTTGACGCTTGGTGCTGACCTTTAGGTCATGATCGGGCTAGAATGCCACCCCCTAAAAATGATGGCGGCATCCGGCATGCGCATTCAGTTGAACGGCGAATCCCTTGAACTGCCCGACGGTGAAACCGTTGCGGCCCTGCTGACCCGTCTGGACCTGACCGGACGCCGCGTCGCGGTCGAGCTCAATCTGGATATCGTCCCGCGCAGCCAGCACGCCGACACCACTTTGAACGACGGCGACAATGTCGAAGTGGTGCACGCCATCGGCGGCGGCTAGTTGCCAGGCCTGCATCGGCCGAGAATTCTGCAAGACCCTCACCCCAACAGAGGATTTCCCATGAGCATCGTTCGTAGCGACAAGCCTTTCGTTCTGGCCGGTCGTACTTACCAGTCGCGTTTGCTGGTCGGTACCGGCAAGTACCGTGACATGGAAGAAACCCGCCTGGCCATCGAAGCCTCGGGTGCCGAGATCGTCACCTTTGCCGTGCGCCGCACCAACCTGGGACAGATCGAAGGCGAGCCGAACCTGCTCGACGTACTGTCGCCGGATCGCTACACCTTTCTGCCGAACACCGCCGGTTGCTACGACGCTGTCGAGGCTGTGCGCACCTGCCGCCTGGCCCGTGAGCTGCTCGATGGTCATAACCTGGTGAAGCTGGAAGTGCTGGCCGACCAGAAAACCCTGTTCCCCAACGTGATCGAAACCCTCAAGGCCGCCGAAGTGCTGGTCAAGGAAGGCTTCGATGTGATGGTTTACACCAGTGATGATCCGATCATCGCCCGGCAACTGGCGGAGATCGGCTGCATCGCGGTGATGCCGCTGGCCGGTCTGATCGGTTCGGGCCTGGGGATCTGCAACCCGTACAACCTGCAGATCATCCTCGAAGAAGCCAAGATCCCGGTGCTGGTGGATGCTGGTGTCGGCACCGCTTCCGACGCCACCATCTCCATGGAGCTGGGCTGTGATGCGGTGCTGATGAACTCGGCGATCGCCCACGCTCAGCAGCCGATCATGATGGCTGAAGCCATGAAACACGCGATCGTCGCGGGCCGCCTGGCCTACCTCGCCGGCCGCATGCCGAAAAAACTCTATGCCAGCGCCTCTTCGCCGCTGGATGGTCTGATCAAGTAAGAGCTATTGATGACTGAATCGAACGACACGCCAATCCAGACGGAAGAAGGCGACGAGCGCCAACACCGCCGCATCAAGAGCTTTGTGATGCGCGCCGGGCGCATGACCGAAGGCCAGCAGCGCGGCCTGGATCAGGGCGCGCCGAAGTTCGTCCTGCCGCTGGCCGATGCGCCTGTGGATTACGATCAGGTGTTCGGCCGTTCCGCGCCGCGTTCGCTGGAGATCGGTTTCGGCATGGGCCACTCGCTGCTGGAAATGGCAGCCGCTGCGCCGGAGCAGGATTTCATCGGTGTCGAGGTTCACCGTCCGGGTGTCGGCGCGCTGCTCAACGGCGTGCTGACCCAGGGCCTGACCAATCTGCGGGTCTACGATTGCGACGCGATCGAGGTGCTCAACCGCTGCATCGCCGACAACAGCCTCGATCGCCTGATGCTGTTTTTCCCGGATCCGTGGCACAAGAGCCGCCACCACAAGCGCCGCATCGTTCAGGCGTCCTTCGCTGAACTGGTGCGCAGCAAGCTGAAGGTTGGCGGCATTCTGCACATGGCCACCGACTGGGAGCCGTACGCCGAATACATGCTGGAAGTGATGAACGTCGCCCCGGGCTATCGCAACCTCGCCGAAGACGGCAAGTGCGTACCACGCCCGGCCGAACGCCCGATCACCAAGTTCGAACGCCGCGGCGAACGTCTTGGGCATGGCGTGTGGGATCTGAAGTTCGAAAAGCTCGCTTAAGCCTTACGCAGAACCCCATGTGGGAGCGAGCCTGCTCGCGATAACGGTCTGACAGTCAACGATGATGTTGAATGTTAAGTCGCTATCGCGAGCAGGCTCGCTCCCACAGTTATTTTGTGTGTGCTGAAAATCAGCGGCGGTCAGCGACCACGCCAATCAGCACCAGCACCACCAACAACACCGGCGCCAGACTGTAGTTGTTGAACTGGCTCAGCCCCTTCACCACCCAGGGTGTGGCGTAGATCAGCGCCGCGCCGCTGCCGATCATGCACAGCAGGGCCATCAGCGGGACGCGCAGGGCGCCGGCGATGCTGCCCAGGCGTTGCTCGACCCAGCCTTTGAAGTCGGCGCCGAACAGCACCAGCAGGCAGCCCACCAGAGCCAGCGCGATTTCCGAGAGGTTGCTGCGGCTCCAGCGGGAGACAGTGGCGAGCAGGTCGAGTATCAAATCCATGCGGTTTCCCCGGGAGCCATTCAGCTCAGAAATTTCTGCAGTAAATCGTTGAGAAAGAGTTGTCCGCGCTCGGTGGCCGCCAGACGTGACGGTTCGACCTGCAACAGACCGCTTTGTTCGGCCTCGCGGCGGTGTTCATCGAGGCTCTCCAGCGGCAGGCCGGTGCGCTCGGGATACAGGCGTGATTCGACGCCGGCAGTCAGGCGCAGGGCGTTCATCAGGAACTCGAATGGCATCTCGTCGTTGGTCAGGGCTTTCTCGCCGGCCTGGAAACTTTTGGCTGGGTTGAGGTAGTCCTTCGGCAAGCGCGTCTTCCAAGTGCGCACGATGCGCCCGTCCGGATGGCTGAGCTTGCCGTGGGCGCCGGCGCCGATGCCGATGAAGTCGCCGAAACTCCAGTAGTTGAGGTTATGCCGCGCCGGACGACCCGGTTGGGCGTAAGCGGAAACCTCGTACTGCGCGTAACCGTGTTCGGCCAGCAGCGCCTGTCCGGCTTCTTGAATGTCCCACAGCGTGTCGTCTTCCGGCAGCACTGGCGGCTGGTTCCAGAACACGGTGTTCGGCTCCAGCGTGAGCTGATACCAGGAGATGTGCGTCGGTTTCAGTTCGATGGCTTGGCGCAGATCGCTCAGGGCATCGTCCAGCGACTGGTCCGGCAAGCCGTGCATCAAGTCGAGGTTGAAGTTATCGAAACCGGCCTGGCGCGCCATGCCTGCCGCCCGCACGGCTTCGTCGCCGTTGTGGATGCGGCCGAGGGCCTTGAGCTTTTCCTGCTGGAAGCTCTGGACGCCGATCGACAGACGATTGATCCCCAGTTTGCGGTAGGCGACGAACTTCTCTTGCTCGAAAGTCCCGGGGTTGGCTTCCAGTGTGATTTCGATGTCATCGGCAAACGGGATGCGTTGTTTGACGCCTTCCAGCAAGCGACCAAGGGCTTGGGCACTGAACAGGCTCGGCGTGCCGCCACCAAAGAAGATCGAACTCAACTCACGGTCGTACACCGCGTGCAGATCCTGATCCAGGTCGGCGAGCAGCGCATCGACGTATTCCTGCTCCGGCAGCACCGGGCTGGCTGTGTGCGAGTTGAAGTCGCAATAAGGGCATTTGCGCACACACCACGGGATGTGGATGTACAGCGCCAGAGGCGGCAGCGTCGGCAACGGCGCCCGAGGCGAGGAGGCGGCGCCACCGACGATCAGTGGCGACGCAGAAGAAGCACGGGTCATTTCAAGCCCAGACGCTGGCGCAGCAGATCCATTGCACGGGCGCGGTGGCTGATCTGGTTCTTGTCGCTAGGGCTCAGCTCGGCGCTGGACACGTTACGCTCCGGCACCCAGAACAACGGGTCGTAGCCGAAACCGTGTTCACCGCTGGCGGCGGTCAGGATGCGCCCGTGCCACAGGCCTTCGCACAGAATCGGCAGCGGATCGTCGGCATGACGCACCAGCGCCAGCACACAGACGAACTGTGCGCCGCGCTCGACTTCAGGCACGTCTTTCAGGGCGTCGAGCAGTTTGGCGTTGTTTGCCGCGTCGCCCTTGCCGTCGGCATAGCGCGCCGAGTAGATGCCCGGCGCACCGCCGAGGAAGTCCACCGCCAGACCCGAATCGTCGGCCAGCGCCGGCAGCCCGGAAATGCGCGCGGCATTACGGGCCTTGAGGATCGCGTTCTCGACGAACGACAGGCCGGTTTCTTCCGGCTCCACGCTGCTGAATTCGCCGATCGAGCGCAATTGCACCGATTCGCCGAGCATGGCCTGGAGTTCCTTGAGTTTGCCGGCGTTATGGCTGGCCAGTACGAGTTGCTTGAGATTGATCATTGGCCAGGGAAAAGCTCTTGGTTGAAATTGATGGTGTTGATCTTGTCGCCGGTCTGCACCTTGATTTCAAAGGTGCGGGTTTCCTGCTGTTCCACCGGGTACTGGGCGATGTAATAGATCGCGCCCTGTTCGGTGATCTGGCGGAAGGTCAGCGGCACGCTCTGGCTGGTCAGATCTTTCACCGTGCCGGTGACGTTGGCGGTCAACGGCTTGCCGTCCTTGATCACCGAGACATTGATCACGCCCTGGTTCTTGCTGCGGATCAGCTCGGCAGCCTTGGCGATGTCCGGTTGCAGGTAGGTCGAGTTGAAGGTGTTGTAGTGCACCGTCACGTCGCCGAAGGTTTCCTGGCGCTCGCTCTTGATGGCATCGGCTGCCACGGCCGACAGGCTCAGGCAGGCGGCCAACAGCGTGGTAATCAGGCGTCCCATGTTCGTTCTCCTCGCAATGTCGTGGTTCAGACCGCGATTCTGTGATCCTGCAGCCCCGGGCTGCTGACGCGGTAGATACCGATCTCACCTAACAGATTAGGCCATAGCTTACTGGCCCACCCGTGACGGTGCTGTTGATCCACGGCAAGCCGATCAATGACCTTCGCCTCACGTTCGCGGCAAAGTTCTTCAAAGTCTTCGAAGGTGCAGAAGTGGATGTTCGGCGTGTTGTACCAGGTGTACGGCAGGAACTCGGACACTGGCATCCGGCCCTTGCTCGCCAGATACCAGCGGCAGCGCCAGTGGCCGAAGTTGGGGAAGGTGATGATGCACTGGCGACCGACCCGCAGCATTTCGTCGAGGATCTTGTCCGGGTAATGTACGGCTTGCAGGGCCTGGGTCATTACCACGACGTCGAAGCTGTTGCTGGCGAAGTTGCCCAGGCCCTTGTCCAGGTCCTGCTCAATGACGTTGATGCCCTTGGCCACGCACTCGGCGATGTTGTCGGCGTCGTTTTCCAGGCCATAGCCGGTGACCTGTTTGTGGTCGCGCAGCCAGGTCAGCAACTCGCCGTCACCGCAACCGAGGTCGAGCACGCGGCTGCCGGCGGGGATCCATTCCTGGATGATTTCCAGATCAGCTCTCATGGCTTGTTCACACCGTAATTCGGTTCATGTAATTGCCGAACGCCTGCAAATAACGCGGGATCGGAATCAGGAAGGCGTCGTGGCCCTGGGGCGCGTCGATTTCCAGGTAGCTGACGTCCTTGCGCGCAGCCATCAGCGCATCCACCAGTTCCCGCGAGCGAGCGGGGGAGAAGCGCCAGTCGGTGGTGAACGACATCACGCAGAACTTGGCTTTCGCGCCTTCGAAGGTTTTCGCCAGGTTATCGTCGAAGTTCGCTGCCGGATCGAAGTAATCCAGCGCCTTGGTCATCAACAGATAAGTGTTGGCATCGAAGCGCCCGGAGAATTCTTCGCCCTGATAGCGCAGGTAGCTTTCGACCTGGAACTCGACGCTGTGGAAGTCGTAGTTGAGCTTTTCGCTCTTCAGGCCGCGACCGAATTTCTCGCCCATGGAGTCGTCGGACAGGTAGGTGATGTGCCCGACCATCCGCGCCAGCATCAGGCCGCGCTTTGGGATCACGCCTTGTTCCTGGAACGAGCCACCGTGGAATTCCGGGTCGGTGAGAATCGCCTGGCGCGCCACTTCGTTGAACGCAATGTTCTGCGCCGACAACTTGGGGGCCGAGGCGATGGCCAGGCAGTGGCGAACGCGATCCGGATAGGTGATGGTCCATTGCAGCGCCTGCATGCCGCCGAGGCTGCCGCCGATCACCGCCGCCCACTGGCCGATGCCGAGCAGGTCGGCCAGGCGTGCCTGGCTGTGCACCCAGTCTTCCACGGTCAGTACCGGGAAGTCGGCGCCGAACGGTTTGCCGGTGTCCGGATTGAGGCTGCTCGGGCCGGTGGAGCCGTTGCAACCGCCGAGGTTGTTCAGGCTGACCACGAAGAACTTGTTGGTGTCGATCGGTTTGCCGGGGCCGATGCAGCTGTCCCACCAACCGGGCTTGCGGTCGTCGACGCTGTGGTAACCCGCAGCGTGGTGGTGGCCGGACAAGGCGTGGCAGATCAACACGGCGTTGCTCGCTTGCGCGTTCAGCGTGCCGTAGGTTTCGTAGATCAGATCATAAGCGGCCAGCGAACGGCCGCAGGCCAGGGCCAGCGGTTCGCTGAAGTGCGCCGTTTGCGGCGTCACCAGACCAACAGAATCGGGGGGAAAGGCAGCTGGCATCGACCCTGCTCTCGTTGAAATGAGGCGTAAGTCTAAAGACCGCTGCCCCCAGCGGCAAGCAACGATCAGGCCTGATTTGCGCTCGTTCCCGCGCGGAGCGTGGGAACGATCAAGGAAGAGCTAAACCGGGTAAATCCGGGAGTTTCTTCGGTGAGCAAACCTTCACCCGCTTCTGCCGATTCAACTCACCGCTGATCAGGCTGACCTGGCTCTTGGAAACCCCGAAAGCCTTGGCCAGAAACCCCATCAGATACGCATTGGCCTTGCCCTCCACCGGCGGCGCGGTCAGGCGGATCTTCAGGCGGTCGCCGTGCAGCCCGGCGAAGTCATCGCTGCGGGCTGCCGGTTGCAGGTGACACTCGAGGATCAAGTCGTCACCGTCCCAACGGAACCAGCTCACATCAACAGGCGCAGGATTTCCGGCATCATCGTCATCGCCGCGAGGTTGTTGATCACCAGCATGTCGATCAGCTTCAGCGCGAGGAAGGCGAAGATCGGCGACAGGTCCAGACCGCCCATGCTCGGCAGGAAGCGCCGGAACGGCGCCAGGGCCGGTTCGCAGATCTGGTTCACCAACTCGGCGCCCGGGTTATGGCTGCCCGGAGCGACCCACGACAGGATCACGCTGATGATCAGGGCGAAGAAGAAAATCTTCAGGAACAGCGCGGTCACGCCGATGATCGACCAGATGAGCAGTTGCAACGGGTTGCCGGTGGTGCCGTAGGTCAGCAGCAGGGTCAGTGCCATCAGTGCCAGTTGTACGAGGATTGCCAGCACCAGCGAGGACATGTCGAGGCCGAACAGGCTCGGGATGATCCGGCGCAGTGGCTTGAGCAGCGGTTGGGTGGCCTTGACCACGAACTGGCACAGCGGGTTGTAGAAGTTCGCCCGTACCAGTTGCAGGACGAAGCGCAGCAGCACGATCAGCAGGTACAGGCTGCCGAGGGTTTGCAGCACGTAGACCGCTGCGGTGTTCAATCCAATCATGTAAGGCTCCTTATTTGCCCAGTTGTTCGGCCATCTCGGCCGAGCGGTGCGCGGCGGCGCCGAGTGCTTTTTCCACCAGGGCTTCGAAGCCGCCGGCCTGGAACGATTTGATCGCGGCTTCCGTGGTGCCGGCCGGCGAGGTCACGCGGCGGCGCAACTCGGCAGCGTCGACGTCGCTGGAAACCGCCATGTGTGCGGCGCCCAGTGCGGTCTGCAAGGTCAGTTGTTCGGCGGTTTCCTTCGGCAGGCCGAGTTTGACGCCGGCGGCGGTCATGGCTTCGATCAGCAGGAAGAAGTAGGCCGGGCCGGAACCGGAGACGGCTGTGACCGCGTCCAGTTGCTGCTCTTCGTTCAGCCACAGGGCGATGCCCACGGCGGACAGCAGTTCTTCAGCCTGTTGGCGCTGCTCGGCGCTCACTTCGCCGGTGGCATACAGACCGCTCACGCCCTGACGCAGCAGCGCCGGGGTGTTGGGCATGCAGCGCACGATCGGCTGCTCGCCAAGCCATGCAGTCATGCTGGCGCAGGTGATGCCGGCGGCGATGGACACCACCAGCTGATTCGGTTTCAGGCTCGGGCGGATCGCTTCGCACACGGCCTTCATGGCCTGTGGCTTGACCGCCAGAACGACAACGTCGGCGCCGTCGATGGCCTGGGCGTTGTCGGCAAAGGTTTCGATGCCATGTTCGGCGCTGACCCGGTTGCGGGTTTCTTCGCCCGGATCGCTGGCGCGGATGTGTGCGGCTTCCAGACCCTTGGCCCGCAGGCCGCCGATCAGGCTGGCGGCCATGTTGCCGGCACCGATAAAGGCAATACGCGTGTTGCTCATGTCAGGTCCTTATCTGGAAATCATCAAGATTGGGAGTAGTCGCGAGCGCCAAACAGGGCCGTACCGATACGGACCCAGGTGGCACCCTGGGCAATGGCCGACTCGAGGTCGTGGCTCATGCCCATGGAAAGTGTGTCGAGCGGCAGGTCGAGGCCGGCCTGCAGCTTCTGAACGGCAGCGAATGCAGCGTCTTGCTCGGCGCGATCTTCGGTCGGCTCGGGAATCGCCATCAGCCCGCGCAACTTCAAGCGCGGCAGGGCGCTGATGGCCTGGGCCAGGGCCGGCAGGTCGGCCGGGGTGCAGCCGGACTTGCTGGCTTCACCGCTGACGTTGACCTGAATGCAGATATTCAGTGGCGGCAGGTCCGCCGGGCGTTGTTCGGACAGGCGTTGGGCGATTTTCAGACGATCCACGGAGTGCACCCAGGCGAAATGCTCGGCAATCGAGCGGGTCTTGTTCGACTGAATGGGGCCGATGAAGTGCCAGATCAAGGGCAGGTCGGCCAGTTCGAGCTGTTTGCCCAAAGCTTCCTGCAGGTAGTTCTCGCCAAAGTCACGCAGGCCGGCGGCGTACGCTTCGCGCAGGGCTTGGGCGGGTTTGGTCTTGCTCACGGCCAGCAGCTGGACGCTGTTTTCATCGCGGCCGGCGGCAGCGGTGGCGGCATGAATGCGTGAACTAACGAGGGCAATGTTGTCTGCTATCGTGGACATCAAGAGGCGCCAGCGGTCTGAAGGTTCGCGGCATTCTACTGGAATTGAGGGACGCTATGGATATCACTGAACTGCTGGCCTTCAGCGCCAAACAGGGCGCTTCCGACCTGCACCTGTCGGCCGGACTGCCGCCGATGATCCGCGTGGATGGTGATGTGCGGCGGATCAATCTGCCGGCGCTGGATCACAAACAGGTGCATGAGCTGATCTACGACATCATGAACGACACCCAGCGGGTGGAGTTCGAGAAACATCTGGAAACCGACTTTTCCTTCGAAGTGCCGGGTGTGGCGCGGTTTCGGGTCAACGCCTTTAACCAGAACCGTGGCGCCGGCGCCGTATTCCGCACCATCCCGTCGAAAGTGCTGAGCATGGAAGACCTCGCCATGGGCGACGTCTTTCGCAAGATCACCGACGCCCCGCGCGGGCTGGTGCTGGTGACCGGGCCGACCGGTTCCGGCAAGTCCACCACTTTGGCGGCGATGATCGATTACCTCAACACCCACCGCCATCACCACATACTGACCATCGAAGACCCGATCGAATTCGTCCACGAGTCGCGCAAATGCCTGATCAATCAGCGTGAAGTCCACCGCGATACCCGCAGTTTCGCCACGGCACTGCGCTCGGCGCTGCGGGAAGACCCGGATGTGATCCTGGTGGGCGAGATGCGCGACCTGGAAACCATCCGTCTGGCGCTGACCGCTGCGGAAACCGGGCATCTGGTGTTCGGCACGCTGCACACCACGTCGGCGGCCAAGACCATCGACCGGGTGGTGGACGTATTTCCGGGGGATGAGAAGTCCATGGTGCGTTCGATGCTGTCGGAGTCGTTGCTGGCCGTGGTCTCGCAGACGCTGATCAAGAAAATCGGCGGCGGCCGGGTGGCGGCCCACGAGATCATGCTGGGTACGTCGGCGATCCGTAACCTGATCCGCGAGGACAAGGTGGCGCAGATGTATTCGGCGATCCAGACTGGCGGGTCGCTGGGGATGCAGACACTCGACATGTGCCTGAAGGATCTGGTGACCAAGGGCCTGGTCAGTCGCGAGCATGCGCGGGAGAAGGCGCGGACGCCGGATAACTTCTAGTGACGAAAAAAAACGCAGCCCGAGGGCTGCGTTTTTTGTGATCTGCAAGGATCAGCGTTGAACCACGCGCATCTGCTTGCCGCCCGGTTCTTTCGGCAGCACGCGCTTGGCAACCACGTAATGCTGTTCCCAATACGGCTTGTTCAGCGTATCGATGCTCACCGCTTTGCCACGGCGCGGTGCGTGGATGAAGCGGTCGTTGCCCAGGTAGATGGCAACGTGATTGACCCGACGGCTCTTGATGTTGAAGAAAATCAGGTCGCCAGGCTTCAGATCCTTGCGCTCGACTTTCTCGCCGTGACCGCTGGCCATGGCATTCGAGGTGCGCGGCAGGTCGAAAGTCGCGTCGTTGAACGCGTATTTCACCAGGCCGCTGCAGTCGAAGCCTTTACTCGGGCTGCTGCCGCCCCAACGGTAAGGTGTACCGAGGACGTTCACCGCACGACTGAGGACGTTGCTGCTTTCTTTGTTCGCCATCGGTGGAACCAGCTTGCCGTGACCCTTGCTGGCGAGCGTGGTGTGTTTCGTTTGTTTGCCTTTGCTCGACGGAGCAGAGGCATGGGATTTGGGAGTGAAACCGTTAACGTTGGGAAGACGTTGCTCACGATTGGTGGCGTGGGCGGCCAGTGGCATTAATAGGCAAATAGTTAGCCATGTCTTGAAAAATGGACGCATTAGGCAGGGCTCTTATGTGTTAGCGCGCAACTTTATAACAGCTTTTTTGTCCCTTCCGAGGCCGTTGGTCGATTCAAAAGGCGGGCAACGGAACCAAACAAGCGGCAAATAGACGCAATTGTCGGACAGAAGTCAGGTGCTATAAGGCTTTGACCGACCACAAGGTAGCATTTGCCGTACGTCGGGTACCTGTAAAAAAGTCACAAAGAATTAAAGAAAATTTATCTATCGCGTGTATCGAGGTCTTCATGAACCGCTATCAACTGCCCCAAGTGAAGGAAAAGGACACCCATAGCAAGGTGATCGGTTATCTGTTGTGGATCTTCGGTTTTACCGGGTCGCACCGCTTCTATTACGGCAAGCCGGTGACCGGCACGATCTGGTTTTTCACCTTCGGGCTGTTGGGGATTGGCTGGCTGATCGACGTGTTCCTGATCCCGGCAATGGACCGGGAAGCGGACCTGCGCTTTGAGGCGGGGCCGATCGAATACAACGTGGCGTGGATTCTGTTGACGTTCCTCGGCGCGTTCGGCGTGCACCGGATGTATCAGGGCAAGTGGATCAGCGGGGTGATTTATCTGCTGACCGGCGGGTTGTTCTTTCTGGGCGTGCTGTATGACTTCTGGACGCTGAATGATCAGGTGTCGGTGCGTAATGCCGAAGGGCGGGGCACTTTTCAGTAAGTGATGGCGAGGGAGCAAGCTCCCTCGCCATTTTTTTATGCCTGATGGCTGATCCGGCCATCCACCAGGGTGTAACGCACCACGCTTGGCAGACTATGGCCGATGAACGGGCAGTTCTCGCCCTTCGACAGCCAGGTTTCGCCGGCAACGGTCGAGGCCTTCGGATCGAACAGCACGATATCCGCCGCGCCACCCACCGCCAGTTTGCCCGCCGGCAGGCGCAAGGCCTCGGCCGGGCCGGCGCTCAGGCGGGCCAACAGGGTCGGCAGGTCCAGCAGACCATCCTCGACCAGCGTCATCGCCAGCGGCAGCAGCAGTTCAACGCTGCTGATGCCCGGCTCGGTCGCACCGAACGGTGCGAGTTTGGCATCGCGCTCGTGAGGCTGGTGATGGCTGGAGATCGCCGAGACCACCCCGGACTTCACCGCCTCGCGCAGGCCATCGCGGTCGGCGCGGGTACGCAGCGGTGGTTGTACGTGATACAGGCTGCTGAAATCGATCAGCGCTTCGTCCGTCAGGATCAACTGATACAGGGCGACATCCGCCGTGACTTTCAAACCACGAGCCTGGGCCTGAGCGATCAGGGCCACGCCGCGAGCACTGGTCAACTGGCTGAAGTGCGCACGCACGCCGGTCTGTTCGACCAGCAGCAGGTCACGGGCCAGGGCCACGGTTTCAGCGGTTTCCGGAATGCCCGGCAGGCCGAGGAAACTGGCGGTGGCGCCTTCGTGGGCCAGGCCGCCGTCGGCCAGGTCGTGATCCTGGGAGTTGAAAATCACCGTCAGGTCAAAGGTCGCCGCGTACTCCAGCGCCCGGCACAGGGTACGGGTGTTGCGGAAGCTCTCCAGGCCGTTGCCGAACGCCACGCAACCGGCGTCGCGCAGTGCAACGAGTTCTGCAAGCTGTTCGCCGTCCAGGCTTTTGCTCAGGGCGCCGATCGGGAACACTTTGGTGTTGCCGGCCTCGCGGGCGCGGTCGAGGATCAGCTCGGCCACGGCGGAGGTGTCGAGCACCGGTCTGGTTTTCGGCGGGCAGCACAGGCTGGTTACGCCGCCGGCCGCAGCCGCGCGGGTTTCGCTGGCGATGGTGCCTTTGCGGCTGTAGCCCGGCTCGCGCAGGGCAACGTTCAGGTCTACAAGGCCGGGAGCGGCGACAAGGCCTTGGGCGTCGATGGTTTCGACGGCGCTGAAACCGGCCGGTGCAGCGCCGAGGGCGACGATCTTGCAGGCTTCAACGTGAATATCGGTGATTTGATCCAGGCCGCTGCTTGGATCGATGACGCGGGCGCCGAGAATGCTGAGCTTCACTGGGCGTTCTCCTGCTCGAATTGACGCTGCGCTGTTTGTCCGCTCATGGCCATCGACAGCACGGCCATACGGATCGCGATGCCGTAAGTGACTTGATTGAGGATCACCGAGTGCGGGCCGTCGGCCACCGCCGACTCGATCTCCACGCCGCGGTTGATCGGCCCCGGGTGCATGACGATGCAGTCGGGTTTGGCGCCTGCCAGGCGCGCGGTGGTCAGGCCGAACAGGCGATAGAACTCACCTTCGCTCGGCAGCAGGCCGCCGGTCATGCGCTCACGCTGCAGGCGCAGCATGATCACCACGTCGACGTCTTTCAGGCCTTCGGTCATGTCGGTGTAGACCTTCACGCCGTATTGCTCGATGCCGATCGGCAGCAGGGTCTTCGGCGCGATCACGCGGATGTCCGGGCAACCGAGGGTTTTCAGGGCGAGCATGTTCGAGCGCGCCACCCGCGAGTGCAGGATGTCGCCGACGATGGCCACCGAAAGGTTTTCGAAGCCGCCCTTGTGCCGACGGATGGTCAGCATGTCGAGCATGCCCTGGGTCGGGTGCGCGTGACGGCCGTCGCCGCCGTTGATGATCGCCACCTGCGGGCAGACATGTTCGGCGATGAAGTGCGCAGCGCCGGAGTCACCGTGGCGCACGACGAACATGTCGGCGGCCATGGCTTCGAGGTTGCGCAGGGTATCGAGCAGGGTTTCGCCCTTGCTGGCCGACGAGGTCGACACGTTCAGGGTGATCACGTCCGCCGACAGTCGCTGGGCCGCCAGTTCGAAGGTGGTGCGAGTGCGGGTGGAGTTTTCGAAGAACACGTTGCACACGGTCTTGCCGCGCAGCAACGGGACCTTCTTCACGGCCCGGGCACCGACTTCGAGGAACGAGTCGGCGGTGTCGAGGATTTCCGTCAGCAACTCGCGGCGCAGGCCGTCGAGCGAGAGGAAGTGGCGCAGCTGGCCCTGATCATTGAGCTGCAGCGGGCGCTTGGTATCTAGAGGCGTCATCGCGAAGGGGACTCTCAATAGGGCGGATTAAAGGGCGAGGTCTTGCAGTTCGAGGGCCAGCTCCGGGCCGGACAGCTTGACCCGCTCGTGGGCGGCCAGCGACAGGGTCGCGCCGACCACGTTCGGGCGGATCGGCAGTTCGCCGGCGTCCAGATCGAGCAGGCAGACCAGCGTCACGCTGGCCGGGCGGCCGTAGTCGAACAGTTCGTTCATCGCGGCGCGGATGGTCCGGCCGCTCATCAGTACGTCGTCGATCAGCACCAGATGCTGGCCTTCGATTTCGAAGGGCAGGGCGGACGGGCGCACTTGCGGGTGCAAACCGTTCTGGCTGAAGTCGTCGCGGTAGAAGGAAACGTCCAGCGTACCCAATGGCGCATCGCTGCCGAGCTCTGCGAGCAGGGCCTGGGCGACCCAGACGCCGCCGGTGCGGATGCCGATGTAACGCGGTTCGCTGATATCACGCTGGGCAAGGTGCGCCTTGAGGCGGGTCGCCATCTGGCTGATCAGATCGGCGGGATTGGGCAGGCTCATGGTTGCTCCTTCTTGGGGTCGAGCCGGTTCTCGCGAACCGTGGCTCGGGTTGTAACCAAAAGAAAAGCGCCGTAGCGCTTGTCAGGATTCAAATAGTGCGGTGTTTTCGTCGAGCCAGCCTTGCAGCAGCAGGGCGGCGGCGATGGCGTCCACCGGGTTGTCGCGGTAGCTGCCTTTCTGCCCGCCGCGCACCAGTCGTTCGCCCTTGGCTTCGAAGGTCGTCAGGCGTTCGTCGTGGGTATAGAAAGGCAGGTTGAAGCGGCCGTTGAGGCGCCGGGCGAATTTCTCGGCGCGGGCGCACATTTCGCTGGGCGTGCCGTCCATGTTCAGCGGCAGGCCGACCACCACGGCATCGGGCTTCCATTCCTTTATCAGGGCTTCGACCTGATTCCAGTCCGGCACACCGTTTTGCGCCTTCAAGGTGCACAGTTCGCGGGCCTGGCCGGTAATCACCTGGCCGACCGCGACGCCGATCTGTTTGGTGCCGTAGTCGAAGCCGAGGATCAGGCGCAGGGCCATCAGGCGTGTCCTGCCTGGCTGGTCAGCAGGCTGAGGTTGATCCCCAGGTGCCTGGCTGCCGCTTCCAGGCGCAGTTCACTGCTGGTGTTGAACAGGATGTCGGCGTCGTACGGGCAGGTCAGCCAGGCGTTGTCGGCCAGTTCGGCCTCCAGTTGTCCAGCTTCCCAGCCGGCATAGCCGAGGGTGATGACGCTTTTGGCCGGGCCCACGCCGTCGGCGATGGCGAACAGCACGTCCTGCGAAGTGGACAGCGCGAGATCGCCGTCCAGCTCGACGGTGGCCTGGAAGGTCTGGCCCGCCGGATGCAGCACGAAACCGCGATCGGTCTGCACCGGACCGCCGATGAAGATCGGTACATGCTGGCACAGTGCTGGCGGATCGATGTCCGGGCGCAGTTGTTCGAGGATGTCGGCCAGATTCAGCTCTTGCGGTCGGTTGACCACCAGCCCCATGGCCCCATTGGCCGTGTGCTCGACGATGTAGGTCAAGGTGTGGGCAAAGTTCGGGTCGGCCATGTGTGGCATGGCGATCAGGAAGTGATGCTTGAGGTAGCTGGGGCTGACGTTTTTCATGTGCGCTAGTGTGGCGTTCGGGGGGCGAACTGACAAGCTGGAGCGGTCAAAAGATCGGCTCAGTTGCTGGACAGCCGGTCGCCCCGGGCGAATTTCCAGGTGCGGATGATTTCCAGCCGGTCGATGTCCGACAGGTCCCCGGTAAACGGTGCGAAAGGCGCGGCCAGCCGGACGATGCGCTGTGCCGCCTGATCCAGCAGCGGCTGGCCTGAGGATTCCAGCACCAGCACTTCATACAGCGAGCCGTCGCGGTTGATCGACACCATCAGGCGCAAATTGCCGTAAATCTGCTGGCGCCGGGCTTCTTCGGGGTAGTTGAGGTTGCCGATGCGCTCGACCTTCTTGCGCCATTCGTCCTTGTACCAGGCACCCTTGTCGCGCATGGTCGATGCCGCGCTGAGGCGGTGGATGCGCGGACGCTTGGCGTACAGCTGTTGTTCGTTGGCCAGTTCGGCTTCGAGGCTGGCGATGTCGCTGGAGAGCTGCGAGCTGTCGAAAGTCGGGGCGTCGACTGTCGGTTTGGTCTCGGTCTTGGCTTCTTCTTTCTTGGTCGGCGCCTTTTTCGGCTTCGGCGCGACGGTGGTCACCGCCGCCTTGGGCGCGGCTTCCTGCACTTGCGGTTTGGCGGCCGGTGGTGGGGTGACTTTCTTGACCTGATTGTCCTGGAACGGCGCGACCTCGGTGGTCTTGGGGATCGCCTTCTTGTCGAGGGTGCCGCTGCCTTCCTGGTTTTCCTGGGCGAGGAAATCGGCCTTCGCCGGCTTCTTTTCGCTCTTGAAGGTGGCGAGGGTGATTTCCAGGGTCTTGCTGATCTGCTTGGGCTCGACCATGGTGAAACCCACGCCGAGCAGCAGCGCCAGATGGATCAGCGCCGCGAGAAACAGGGTAAATCCGAGGCGATCGACCGGGCGCACGCCGCGGTGGGCGAGTTCAGCAGGCAGATCGGACGGAAGTGTCATGACAAGAAAACCAACATCGCGTTTTTCACAGGCCGCGCATGATAACGCAATGTTGGTTTCACGCCTTGGGCTTCAAGCATCAAGCGACAGGCTGCATGTGACACACATCAAGCTTGCAGCTTTTTCTCGATGGCATCCATCAGCATCCCGCCGATGTCGGTGCCGAACGCGTTGTCGATCTCGCGGATGCAGGTCGGGCTGGTGACGTTGATTTCGGTCAGGTGCTCGCCGATCACGTCGAGGCCGACGAACAGCAGGCCCTTCGCGCGCAAGGTCGGGCCGACCTGAGCGGCGATCCAGCGATCCTTGTCGGTCAACGGACGGGCTTCGCCTCGGCCGCCGGCCGCGAGGTTGCCACGGGTTTCGCCCTGGGCCGGAATCCGCGCCAGGCAGTAATCCACCGGCTCGCCGTCGATCATCAGGATGCGTTTGTCGCCATCGACGATGGCCGGCAGATAACCCTGGATCATGATCTGTTGCTTGCCGTGCAGAGTCAGTGTTTCCAGAATCACCGACAGATTTGGATGGCCGGCGGTGTGCCGGAAAATCGACGAGCCGCCCATGCCATCCAGCGGCTTGAGAATCACGTCACCGTGATGGTCGGCGAATTCGCGCAACACGTCCGGGCGACGGCTGACGATGGTCGGCGGCGTGCACTGCGGGAACAGCGTGGCGAACAGCTTTTCATTACAGTCGCGCAGGCTTTGCGGCTTGTTGACTACCAGCACCCCGGCGGACTCGGCCTGTTCGAGCAGGTAGGTGGAGTAGACGAACTCCATGTCGAACGGCGGATCCTTACGCATCAGGATCACGTTCAGGTCGCTGAGCAGAGAATCCTGTTCGGCGCCCAGTTCGAACCATTTTTCCGGGTTGGCGAAGACTTTCAGCGGTTTCATCCGCGCCCGGGCCTGACCTTCACCCTGATAAAGATCCTTCTGTTCCATGTAGAACAGTTCCCAGCCGCGCTTCTGCGCCGCCAGCAGCATGGCCAGCGAGCTATCCTTTTTATAGGAAATGCTGGCGATTGGGTCCATGACTATCCCGACGCGAACGCTCATTGGGTTTTCCTCGAAAATTGGCTACCGGATCGGTATGAAAAAAGTGCCGCCAGAGTGGCTCCGGGCGGGTTTTCGGTCAAGGAAAAACCCGTCGATAGATTGCGTCAGGAGACTGTGCTAAAAAGGCTCCCAGCCGTGCTGGCCCTTGAACATCAAGGGTTTCCAGCCATCAGTCATCGCAAAACGGACAAATTGATTCGCAAAGGCGACGGTAGAGCCCCCTTATGGAACAGCAGTCCAGCGCCTTGAAGGTCATGGTGATCGACGACTCGAAAACGATTCGTCGCACCGCCGAGACCCTGTTGAAAAATGCAGGGTGCGAAGTCATCACGGCGATCGACGGTTTCGACGCCCTGGCGAAGATCGCCGACAACCACCCCGGGATCATTTTTGTCGACATCATGATGCCGCGTCTGGATGGTTATCAGACCTGCGCTTTAATCAAGAACAACAGTGCCTTCAAGGCAACGCCGGTGATCATGCTGTCGTCCCGCGACGGGCTGTTCGACAAGGCCAAGGGGCGGATTGTCGGTTCCGATCAATTTTTGACCAAGCCTTTCAGCAAGGAAGAACTGCTCGACGCGATTGCGGCCCATGTTCCGGGCTTTGCCGCTGATTTGCCGCAGTAAGACACGCACAGTGACGCTCGGCCAGCGGGCCCGGTGTCGACAAGAAAAATGGGGAAGACCATGGCACGTATTCTGATCGTCGATGATTCGCCGACCGAAATGTACAAACTGACCGGCATGCTGGAAAAGCACGGCCACGAAGTGTTGAAAGCCGAAAACGGCGCCGACGGCGTGGCCTTGGCCCGTCAGGAAAAACCCGACGCGGTGCTGATGGACATCGTCATGCCCGGCCTCAACGGTTTCCAGGCGACCCGCCAACTGACCAAGGACGCTGAAACCAGCCATATCCCGGTCATCATCATCACCACCAAGGATCAGGAAACCGACAAGGTCTGGGGCACCCGCCAGGGCGCCAGGGACTACCTGACCAAACCGGTCGACGAAGACACGCTGATCAAGACCCTGAACAACGTGCTGGCCGGTTGATCGCGCCGCCATGAGCGAGTCGCTGACCGCGTTCGAACTGTTGTGGCAGATCGACCAGCGCTGTCGCCTGCTGGCGGCGGACCTGCCGTCGCAACCGGCGCGCCAGGATCGCTGGAGCGGCATCGGCTTTCGTTTGGGCGAGCACTGGTACGTCGCGCCCATGGGCGAAGTCAGCGAAGTGCTGCCAGAACCGCGTTTCACCCAATTGCCGGGGGTAAAGCCCTGGGTCAAGGGCGTCGCGAATCTGCGCGGACGGTTGTTGCCGATCATGGACCTGTGCGGATTCTTCGGCCATGAGCTGTCACCGATGCGCAAGCAGCGGCGGGTATTGGTAGTGGAGCATCAGGACGTGTTTGCCGGTGTGCTGGTCGATGAGGTTTTCGGCTTGCAGCACTTCGAGCAGGACAGCTTCGAACCCGTCTCGATCCGTAAACGGCAAGGCTCCAAGGGCGAGTTCGTCAAAGGCTATTTCCGGCGCGAGCAGAACTGGCGAGTGTTCAGCCTGTTTGCGCTGGCGCAGTCACCGAGTTTCATGCACGTCGCGGTTTAACAGGCGAGGACCGATGATCAAAGCAAAAACCAGCAAGCCCGCAGAAGGCTCGCGCAGCCGCTCGCAGATCATCGTGCTGTTCATTGCGCTGATCGTGTTCATCATGCTGCTGTTCGCCAACTTCGCTTACCTCAACACCCAGGCCAACTACGACAAGCAGTACATCGGTCACGCCGGTGAGCTGCGGGTGCTGTCCCAGCGGATCGCCAAGAACGCTACCGAAGCCGCGGCCGGCAAGTCGGCCGCGTTCAAGCTGCTCAGCGATGCGCGCAACGATTTCGCCCAGCGCTGGGGTTACCTGAAGAAGGGCGACCCGGCCACCGGCCTGCCGCCGGCACCGTCCACCGTGCGCCCGGAAATGCGCGCCGTGCAGCTGGACTGGGAACGCCTGCTGAAAAACACCGACGCCATTCTATCCAGTGAACAGACCGTACTGTCGCTGCATCAGGTCGCCGCGACCCTGGCCGAAACCGTGCCGCAGTTGCAGATCGAATACGAAAAAGTCGTCGAGATCCTTCTGCAACGCGGCGCCCCGGCGGCGCAGGTGGCGATGGCCCAGCGTCAGTCGCTGCTGGCCGAGCGGATTCTCGGCGCGGTGAATACCGTGCTCTCCGGCGATGAAAACTCGCAACAGGCCGCCGATGCCTTCGGCCGTGACGCCACACGCTTCGGTCAGGTGCTCAACGGCATGCTGCAAGGCAATCCGGCGCTGAAGATCAGCCAGGTCGAGGACCGTGATGCGCGCGCGCGCCTGAGTGAAATCGCCGAGCTGTTCCAGTTCGTTTCCGGTTCGGTGGATGAAATCCTCGAAA
Organism: Pseudomonas sp. R38(2017); assembly: GCF_002112395.1. Taxonomy (NCBI): domain Bacteria; kingdom Pseudomonadati; phylum Pseudomonadota; class Gammaproteobacteria; order Pseudomonadales; family Pseudomonadaceae; genus Pseudomonas; species Pseudomonas sp. R38(2017). Next base: position 418,207 of record NZ_NEHN01000004.1, read on the forward strand.
CCTCGCCGGAGCTGTTCAAGGTGCGCGAGTCCGCCACCAACATCTTCAGCCTGTCGCAGACCCTGCTCGACGAAGCTTCGCACCTGGCCACCGGCTTCGAGAACCTCGCCGGCGGGCGCAACACCGACACTATCGGCGGCTACGTGCTGGGCTTGCTGGCGCTGGCGTCGATCATCCTGATCGGCATGGTCATGGTCCGGGAAACCAACCGGCAGTTGCAGGAAACCGCCGAGAAGAACGAGCGCAACCAGAACGCGATCATGCGTCTGCTGGATGAAATCGAAGACCTCGCCGACGGCGACCTGACGGTGACCGCCTCGGTGACCGAAGACTTCACCGGGACCATCGCCGACTCGATCAATTATTCCGTCGACCAGTTGCGCGATCTGGTGGCGACCATCAACCTCACCGCCGGCCAGGTCGCCGCAGCGGTGCAGGAAACCCAGGCCACCGCCATGCACCTGGCCCAGGCCTCGGAGCATCAGGCGCAACAGATTTCCGAAGCCTCGACCGCGATCAGCGACATGGCCCAGTCCATCGATCAGGTGTCGGCCAACGCTGCTGAATCCTCGGCGGTGGCCGAACGTTCGGTGGAGATTGCCAACAAGGGCAACGAGGTGGTGCACAACACCATCCATGGCATGGACAACATTCGCGAACAGATCCAGGACACCGCCAAACGTATCAAGCGTCTGGGCGAGTCGTCCCAGGAAATCGGCGACATCGTCAGTCTGATCGACGACATTGCCGACCAGACCAACATCCTCGCCCTCAACGCGGCCATTCAGGCCTCGATGGCCGGTGATGCCGGGCGCGGTTTTGCAGTGGTTGCCGACGAAGTGCAACGGCTGGCCGAACGCTCGTCCGCCGCGACCCGGCAGATCGAAACGCTGGTGCGGGCAATCCAGACCGACACCAATGAAGCCGTGATTTCCATGGAACAGACCACCACCGAAGTGGTGCGCGGCGCACGGCTGGCGCAGGATGCCGGTGTGGCCCTGGAAGAAATCGAAGGCGTGTCCAAGACCCTCGCGGCGCTGATCCAGAGTATTTCCAACGCGGCGCAGCAGCAGACGTCTTCGGCCGGGCAGATTTCCCTGACGATGAATGTGATCCAGCAGATCACCTCGCAGACGTCGTCCGGCTCCACGGCCACCGCCGAAAGCATCGGCAACCTGGCGAAAATGGCCAGCCAGTTGCGGCGTTCGGTGTCCGGGTTCACCTTGCCGGCGGCGGCAGCGCCCGCCACGGACAAGGCGTGAGGCCTGCGGGCGAGTTCATGTCGAGCGGAGTGGTTATGGGTGACCGGCACGACTACGTGGCCCTCGAATGGGTCAAGGGCGAAATTGCCGAAACGCTGAGGCAGGCGCATCAGGCCATCGAAGCCGTGCTCGACGATCCGCAGTCGGTGCCCGGGCTGGACGAGTGCCTGGCGTGCATCCATCAGGTCCACGGCAGTCTGCAGATGGTCGAGTTCTACGGCGCGGCCTTGCTCGCCGAAGAGATGGAACATCTGGTCGAAGCCCTGCAAAACGACCGCGTCAGCCACCGCGACGAAGCCTTGCACCTGCTGTTGCAGGCCTTCGGCCAATTGCCGATCTACCTTGACCGCGTTCAAGGCGCCCGCCGTGATTTGCCGCTGGTGGTGCTGCCGCTGATCAACGATTTGCGCAGCGCCCGGGGCGAAAGTCTGTTGTCGGAGACCAGCCTGTTCAGCCCGCAATTGCCGGAGTTGCCGCCGCTGAGTCAGGAAGCGCTGGCCCTGCTGGAACCGGCCGATTTACCCAATGTGCTGCGCAAGTTGCGGCAAATGTTGCAGATGGCGCTGGTGGGCTTGCTCCGCGAACAGGACGATCAGACTCACCTCGGTTACCTGAGCAAAGTCTTCACCCGCCTCGAAGCCTTGAGCGGCGATTCACCCTTGAGTCCGTTGTGGCAGGTCGCCTCGGCACTGGTCGAGGGCATGCGCGAAGGCCGGATCGCCAACAGCCCGGCCCTGCGCAGCCTGTTCAAGGACGCCGACAAGGAGCTCAAGCGCCTGCTCGAACAAGGCATGGCCGGCCTCAACCAGCCACCGCCGCCCGAGCTGTTCAAAAGCCTGCTGTTCTATATTGCCAAAGCCGAACATCCCACCGGGCAGATGCTGACCATGAAAGATCGCTACTCCCTGGACGACGCGTTGCCCGACAGCGCGATGGTCGACGAAGAACGCGCGCGCCTGGCCGGCCCCGACCGCGATGCGATGCGCTCGGTGCTCGCGGCGCTGTGCGAAGAGCTGGTGCGGGTCAAGGAACGCCTCGATCTGTTCGTGCGCAGCGACCGCCAGCACACCTCGGATCTGGACAGCCTGCTGGCGCCGCTGCGGCAGATCGCCGACACACTCGCGGTGCTCGGTTTCGGCCAGCCGCGCAAGGTCATCATCGATCAACTGGCGGTGGTGCTCAGCCTCGCTCAGGGCCAGCGCGAACCGAACGACGCCACGCTGATGGACGTCGCCGGCGCCTTGCTCTATGTCGAAGCGACGCTGGCCGGGATGGTCGGCACGGTGGAACCGGAAAGCCCGGAAGACTCGCGCCTGCCCACCACCGACCTGACGCAGATCCATCAGATCGTGATCAAGGAAGCGCGCATCTGCCTGCAACAGGCCAAGGACATGATCGTCGACTACATCGACGCCGACTGGGATCGCCAGCAACTGCAACCGTTGCCGGCGCTGCTGACCCAGGTGCGCGGTGCGCTGGCGATGATCCCGTTGGCGCGTGCGGCAAGCCTGCTGGAAGCCTGCAACGGTTTTATCCGCGAGCATCTGTTGCTCGATCCCCATGAGCCGGGCTGGCAGCAACTGGACAACCTGGCCGATGTCATCACCAGTCTCGAGTATTACCTTGAACGCCTGACCGATGACCCGCAGGCACCGAGCGAGCAACTGCTCGATGTCGCGCAGAAAAGCCTGGCCAGCCTCGGCTACTTTCCTGACGAGCCGCCAAACGAACAACGGGTGCCGCTGCTCGACGATGTGCTCAGCCCCAGCGAAGCGCTGGTGATGCAGGACCTGCAGGAACTCGATGACCCGCAAATCGCCCAGTCGCTGGCCGATGTGCTGGCCAGTCCGGTGTCAGCGGTCAACCCGCCCGCGTTGACCACGCCCGGCAGCCTGCTTCCACCGCCCGCCGATGAAAAGCCGGTGGATGACGAGCTGCGTGAAGTGTTCCTCGAAGAGACCGAGGAAGTGCTCGATGTGCTGCGCGACTACCTGCCGCGCTGGACTGCCGATCCGCAGGACCGGGAGGCATTGAGTGAATTGCGCCGCGCTTTTCACACTCTGAAGGGCAGCGGGCGCATGGTCCGTGCGCTGGTTCTCGGCGAACTGGCCTGGGCGGTGGAAAACCTGCTCAACCGGGTGCTGGAGCACAGCGTCGAACCGGGCCCGGCGGTGCAACAATTGCTGGCCGAAACGTTGCTGTTGCTGCCGGACCTGATTGCCGAATTCGCCATCAACCATCAGCGCCAGCGACAGGATGTCGATCAGTTGGCGGCCCGCGCCCATGCATTGGCCAAGGGCGACACGCCGTTGCCGGCCGAAGACGTAGAAGACGTCGCTGCGCTCGACCCGCTGTTGCTGGAGATTTTCCGCAACGAAGCCGAAACCCACCTCGCCAGCCTCAACCGCTTTCTCGATCTGGCCGCCGAACACGTGCCGTTGCAAGCCAGCGACGAACTGCAGCGCGCGCTGCACACCCTCAAGGGCAGCGCGTCGATGGCCGGCGTATTGCCGATCGCCGAACTGGCGGCGCCACTGGACAAACTGGCCCGGGAGTTCAAGGCTCATCAACTGGCCCTGGACCTCGACGAAGTGGAGTTGCTGCTGGAAGCCGAAGGCCTGTTCCGCGTCGGTCTGCGCCAGCTCAAACACGACCCGCTGGCGCCGATTGTCGGTGCGCAGTCGCTGATCAAGCGCACTGAAACCTTGCTGAGCGAGCGCCTCGAATCCATCCTCAATGCCCCGAGCAGCGCCCTGCGGGTCAAGCGTGATCCGCAACTGATCAACAACTTCCTGGCCCAGGGCATGGACATCCTGCTCGACGCCGAAAACCTCTTGCAGCGCTGGCAGCAGCATCCCGGCGAACGCCAGGAACTCAGTGCGTTGCTGGATGAATTGACGACCCTCGGCGAGGGCGCGCACCTGGCGGATCTGCTGCCGGTGGACGTGTTGTGCGAAGCCTTGCTCGACCTGTATGGCGCGGTGGAAGAAAGCAGCCTGGCGGTCAGCGAACGGTTTTTCCATGAGGCGCAGCAGGCCCACGAAGCGCTGATCAACATGCTCGACGAACTGGCCGCCGGCCAGGAAATCACCCCGCAACCGCAGCGCATCCGTGCGCTGCACGAACTGCTCGACGAAAGCCTCGACCCGTCGGCCATGGGCCTGATTCGCAGCGACGGCAGTCGAACCCTGAGTATTTCCGAGTTGGGCAGCGCCACTGCCGAACTGCAAAAAAACTCCAGCGGAATCGGCGCGGATGACGAGATCGTCGAGATCTTCCTCGAAGAAGCGGTGGACATTCTCGACAGCGCCGGGCAAGCCTTGCAGCGCTGGTTGAACGATCCGGAAAACGGCGCGCCACTGTCGTCGCTGCAACGGGACCTGCACACCCTCAAGGGAGGTGCGCGGATGGCCGAGGTCGAGGCCGTTGGCAACCTGGCCCAGGAGCTGGAAAACCTTTACGAAGGCCTGGTGGATCGCCGCTACAACTACAGCGACGCATTGGGCCGACTGTTGCTGCAAAGCCATGACCGCCTGGCGTTGTACCTCGATCAACTGCATGACCATCAGCCTTTGAAACCGGCGCAGGACTTGATTGACGCGATCCGCCAGTTCCGTCAGGGCCAGGCTGGCAGTCCCGAAACACCGACACCCGCCGCCAGCCATGACGGCGCAGGACACGATCCGGAGCTGCTGGAAATCTTCCTCGAAGAAGGTTTCGACATCATCGAAAACTCCGGTGCCGCGCTGCTGCGCTGGCAGGCCGAACCCGGCAACCGCCAGGAAGTGGAAACCCTGCTGCGCGACCTGCACACCCTCAAGGGCGGCGCGCGAATGGTGGAGATCGGCCCCATCGGCGACCTCGCTCATGAGCTGGAATACCTTTACGAAAGCCTGTCCTCCGGCACCCTGCAAAGCAGCGCCGAACTGTTTGCCCTGTTGCAGCGCGGCCATGACCGGTTGGCGCAGATGCTCGATGCGGTGCGCGCCGGCCAGCCATGCCCGCCGGCGGATCGACTGATAGGCGCGATCCAGAATTTCAGCCACCCGGTGGCGGTGGAAACGCCTGCGCCGATACTGCCGGTGCCCTTGAAGACCGAACCCGCCGCGCCCGCTGCCGAGGCGGGTGTGGACATGGTCAAGGTCTCCGCCGAATTGCTTGATGACCTGGTCAACCTCGCGGGCGAAACCTCGATTTTCCGCGGGCGTATCGAGCAGCAGGTCAGCGATGCGCAGACGGCCCTGAACGAGATGGAAACCACCATTGAGCGCATGCGCGATCAGTTGCGCCGGCTCGACACCGAAACCCAGGGGCGGATTCTCAGCCGTCAGCAAGTGGACGCCGAACGTTTGGGCTACGAAGAATTCGACCCACTGGAAATGGATCGCCATTCGCAGTTGCAACAGTTGTCCCGGGCGCTGTTCGAATCCGCCTCCGACCTGCTCGACCTCAAGGAAACCCTCGACCGGCGCACCCTCGACGCGGAGAACCTGTTGCAACAACAGGGGCGGATCAACACCGAATTGCAGGAAGGCCTGATGCGCACGCGCATGGTGCCGTTCGAGCGCATGTTGCCGCGACTCAAGCGCATCGTCCGGCAGGTGGCCGAAGAGCTGAACAAGGATGTGGCGTTCACCGTCGGCAACGCCGAAGGCGAGATGGATCGCAACGTCCTCGAACGCATGGCGGCGCCGCTGGAACATATGCTGCGCAACGCCGTCGACCATGGTCTGGAACCCGCCGACGTGCGACTGGCAGCGGGCAAACCGGCTCAAGGTCAGATCAGCCTTGATCTGTCCCGTGAGGGCAGCGACATCGTTTTCGACATCCGCGACGACGGCGCCGGCGTACCGTTGGACGCGGTGCGACGCAAGGCGATCAAGCGCGGCCTGCTGGCACCGAACGCGGAAATCAGCGACCGCGAAGTGTTGCAGTTCATCCTCCAGCCGGGCTTTTCCACTGCCGAGAAAATCACCCAGATTTCCGGGCGCGGCGTGGGCATGGACGTGGTCCACGAAGAAGTACGGCAACTGGGCGGCACCATGAGCATCGACTCGGTGCCGGGGCAGGGCGTGCATTTTCGCATTCGCCTGCCGTTCACCGTGTCAGTCAACCGTGCACTAATGGTGCAGTGCGGCGAGGATCAGTACGCGATTCCATTGAACACCATCGACGGCATCGTCCGCGTGCTGCCGAATGAGCTGGACGGGCATTTCCGTCTCGACCCGCCGAGTTATCAATACGGCGGCCAGCGTTATGAGCTGTGCTACTTGGGCGAGCTGCTGAAAACTGCCCCACGGCCGAAACTGTCCGGCCAGAGCCTGCCGGTGCCGGTCTTGCTGGTGCAGTGCAACGACCGGCACATCGCGGTGCAGGTCGACACGATGGCCGGAACCCGCGAGATCGTGGTCAAGAGCCTCGGCCCGCAGTTCGCGTCGGTGCAGGGCGTGTCCGGGGCGACGATTCTCGGCGATGGCCGGGTGGTGCTGATTCTCGACCTGCTGGCGCCGATCCGCGCGATGCAGGCGCGGTTGCCGCAGCGTCCGGCCAGTCACGAAATCGAGAGCGAACCGCAAAAGCCGTTGCTGGTGATGGTGGTCGACGATTCGGTGACGGTGCGCAAGGTCACCAGCCGTCTGCTCGAACGTCATGGCATGAACGTGCTGACCGCCAAGGACGGGGTCGATGCGATGCTGCTGCTGGAAGAACACATGCCGGACCTGATGCTGCTCGACATCGAAATGCCGCGCATGGACGGCTTCGAAGTGGCGACCCAGGTGCGCCACGACGAGCGCCTGAAACACCTGCCGATCATCATGATCACCTCGCGCACCGGCCAGAAACACCGCGACCGCGCGATGGCCATCGGCGTCAACGACTACCTCGGCAAGCCGTACCAGGAATCGGTGCTGCTCGAAAGCATCGCGCTGTGGAGCAAAAAACATGCATGAACGCCGGGACAACCAGCGCACCAGCCAACTCACCGGGCTGCTGCTGCCGCTGGCGGATCGCAACCTGATCCTGCCCAACGTCGCCGTCGCCGAGCTGATCGACTACCAGTCCAGTGCCTTCGATCTCGACACGCCGCCGTGGTATCTGGGCCGGGTAACCTGGCGCGAGCGGCAGATTCCGCTGCTGAGTTTCGAGTCGGCGTGCGGCAACAAGATCGTCATCGGCGAACGGGCCCGGATCGTCATCCTCAACGCCCTCGGCGGATTGCCGACGCTGCGCTTCATTGCCTTACTGGTGCAGGGGATTCCGCGCTCGTACAAGCTCGACAGCCAGTTGAGTTATGTCGACGTGCCGCTGTGTACGCTGGAGCAGGCAGCGGTGCAGGTTGGGGAGCAGGTGGCGAAGATACCGGATCTATTGGCATTGGAGAAATTGTTGGTGGATGCGGGGCTGGTCCACTGATCGTTACGCTCAGCGTAACGGTTCACCACCGCGCTTGATTGATGCCCCTCGATCACACTCCTAAGGTAGCTCCACGACAGCGAACCCCGTGGAGTGAGCATGACAACAACAATTTCCCCCGACTCGCGCTGGACGCGGCGGCGTGACGAGAAGCTGCGGCGCCTCGACAAGGTGCGCGGGCTGGCCGACGGTGCGGTGCTGCCCACCGACAAGATCGTCGCGGCGCTCGAAGCGCTGATCCTGCCCGGTGACCGTGTGGTGTTGGAGGGCAACAACCAGAAGCAGGCGGATTTCCTTTCCCGGGCCTTGGCCATGGCCGATCCAGAAAAGCTCCACGACCTGCACATGATCATGCCCAGCGTCGGCCGCTCCGAGCACCTCGACCTGTTCGAACGCGGCATCGCCCGCAAGCTCGATTTCTCCTTCGCCGGCACCCAGAGCCTGCGTATCAGCCAGTTGCTGGAAGACGGTCTGCTGGAAATCGGCGCGATCCACACTTACATCGAACTCTATGCCCGTCTGGTGGTGGACCTGATCCCCAACGTCGTGCTCTCGGCCGGGTTCATGGCTGACCGTGCCGGCAACATCTACACCGGCCCGAGCACCGAAGACACCCCGGCGCTGATCGAACCGGCGGCTTTCAGCGACGGCATCGTCATCGTCCAGGTCAATCAACTGGTGGACGACGTCAGCGAACTGCCTCGCGTGGATATTCCCGCATCGTGGGTGGATTTTGTGGTGGTGGCGGACAAGCCGTTCTACATCGAACCGCTGTTCACCCGCGACCCTCGCCACATCAAGCCTGTGCACGTGTTGATGGCGATGATGGCGATCCGCGGCATCTACGAAAAACACAACGTGCAGTCGCTGAACCACGGCATCGGTTTCAACACCGCCGCCATCGAACTGATCCTGCCGACCTACGGCGAATCCCTCGGCCTCAAGGGCAAGATCTGCCGTAACTGGACGCTTAACCCGCATCCGACGCTGATCCCGGCGATTGAAAGCGGCTGGGTCGAAAGCGTGCATTGCTTCGGCACCGAACTGGGCATGGAAAACTACATCGCCGCCCGTCCCGACGTGTTCTTCACCGGCCGCGACGGCTCGCTGCGTTCCAACCGGATGTTCTGCCAACTGGCCGGGCAATACGCGGTAGACCTGTTCATCGGCGCGACCCTGCAAGTCGATGGCGATGGCCATTCCTCTACCGTGACCCGTGGCCGCCTCGCCGGTTTCGGCGGTGCACCGAACATGGGCCACGATCCGCGCGGTCGCCGTCATGGCACCCCGGCCTGGCTCGACATGCGCCATGACGATTCGCAGCAGCCGATGCTCGAACGCGGCAAGAAGCTTGTGGTGCAGATGGTCGAGACCTTCCAGGAGGGCGGCAAACCGACCTTCGTCGAGACCCTCGACGCGGTGGACGTGGCGAAGAAGAGCGGCATGCCGCTGGCGCCGATCATGATCTACGGCGACGACGTCACCCACCTGCTCACCGAAGAAGGCATCGCCTACCTGTACAAGGCGCGCTCGCTGGAAGAGCGTCAGGCGATGATCGCTGCCGTTGCCGGCGTCACTGCCATCGGCCTGCGCCACAACCCGAAAGACACTGAACGCATGCGCCGCGAAGGCCTGATCGCCTTGCCCGAAGACCTTGGCATCCGTCGCACCGACGCCACCCGCGAATTGCTCGCGGCGAAAAGCGTGGCCGATCTGGTCGAGTGGTCCGGCGGCCTCTACAACCCGCCCGCCAAGTTCAGGAGCTGGTAATGCACGCACTCAACCTGAAAGCGAAACCTGTTTTTCTGGCTGACCGATTAGCGGACCTGGCAGTGGACGCGCTGATCGACGAAGCCGACCTGTCGCCGAAACCGGCGCTGGTCGACCGACGCGGAAATGGTGCGCACACCGATCTGCACCTGGGATTGATGCATGCCTCGGCGTTGGCGCTGTGGCCGGCGTTCAAGGAAATGGCCGAAGCTGCGCTCGAATTCGGCGAAATCGGCTTGCCGCTGCGCGAAGCCATCGGCCGCATCGGACGGGAAGGCGAGCAGGCGATGCTCACCACCACCCACGGCGTGAACACCCATCGCGGGGCGATCTGGGCGCTGGGCCTGCTGGTCACGGCTGCTGCGCTGGACACCAAGTCCACCAGCGCTGGCGCCGTTACCCTGCGCGCTGCGCGTCTGGCATTGCTCGATGACCGTTATGCGCAGCGCCCGCTGAGCCATGGCGCGCAAGTCGCCCAACGCTACGGCGCTCGCGGTGCCCGGGAAGAAGCGCAACTCGGCTTCCCGTCGGTGGTGCAGCGCGGTTTGCCGCAGCTCAAACGCAGCCGCGCCGCCGGCCATGGCGAACAGAACGCCCGGCTCGATGGCTTGCTGGCGATCATGACCAGGCTCGCCGATACCTGCGTGCTGTACCGCGCCGGCGAACAGGGCCTGCACGCCATGCAGCACGGCGCCCAGGCAGTGCTCGACGCCGGTGGCAGTGCCAGCCTCACCGGTCGCCGCCGCTTGCATGAACTGGATCAACAACTCATCGCATTGAATGCCTCGCCCGGTGGCGCCGCCGACTTGCTCGCCTCCACGTTGTTGCTCGACCGGATCGAGTGCGACGGCATCTTTCAGGGAGCGTTTTGATGGAAACCTTATCCTTTGAATTCCCCGCCGGGCAGCCGCCACGCGGTCGGGCGCTGGTCGGTTGTGTCGGCTCGGGCGATCTGGAAGTGCTGATCGAACCGGGCCTGGCCGGCAAGCTGACTATCAATGTGCAGACCTCGGTCAACGGTGCGCAGCAGCGCTGGCAAAATCTGTTTGCGCGGATGTTCGACGGCACCACACCGCCGGCGATGGCCATCGATATCCACGATTTCGGCGCGACCCCGGGCGTGGTGCGCCTGCGTCTGGAACAAGGCTTCGAGGAGATCGGCCATGACTGATACCTCAGCGCTTCTGCACAAACATTCGTTCGTCGAACTTGGTGCTCGGCAGCGGGCAAAAGCCTTGCTCGACGCCGGCACCTTCCGCGAACTGCTCGATCCGTTCCAACGCGTCATGTCGCCATGGCTCGAGCGTCAGGGCGTGGTGCCGCAGGCTGATGATGGAGTGGTGATCGCCAAGGGCAGCCTCGACGGTTTGCCGGTGGTGATCGCGGCGATTGAGGGCGCGTTTCAGGGCGGCAGTCTTGGTGAAGTCGGTGGCGCCAAAATAGCCGGCGCACTGGAACTGGCGGCTGAAGACAACCGCAAAGGCATCCCGACCCGCGCCATCCTGCTGCTGGAAACCGGCGGCGTGCGCTTGCAGGAAGCCAACCTCGGACTGGCGGCGATTGCCGACATCCACGCGGCGATTGTCGATCTGCAGCAGTACCAACCGGTGGTCGGCGTGGTCGCCGGCAGCGTCGGTTGCTTTGGCGGGATGTCGATTGCCGCTGCGCTGTGCAGCTACTTGCTGGTGACCCAGGAAGCACGCCTCGGCCTGAACGGCCCGCAGGTGATCGAGCAGGAAGCCGGGATCGAGGAATACGACTCCCGCGACCGGCCCTTCATCTGGAGCCTGACCGGTGGCGAGCAACGGTTTGCCAGTGGTCTGGTGGACCGTTATGTCGCCGATGACGTGGTGCAGATTCGTCAACAGGTCGGCGAGTTGCTGCAACTGGGCTTGCCGAAACAACCGCGCAGCCAGCGTGCCGAGTGGTTCCTGCAACGCCTGACGGGCCTGGACACTGACAAGCAAATCGAGCCTTCGGTGGTTCGCGATCTGTATCAAGGAGAGCGCTCATGAGTGGTTATTCCGTGCGCGGTTTGAACTGGTTCAACGCCTTGAGCGCTGGCGCGAATGTGGTTGAAGGTTTGCCGCCCTCGTTGAAGGTCGCCGAGGGTGAACTCGGGCGGTTTATCGCCGTGGTTGCCGATCCGCAAAACCGTTTCCCTCGCGCTCGCAACGGCGAAGTCGGATTGTTGGAAGGCTGGGGCCTGGCGAAAGCGGTGGATGACGCGATCACCGCCGACCGTGACAAAACGCAAAAGCGTCCCTTGATCGCCATCGTCGATGTGCCGAGCCAGGCCTACGGTCGCCGCGAAGAAGCCCTCGGCATTCATCAGGCGCTGGCCGGTGCGGCAGACGCTTACGCCCGCGCCCGTTTGGCCGGGCATCCGGTGATTGCGTTGCTGGTGGGCAAGGCCATGTCCGGGGCATTTCTGGCCCACGGTTATCAGGCCAACCGATTGATCGCCCTGCGTGATCCGGGGGTGATGGTGCATGCGATGGGCAAGGCGTCGGCGGCGCGGGTGACCCTGCGCAGCGTCGAAGAGCTGGAAGCCCTGGCGTCCAGCGTGCCGCCGATGGCTTATGACATCGACAGCTACGCCAGCCTCGGATTGCTCTGGGAAACCCTGTCGGTGCAGCAGATCGATCAGCCGACAGCGGAGGATCTGGCGCGGGTGACCGAGTGCCTGACCCAGGCCATCGGCGATGTCACCGGCAGTGATCTGAGCGGTCGCCTTGGCGCGACCAATCGTGCGGCGTCCAGTCGGGTGCGCGAGTTGCTGAGGGCGCAGTGGTGAACAGCTTTCTCGCCCACGACTTGCTGTGGGGCATGACGCCTGAGCAGTTGCCGGCGGATGCGCCGCAGTGGGCGATTGATTCGCTGGCTGTCGGGCAACCGGTGGTGGTGCGGCGGGCCGTGAGCGCTGAAGGTCTGGTCGCGGTTGGCGTGCGCGGTGTGCTGCGCGAGCAGCGCTTGGCGGCGTTCATGGCGATTGATTCGATTGCCTGTCGGGTCAGCCCTGAAGCGCTTTGTCATGTCGAGAGTGGGCGTGATCTGCCGGTCATGCACGCGCTCCGGCAACTGCGGCCGGTGCTCGATGATTGCGGTTGGGTCTGGGGTGTCAGCGGCAGTGCCGGATTCGAATTGGCGAGTGGATGTGCGGCGATGCACGAACGTAGCGATCTCGACTTGATCCTGCGTACACCGCAACTCATCACCCGTAATCAGGCGCGCAAACTGGTCGCGGTTTTCGATCAGGCGATCTGCCGGGTCGACATGCAATTGCAGACGCCGTTTGGTGCGGTGGCTCTGCGCGAATGGGCCAGTACTTCGGCGCGAGTGTTGCTGAAAAATACCCATCAGGCCTGCCTCGTTTCAGATCCGTGGAACCCGCAGGAGCAGGCAGCGTGAGCAGTCTGCTGGTGTTTCCCGGCCAGGGCGCACAGCAACCCGGCATGCTCCAGCGTTTGGCTCGGGAAACGCTGATCGAGGCCAGCGATAACCTCGGTGAGGATGTCTTGCGGCTGGATTCGATCGAAGCGTTGCACAGCACCCGGGCGGTTCAGCTCTGCCTGCTGATCGCCGGAGTCGCAGCGTCGCGGCAGTTATTGCAGGACGGACTCACCGCAGACTACGTCGCCGGCCTGTCCATCGGTGCCTACCCGGCAGCGGTAGTCGCCGGCGCGTTGAGCTTCAGCGATGCGTTGCATCTGGTCAGCCTGCGCGGCGAGTTGATGCAGCAGGCTTATCCACAGGGCTTCGGCATGACCGCGATCATCGGTCTGCAATTATCCACAGTCGAAGATTTGCTGGCGCAGGTGCACGGCGCAGAAACGCCGGTTTACCTGGCCAACATCAACGCCGATAACCAGGTGGTGATTGCCGGCAGCGACAAGGCGATGCAAGCGGTCGCCGAGCTGGCGCGCAGTCGTGGCGCCGGGCTGGCAAAACGTCTGGCGGTCAGCGTGCCGTCGCACTGCCCATTGCTGGATGAGCCTGCGCAAACACTCGCCGAAGCGTTCGCCAGAGTTGAACTGAAAACACCGAACATCGCTTACCTGAGCGGCAGTCGCGCAAGGCCTGTGACCAACGCCTGCGCGCTGCGCGACGATCTCGCCTTCAACATGTGCCGCGTGGTGGACTGGCGCGGCACCGTGCAAAGCGCCTACGAGCGCGGCGTGCGACTACAGATCGAACTGCCGCCCGGTGCGGTGCTTACCGGGCTGGCGCGCCGGGTGTTCGAACAGGGGACTGTCACTGCCTTCGACAGTGCCCGGCTCGACACCTTGCAGGCGCTGTTGCGAGAGGAGGAGGGCCGACGACCCTAAATCACCGACTCAGGCTTCGAACAACAAAAACAACATTCGACGATGCACTTTGAGGACTACAACAATGATTATTTACGGTGTGGCGCTGCTGGCGATCTGTACGCTGGCAGGGGTGATCATGGGTGACCTGCTCGGCGTGTTGCTGGGGGTCAAATCCAACGTCGGCGGGGTCGGCATCGCCATGATCCTGTTGATCTGCGCGCGGCTGTGGATGCAAAAACGCGGCGGCATGACCAAGGACTGCGAGATGGGCGTCGGCTTCTGGGGCGCCATGTACATTCCGGTGGTGGTGGCGATGGCCGCGCAACAGAACGTCGTCACCGCGCTGCACGGCGGCCCGGTGGCGGTGCTGGCGGCAATCGGTTCGGTGGTGGTCTGTGGCTGCACCATTGCCCTGATCAGCCGCACCCACAAGGGTGAACCCTTGCCCGATGAACCGGCGGAAATCTCCCCGGCCGGCACACCGGTAGGAGGTCGCTGATATGTGGGATCTCATTGAAAAAGGTCTGGAACACAATGGTCTGATCACTGCGTTCGCCTTCGTCGGCGTGATCATGTGGGTCTCGGTGATTCTCTCCAAACGCCTGACGTTCGGACGGATTCACGGCTCGGCGATTGCCATCGTCATTGGCCTGGTGCTGGCCTGGGTCGGCGGCACCATGACCGGCGGACAGAAAGGCCTGGCGGACCTGTCGCTGTTCTCCGGTATCGGCCTGATGGGCGGCGCGATGCTGCGGGATTTCGCCATTGTTGCCACCGCTTTCGAGGTGCAGGCGACCGAGGCGAAGAAGGCCGGGTTGATTGGTGTGATCGCGTTGCTGCTGGGCACGATCCTGCCGTTCATTGTCGGTGCGTGCATGGCCTGGGCCTTCGGTTATCGCGATGCGGTGAGCATGACCACCATCGGCGCGGGTGCGGTGACCTACATCGTCGGGCCTGTGACTGGCGCAGCGATTGGCGCGACCTCGGATGTGATGGCGCTGTCGATTGCCACCGGTTTGATCAAGGCGATTCTGGTGATGGTCGGCACCCCGGTGGCGGCGCGCTGGATGGGCCTCGACAATCCACGCTCGGCGATGGTGTTTGGCGGGTTGGCCGGGACCGTGAGTGGTGTGACGGCTGGGTTGGCGGCGACGGATCGGCGGTTGGTGCCTTATGGGGCGTTGACGGCTACGTTTCACACCGGGCTTGGGTGCTTGCTTGGGCCTTCGCTGCTGTTCTTCATCGTTCGCGGAATCGTTGGCTGACCTCAACATAACTGATCATTCCCACGCAGAGCGTGGGAATGATCGTTAGGTGGTCTGGCGATTCGCATACATCCGACACTCCGCCAGCAACGCCAGCAGATTCGGATCCCGCTCCTTGGCCTTCAAAAACACCACGCCAATGTGCTGCTGCAACCGGTACTTCTCCTGCAACGGAATCAGCTTCACCCGGTTCTCGTACACCGCGGCAATCCTTCCCGGCAGCAACGCATAACCCACCCCCGAGCTGACCATGCTCAGCAGGGTGAAAATATCGTTGACCTGCATCGCCACCTTCGGCTCGAACCCTGCCTGCCTGAACACCCGAATCCCGTCCTGATGGGTGGCGAAGCCTTGGGTGAGGGTGATGAAGGTCTCATCGCGCACCTCCGCCAGATCCACTTCGCTGCGTTGGGCGAAGCGGGAATCGGCGGGAGTGGCGAGGAAGATGTCGTCGGAAAACAGTGGAATCTGCTCGCAGTCCGGATCGTTGACGCTGTCGTCCAGCGACACCAGGATCGCGTCGACTTCCATGTTTTTCAGCTTGTAGAGCAGGTCGATGTTCGAACCGAGGATCAGGTCGATGTTGAGTTCGCTGCGGCGGATCTTCAAGCCCATGATCAGCTGTGGCACGGTCTTCACCGTCAGCGAATACAGCGAGCCGAGCTTGAAGCGCTCGGCCGAGAACCCGGCGGCTTCGCGGGTCAGGCGCACGCTTTCGACCACGTCCTGAATCAGCTTCTGCGCGCGCTCTTCGAGTACATAGGCGCTCTCCAGCGGGGTCAGGTTGCGTCCTTCGTGCTTGAACAACGGGCAGCGCAGGGCGCTTTCCAGCGAATGGATTGCGCGGTGCACGCTGACGTTGCTGGTCTGCAACTCGGCGGCGGCGCGGGCGAGGTTGCCGGTGCGCATGAAGGCGAGGAACACCTCGAGTTTCTTCAGGGTCAATTCTTCGTCGATCAGCATGGCGCGGACTCTTCTTGGTATCGGTCGATTGTGCCCAAATATCAGGACAGGTGCAGGCCCGCGTTGAACGGAAACATTGCGCTTTTACGCTCAAGGCCCGAGCCTTGCGCGCTGCGGTAATGAAATCGAGGTGTGCGACACATGTATCACGGAGAAAAATTGAACGCCTGGACGCATCTGGTCGGGGCGATAGCGGCGTTTGTCGGGGGCGTCTGGATGCTGGTGATCGCCAGCCTCGACGGCAGCCCGTGGAAGATCGTCAGCGTGGCGATTTACGCCTTCACCTTGCTGGTGCTCTACAGCGCATCCACCGTGTACCACAGCGTGCGCGGGCGCAAGAAAGCGATCATGAAGAAGGTCGATCACTTTTCGATCTACCTGCTGATCGCCGGCAGTTACACACCGTTTTGTCTGGTGACCCTGCGCGGGCCATGGGGCTGGACGTTGTTCGGAATTGTCTGGGGCCTGGCGCTGATCGGCATCCTGCAAGAGATCAAGCCGCGCTCCGAGGCGCGGATCCTGTCGATCGTGATCTACGCGGTGATGGGCTGGATCGTGCTGGTGGCGGTCAAGCCGCTGATCGAGGCACTGGGGACGGCGGGGTTTGCCTGGCTGGCGTCGGGCGGCGTGTTGTACACCGTGGGGATTATCTTTTTTGCCCTTGATCACCGGTTGCGGCATGCCCACGGGATCTGGCATTTGTTTGTGATTGCCGGGAGTCTGCTGCACTTTGTGGCGATTCTGTTTTACGTCCTTTAAGTGCCCGTCAGGCGGTCGAGTTGTTCGCCAGCGCGCTGACTGAATATCTGCAGCAAATCATTCAGGGTGTGCGGCGGTGGCTCGGTGGCACGGGTCACGGCATACAGTGTGATCGGCAGCGGCGGGGCGAGAGGGCGGATAGTGGTGGTGGCCGATGAGGCACCGAGCGCGGTGAACGGATCAATCACCGCCACCCCAGCTCCGGATTCAACCATCGCCCTCGCCAGCGAATACGTCTGCACGGCAATCCGCACACGCGGCGACGGTTCGACGGCTTCCAGATAGCTGTCGAGCCGGGCAGCCAGCGGGTCGGAGCTGGACAGCCCGATCAGTGGCGCTCCGGCCAACGCCATCAACGACAACGGCTGGCCAGCGTCTTCCTCCGGCCAATAACCTTTCGGCGCCAGCGCCACCAACACACCCGAGGCCAATGCCTGCGCCTTCAGCCCCGGATGGTCCGGTAACTGCAACGTCAGGGCCACGTCCACTTCGCGCATCAGCAGGTTCTGCATCAGCTCGCGGCTGTGGGCGCTGGACAGTTCGCAGGCGATGTCCGGGAACCGCGCCGTCCACTGCTGGATCGCCGGCGGCAGCAACGACAGCGCCAGCGCCGGCGTCGCGCCGATCCGCAGGCTGTGACCGGGTTCGCGACGCAGGCTCTGGGCCAGACGCCGCACGCCTTGCAGGCTTTCCGTGACCTTGTCGACTTCGCGCTCCAGTTCAAGCGCTTCCGGGGTCGCCTGCAATTTACCGCGCACCCGCAGAAACAACGCAAAGCCCAACTGCTGCTCGGCGTGCTGCAGCACCTTGGTCACCGCCGGTTGCGAGACGTGCAGCAACTGCGCAGCGGCGCTGACCGAGCCGGTCTGGCGAATGGCCTGGAAAATCTCGATATGACGAAGGCGCATGACGATCCCATAACCTTTGTTTATAGGCTTGGCATCTTTATTCATTGTTCGGCGCCTGTCACCTCACCCTAACCTCGGCCTCGTCTTCAAGAACGATTAAGGACGGACATGGCTCAGCGTGTGTGTATCATCGGCGGCGGCGTGATCGGGTTAGCAACGGCCTGGGCGCTGGTGCGCGACGGTTTCGAGGTGACGGTGGTCGAGTCGCGGCAGTCGCTGGGCAGCGAAACCAGTTTCGCCAACGGCGGCCAGTTGTCCTACCGCTACGTTGCGCCGCTGGCCGATGCCGGTGTGCCGTTGCAGGCGATCGGCTGGATGCTGCGCGGCGACTCACCGCTCAGGCTGCGCCCGCGCCTGGACCCGACGCAGTGGCGCTGGATGGCCTCGTTTCTCGCCGCCTGCCGCACTTCGGTAAACCGCGAGAACGCCGCGCATCTATTGCGTCTGGCGCTGTTCAGCCAGAGCACGCTGAAACGCTGGCGCGAGGACGATGGACTCGTCGGTTTCAACTGGCGGCGTAACGGCAAGCTGGTGACCTTCCGTAATGCGGCAAGCTTCGACCATGCACGCAAAGGCCTGACCGATCCGCAGCAACAGCAGGTGTTGTCCGCCTCCGAATGTACGCTACTGGAACCGGCACTGACCGATGCGCCGTTTGTGGGCGCGATTTACACGCCGGATGAAGAAGTCGGCGACTGTCACGGCTTCTGCCAACAGTTGGCGGCGCGATTGCAGGCATCGGGCCGCTGCGAGTTTCGTCTCGGTCAGGCAGTCACCGGCATTCGCCACAGCCTCGGCGCCGTCACGGCCATTGAGCTTGGCGACGAAACCCTGCCGGTCGAACAACTGGTGATCGCCGCCGGCCATCGCAGTCCGTCGCTGGCGCTGCCCGGCCTGCGCCTGCCGCTGTATCCGCTGAAGGGCTACAGCCTGACCGTGCCGATTGGCAGTGAAAACCGGGCACCGGACGTCAGTATCACCGACTACGACCGCAAGATTGTCTTCGCCTGCATCGGCGAACAGTTGCGGGTGGCGGCGATGGTCGACATCGTCGGTTTCGACCCGGCGGTGGATCCCGAGCGGCTGGCGCTGATCAAACGTCAGGCCCGCGACACCTTTCCCGACGCTGGCAACTACGACGCCGCCGTTGAGTGGGCCGGCATGCGCCCGGCCACCCCCACCGGCGTTCCGCTGCTGGGCGCCACGGCGTATCGCAATCTGTGGCTCAACCTCGGCCACGGCGCGCTCGGATTCACCCTGGCCTGCGGTAGCGGGCAGTTGCTCAGCGAACTGATCGGCCAGCAGCGCACATCCATTGATCTGCACGGGTTCAATCCCCGCGCGGCGTGACGGTCTCTGCTAAAACACCCCACTCACAACGGAGAATAACAATGCAAAAAATCACGTTGCTCGGCTGCACACTGGCGCTGTTCATCGGCGCTCAGGCACAGGCCAATGAAGTGCCGCTGACCGGTACGCTTGGCAAGATCGCCAGCACCAACAGCATCACCCTGGGGTATCGCGATGCGTCGGTGCCGTTCTCGTATGTGGGCGATCACACCGGCCAGCCGATGGGGTATTCGGTGGAGCTGGCGGGCAAGATCGTCGAGCGCATCAAGCAGCAACTGGCACTGCCGGAGCTGAAGGTGAAGTACAACCTGGTGACGTCGCAGACGCGGATTCCGCTGGTGCAGAACGGCACGGTCGACCTTGAGTGCGGCTCCACCGGGGTGACGGCCGAACGGCAGAAGCAGGTCGCGTTCTCCTACGGTTTCATCTACGTCAAAGGGCAGTTGTTGACCGCAAAGGACAGCGGCATCCACAGCTTCGATGACCTGCGCGGCAAGAACGTGGTGACCACTGCCGGCACCACCAACGAGCGCTATCTGAAGAGCTACAACCTAGACCACAAACTGAACATGTTCGTGATCAGCGCCAAGGATCACGGCGAGGCGTTCCAGATGCTGCAGTCGGGACGCGCAGCGGCCTTCTACATGGACGACGCATTGCTCTACGGCGAGCGGGCCAAGGCGCGCGACCCGCACAACTGGGTCGTGGTGGGGGAGGAGCAATCGCGGGAAATCTACAGCTGCATGGTGCGCAAGGATGATCCGCAATTCCTCGCGCTGGTAAACGGCGCGTTGGCCGATCTGTACAGCTCGGGAGAGATCAACGGAATCTACCGTAAGTGGTTCGAACAGCCGATCCCGCCGAAGGGCCTGAACCTTGAGTTCCCGATGACCAGTGAACTCAAGGCAATCATCGCCAGACCGATCAGTGATCCAGTGCAGTGACGGGTCAGAAATCACCCCACAGCTGCTGCGCCACTGCCAGCGCCACAACCGGCGCCGTCTCGGTACGCAGCACGCGCGGGCCGAGGCGGGCGGCGTGGAATCCGTTCCCCTTGGCCTGCTCGACTTCGGCGTCGGACAAGCCGCCTTCGGGGCCGATCAGGAATGCCAGGGTCGATGGTTTGGCGTGGCTGACCAACGGCTCGGCCACCGGGTGCAGGACCAGTTTCAGTTCGGCTTCGGTCTGTTTCAGCCAGTCGGCCAGCAGCACCGGTGGATGAATCACCGGAACCCGCGAACGACCACATTGCTCGCAGGCGCTGATCGCCACCTGGCGCCAGTGCAGCAGGCGTTTGTCGGCGCGTTCGTCCTTGAGGCGCACTTCGCAGCGCTCGCTGAAAATCGGGGTGATTTCGGTCACGCCCAGTTCGGTGGCTTTCTGGATCGCCCAGTCCATCCGCTCGCCCCGGGACAGGCCCTGGCCGAGGTGGATCTGTAACGGCGATTCGACCTGGCCGGCGAACTGCTCGTCGATCTGCACCACGACACGCTTCTTGCCGACTTCCACCAGCGATCCGCGAAACTCGTGGCCGGAGCCGTCGAACAACTGCACCGCATCGCCTTCGGCCATGCGCAGCACGCGGCTGATGTAATGCGCCTGGGCTTCCGGCAGTTCGTGTTCGCCGGTGCTGAGCGGGGCGTCGATAAAGAAGCGGGACAGTCTCATGGTGGTTCTCTAGAAAATTGAATCAGGATCGCTGTTGCGGCGAGTGACGCTTAGCCCGGATCACGGAAGCCGGGATGGAAATCCTTCGGCACCGCCAAGCTGACGCTGTCGCGGGTGGCAATGTCGATGCCTTCGCTGGCGACTTTGGCGAGGAAGTCGATCTGCTCCGGGGTGATCACGTACGGCGGCAGAAAATACACCACGCTGCCCAGCGGACGCAGCAACGCGCCACGCTCCAGCGCATGCTGGAACACCTTCAGGCCGCGACGCTCCTGCCACGCATAGGCTTGCTTGGTGGCCTTGTCCTTGACCATCTCGATGGCCAGGACCATGCCGGTCTGACGCACTTCGGACACATTCGGGTGATCGCTCAGATGCGCGGTCGAAGAAGCCATGCGTTGAGCCAGTGCGCGGTTGTTCTCGATCACGTTGTCCTGTTCGAAAATATCCAGGGTCGCCAACGCCGCCGCACAGGCCAGCGGGTTGCCGGTGTAGCTGTGCGAATGCAGGAAGGCGCGCAAGGTTGGGTAATCGTCGTAAAACGCGCTGTACACCTCGTCGGTGGTCAGGCACGCCGCCAACGGCAGATAACCGCCGGTCAGGGCTTTTGACAGGCACAGGAAATCCGGGCGGATGCCGGCCTGTTCGCAAGCAAACATGGACCCGGTACGACCGAAACCGACAGCAATTTCATCGTGGATCAAGTGCACACCGTAGCGGTCGCAGGCCTCGCGCAGCAGCTTGAGGTACACCGGGTGATACATGCGCATGCCGCCGGCGCCCTGGATCAGCGGCTCGACGATCACCGCAGCGACGCTGTCATGGTTCTCCGCCAGCGTCTGTTCCATGGCCGCGAACATGTTGCGCGAGTGTTCTTCCCAGCTCATGCCCTGCGGGCGCAGGTAGCAATCCGGGCTCGGCACCTTGATGGTGTCCATCAGCAGGGCTTTGTAGGTTTCAGTGAACAGCGGCACGTCGCCGACCGCCATCGCTGCCATGGTTTCGCCGTGGTAGCTGTTGGTCAGGGTGACAAAGCGCTTCTTGTTCGGCTGACCGCGGTTGAGCCAGTAGTGAAAACTCATTTTCAGCGCGACTTCGATGCAGGACGAACCGTTATCGGCGTAGAACACCCGGTTCAGGCCTTCCGGCGTCATCTTTACCAGACGCTCGGACAGTTCGATCACCGGCTGATGGCTGAAACCGGCCAGAATCACATGTTCCAGCTGATCGACCTGGTCCTTGATGCGCTGGTTGATGCGCGGGTTGGCGTGGCCGAACACGTTGACCCACCAGGAGCTGACCGCATCCAGGTAGCGCTTGCCTTCGAAGTCTTCCAGCCAGACGCCTTCACCGCGCTTGATCGGGATCAGCGGCAGCTGTTCGTGGTCTTTCATCTGGGTGCAGGGATGCCACAACACCGCGAGATCGCGTTGCATCCACTGGTTGTTCAGGCCCATGTTCAGTCTCCTCGAGGCGGCTCGCGTCAGGTGCGGGCAAACAATCGCGCAAGCCTATGCAATGCGTCGCGCCGGGACAACCCATTGCGTCGATTGAGCTACTTTGTATGGGCCGATAGACGTCGCTGGCGGCGTTTTGATGGCTGACGTATTCTTCGCGATTCTTTGGGTCGTATGACCCGCAAAACTGCATTTTCCTACGTGTTTTTCCGGAGTTCGCTGAATGTCTGTCGGTTGGCTGCGCGCCTGTGCGCTAGTGGTGTTGGGGCTTTTCAGCGTTACGGCGCTGGCCAAGGATAAAACCGCAATCGTGATCGGCGGCGGCCTGTCGGGCCTGACCGCGGCTTACGAATTGCAGAACAAGGGTTGGCAGGTCACGCTGCTGGAAGCCAAACCGAGCCTGGGCGGTCGCTCGGGCATGGCCACCAGCGAGTGGATCGGCAACGACAAGGCGCAGCCGGTGCTGAACAAGTACGTCTCGACCTTCAAGCTGAGCACCACGCCGGCCCCTGAATTCGTGCGTACCCCGGGTTACCTGATCGATGGCGAGTATTTCTCCGCCGCCGACCTGGCCACCAAGCAGCCGGCCACCGCGCAGGCGTTGAAAACCTTCGAGAAAACCCGTGACGATCTGGCGCGTTCGATCGACGATCCGCAGAACCCGGCGGCGACCAACACCCTGCACGCACTGGATCAGATCAACGTGTCGAGCTGGCTCGACAAGCAGAACCTGCCTGCCACCGCGCGTCAGTTGATCAACCAGGATATCCGCACCCATTACGACGAACCGTCGCGTCTGTCGCTGCTGTACTACGCACAGCAGAGCCGCGTTTATCGCGGCGTGTCCGACCGTGACATGCGCGCTTCGCGCCTGGTCGGTGGCAGCCCGGTGCTGGCCCAGGCCTTCGTCAAACAGCTGAAAACCATCAAGACCAGCTCGCCCGTTTCCGCGATCGTCCAGGACAAGGACGGCGTGACCGTCAAGGTCGGCGGCGTCGGCTATCAGGCAGACTACGTCGTGCTGGCGGTGCCATTGCGCGCCCTCGACAAGATTCAGCTGACCCCGGCCCTGGATGCCCAGCACCTGGCCGCGATCAAGGGCACCAACTACGGCTGGCGCGACCAGATCATGCTGAAGTTCAAGACGCCGGTTTGGGAAAGCAAGGCGCGTATGTCCGGCGAGATCTACAGCAACACCGGTCTGGGCATGTTGTGGATCGAGCCGGCCCTGAAGGGCGGCGCCAACGTGGTGATCAACCTGTCCGGCGACAACGCCCGCGTCATGCAGGCCTTCGGCGACAAGCAGATGGTCGATCAGGTGCTGATTCGTCTGCACGCGTTTTATCCACAGGCCCGTGGCGCGTTCACCGGTTATGAAATCCGTCGCTACAGCACCGACCCGTCGACTGGCGGTTCGTACCTGGCCTTCGGCCCGGGTCAGATCAGCAAATACTGGCGCCTGTGGGAGCGTCCGCTGCAGCGCGTAGCGTTTGCCGGCGAGCACACCGACACCCTGTACCCGGGCACCCTGGAAGGCGCGCTGCGCACCGGTCAGCGTGCGGCCAGTCAGGTGGAAGACCTGGCGGCAGGCAAATCCTTCGAACCGATCAAGGTCGGCCCGGCAGCGGCCACCGCAGCAGCGGCGGCAGGCGCAGCGGGTGCGGCCACGGCGGCGAAGAAAGGCAACTTCTTCACCAACCTGTTCGGTGGTTCGGATGACGACAAGAAACCGGAGCCAGTAAAAGCGCCAGAGCCGGCACCAGCTCCAGCCGCTCCAGCGCCTGCACCGACTCCGGCACCTGCGCCAGCGCCGGTGGAAGCGCCGAAGCCCGCAACCCCGGTAAAAGCCGAGCCAGCGAAGAAAGCGGCAGCCAAACCAGCGGCGAAAAAGCCTGCGGCCAAGACCGAGGCGAAAAAAGCCCCGGCCAAACCGGCAGCGAAAAAGGCTGAGCCGGCCAAAAAACCAGCCGCAAAACCGGCTGCGACCCCGGCGGCAGCGACCGATACCAAAGCGCAGTAAGGCTTTGCGGTGAATGAAAAAGCGCGGCTTTCAGGCCGCGCTTTTTTATGGATTAACCATTTTGGTCAATCTGCCCTAGGTTGGGCTTCAAGCTCCATTGGATGAGAGCCGGGGAGATGGTTCAGCGCTTTTCTTTGTGCTGAGAAGATGGAGCTGATGAAGACGAATGCTGCTGAGGAGACGCTTTGAGTGCCTCTTGCTTCCAAGAAGGCCATTGCTCAACGGTACGGCGAGATTCCGCTAAATGGTTGAGAAACTCTTCTTTAGTGGGCGTCATTTTGGCTTTCCTCTAGGTACCTTGATAGAAGGGTTGCAGCTATGGTTTCGCGTTCAATGTACGAGCAAGGCAGCATTTGGGTGCGTAATTTAGCATCGGACTCATTCCAGTCAAGAGCCTGACCATCCTCGGATTTTCTGGTTACTGGATAGCCACTACCGAGGTTAGTGGAGAATAGGTTGAAAAAGCTTCGTGGGCCAACTCCGATAAACGGTGCAAATACAACGTTGCTGCTTCTTTGATTCAGTGATATGGAATCTGAGTGAAAGTCGAGTGCTTTGCTTTTCGGGTATGGCTCAACATATACAACTCTCTTGATTCCAGCAGCCACAATGTGCTTCGCACAATTGTGACAGGGGAATGTCGTGCAGTATAAATCGCTACCATATGTACTAATTCCTAGCCTTGAGCTTGAAAGAAGTGCCTCCATTTCTGCATGAACAACTCTTCCATATTCGGTGATGTCTTTTATCTTGCTGCCCTTGATCAAGGGTTTTAGTTTTTCTTTGTATTCTTCTGGGATTACTTCAAGAATGCTGTCGATAATTAATTTTTTCTGTGTGGCGTTAGAGTCTTCTCCTCTCATGTAGTCGCGACCATCCTTTGCGTCAACGATTTCTTGAGTGACGTCGTCTACTTCCGGCCAGTACAGCCCTCCATGTGCTTTTGGTACATCGTTAGCACCTGTTGAGACGATGCATCTGTCTTTCGTTAGAACTGCACCCACCTGTCGAGAAAGATCAGCAGATCTTAATGACGCTGAGAATGCCATGAACATTGCGTATTCATCGAATGTTGGCGTTACGTATGGCTTGCCAAAAAGCAGATCAAAAACTCGCCATATCTGCTTTTTCAATGAGTCGGAGTTGCCGTTGTAGTCGATGAAAAAGTCGGATAAATGATAGGTGTCCTTCGTGTGTTGGCCATAGTCATCGCGTTCGTCCGCGTCTCTGTCGATCAATTTAGAGGCTTGCTCCTCGGGGATCGATTTTTCTTTTGTTAAATAGTCATGCCGTCTTGTGTGGTCAGCGTGGACGCCAATTAAGAAAAACCCGTTCGAGTATATTTTTCGTAGCCTTTGTACTTCGGCAGGGTTCTTCAGTGAATTGATAATAAAAGCTTTTCTGCGCAAGGCTTCTTGCTTGCCTCGTAGAAGGTTGATCCTGGCAGCAGCGCCGAGAGCAAGTATTGAATTGTCTTTGCTGTTTTTCCTTAGGTTGTTCCCTTCCTCCATAAAAGAACTGATCCTGCCAAATTCATCTGTGCTTGAAAGTGGGGAGCCTAATGTAGAGATTATATCCGTAGAGATTTTTATGTTTTCTGTTGTGTAGTTGAATTTGTAAAGCCGTTCCTCTATGAGTCTTGCAATTTCGTTTAGGTTGGTACCGATCGTGCCAACCAGGCCGATAACCAACTCAGAGTCTGAGTAGGAGTCATCGAGGAAATATGCGCCTGTCTCTGTCGAGCTTGTTGATAGTTCAGCGAAAGCAGTTTCTACCTCTATCGAAGTTTGTTCGATGTATGGGTGTTCAGAATCTGTGCCGCTGATCAGTAATCCTTCAACAAGTAGTCTTAATTGTTCGGCGGATCTCGGGTTTCCTTGAAATGTGATGCTCCCCGTTGAGGGGAACCAATTCATGATTCCTTTGCTATTGGCTCTGAATTGATGTTGGTTTTGGTTGACGACTCTCCATTCTCCAGCATGCTGGAGAGAGTTTAATTTTTGCATTAATTCTTCGAGTTCGCCGTCAAAACGCATCTTTTTTCCCTGTGTTGAATTGCGGTCCGTCAGGCACTGTTCCAGCTGTTGGACAATGGACTTACGTTTGCCCCACCTGAGAGTAGTAGCCACTCTGTCATAGGTCCAGATACGAAAGCCCCCTCAAGGTTTTTGTTCCGATGGTCAAAAAAACGCATAGCTTCTGTCCTGCTATCCCACTCAAATCGCCTCGAATTCCTAAATGAATTGAAGAATTTTCTGATGAGCGACTACGTGAGTGGGTGCTGGATTTGTATGATTTTTCTCGCTAAGACGTGTGATTCTGCTATGGGTTAATCTTTCCTTAACGCGACAGTCAGAAGCTCTTGATCGTATTTCTCGATATTTCAAAGCGAAATTTTCCGCTTTAATTCGATAGATAACTCGCTAGTCTTGGTTCGCAGTTCTCACAGGATTTGGGCAATGCAGCTACGTAACTCTTCTTCGCGCTACGGTTGGGTCAGCATCTTCATGCACTGGGGTGTGGCGCTGGCGGTCTTCGGGCTGTTCGCGCTGGGTCTGTGGATGGTAGGGCTGGATTACTACAGCAGCTGGCGCAAAGACGCGCCGGATCTGCACAAGAGCATCGGTCTGGTGCTGCTGGCTGTGATGGTGTTGCGGGTGCTGTGGCGCTTTGTCAGCCCTCCGCCGCCAACGCTGCAGAGCTACAGCCGCATGACCCGCATCGGCGCAAAGTTCGGCCACGGGTTTCTGTACCTTGCGCTGTTCGCCGTGATGATTGCCGGTTACCTGATTTCCACCGCAGACGGTGTCGGGATTCCGGTGTTTGGCCTGTTTGAAGTTCCTGCACTGGTTTCCGGACTACCGGATCAGGCAGATACCGCCGGGGTGATTCATTTGTACCTGGCGTGGGCGCTGGTAATTTTTTCCGGCCTCCATGCGTTGGCAGCATTGAAGCACCACTTTATCGATCGTGATGCGACCCTCACTCGAATGCTCGGTCGCAAAGCCTGAAGCTCAACCTCGACTCAAAGGAAAAGAAAGCATGTTGAAAAAGACTCTGGCCGCTCTGGCAATCGGTTCTGCCGTGCTGTCCGCCAACGTAATGGCTGCTGACTACACCGTCGACAAAGAAGGCCAGCACGCCTTCGTCGACTTCAAGATCAGCCACCTGGGCTACAGCTACATCACCGGTACCTTCAAGGACATCAGCGGCAAGTTCAGCTTCGATGCTGCCAAGCCTGAAGACAGCAAGATCGAGTTCGACGTGAAGACCGCCAGCGTGTTCACCAACCACGCCGAGCGTGACAAGCACATCGCCAGCAAAGACTTCCTGGACGTGGGCAAATTCGCTGACGCCAAGTTCGTCTCCACCAGCGTCAAGTCCACCGGCAAGAACGCCGATGGCAAAGACACTGCTGACGTGACCGGTGACCTGACCCTGCACGGCGTGACCAAGCCAATCGTGGTCAAGGCCACTTTCCTGGGTGAAGGCAAGGATCCATGGGGCGGCTACCGTGCCGGCTTCGAAGGCACCACCAGCATCAAGCGTTCTGATTTCGGCAAGATGATGGACCTGGGTCCACAGTCTGACAAAGTCGACCTGTACATCTCGTTCGAAGGTGTCAAAGCGAAGTAATTTTCGCCTGACACACAAAAACGCCCCCGGTCTTGCGACCGGGGGCGTTTTTTATTGCCTTGTCGAAACTCAGCGATTGCGGGTCAGCAAGGCCGGTTTCTCACCGCGTGGGCGGCTTGGCAGTTGATCGAGCTGCTCAGGCGTCGGGAAGCGGTCGGCTTTCGATTCCTTGTGCATGATCTTCGGGCCGCTGCTGCGCGGGTTCTGCACGGCCGGTTCGGCACGTTGCTGATCGTCACGGGCCGGACGGCGGTTGCGCGAGTTTTCGTCGCGGCGACCCTGGCCGTCACGCGGGGCTCCGTTGCGCGGGCCGTTGCGTTTGCCCGGCGGGGTGCCGGTGCTCGAGCCGTTGCTGTTGCGCGGGCCGTTCTGGCGACCTTGCGACTGACCGCCGCGTGGAGCGCCCGAACCCGCGCCTTGCGCCGGAGCACCTGGGCGACGGTTGCGACCACCGGCAGGTGCCTGCTTCGGTACGTAATCAACGCGGTTACCGAAGTTATCGATATCGTCGTCGAGGAACTCGTCCGGTGCACGATCAGCCGCAGCACGTGGCGGCTGGCTTGGCTGGCGCTGTTCGCGGGCCGGGGTGCCTTCGCGTGGTTTCTGCTGACGGGCTGGACGCTCGCCACGCTCACCGCGTTCGCCGGCAGGTTTTTCCTTGCCCTTGTCTTTGCCTTTGTCTTTACGACCGCCGCCACCGCCGCCATTCGGGCCATCGCCGCGCGGGCCACGACCGTTGCGCGGGTTGCGCATGTCCGGACGCTCGCGCACTTCAGGCTTTTCGGCCTCGATGGTGCTGGCGTCGAAGCCCATCAGATCGCCGTCGGCGATTTTCTGCTTGGTCATGCGTTCGATGCTTTTCAGCAGTTTTTCTTCGTCCGGTGCCACCAGCGAGATCGCTTCGCCCGAACGACCGGCACGGCCGGTACGACCGATACGGTGCACGTAGTCTTCATCGACGTTCGGCAGTTCGAAGTTGACCACGTGTGGCAACTGGTCGATATCCAGGCCGCGCGCCGCGATGTCGGTGGCAACCAGGATGCGTACCTGGTTGGCCTTGAAATCGGCCAGGGCTTTGGTGCGGGCGTTCTGGCTCTTGTTGCCGTGGATCGCCACAGCCGGCAGGCCGTGTTTGTCGAGGTACTCGGCCAGACGGTTGGCGCCGTGCTTGGTACGGGTGAACACCAGTACCTGTTCCCAGGCGCCGGCGGTGATCAGGTGAGCCAGCAGCGCACGCTTGTGGCTGGCCGGCAGACGGAAAACGCGTTGCTCGATGCGCTCGACCGTGGTGTTCGGCGGCGTCACTTCGATGCGTTCCGGGTTGTGCAGCAGCTTGCCGGCGAGGTCGGTGATGTCTTTGGAGAAGGTCGCCGAGAACAGCAGGTTCTGGCGCTTGGCCGGCAGGCGGGCGAGGACTTTCTTCACGTCATGGACGAAGCCCATGTCGAGCATGCGGTCGGCTTCGTCCAGCACGAGAATTTCAACATGGGACAGATCGATGCTGCCCTGGCCGCACAGGTCGAGCAGACGACCCGGGCAGGCAACCAGCACGTCCACACCGCGGGACATGGCCTGAACCTGGGGGTTCATGCCGACGCCGCCGAAGATGCAGGCGCTGACGAATTTCAGGTCACGGGCGTAGATCTTGAAGCTGTCGTGTACCTGGGCCGCGAGTTCGCGGGTCGGGGTCAGGACCAGGACGCGCGGCTGGCGCGGGCCGTGGCGCTGGGATTTGTCCGGGTGACCGTTGGGGAACAGCCGCTCCAGGATCGGAAGGGCGAAACCGCCGGTTTTACCGGTACCTGTCTGTGCCGCAACCATCAGGTCGCGACCTTGCAACACGGCGGGAATGGCCCGCTGTTGCACCGGAGTAGGCTCGGTATAGCCCGCGTCTTCGATAGCGCGGACCAAAGCCTCGGAGAGACCGAGGGAAGCAAAGGACATGAGTAATCCTGTTTTAGTTAGGGCTTGGCCCAATGGGAGTCTTGCCTGGCGCGAATGGCGTTTAAGAGGACGCAATCCCGTCCGGTCCTGCTGCGGTTCCGAAGGCACGTCCGGAGCGCTCGCGCGGGCTGAAAAGCTGCGCTGTAGCGGGTCGGGAGGCCTGTAACGGTTCCGGGCGTCCGGGCGTGAGCCTGGCGGGAACGCCGGAGTATAACAGAGCAATCACTGTGCGCCCCTTTCCTGCTGCTCAACGGTTTTGCCGCTGGCGGTGGCGCTGCTCAAGGGTTTTTCCGAAACCGGGGCTGCACCGTAGCGCGCGCTCAGCTCTGCATAGGCCGGTTCGCGCTTGAAACGCTTGAGTTCGGCGCCGAAGCGCTGCACCAGCAAATCCATCCCTGCGTTGCGCCGAACGGCCAAAAACTGGCTCTGACGGCTGATGACGGTGGGGTTTTCAGTGATCTGATCGCGGATATTCAGTTCATCAAGCAAATGCTGACCCACACGGCGATCGGTTATCAGCAGGTCGATGCGCCCGCGCACCAGTTTGCCGAAATTGGCTTCGTGGGTCGGGGCCGGTTCCCGGTTGAACAGGGTCGATTCGCTGAAGTCCGGGCTGTACAGATAACCCGGCGAGGTGCCGATGGTCAGGCCCTTGAGGTCTTCAAGGCTGCGAAAAGGGTGCGGTCGGTCGTTGGCGTAGAACATCACGAACTCGACGTCCGACAGCGGTTCGCTCGGGTAGAGCAGGGTGGCGTCGCGTTCGTCGCTGTGAAAGATGTCCAGCGCACCGTCGGCCTGCCCGGTTTCGAGCATCGACAGACAGCGCTTCCATGGCAGGAACTGCCACTCGACATCGATTCCAAGGCGCTTGAACACGATGGCAGTGGTTTCGTAGTCCAAGCCGAGCTTCTTGCCATCGGCTTCATACACGTACGGCGCCCACGGTTCGGTGACGATACGCAGCTTCTCGCCTCGAGCCGCAAAGCTCAGGCAAGCAAAAACCAGCACGGCGAATAACTGCGTGATCAAAGGCATGACTTGAGATTACGACGAGAAACGCCAAAGAGCCAGAAACTGGCAGCAGAAGCTCTGTTTCGGGCCTTAAAAGCAAAAGATCGCAGTTGCGACACCCCCACAGGAGCTGTCGAAACTTGCGATCTTCTGTTGTCGCATGACGTCTTCAGCTTGAGACGTGCAGCGGTATCAGCGTGGCAACTTCAGGTTGTTCCAGATCGCCAGGCTCGGTTCGGCCTGGTTCATGGAATAGAAGTGCAGGCCAGGCGCGCCGCCTTGCAGCAGGCGTTCGCACATCTCGGTGACGACTTGCTCACCAAAGCGCTGAATGCTTTGGCTGTCATCGCCGTAGGCTTCCAGCTGCTTGCGGATCCAGCGCGGGATTTCCGCACCGCAGGCATCGGAGAAACGCGCGAGTTTGCTGTAGTTGGTGATCGGCATGATCCCCGGCACGACCGGAATGTCCACGCCCAGCGCCTGCAAACGGTCGACGAAGTAGAAGTAGCTGTCGGCGTTGAAGAAGTACTGGGTGATCGCGCTGTCGGCACCGGCACGGGCCTTGCGCACGAAATTGGCGAGATCGTCTTCGTAGTTGCGCGCTTGCGGATGCATCTCCGGGTAAGCGGCGACTTCGATGTGGAAATGATTGCCGGTTTCTTCACGAATGAACTCAACCAGCTCATTGGCGTGACGCAGCTCACCGCTGGTCATGCCCATGCCGGACGGCAGGTCGCCACGCAGGGCAACGATGCGCTTGATGCCGGCAGCCTTGTACTCGTTCAGCAGGCCGCGCAAGTCGTCCTTGCTGTCGCCGACGCACGACAGGTGCGGGGCGGCGGGTACTTTGACTTCGCTTTCCAGCTGCAGCACGGTGTTCAGCGTGCGGTCACGGGTCGAGCCGCCCGCGCCGTAGGTGCAGGAAAAGAAGTCAGGATTGTAGGTGGCCAGCTGACGGGCAGTGGCGAGCAGTTTTTCATGCCCAGCATCGGTCTTGGTCGGGAAGAACTCGAAGCTGTAGCGGCGTTCTTGGGACATGGAGGGAGCCTCCAGTTACGAGCGGCAAGCTACACGCTGCGAAAGAAGCGGAGGTGCGCTGAACTCTCGTGCGTGAAACCTGCTGCCTGAAACTGTTTTGAAATAGGGGCAGAGCTCTCAAGCTTCGTACGGCAAGTCCGGCTTTTGACCTTGCTTGCCGCTTGAAGCTTGTAGCTCGCAGCTGCTCTTGTCTTAGTAGCGGTAAGCGTGCGGCTTGAACGGGCCTTCGACGGTCACGCCGATGTAGTCAGCCTGTTGCTTGGTCAGTTGGGTGACCACGCCGCCGAATCCGCGAACCATTTCCAGGGCCACTTCTTCGTCGAGTTTCTTCGGCAGTACTTCAACGGTCAGACGCTCGGCTTTCTGGGCTGGCGACAGGTCGGCGTACTTCTGGCCGAACAGGAAAATCTGCGCCAGAACCTGGTTGGCGAACGAACCGTCCATGATGCGGCTTGGGTGACCGGTGGCGTTGCCCAGGTTCACCAGACGGCCTTCGGCCAGCAGGATCAGGTAGTCGTCGTTCTGAGCGTCGAAAGCGCCCGGGCCTGTACGGTGGATCTTGTGTACCTGTGGCTTCACTTCTTCCCATGCCCAGTTCTTGCGCATGAAAGCGGTGTCGATTTCGTTGTCGAAGTGACCGATGTTGCAGACTACGGCGCGCTTCTTCAGGGCTTTGAGCATGTTTGCGTCGCAAACGTTGACGTTACCGGTGGTGGTCACGATCAGGTCGATCTTGCCCAGCAGCGCTTTGTCGATG
Source organism: Pseudomonas sp. R38(2017) (assembly GCF_002112395.1). Taxonomy (NCBI): domain Bacteria; kingdom Pseudomonadati; phylum Pseudomonadota; class Gammaproteobacteria; order Pseudomonadales; family Pseudomonadaceae; genus Pseudomonas; species Pseudomonas sp. R38(2017). The sequence goes on from NZ_NEHN01000004.1 coordinate 450,739, forward strand.
CTTGCTTCGGTGCCGTCGTTGATACCGTCGATGAACGGCGAAACCAGTTCGAAACCGTCCATGCAGGCTTGCATGGCGCAGATCGGGTCGACTTCGGACACTTTAACGATCATGCCTTCCTGACGCAGGGACTGGGCCGAACCCTTGCCCACGTCACCGTAGCCGATGACCAGCGCTTGCTTGCCGGACAGCAGGTGGTCGGTGCCGCGCTTGATGGCGTCGTTCAGGCTGTGACGGCAGCCGTACTTGTTGTCGTTCTTGGACTTGGTCACCGAGTCGTTGACGTTGATGGCCGGGATGCGCAGTTCGCCCTTGGCCAGCATGTCCAGCAGACGGTGTACGCCGGTGGTGGTTTCTTCGGTCACGCCGTGAACGCGGTCCAGAACCTGTGGGTATTTCTTGTGCAGCAGCTCGGTCAGGTCGCCGCCGTCGTCGAGGATCATGTTGGCGTCCCATGGCTGGCCATCCTTCAGGATGGTCTGCTCCAGGCACCACTCGTACTCTTCTTCAGTCTCGCCTTTCCAGGCGAAAACCGGGATGCCGGCAGCGGCGATGGAAGCAGCGGCCTGATCCTGAGTCGAGAAAATATTGCAGGACGACCAGCGTACTTCGGCACCCAGGGCAACCAGGGTTTCGATCAGCACGGCGGTCTGAATGGTCATGTGGATGCAGCCGAGGATTTTTGCGCCTTTGAGCGGCTGCTCGGAAGCGTACTTGCGACGCAGACCCATCAGGGCCGGCATTTCCGACTCGGCGATGATGGTTTCGCGACGGCCCCAGGCAGCCAGGGACATGTCGGCAACTTTGTAATCGTTAAAATCTGCAGGCGTGATAACAGCGCTCATGAAGAGCCTCCATTCGTAATGTATGCGAATGGGCGCCGTTGTGCGTTTAGTGTCCGGCCTGAGCCAGTCAACGCCCCATCCGAGCCTGACAGGTTGAACCTGCTGCAGCGCCCCTCGGACAGGTGGCGGGCAAACGGTATCAAGTGAACGTTACCGTTTTGAAACGGGGGCGATTATAGCCGTCTAGACTGATCTTCCAAAGGGTTTCTGTCGGCCAGATGAAGATCGCTAATAGCGACCATAGTAGAACCCTCATGGAGCATGACCGCTCAGTCTGCCAAGATGGCGCCATCATTCGGCAAGACGCTCAGGAGTGAAGATGAATTTCCACACCCGCAAGTGGGTAAAACCCGAAGACCTCAACCCCAACGGCACCCTGTTCGGCGGCAGCCTGCTGCGCTGGATCGACGAAGAAGCGGCGATCTACGCCATCGTTCAACTGGGCAACCAGCGTGTGGTGACCAAGTACATTTCCGAGATCAACTTCGTCAGCGCCTCGCGCCAGGGCGACATCATCGAACTGGGCATCACCGCCACCGAGTTCGGCCGCACCTCGATCACCCTGACCTGTGAAGTGCGCAACAAGATCACTCGCAAGAGCATCCTGACCGTCGAGAAGATGGTCTTCGTCAACCTCGGCGAAGACGGCCTGCCGGCGCCGCACGGGCGGACCGAAATCAAGTACGTTAAAGATCAGTTCAAGGATGACGCGCCCGTTACCGAGTAATCGGCGCATCCCACAGAACGGAAACCGAGCGGCGCGTGTCGTAGCTTTATGACCCCGCCACCGGTTTCTCGCCATGACCACGCCAACAGACGGCAAGACCCCCGACCTCTCGGCCAAGGAACAACACGAAGTCGAGAAAAACCAACCGCCCCGGGCGGCGGTCCTGCATGAAATCATCCGCAAACAGGGCGATCAGGAACTTGAGCGCAGCATCGCCGCGTTGTGGTGGTCGGCGTTGGCGGCCGGGCTGACCATGGGCCTGTCGCTGATGGGCATGGGCCTGCTCAATTCCCGTCTGCCCGAGGGTGACGAGTTCAAGGTGATCGCCAGCTTCGGCTACTGCGCCGGTTTCCTCGCGGTGATCCTCGCCCGTCAGCAACTGTTCACCGAAAACACCCTGACCGCTGTTCTGCCGGTCATGACCAAACCGACGCTCGGCAATTTCGGCCGCTTGATCCGACTCTGGACGGTGGTGCTGTTCGGCAACCTGTGCGGGACGATTCTGGTGGCGTACGTGATGCTCGAGCTGCCGATCTTCGACAGCAAGACCGACGCAGCTTTCCTCGAAATCGGTCGCAAGGTCATGGAAAACCACGCGAGCCAGATGTTCGCCAAGGGCATCGTTTCCGGCTGGATGATCGCCACCATGGTCTGGATGATCCCGTCCATGGAGAGCGCGAAGATGTGGATCATTATCCTCATCACCTACCTCATGGCGCTGGGCGACTTTACGCACATCGTGGTGGGTTCGGCGGAGGTGTCGTATCTGGTGTTTGCCGGCGAGTTGCCGTGGAGTGAGTTCTGGGCGGTGTTTGCCGGGCCGACCCTGGCGGGGAACATCATCGGCGGCAGTTTCATCTTCGCCCTGATCAGCCATGCGCAGATCCGCAGCGAAAGCGGCAAACCTAAGGAGTCTGCGGATCAGGCGGAAAAGCCCGATCCGCAGCAGATCAAGAAATGATCAAGGGTGCGCAGATTCGACAGTGGCTGACGGCTCATCACGGGTGGCGTGCTTGACCAGTTTGCCGATGGTCAGACCCTGCAGCAGGATCGACGACAGCACCACGATGTAGGTGATGCTCAGTAACAGATCGCGCTCCGGGCCCAATGGCAGGGCCAGTGCCAAGGCCACCGAAACACCGCCACGCAAACCGCCCCAGGTCAGGATCCGGATGGTGCCGCGCGGCACCGTGCGCCAGCGCCGCAACAGAACGATGGCCGGGGCCACGGTGAGCAGACGCGACAACAGAATCGCCAGCGCCAGCAGGCTTGCTGCCGCCACGTGCAGCCAGTTGAACGGCAGCAGCAACAGCTCCATGCCGATCAGCGCGAACAGCAGGGCGTTGAGCATGTCGTCGAGCAACTCCCAGAAACCGTCCAGGTATTTACGCGTCATGTCGTTCATCGCCAGGTTGCGGCCGAGGTTGCCGATGATCAGACCGGCGACCACCATCGCAATCGGCGCCGAGACGTGCAGCTCGGTGGCCATCGCCGAGCCGCCGATGACCAGCGCCAAGGTCAGCATGACTTCGATCTGGTGCTGCTCGATGCTCTTGATCATCAGGTACACCAGATAACCGATCAGCCCGCCGAACAGCACGCCGCCGATGGCTTCATGGGCAAACAGCATGGCGGTGGCGCCGATGGTCGGGGTTTCGCCCAGTTGCGCGATGCCCAGCAACACGGTGAACACCACCACGGCAGTGCCGTCGTTGAACAGCGATTCGCCGACGATGGTGGTCTTCAACGGCTTCGAGGCGTTGGCTGTACGCAACACGCCGAGCACCGCGATCGGGTCGGTCGGGGAAATCAGTGCGCCGAACAACAGGCAGTAGAGGAAGCTCACGTGCCAGCCGAACAGGGCGAAGATGTAGTAGGCAAGGCTGCCGATCACGGCGGTGGCGATCAGTACGCCGAAGGTCGCCAGCAGGCCGATGGGCCAGCGATAGCTGCGCAGGTCGTTCAGGTTGACGTGCAAGGCGCCGGCGAACAGCAGGAACGACAGCATCCAGTTCATCAGCAGATCACCGAAGTCGATCTGGCCGATCAGTTGCTGTACGCGCTCTTCCAGGCCGGGATAACCCAGTAGGCTCAGGCCTTGCAGCAACAGGGAAAACATCAGTGCGGTAACCATCACGCCGATGGTCGGAGGCAAACCGATGAAGCGGAAATTCACGAAAGTGAGGAGGGTGGTGAGGCAGATGAAAGCGGCGACAAGTTCAAGCATCCGGGGTCCTTTGGATGGGGGTGAAAAGACAGCGCGCCTGTTCATGGGCGCAAGGGTTGGATGGGTAGACACCCTGTGGGGGCACAATTGTGTGGCCCGGGCAGGATTTTTTTGGCATTGGTCTGTGCTCAACCGGGTATGGCGAGGTCGCTTGACGTATAAACAGCGCCTGACACACCGCGAAGCAAAGACCTGATCAAATGGCTCGGGTTCAATAACAAGAATGAAGGAGTGACACGTGCTGGCGACAGCTCTGGTGTTGGTGGCGGCGCTGTTGCACGCCGCGTGGAATACCCTGATCAAGTTCAGCGCCGAGCGGTTGCTGGTGGTGGCCTGCATGGACACCGTGGCGCTGTTGTTTGTCGCGCTGGCCTTTCCTTTCATCAGGCTGCCGCCGCAGGAAATCTGGCCGTGGATTCTGGCGTCGGCGGCGTTCGAGTTGCTTTATCGCTACCTGCTGATCCAGGCCTATCGGGTCGGCGACCTGGGGCTGGTCTATCCGTTGATGCGCGGATTGTCGCCACTGGTGGTACTGGCGCTGACCCTGATCTTCGCCGGTGAAGTGCTGACCAACCAGCAGATCTTCGGAATCATGCTGATCCCGCTGGGCATGGCCTGCCTGCTCTGGCAGGGCGGTGGCGGGAAACACCTGCCATGGTCGATGTTGCCGGTGGTGGCGCTGATCGGGTTGTGCATCGGCTGCTACACCTACATCGATGGCCAGGCCTTGCGGCGCTGGTCGCATCCGCTGGATTACCTGGTCTGGGTCACGCTGCTCAGCGCCTGGCCGTTCCCGATGCTGGCGTGGGTCGCCAGGCGGCCGGCGTTCCTGCAGTTCTGGCGTGAACAATGGAAGCTGGGTCTGGCGGTCGGGTTCTGCGTGTTGTTCAGCTACGCTCTGGTGCTGTGGGCGATGCAACTGGGGTCGATTGCCGAAGCGGCAGCGTTGCGTGAAATCAGCGTGATTCTGGTGGTGCTGTTCGGCATGCGTTACCTGAAAGAACCTTTCGGCCGGCCACGGCTCTTAGCCTGTGGGCTGGTGCTGATCGGCATGCTGGTGATGAAGTTCTGACCCGCCAACTCTAAAAACTGAAGAAGGACGGCGTTATGACGGTGGCTCTGTGGTGCGTTTTTATTGCGATTTTTCTGCCCTATGTGTGCACGGGCGTGGCCAAGGCTGTCGGTGGTTATCGGCTGAGCGATAATCACGATCCTCGAGACTTTCTCGAAAGCCTGAACGGATTGGCCCGACGGGCCCATGCGGCGCAACTGAACAGTTTTGAAGTGACGCCGGCATTTGCGGCGGCGGTGATCGTCGCGCATCTGGTGGGCACGGCGCAGTTGGTGACGGTCAATGTGCTGGCGGTGCTGTTCATCACCAGTCGTCTGCTCTACATCATCTGCTATCTGGCGGACTGGGCGATTCTGCGGTCGCTGGTGTGGTTTGTCGGGATGGGGCTGATTGCCAGTTTCTTCTTCGTTTCGGTCTGAAGCTGAAAAAATCGCAGGCTGACGAGGCCTGCGATTTTTTGTGTTTCGCTTACTGCTTGTCGGCCACCTGCGGCACTTGCGGCAATGCCGCACCTTTTGGCCAGAGCATCCAGATCTGCCCCTGCTGCTTCATGTCACCGGCCAGTTGCCCGGCAGCATCGCCGGTGCCCCAGAACAGATCCGCACGAACCTCGCCGGCAATCGCGCCGCCGGTGTCCTGCGCTGCCACCGGGCGTACCAGCGCCGTGCCGTCAGGGCGGGTGGTCGACAGCCACAACAGGCTGCCCAACGGAATCACCTTGCGATCCACCGCCGCACTGTAACCGGCGGTCAGCGGCACATTCAACGAGCCGCGCGGGCCTTCGTTGCTGTCCGGGTTGCGGGTGAAGAATACATAGCTCGGGTTGCTGCCCAGCAACTCCGGAATGCGCGATGGATTGGCCTTGGCCCAGTTGCTGATTGCGCCCATGGTCACGTCTTCTTTCTTCAGCTCGCCCTGTTCCACCAGCCAGCGGCCGATCGGTCGATACGGATGACCGTTCTGGTCGGCGTAGGCGATGCGCAGTTGCCGGCCGTCATCGGTCTGAATCCGCCCTGAACCCTGGATCTGCAGGAATTGCAGGTTCATCGGATCGGTCAGCCATGCCACCACGGGCGCCTTGACGCCTTTGCTCTCGATGGTCGCGGCGTCGTCGTAAGGTTTGAGCACCCGGCCTTCGAGGCGTCCGCGCAGACGCTTGCCTTTCAACTCCGGGTAAATGCTGTCCAGGGACACGATGATCATGTCCTCGGGCACGCCGTACACCGGCACGTTGGCGGTTGCTGTTTGCGTCAGGCTGCCGGGGTAGACCGGTTCGTAGTAGCCGGTGATCAGACCGTTGGGATTGTCGTGCTCGGCACGCAGACCGAAGACGTCGAGGTGTTGCTTGAGGAAGCTGCGGATGTCGCCGGCGCTTTGCGGCACATTGGCGGCCGCCGCGCAGGTGGCGCCCCAGATCGGGTCAGCCTTGAGCCGGGTGCAGGCGCTGCGCCACGAACCGAAACCGGCCACCAGATCGTTGTCGGAAACCGCAGGCAGGGCTTCCCAGGTGGCGCTGGAGTAAGTGGCCAGTGCGTGGGTTTTCGGCTTGGCACTGTCGCCCCCGGTGCAGCCGGCAAGGATTGCCAGCAGCGGCAGGGTCGCGATGAGTGGGTGACGCCAGGCCTTGAAACGGCTGTTCATGGAGAGTTTCCTGTGTCGGTTGCAGGCGTGCTCCATGCGCGCAAGCAACCCGTATTATTAATAGGGCTATTGGTGTTTGGCGGTGAGGCGAGGATACTGGCCGCCGAATTCCGTGACCTGAAGCCACCATGACTCTTAAAAGACTTTCTGTTGTATTGCTGGCCTGTCTGACCTTGTCCGCCTGCGGCGGTGTCGATCCCAATTCCCCGTTGGGCCAGCGCAAGGCGATCTTCAAGCAGATGCTCAAGACCGGCGAAGATCTGGGCGGCATGCTGCGCGGACGCATCCCCTTCGACGGGCCGAAATTCACGGAAGGCGCGGTCAAGCTCGATGCGCTGTCCCATGAACCGTGGAAGCATTTCCCGTCGGTGCGCGAAGAAGATCACACCAGCGCCAAGGACGATGTCTGGCAGCGACAGGCACGTTTCCAGGAAATGGCCCGGACCCTCGAGGCGGCCACTGGTGAGCTGGTGATCGCCAGCAGGGTTCAGCCGTACAAGGCCAGTAACCTGGGGCCGGCGGTGCAGAAGGTCGAAGATGCCTGCAGTGCCTGTCATAAAGAGTTTCGGGATCATTGATGTTCAAGGGATCGCAGCCTTTGGCTGTGATCCCTTGCTTTGTTACTTGTCCAGTTCGTCCAGCGCGTCCTGCAATTCCTTGCGAGACTCGGCGAGCTTGTTCTTGCGCTTGTCGATCTTCTCCGGATCGCCTTTCTTCATCGCTTTGTCGAGATCTGCCTGGCGCTTGCTCACTTCGTGCTTGGCGTCGAGCACCTTGTTTTCACGTTCCTTTTTCAGACCGGCGTCGGTGCAGTGTTCGGTGACTTCGCGCAGGGCGGTTTCCAGACCGGCCTGCTGGTCAGCGTTGCCGCGGGATTTGGCCTGTTCGATCTGATTGATGATGCCTTGCTTCTTGGCAGCACAACCGGTCAGACCCGGGGCGTCTTCGCCAGCCATCGCGGGGGCGGCCATTACGCCACAAAGAGTCAGCATGGCGAGCGGTGCGAGAAATTTCATAAAAGCTCCATGTGCAAAGGCAATCGGGTCGGGAAAGCACTGCGCTGTTGGAGCGCTTCGGCGACTGTTGGGTTCCCGGCGTACCGGGATGCATGTTCAGAAACCGTCGATTCCGGCGGCACGTAAGGTTTCACTCAGGGCCAGCACCTGCGGGTCGCGAAAAAAAGCGTTCAATTGCGCCGCACGACCGGGGCCGATTCCGGGTTCTGCCTGCCATTGTTCGGTATTTCGTTGTGCCAGCGCTTGCCATGAGTCAGCCAAGGAAGCCTGGCCGGTCGGCGGCAGCCCGAGGGCTTTGAGCCATTGGGTGAAAGGGCGCTGGCGAGCGCTGTGAAAACTGTGCGACAGGCGAGCGCTGCTGCGCTCGCCGAGGCCGGCAATCTTAGCAAGCTCTGGCTCGTCGAGGGGCAACCAATCCAGCAGGCTGTTCAGGCGGCCTGTATCCAGAAGTTTCTCCCACGTGCCGCGACCGACATGGGGCAGTGCCAGCCCTTGCTTGCCGCCAAGCCAGATCAGGCGCGCGAGGAACTGACTCTCGCACCCGGGCGTCGGTTGCCAGCAGCTTAGCGGGTGAAAGTCGCTGGCGAACGGGACATTTAATTCGACGCGCTCCGTGCTGCGCAGCACGACGCTGTCGAGTCGCGGAATCGTCAGCCCGGCCAGGCTGATCGCCACTTGGTCACCAGGGCGAATATCCAGTTCCTGCCAGCGTTTGAGTGAGCTGACGCTGACCCGTCTGATCTGGCGGTCGTCGAGCATGACCGGCGTCAATTCCAGCACAGGGGTGATGCGCCCGGTACGGCCGATCTTGAAATTGACCTTGCGTACATCGGCCAATGCCTGGGCGAACGGGTACTTCCAGGCCACGGCCCAGAAAGGCGAGCGCGCCTGCCAGCGTTCGGCAGCAGGACGCTGGCTCTGACGCAGGACGATGCCGTCGCTGGCAAAGGGCAGCGGCGAGCGATACCAGTGATCGCGCCACTGCTGCGCATCGGCAAGGCCACTGACGGGGTGGCTGTAAGGTTCTATCGTGGCGAAGCCCAGAGTTGCCAGACCTGTGATTCGCTCTGTCAGGCTGTTCGGTCCCAGCGGCCAGTCCCAGACAAACAGCCCGATGCCCGCTGCCTGTTCGGCACTCAAGTCCTTGCGTCCCATCAGGCCGGCGACTGTTGCGCGGGCATTGGCGCTGCCGGCGCGAGCCTGGATATGGTCGGTCAGTCGCCAATAGAGTTCGCCCTGCACTGACAGATCCAGCGGTTGTGTCAGTTGCTGGGGAATGGCGCTGATCTGGTGTGCCGAGGCGGTCCAGTCCTGCCCCCGAATCCCGTCGCCGCGACTGATCGCCTGCTGTAAACGCCCGGCGCGATAGACCAGCGTGATGGCCACGCCGTCGATCTTGGGTTGTGCCCAGACGTCCTTGCGGTCGCGCAGCCAGGCTTCGATGTCCGCAGCGTCGTGAAGTTTGTCGAGACCAGTATGGGCGATCGGGTGCGCGACCGGACCGGCCGCAGTCCGTAACGGCTTGGTCGGTGAAGGAAGTTTGAAGCACTGGCGCCATTCGCCGAGTCGGGTGCGGGACTGATCGTAGAGTTCATCGGCGATCAGCGACCGGCCTTTGCGGTGATAGGTGTCGTCCCACTGATCGATCTGCTGCTGCAGGGCGGTGATTTCGCTTCGGGCCCGGTCGACAGCCCAGTCCGGGCAATCGTCAGCAAAGGCGCCGAGGTGGGCGGAGAACAGCAGGAAAATGCAAAACAGGCGCAGTGTGGCAAGCATCGTGAGCGTCCTTGCTCAGGGAGATACCTGAAGGCTAGCCGGGATTTTCCAGCGGGCCGGTCGGCTGTTTTGCCGGGTGTTTCGCGGCCATGAAAAAGCCCCGCACGGCGAACCGTGCGGGGCTTCTTGTATCGCCAGGAAATTACAGGCCGGCAGCAGAACGCAGAGCGTCGGCGCGGTCGGTTTTTTCCCAGGTGAAAGTGGAGAAAGTGTCTTCGCCAACAGTCTTGGTCTGCGGAGCACGGCCGAAGTGGCCGTAGGCTGCGGTTTCCTGGTACATCGGGTGCAGCAGGTCGAGCATGGTGGTGATTGCGTATGGACGCAGGTCGAACACTTCGCGGACCAGTTTGATGATCTTGTCATCGCTGATCTTGCCGGTGCCGAAGGTGTTCAGCGAGATCGAAGTAGGCTGGGCCACACCGATCGCGTAGGAAACCTGAATCTCGCAACGCTCGGCCAGGCCAGCAGCCACGATGTTCTTGGCAACATAACGGCCAGCGTAGGCAGCCGAACGGTCAACCTTCGATGGATCTTTACCGGAGAACGCGCCGCCGCCGTGACGGGCCATGCCGCCGTAGCTGTCGACGATGATCTTGCGACCGGTCAGGCCGCAGTCGCCAACCGGGCCGCCGATGATGAACTGGCCGGTCGGGTTGATGTGGAACTGGGTGTCCTTGCTCAGCAGTTCGGCAGGCAGCACGTGCTTGACGATCAGCTCCATCACGCCTTCGCGCAGGTCGTTGTACGACACTTCAGGGTTGTGCTGGGTCGACAGGACCACGGCGTCGATACCGACAACCTTGCCGCCTTCGTAACGGCAGGTCACTTGCGACTTGGCGTCCGGACGCAGCCAAGGCAGCAGACCCGATTTACGGGCTTCGGCCTGACGCTGCACCAGTTGGTGCGAGAAGGTGATCGGTGCCGGCATCAGCACGTCGGTTTCGTTGCTGGCGTAGCCGAACATCAGGCCCTGGTCGCCGGCGCCCTGATCTTCAGGCTTGGCACGGTCAACACCCTGGTTGATGTCAGGCGACTGCTTGCCGATGATGTTCATCACGCCGCAGGTAGCGCCGTCGAAGCCGACGTCGGAGCTGGTGTAGCCGATGTCGCAGATCACGTCACGAACGATCTGCTCCAGGTCGACCCAGGCGCTGGTGGTCACTTCACCGGCAACGATGGCCACGCCAGTCTTGACCAGGGTTTCCACCGCAACGCGTGCGTGCTTGTCCTGGGCGATGATGGCGTCCAGCACTGCATCGGAAATCTGGTCGGCGATTTTGTCCGGATGTCCTTCAGACACGGACTCGGAGGTGAAGAGGGAGTATTCGCTCATCTCGATGTTTTCCTGAATTTACCGATGGTGAGTGTCGCCAGCCGGTCGCTGAAAATGGCGAACCTGGATCTGGAAACCATTACGTAAGCCTACATAGAGGCTTTCCCCGGGAACGAGTCCCGCAGCGGTGGCCCAACGGGCCAGATCGTCCTGTTCAAACCCCAACCACAGATCACCGCAGGCCTCCCTGGCCCAACTCTGGTTGTGGCTACATAACTCTGTCACGAGCAGGCTACCGCCCGGTTGCAGCAGGCTGGCCATGTGCTTGAGCGCTTCGGCCGGCGCGGCGAAATGGTGCAACACCATGTTCAACACCACGCAATCGGCCTGAAGGCTCACGCCATTCAATGCATCGGCCAATTGCAGGCTGACGTTAGTCAGCTTTTCACGTTCACATACCTGGCGGGCCAGTTCGAGCATCGCCGCGCTGTTGTCCAGTGCGGTTACGGTGCCGAAGCGACGCGCCAGTTCCGGCAGGAATGCACCATCGCCGGGGCCGACTTCAATGGCCGTGGCAGCGCCATTGAAATTCAGTTTGTCGAGCAGGGCCAGCACGCTTTCACGGTATTGCGGCAGGCCGGCAATCAAATCCTGCTGGGCGCGGAATTTCTCCGCGACCCGGGCGAAAAAGTCCTGGCTGTTGGCAGCACGCTGTCCATGGACCTGTGCGATTCGTGTTTCCACGTCGGCCGGCAGCGCCAGATTGTCGACTTCTTCTAACAATGCAGCGTGCAACTTGCCGCCCAGCAACTCGGTGTGGGGCAGGGCGCGGCGATAGAAAATCGCATTGCCTTCTCGGCGAGTCGCCACCAGATCCGCCTGCGCCAGTACTTTAAGGTGATGGCTCATGCCGGACTGGCCGATATCGAAAATCTGCGCCAGTTCCAGTACGCCGAACGAATCGTTGGCCAGGGCGCGCAATACATTCAGCCGCAGCGGATCGCCGCCGGCCTTGCAAAGGGCCGCCAGCTCGTCGCAATCGTCATGGCGAATGGAAGGCACGCGTAAGTTCATAGGGCCAGCAGTCTAGAGACGGCCGGAAAACACCGCAAGGTCAATATCAAAAAGTTTTGATATTGCTCGATGGGTGGCACTTTTTATTGCACTTCTCACTGACCGGTTAACTCTACAGACGAACAGCGGAAAGGTTTCACCAGCCGAAACCGATGTTATCCATTGGAAAAACGCCTCCGGATGACTATCTGTCATTGCCCCGAGGCGCTCGGGTGAGGGAAAATGCCCTCCTTTTTTCCGTTTCAATCTATTCACACCCAGGAGATCAGCGATGCCTAGCCGTCGTGAGCGTGCCAACGCCATTCGTGCCCTCAGCATGGATGCCGTGCAAAAAGCCAACAGCGGCCATCCCGGTGCCCCTATGGGTATGGCAGATATTGCCGAAGTGCTTTGGCGCGACTACCTCAAGCACAACCCGAGCAATCCATCCTTCGCCGACCGTGACCGCTTCGTGCTGTCCAACGGCCACGGCTCGATGTTGATCTATTCGCTGCTGCACCTGACCGGCTACGACCTGTCGATCGACGACCTGAAACAGTTCCGTCAGTTGCACAGCCGCACCCCGGGCCACCCGGAATTCGGTTACACCCCGGGCGTTGAAACCACCACCGGCCCGCTGGGTCAGGGTCTGGCCAACGCCGTGGGCTTCGCCCTGGCTGAAAAGGTACTGGGCGCGCAATTCAACCGTCCCGGCCACAACATCGTCGACCACCACACCTACGTGTTCCTGGGTGATGGCTGCATGATGGAAGGCATTTCCCACGAAGTCGCTTCCCTGGCCGGTACCCTGGGCCTGGGCAAGCTGATCGCCTTCTACGATGACAACGGCATCTCCATCGACGGCGAAGTCGAAGGCTGGTTCACCGATGACACGCCGAAGCGTTTCGAAGCCTACAACTGGCAGGTGATCCGCAACGTCGACGGTCACGACCCGGAAGAGATCAAGACTGCCATCGACACTGCTCGCAAGAGCCCGCTGCCGACCCTGATCTGCTGCAAGACCACCATCGGTTTCGGTTCGCCGAACAAGCAGGGCAAGGAAGATTGCCACGGCGCCCCGCTGGGTGACGCGGAAATCGCCCTGACCCGTCAGGCGCTGAACTGGAACCACGGTCCGTTCGAAATCCCGGCCGACATCTATGCCGAGTGGGATGCCAAGGAAAAGGGCCGCGCCGTCGAAGCCGAGTGGGACCAGCGTTTTGCAGCCTACTCTGCCGCGTTCCCGACCGAAGCCAACGAATTGATCCGTCGCCTGAGCGGCGAACTGCCAGCTGACTTCTCCGAGAAGGCCGATGCCTACATCGCCGAAGTCGCGGCCAAGGGCGAAACCATCGCCAGCCGTAAAGCCAGCCAGAACGCCCTGAACGCGTTCGGTCCGCTGTTGCCGGAAGTGCTGGGCGGTTCGGCCGACCTGGCCGGTTCCAACCTGACCCTGTGGAAAGGCTGCAAAGGCGTCAGCGCCGAAGACGCCAGCGGCAACTACATGTACTACGGCGTGCGCGAGTTCGGCATGACCGCAATCATGAACGGCGTTGCCCTGCATGGCGGTCTGGTGCCTTACGGCGCGACCTTCCTGATGTTCATGGAATACGCCCGCAACGCGGTGCGCATGTCCGCTCTGATGAAGCAGCGTGTGATCCACGTCTACACCCACGACTCCATCGGTCTGGGCGAAGACGGCCCGACGCACCAGCCGATCGAGCAACTGACCAGCCTGCGCAGCACGCCGAACCTCGACACCTGGCGTCCAGCCGATGCCGTTGAATCGGCCGTGGCCTGGAAAAACGCTCTGGAGCGCAAGGACGGCCCGTCCGCTCTGATCTTCTCCCGTCAGAACCTGCAGCACCAGACCCGTGATGCCGGCCAGATCGCCGACATCAGCCGTGGTGGCTACGTGCTGAAGGACTGCGCAGGCGAGCCTGAGCTGATCCTGATCGCTACCGGTTCGGAAGTCGGCCTGGCCGTTCAGGCCTACGACAAACTGACCGAGCAGGGCCGCAAGGTGCGCGTTGTTTCGATGCCTTGCACCAGCCTGTTCGACGCTCAGGACGCCAGCTACAAGCAATCGGTCCTGCCGTTGCAGGTTGGCGCGCGTATCGCGATCGAAGCGGCTCACGCCGACTTCTGGTTCAAGTACGTGGGTCTGGAAGGTCGCGTGATCGGCATGACCACCTACGGTGAATCGGCTCCGGCTTCGGCATTGTTCGAAGAGTTCGGTTTCACCCTGGAAAACATCCTGGGTCAGGCTGAAGAGCTGCTGGAAGACTGATCCAGACGTTGTGTTGATTGGGCTGCCGCCAATCGTCGGAACGCCGCCCGGAGCAGGCTCGCTCCCACAGGGAATTTGTTGTGTGACACAAACAATGTTCACAGCGAAGACCCAATGTGGGAGCGAGCCTGCTCGCGATAGCGGTGGTTCGAACAACAATGCAATAACGGATTCAACACGGTAATCGAGAACCCCATGCCTCAACCGCGTCCCTACAAAGTTGCACTCAACGGCTACGGCCGGATTGGTCGTTGCGTCTTGCGTGCGTTGTTCGAGCGAGGCTCGACGGCAGGGTTTGAAATTGTCGCGATCAACGATCTGGCCGACATGGCCAGCATCGAATACCTGACACGCTTCGACTCCACCCACGGCCGGTTCCCGGGCGAAGTGAAGGTCGACGGCGATTGTCTGCATATTAATGGCGACTGCGTGAAGGTCCTGCGCAGTGCCACCCCCGAAGGCATCGATTGGGCGTCGCTGGGCGTCAATCTGGTGCTCGAATGCTCCGGTGCCTACCACACCCGCGCAGACGGCCAGCGTTTCCTCGACGCCGGCGCGCCGCGCGTGCTGTTTTCGCAGCCGATGGCCAGTGAGGCGGATGTCGACGCCACCATCGTCTACGGCGTCAATCAGGATTGCCTGACCGGCGACGAACTACTGGTGTCCAACGCCTCCTGCACCACCAACTGTGGCGTGCCGCTGTTGCGTCTGCTGGATCAGGCGGTCGGCCTGGATTACGTGTCGATCACCACGATCCACTCGGCGATGAACGATCAGCCGGTGATCGACGCCTATCACCACGAAGACCTGCGCCGCACCCGTTCGGCGTTCCAGTCGGTGATCCCGGTGTCCACCGGTCTGGCGCGTGGTATCGAGCGCCTGCTGCCGGAACTTGCCGGGCGAATTCAGGCCAAAGCCGTACGCGTGCCGACGGTCAACGTGTCCTGCCTCGACATCACGATGCAGACCGCGAGCGACACCGACGCCGGCGAGGTCAACCGGATCCTGCGCGACGCCGCCACCAGCGGCCCGCTCAAGGGGCTGCTGGCCTACACCGAATTGCCTCACGCAAGTTGTGATTTCAACCATGACCCACATTCGGCCATCGTCGATGCCAGTCAGACCCGCGTTTCCGGCCCACGGCTGGTGAACATCCTGGCCTGGTTCGACAACGAATGGGGTTTTGCCAACCGAATGCTGGATGTTGCAGAACACTATCTGCAAACAGCGACTTCAAAAAAACCGTAGGAAGTGCGACCCATGACCGTGTTGAAGATGTCCGACCTCGATCTGCAAGGTAAGCGCGTATTGATCCGCGAAGACCTCAACGTCCCAGTCAAGGACGGTGTTGTCACCAGCGATGCGCGTATCCTGGCTTCGCTGCCGACCATCAAGCTGGCCCTGGAAAAAGGCGCGGCCGTGATGGTCTGCTCGCACCTGGGTCGTCCGACCGAAGGCGAGTTCTCCGCCGAGAACAGCCTCAAGCCTGTCGCCGACTACCTGAGCAAGGCCCTGGGCCGCGAAGTGCCGCTGGTGGCCGATTACCTGGGCGGCGTTGACGTCAAGGCCGGCGACATCGTGCTGTTCGAAAACGTGCGCTTCAACAAGGGCGAGAAAAAGAACGCCGACGAACTGGCCCAGCAATACGCCGCCCTGTGCGACGTGTTCGTGATGGACGCTTTCGGTACTGCTCACCGCGCCGAAGGTTCGACCCACGGCGTAGCCAAGTTCGCCAGAGTCGCCGCTGCCGGCCCGCTGCTGGCTGCTGAGCTCGACGCACTGGGCAAGGCTCTGGGCGCACCGGCCAAGCCGATGGCGGCCATCGTTGCCGGCTCCAAGGTCTCGACCAAACTCGACGTGCTGAACAGCCTGAGCCAGATCTGCGATCAACTGATCGTCGGCGGCGGCATCGCCAACACCTTCCTCGCTGCGGCCGGTCACCCGGTCGGCAAGTCGCTGTACGAGCCGGACCTGCTGGACACCGCGCGCGCCATCGCCGCCAAGGTCAGCGTGCCGCTGCCGGTCGACGTGGTAGTTGCCAAGGAATTCGCTGAAAGCGCCGAAGCGACCGTGAAACTGATCGCTGACGTCGCTGCTGACGACATGATCCTCGACATCGGCCCGCAAACCGCCGCCAACTTCGCCGAACTGCTGAAGTCGTCGAAAACCATCCTGTGGAACGGCCCGGTCGGTGTGTTCGAATTTGACCAGTTCGGCAACGGCACCAAAGTGCTGGCCGAAGCCATCGCTGAAAGCGCAGCGTTCTCGATTGCCGGCGGTGGCGACACCCTGGCCGCCATCGATAAATATGGCGTGGCGGAAAAGATCTCCTACATTTCCACCGGCGGTGGCGCGTTCCTCGAATTCGTCGAAGGCAAGGTGCTGCCGGCCGTTGAAGTCCTGGAAAGCCGGGCCAAGGCCTGAGGCCGCCCGTTTGGCCAGGCAAAGGAGTGTTCAGATGGTCAAGTCGTTAGCGCTGTTGTTGCTGACCGGTACATTGGCAGCCTGCGGGAGTAACCCGAAGGCTGCGCCGGAGCCGGCACCCGGCGAGGCACAGAAAGGCTGCTACCAGGCCGACTGGCAGGCCGAAACCAACCCGGTGCTGAACAAGCGCTCGGGGCCGGAAGGCTTGGACAAATACGAGACGCAAACCCCGGCCAAGGAACATGGTTGCCCTTGACCGGTCTGACTCTTTAACTCAGGGCCGGCGGCGTACGCTGCCGGTCGAGGAACACGGATGAAAGGCTTGATCGCCGTTGCGGCGCTGGGATTGTTGGGTGGTTGTGCGCAATGGAACCCGTTCCAGTCGTCCACCCCTGTGGATAACTGGACCACCTGGACCTGCGACAGCCAGGCCAAGGTGCTGTGGCGCTACACCGATGCCGGCCAGAAGGCAGTCGATGTTCGACTGGGCGGTGGCGATCAGGTCTATCGCCTGAAAGAAGAGCCGGGCGCCTCGGGTGCGCTGTACAGCGACGACATGCTGGCGTTTCACATCAAAGGTAATGAAGGCCTGGTCTACTGGGTCGCTACCAATGATTTGATCGGCCGGGGCTGCAAAGCCGAATAAAACAGAATTTGCTGTATCGAATCACCAGGCCGGGCCTCAACCCCCGATCTGCAATCACTTGAATAGCCGCCGCCGCTCCGGCAGGCTGGCACGATTAACGACCCAAACCGGGAGAGAGACACACAATGGCACTTATCAGCATGCGCCAGATGCTGGACCACGCAGCCGAGTTCGGCTACGGCGTTCCAGCCTTCAACGTCAACAACCTTGAGCAGATGCGCGCCATCATGGAAGCCGCTGACAAGACTGACTCCCCGGTGATCGTTCAGGCTTCGGCCGGTGCCCGCAAATACGCCGGCGCCCCGTTCCTGCGTCACCTGATCCTGGCCGCGATCGAAGAATTCCCGCACATTCCGGTGTGCATGCACCAGGACCACGGCACCAGCCCTGACGTCTGCCAGCGCTCCATTCAACTGGGCTTCAGCTCGGTGATGATGGACGGCTCCCTCGGCGAAGACGGCAAGACCCCGACCGACTACGAATACAACGTTCGCGTAACTCAACAAACCGTTGCCATGGCTCACGCCTGCGGCGTTTCGGTTGAAGGCGAGCTGGGCTGCCTGGGTTCGCTGGAAACCGGCATGGCCGGTGAAGAAGACGGCATCGGCGCCGAAGGCGTTCTGGATCACAGCCAGATGCTGACCGACCCGGAAGAAGCCGCTGACTTCGTCAAGAAGACTCAGGTCGACGCCCTGGCCATCGCCATCGGCACCAGCCACGGCGCTTACAAGTTCACCAAGCCACCTACCGGCGACGTGCTGGCGATCGACCGCATCAAGGAAATCCACAAGCGCATCCCGAACACCCACCTGGTGATGCACGGTTCCTCGTCGGTTCCACAAGAGTGGCTGGCGATCATCAACCAGTACGGCGGCGACATCAAAGAAACCTACGGCGTACCGGTTGAAGAAATCGTCGAAGGCATCAAGCACGGCGTGCGCAAGGTCAACATCGACACCGACCTGCGCTTGGCATCCACCGGCGCCATGCGTCGCCTGATGGCTACCAACCCGAGCGAATTCGACCCACGTAAATTCTTCGGCGAAACCGTGAAAGCGATGCGCGATGTATGTATCGCTCGTTATGAGGCTTTCGGTACTGCGGGTAATGCTTCGAAGATCAAGCCGATCTCGCTGGAAAGCATGTATCAGCGTTATCTGAAGGGTGAGTTGAACGCCAAGGTCAATTGAGACTGGGTGTTGAGCTGATTTAAAAGAAACCCGCCGTGAGGCGGGTTTCTTTTTGCCTGAACTTTCATGGTGAGTACATATTTCTGCTGGATGAAATGTCACCTGTAACGGACAAAGTCTGGATTTGCTTGGCCGAAGTCCGATATGGGTGACATTTTCATGGTCTGCGGAGCTTGTAACAGTTGGGGTGTGAAGCTGGCGGTTAAATAAATCCGTCTCCCATGTGTTTTCTTGTTTTTATTTTGTGAAGGTGATGTTGTATGTTTTACCTACGTTCGGTCCTCCGCGATCGACGCGAACAGTGCCGTTCAAATTGGAGTAACTTCTGTCAGGTGAACTCATGCTGATAATGAGTACGTTGTATTCCGGGGCTCCTGCTTGTGCTCGAAGGTTGAAAGATACTGCGGATTCATCTGATAAGTTTTGATAGGTGAAACTTCCGTCAACGGTAAAGGAAAGTCCGTAATAATCCATTGTGGCCTGTGATATGTTGCCTGTTTGCGGGTCGGAAGAAATAATTCTGAGAGTGGCATTATGGCTCTCGCCGGCATCATATACACGCCCGTTATAGGTTCCGTTCGGATTGGCTTGGCCCATGACCTTTCTCCCTCATTTGTTCGTATGGAATATAAATTTAGGATGAATGGTTTTCCATCCTTTTTCTTGTGCCGTTCACGATGTTAGTTTTTAACTCGAACTGTGCCACCTGTTATAAGTGACAGTTTTTAATAGTTATTCGGAATAGGTTTTGGCTTTTTTTGATATTTGGATAAGTGTGGCGAGAAAGGGCAGCGGGGTTGTTTGCTTTAAATATAAAAAGTCGGACGCAGATGCGCGGGGAAATGCTGCGAGTAATAAAGGGGGCGACTCAATGAGTTCGCCCATTTTGCACTTATTACTTCGGCTCGACGTGATCCAGCGCCTGGTTAACCGCCAGTTCCGCAACCATCACTATTTGAGCGATGCCCAATGCGGTCTTTCGGTGGGATGGCGGGAGTATCGCGGCGAAGTTGTTGAGCATTTCACTGGCGGAGCCGAGGGTTTCGCTGGCGTTGGCCAGCAGGGATTCGGTGTTGCAGGCGGGGTTGGCGAAGTACATGCGGTCGGGTTCGTTGACCGTGGCCATGATGCGGGCGCCGGGGCAGAGGTAGTGGTCGAGGGCGCGTTCGGCGGCTTCGTTGAGTTTTTTGGGGTCGAGGGAATCGTAGGGGGAGGCCAGATCGGTTTCTGGCGGGTTAGGCGTAGGTTTGAACATAAGCTGAAAACTCCTGTAAGGAGCTGCCGGTCCTTCCCTACTAAAAGAAGGGTGGCAGCTGTGCGCAGGTTAGTAGACCGGGGAGTATTCAGCATTGACCGGCGCGCCGAAGCGCCCTGCGCACAGCCACCATCACAGTCAGACTGGAATGTCTGATGGACAGCGCTTGCACGTAGCTGAAAACACCACAGGCTACTAAACCCGATCACTGTGAATCAGTGACCCGAATCAAGTTACCGACGGCCTTCCAGGCGCACAAGCCGGCGGATTCTGGCGTACCGGTAGGCAGCGACGCAAGCCGTTGTAGGCTTCAGGAAGTAACGCGAACCGTCTTTAAACAGCAGCCTTAAACGAGCGCGCCAGCCGCTATTTATCGTGATCGATATCCAGCTTGCTGAACGTCACCTGCCCACCCTCACTGGTGTACCCGGTGTTGTCCTGCACATACACGCCGGCCTTGAAGTACAGCGGTTTGTTGCGCCACGTCGCGCTGATCTGCGAATCCCACTGATACCCGGCCGCACTCACACCCAGTGCGCCGCCGGGGCTCAGGTGAATCAGGTAATTGAATTCGCGATCCAGTTTGATCCCGGTCGCCAGGGTAATCACCCGGCCTTCGTCATCATCCGGGTGCATGCGCACCTTGATCACCAGGTTGCCGGAATCCAGTTTGGTCTTGTACTGATACTCAAGCTTCACCAGCGGCTTCTGGCTTTCATAGGCATGGATCTGCCCGATGACGATCTTGCCCGAGCTGGGCACCTTGTTGACCGAGAGGGTCGCGCGCAGCAGGTTGTCGGCGTCCGGGTAGTACCAGTTGCGCAGGGTGCCGTTGCTGAAGGTTTCGCGCAGCTCGGTGCGCGGGTAAATGGCGTTTTCGGTTTTCGAGCCGGTCACCGGGGACCAGAAGAACAGGGTGCCGGTGTCGGAATGGAAGTACTGATCCTTGAAGCCGTTCACCAGTCTGGAGGTCTCGACGGTGTGGGGCGGGCTGCCAACGGGAACGCTGAGGTTCCAGGTTGCGAGGTCGATCATGTCGGTTCTTCCACTCAATTTTTGCTGCACGCGCGTGCCAGAAGCTCTAGCCCGCGCCTCTTGGGGGCGGCCTTTATAAGCGTAGAGGGATTTTTTGTTAACGGCCGTCTGGCGGATGATTGGCGCCAACATCCTGTCGAAATGCCATGTTTCCCGGTTTACGGGGGCTGCAGAGGTGACCGTTAGTCGGCTACTCATGAGTTTGATTACATGATGGCCTGATGACAGCTACAGCTTTTCCAGTTCCCGGACTAGAGTGAAGGCTCAGTGACTGTACGGTTTTCACGAGAAACCGGCCGTGGCCCCGACACAAGATGTCCCGACAAGAGAAGCAGCATGGAATGCGTGCAACCCCAGCCAGGTGAAGGCAGCTCAGTCCTTTTGATCGTTGATGATTACCCTGAAAATCTGATCAGCATGCGTGCATTGCTGCAGCGCCAGGATTGGCTGGTCATGACCGCCGCTTCGGGTTTCGAAGCCCTCAACCTGTTGCTCGAACACGACATCGATCTGGTGCTGCTGGATGTGCAGATGCCGGGAATGGACGGTTTCGAGGTCGCGCGCCTGATGCGCGGCAGCCAGCGTACTCGGCTGACACCGATCATTTTCCTCACCGCCAATGAACAATCCCAGGACGCCGTGATCAAGGGCTATGCCAGTGGTGCGGTGGATTACCTGTTCAAGCCTTTCGATCCGCAGATTCTCAAACCGAAGGTCCAGGCGTTGCTGGAGCACCAGCGCAATCGCCGGGCCTTGCAGCGCTTGAGTCAGGATCTGGAATCGGCGCGGGCCTTCAATGCCTCGGTGCTGGACAACGCTGCCGAAGGCATTCTGGTGCTGGCCGAGGACGGCTTGATCCGCTTCGCCAACCCGGCGATTTCCCGGCTGCTCAATGCGCCGGTGAAGGAACTGGAAGGGCAGGAGTTTCTCGATTTCCTGCAGAAACCGCACATTCCGCTGTGGGCCGATTCCGAGTTTTATGCCAGTTACAAACGCGGCGAGACGTTGCGCTTACACGACGCTTTGCTGCGTACCGCGCCGGGTCAGCAGGTGCCGGTGGCACTGTCTTGTGCCGCATTGCCGAGCGAGCAGCACGCGATGGTGGTGACGGTGCTGGACATGTCGGTGGTGCGTCATCTGCATCAACAGCTTGAGTTTCAGGCCGTCACCGACCCACTGACCGGGCTGCTCAATCGTCGGGGTTTCTACCAGACTGTGGAAAACCTGCTGCTGCGCGGCGAACGCACGGACAGCAGTTGGGTGTTGATGTACCTCGATCTCGACGGCTTCAAGCGAGTCAACGATTCCCTCGGCCATGATGCCGGGGATCGAGTGTTGCGCTGGGTCTCCGAACAATTGAAAGCGTGCCTGCGGCCGTTCGACATTCTGGCGCGGATGGGCGGCGACGAGTTCACCGCACTGCTGGATCTGGAATTCCCCGAACAAGCGGCGAAGATCGCCGAGAAACTCATCGAGCGAGTATCGATCTGTCAGCAGATCGAAGGCCTCGATATCGCTCTGGGCGCAAGTATCGGCATCGCCACCTACCCGGATTGCGGCAACAACCTCGACGGTTTGATGCGCGCCTCGGACATCGCCATGTACGAAGCCAAGCGTGCCGGGCGTCAGCAATATCGCTTCTACGATCATGAAATGAACGGCCGCGCGCGGTCACGGCTAATGCTGGAAGAGAGCGTGCGCAACGCCATCGAGAACCGCGATTTCAATCTGGTGTATCAGCCGCAAGTGGCGATTGGCGACGGCCGGATTCGCGGTTTCGAGGCGTTGCTGCGTTGGCAACATCCGAGCGTCGGCGACGTGCCGCCGGGGTTGTTCCTGCCGTTGCTGGAAGAGGCGACGTTGATCAGCCGGCTCGGCAGCTGGATCTATCATCGCAGCGCCGGACAGCGTAAGGCCTGGGAGGCTGATTTTTCCAAGGATCTGGTGATCGGCGTGAGTCTGAGCAACACCCAGTTCGGAATGCCGAATCTGGTCACCGAATTGCGTCAGGTACTGGAGCGCCATGGTTTGCAGCCGCACCAGATGGAAGTGGAAGTCACTGAGGAGGCGCTGACGATCAATCCGGACGAGACCCGCAAACAGCTGAAGCTGCTGCGTAATCTCGGGGTGCGGGTGGCGCTGGACGATTTCGGTTCCGGCTCCTGCTCGCTGTCGCATCTGCGCGACCTCGAGCTGGACACACTGAAGCTCGACCGCCATCTGATTGCCCGACTCCCGGATTCGTCCCGGGACGCTTCGCTGGTGCGCAGCGTCATCGAGCTGTGCAAGGAATATGGGTTGCTGGTGATTGCCGAAGGTGTGGAAACCGTCGAGCAATATCGATGGCTAAAGACCCACGGTTGCGAATACGTGCAAGGCTTTCTCGTGGCGCGTCCGGTGGTCGCCGAGGACACGACGCGCTTCGCCGAGCCGTTCGACTGGAGCGCGTTGGCCAGTTGAATTCGTTACACTGGCGGCCTTTTCATGACCCGTGCCGCCCCATGACTGCGTTGAAATACCTCCAGGCCTATCCCGCGAATCTGCAGGATCAGGTGCGCCAATTGATTGCCGAAGATCGTCTCGGTGATTACCTGAGCCAGCGCTACCCCGGCCGCCACGATGTGCAAAGCGACAAGGCGTTGTACGGCTACGCGCTGGATCTGAAACAGGAGTACCTGCGTAACGCCCCGGCCATCGACAAGGTCTTGTTCGATAACCGTCTCGACTTGACCCACCGCGCCCTCGGCCTGCACACCACGGTCTCGCGGGTGCAGGGCGGCAAGCTCAAGGCCAAGAAAGAGATTCGCATCGCCTCGCTGTTCAAGGAGGCCGCGCCTGAGTTTTTGAAGATGATCGTCGTGCATGAACTGGCGCACTTCAAGGAGTCGGATCACAACAAGGCGTTCTATAAATTATGTGAGCACATGCTGCCGGGCTACCACCAGGTCGAGTTCGACCTGCGGGTGTACCTGACGTGGCGGGACATGCAATAAGACATCAAACAACGGAGCGCATGCATGGACGTAAGCAAGACCAAGAGCAGTTTCTACCGGCGCTTGTACGTGGCGTACCTGATCGACAGCGGCTTGGCCAGCAGCGTGCCGGCGCTGACCGACGTCACCGGCATGCCCCGGCGTACGGCGCAGGACACCATTGCGGCGCTGGCGGATCTGGATATCGTCTGTGAGTTCGAACAGGAAGAGGGCGCGCGCAATCATGCGGGGCGCTACCGGATTCGCGAGTGGGGGGCGATTGATCGGGGGTGGATTGAGCGCAATTTGCGGCAGATCAAGGCTGTGCTTGAGTATCCCTGACCGATGTAGTCCCTTCGCGGGCACGCCCGCGAAGGGGGAATCTCAGGAACGCCGCATACCAATATGCGGAATGTCATCCTCCAGATATTCCTCACCCGCCACCACAAACCCGTACCGCCCGTAATACCCCTGCAAATGCGCCTGGGCCGACAGATAGATCGGCACTTCTGGCCAGCGCTTTTCGGCCTGTTTCAGCGCCTGCTCCATCATCTCGTGACCCAAACCTTTGCCACGTCCGGCGGGCGCCGTCAGTACACGGCCGATCACCACGTCGCCCCCTTGGGATTCCGGGTCCAGCAGGCGCAGATATGCCACCAGTTGATCACCGTCCCAGCCCATCAAATGGCAGGTGTCCCCGTCCAGGTCCTGCCCGTCCGGGTCCAGGTACGCGCAACGCTGTTCGACCACGAACACTTCCGAGCGCAATTTCAAAATGGCGTACAGCTGTTCCAGTCCCAGATCGCTGTGATGTTTGCAGACCCACTCGATTGTCATCTTCCGATTCCTTGAACTACGTCGTCCGATACTAAGCGCCACGTCGAAATATGTCTGTATGGCTGAGAAATCTGTGACAAAGGCCAAAATGCCATCATTCCCTTCTGGCGGCGCCGACATCTTTGTGTAATCTGCTGAGAAGCGCTGTGCAACGGCTTCAATGAGCTAATGTTAGGGCCTGGGATTCGCCGGTACGGGGCCTTGGGGTTTTGACTGAAAACACGCCGGGCGGCCCGCCCGCTAAGGATTTTCAAGCATGCCGCGATTGCATCGAGCGTTGGCTTTGATCGGATTGCTGTTGCTGGGTCAAAGCGCTGCAGCGGAGAAATTGCGTCTGGTCTTCGACATCTGGCCGCCCTTTACCGATGACACGCTGGTCAACGGTGGGCTGGCCACGGACATCGTCAGTACGGCCCTGGCCCGGGCTGGTTATGCCAGCGATTACGAACAAGTGCCGTGGGCGCGGGCGTTGCTTGGGGTGGGTGAGGGGCGTTACGACGTGTTGGTCAATGCCTGGTACAACGACGAGCGTACGAAGCTGGGGCAGTTTTCCGACGAGTACCTGCTCAACCGCGTGCGTTTTCTCAAGCGCAAAGACACGCCCATCGAATACAACAACCTGCAGGAACTGCACACCTATCCGATTGCTGTGGTGCGCGGCTATGCCTATTCGGCGCCATTCGATGCCGACACCGCGCTGCAGAAAGTCCCTGTGCATAACTTCGCCATGGCCGTGCGCATGCTGGCGGCGGACCGGGTCAAGCTGACCCTGGAAGACGAATACGTCGCCCGCTATTACCTGGCCCGTGAATCGCCGAAAGTGCGCAACGCGGTGGAGTTCCTGCCCAAGCCGCTGAGCGAAAACAGTCTGCACATTCTGGTCAGCCTGAAGAACCCGGAGCACGAACAGATCGTGGCCGGGTTCGACAAGGCGATTGCGGCGATGAAGGCTGATGGCAGCTATGACAAGTTGCTCAGGAAGCACGGAATGTGAAACGGCTCAATCCTCGGCGGTATCCTTGATCAGGTGCGCAGCCAGCGTGCGCAACGGGCCTAGCTGACGGCAGATCAACGCCAGTTGCGTCTGCACCAGCCGCTGGCCTTCATCGATCTCGTCCGCCATTTGCTCAAGCTCATTGGCCAGCGCTTCTTCTTCATCGCTCTGGATCGCAATAGGCTGTTTGCTTGCCAGACCCTGGGCGATTTCATCGATGCTGTTGGCCAGTTTCACCCCGGCGCCATCGATCAGATGCTCACGCACCTCGGCCGGCAACTGGGTTTCCCGGTGCGCGCCGAGGCCTGACAGATAACTGAGCAGGGTGTGCGACAGCACCAGGAAGCGGAAACCGACGTCGGCCTCCTTCCGGAAATGCCCCGGTTCCATCAGCATGTTCGCCAGCGTGGTCGACAGCGCCGCGTCGGCGTTGTGCGCGTTGCGGCGGGCGAGACGATAGGCGAGGTCGTCGCTCTTGCCGGCGGCGTATTGCTGCATGATCTGGCGCAGGTAGATGCTGTTGCAGGTCAGGGTGTTGGCCAGCACCTTGTTCAGGCGCCGACCCTGCCAGTCCGGCAGGAACAGGATCACCGTCAGGCCTGCGATCAGGCTGCCGAGCAGGGTATCGAACAGGCGCGGGACAAACAGCCCGTAACCGTCGCCGACCTGATTGAAGCAGAACAGCACCATGATCGTGATCGCGGCGGTCGCCACGGTATAGCGGGTGGTGCGGTTGGTAAAGAACACCACCCCGGCGGCGATAGCGAAACACGACTGCACCAGCGGGCTCGGGAACAGATCGAACAGCGCCCAGGCGATGGTCAGGCCGATGGCGGTGCCGAGAATCCGCTGGCCGAGTTTGCGCCGGGTGGCGCCATAGTTTGGCTGGCAGACGAACAGCGTGGTGAGGATGATCCAGTAACCCTGCGACGGGTGAATCAGATGCACCATGCCGTACCCGATACTCAGCGCCAGCGGCAGGCGCAGGGCATGGCGGAACAACAATGACGTGGGCGTCAGCTGCGTGCGCAGGCGCGTCAGCACATCCTTGAAGTTGCGCGGCGAGCGGTCGAGCAGGCTGCTGTCGGTGGCATCGGCCAGCGCATCC
Organism: Pseudomonas sp. R38(2017); assembly: GCF_002112395.1. Lineage (NCBI taxonomy): Bacteria > Pseudomonadati > Pseudomonadota > Gammaproteobacteria > Pseudomonadales > Pseudomonadaceae > Pseudomonas > Pseudomonas sp. R38(2017). Next base: position 477,120 of record NZ_NEHN01000004.1, read on the forward strand.
GGGTTGCTGGCATCGCTGAGTAAACGGTCGAGGGTGCCGAGGTTGGCCGCCAGCGCCCGCAGCGAACGCAGCAGCCCGCGCCAGGCCGGGTTGCTCTGGATGCGCAGGTGTTCGAGGGAGGCGTGCAGGTCACTCAGGGCTTCGGCGAATGTCGCGTCGTAGATGAACGGCTGGCGCATCTGGATCGACTCGGCCAGCGCCCGGCAGGCCTTGCCTTGTTGGCGCAGCAGGCGCTGGCAGCGGAACAGCACGTCGCTGTGAAAGAACGCCTCGGCCAACGCGTTGTAAGGGTAATGCGAAGAACTGGCGCGCTCGTGAATGTCCTGAGCGAGGAAGTACAACTTCAGGTAGCGGCTGACTTTCGAGCCCGGGCGGCCGTTGCCGACCCGATGGAGAATGATTTCCTTGGCGCTGTTCAGTGCCGCCACGACGCGGCCGTTTTGTTGGGCCAGTTCCAGGCGCCGCGCTTCGACGTCCAACTGACGGATCGGCTCGAACAGCGAGGCTTTCAGCTTCAGGTAATAACCCAGCTCACGGAACAGTCGCGCCAGGCTCTGCTGCACCGGCTGGTTGGAAAACATCGCCTGCCACAGCACCGACAGCAGGCCGTACCACGCGGCACCGGCCACCAGCAGCATCGGTTCGTGCCAGAAATCCGTGACCGCGCCACCACGCTGGTCAACGCCGATCATGGTGTAGACGGAAAGAATCAGCGTCGCCGAAGCAATCGCCCCGTAACGCTCGCCGAGCGCACCGAGCATGGTCAGGCCGAAACTGGCCAGCGCCAGAGCGATGACGAACACGATGGGGTAGGGGAACAGCAGTTCCACCGACAGCGCGGCGACGCTGAAACACACCAGCGTTACCGCCAGTGCGTTGAGGCGGCCCTGCCAGCTGTCGTCGGTCTCGGCCAGGGCGCTGGCGATGATCCCGAGGAACAGCGGGATCAGCAGCCCCATTTCGTCCTGATACCAGCACAGCGCCATGCTGCCGGTCAGGGCGATGAACACCCGCACGCTGTAGCTGAATTTATCCAGCGCCCACAGGCGCCGCAAAGACTGACGAAACGAGGTCGAGGACATGAAGTGCGAAGGCCTTCCGAGGCGATGCCGCTAAATTGAGCCAGTAATGACGCCGACGCAATGGCGCCGATCACATCTGACAGCAAAAAGTGTTCCGCACGGCCTTCGAATCAGACGTATTGCGCGGCCGCGTAACCCGATGCCCACGCCCATTGGAAGTTGAAACCACCCAGATGCCCGGTGACGTCCAGCACCTCGCCGACGAAGTAGAGGCCCGGGCTTTTCAGCGATTCCATGGTCTTGGAGGATACTTCGCGGGTGTCGACACCACCGAGGGTGACTTCGGCGGTGCGATAGCCTTCGGTGCCGGCCGGGACGACTTTCCAGCTGCCGAGTTTCTCGGCGATCTCCGCCAGTTCAGCATGGGTGTACTGCTTCATCGGCTTGGAGACGAACCAGTTGTCCGCCAGCAGGTTGGCCATCTTCTTGGTGAAGATTTCGCCGAGCAGGGTTTTCAGTTCGCTGTTCGGACGCTCGGTGGTTTGCTGTTGCAGCCAGCTTGCGGCGTCGTGATCGGGCAGCAGGTTGATTTCTACCGTGTCGCCAGGTTCCCAGAACGAGGAAATCTGCAGAATCGCCGGGCCGCTCAGACCACGGTGAGTGAACAGGATGTTCTCGCGAAAGCTTTGGTCGTTACAGCTCACCAGGCAATCCACCGAGGTGCCGGACAGTTCGGTGCACAAATCCTTGAGCTGGTCGGTGATGGTGAACGGCACCAGCCCGGCGCGGGTCGGCAGCAGCTCGTGGCCGAATTGCTTGGCGACCTGGTAACCGAAGCCGGTCGCGCCCAGCGTCGGGATCGACAACCCGCCGGTGGCGATCACCAGCGACTGGCACTGGATCTGGCCGAGTGTGGTGTCGAGCAGGTAACCGCCTTCAACCTTTTCGATGGTCTGGATCGAGGTGTCGAGGTGCAGGTTGACGCCGACCTGATCGCACTCGTCCAGGAGCATGCCGAGGATGTCGCTGGATTTGTTATCGCAGAACAACTGACCGAGTTTTTTCTCGTGATACGGCACGCCATGTTTGGCGACCATGCCGATGAAATCCCACTGGGTGTAGCGGGCCAGCGCGGATTTGCAGAAATGCGAATTCTGCGAGAGGAAATTGCTCGGCTCGGTGTACATGTTGGTGAAGTTGCAGCGACCACCGCCGGACATCAGGATTTTCTTGCCGGCCTTGTTCGCGTGGTCGAGCAGCAACACCTGACGCCCGCGCCCGGCGGCGGTCAGTGCACACATCAACCCTGCGGCGCCAGCGCCAATGATCACGACTTCGGTAGAGCGCAAAACGGTGTCCTCACGTTGTTCACCACAAAACAAACTGTGGGAGCGAACTTGCTCGCGATGAGGTCCGGCATCGCGGGAAAGCCTGCTCCCACAGGGGATCTTCCTTGGATGGAAGATCGCTTACAAAACGCGTACGCGCAGCGAACGACCCTTGATCTTGCCGTTGTTCAAACGCTGCAGCGCCTGCATGACCACGCTGCGTTCAACGGCCACATAGGACTGGAAGTCGAAGATCGCGATCTTGCCGACCTGGGCGCCCGGAATGCCGGCCTCACCGGTCAGAGCGCCAAGAATGTCGCCCGGACGCACTTTGTCCTTGCGCCCGCCAGCGATGCACAGCGTACTCATCGGCGGTTGCAGCGGGGCACCGCCCTGGGACTTGAGGTTGTCCACCTGATCCCAGTTCAGCGGGGTTTTCTGCAGTTGTTCGATGGCTTGCGCGCGATGCGCTTCGGACGGCGCCACCAGGCTGATTGCGATGCCTTTCTCGCCCGCGCGCCCGGTACGGCCCACGCGGTGAATGTGGATTTCCGAATCGCGGGCCAGTTCGACGTTGATCACCATGTCCAGCGAGTCGATGTCCAGGCCACGGGCGGCGACGTCGGTGGCAACCAGCACCGAAGTGCTGCGGTTGGCGAACATCGCCAGGACCTGGTCGCGATCACGCTGTTCCAGATCGCCGTGCAGGCCGACGGCGGAAATACCCTTGGAGGTCAGGTGATCGACGGTTTCCTGCACTTGCTGCTTGGTGAAGCAGAAGGCCACGGTGGAGGCCGGACGGAAGTGGTGCAGAACCTTGGTCACCGCACTCATGCGTTCTTCCGGGGCGATCTCGTAGAAGCGCTGTTCGATCTGGGTGTCGTCGTGGAACGCTTCGGCTTTCACCGTTTGCGGATCGCGCATGAACTTCGACGCCAGTTGCTTGATGCCCACCGGGTAGGTGGCCGAGAACAGCAGGGTCTGACGACGGGACGGGGTCTGCTCGATGATGTCTTCGATGGCGTCATAGAAACCCATGTCGAGCATGCGGTCGGCTTCGTCGAGGATCAGCGTGTTGAGGCCGTCGAGGACCAGCGAACCCTTGCGCAGGTGCTGCTGGATGCGGCCCGGCGTGCCGACGATGATGTGCGCGCCGTGCTCCAGCGAGGCGATCTGCGGGCCGAACGCCACGCCGCCGCACAGGGTCAGGACCTTGATGTTGTCTTCGGCACGGGCCAGACGACGGATTTCCTTGGCGACCTGGTCGGCGAGCTCACGGGTCGGGCAAATCACCAGCGCCTGGCAACCGAAGTAGCGCGGATTGATCGGGTTCAGCAGGCCGATGCCGAACGCGGCGGTCTTGCCGCTGCCGGTCTTGGCCTGGGCGATCAGGTCCATCCCCTTGAGGATCACCGGCAAGCTCTGCGCCTGGATCGGCGTCATCTGGGCATAACCGAGGGAGTCGAGGTTAGCCAGCATGGCGGCGGACAGCGGCAAAGTATTAAAAGCGGTGGCGATGGTGGTCACGGGACTGGCCTGCAAAACAAAATGTCGCGCAGTGTAGCAGCCCCGTGCCACTTTCCTCGAAAGTTCTGGACGAACAGCGATTAATGTTCGATGTGTTCGTCCGGATGTTCATCGGGACGTTTGACGCGTCGGCCGTCCTCTTTCGAGAGTTGCGAGAAGATTGTCGCGGCCAGCATCGCCATGACACCCACCGTCACGAACGTCAGCTGGAACGCACCCAGCACGGTTTCAACGCCATCGTTGCCGATTTCCGCCGTGAAGCCGCCGAGCAAGGCACCGGCGCAAGCCACCCCGAGACTCAGCGACAACTGTGCAACCACCGACAGCAGGCTGTTGCCGCTGCTGGCGCTGGCGTCGTCGAGATCGATCAGGGTCACGGTGTTCATCGCGGTGAACTGCAGCGAGTTGATCGCGCCGAGAATCGCCAGCAGGCACAACAACAGCCAATACGGTGTCTGCTCGCTGACCAGACCCATGCTCGCCAGCATGATCCCCAGCGCCAGCGTGTTGCCGGTGAGCACGATGCGATAACCGAGACGTTCGATCAGCGGCCGCGCCATCCACTTGGCAAACATCGCTGCGGCGGCCAGCGGCAGCATGCTCATCCCGGCCTGCGACGGTGAATAACCCAGCGCCACCTGCAGCAGCAACGGCACCAGAAACGGCAACGCGCCGCTGCCCAGGCGGGCGAACAGGTTGCCGATGATCCCTACCGCAAACGTCCGGGTCTTGAACAGCGAAGGCGCGAATAGCGGATTCTCGACACGTCCGGCGCGCAGCCAGTACGCCGCCAGACACGCCATGCCACCGAACAGCAGCAACATCACCCGCAAGTGCGGCAGATGCAATTCGCCAAGGCCTTCCATGGCGATGGTGATGAGAATCATCGCCGCGCCGAACAGCAGGAAACCGAGGCTATCGAAGCGCGTGCGCTCGGTGCCGCGCAGGTCGGGAATGAACTTCCACACTGCATAGCAGCCGATGACGCCGACCGGCAGGTTGATCAGGAAGATCCAGTGCCACGTCAGGTACTGCACCATCCAGCCGCCCATGGTCGGGCCGATCAGAGGGCCGAGCAGGCCGGGAATGGTGATGAAGCCCATGATCCGCACCAGCTCCGAACGCGGGTAGGCGCGCAGCACCACCAGTCGCCCGACCGGCAGCATCAACGCGCCGCCCAGACCCTGGATTACCCGAGCGCCGACCAGCATGGACAGGCTGCTCGACAGGGCACAGAGCAGCGAGCCGATGCTGAACAGCAGGATCGCGCCGAAGAAGATCTTCTTGGTGCCGAAGCGGTCGGCGATCCAGCCCGAGGCCGGAATCAACAGGGCCACGGTGAGCATGTAGGCGATGACCACGCCTTGCATGCGCAGCGGGTCTTCGGCCAGATCCCGGGCCATGGCCGGCAGGGCGGTGTTGAGGATAGTCCCGTCGAGGGACTGCATGAAAAAAGCGATGGCGACGACCCACGGCAACCAGCGGGCGGTGATGGCGTCGAGAGGCGGGCGGTTGGGCATGGAACCTCTTGTGGTGTGGGGCAGTGAGTGATCGTTCCCGCGCAAGGCGCGGGAACGATTTGTATCAGAGAGTCAAGGTCAGGCGGCTCACCAGCGCCCCCGGCAACAACGCCGACGAGGTATTGCGCTGGCTGTAGGTGCTCGCCGACAGCAGCAACTCGCGCTCGGCAGTCAGCGCTTCCAGTTGCGAACCCAGCAAGCTGTAGGCGCTGTCGTCGAAACGCATGGTGCTGACCGGTGCCTGAATCTCGCCATTCTCGACCCAGAACGTGGCAAATCGGGTCATGCCGGTCAGGCGCGCCGCCGGTTGATCGGAGAAGTTCAGGTACCACAGGTTGCTGATATACAGCCCGGTGCCCAGTTGCTTGAGAATCTCCGCTTGCGGCAGATCACCGGCGCCCATATTCAGCGCGCTCGGCGATTCGCCACCGCCGGCACCGTTGGCAGTCAGACCGTATTCGGCAGCACTGCGTGAACCTACCAACTGATCACCTGCTTTACCTTCGATGATCAACCGCAGATCGCTGCGCGGGTAACCTTCGCTGGAGAACGCCGGGCTCAGCGAACCGCTGACCTTCTCGTCGAGGGACACCAGTGGACTGAACGTCTGATCGCCGGCATACAGCTTCTGCAACGGACTGCTCTTGCTGGCAATCGACTGCGCCGAGAAACCGCCCCAACACAGCATGCCCATGATTTCTTCCAGGGCTGCCGGTGCCAGATAGGCGCGGTATTGTCCCGGTGGCAGGGTGCGCAACGGGCGACCGAGGAACTCGAGTTGTTCGCGGGCCTGCTGGATGCGTCTGGCGAAATCTTCGCTGTTCCAGTCATGTCCGGCGTAGCTGGCCTTCACTGCTTCGCCGTTTTCGTGGAACAGGCTGAAATCGAAGTTGAAGCTGTTGGCCTGATGCCAGCCGAACGCGCCGGAAGAACTGGCGAAACCACGGCTGATCGGGCCGGCGGCATAGAAGCCGACCAGATCCAGCCCTTCGGCCGCTTGAGCGATTTCAGCCACGACCTGTTCGGTGTCCGGCAACGGATGTTCCTGCACGTTCTGGCTCTGCCAGCCGTTGTGGTTGAGCAGCAGGTATGGATCCTGTGGCAGCAACGGCAAGGTTTCGCGCAGTTGTTGCAAGCCTTCGGCGAGGCGTTGCAGGTCGGTGGCCTGCTCACCGGAGAGGGTGATGTGCAGGTCGGCATGCCGCCCGTCGTCGATCAGTTTCAGGCCGATATTCGCCTGTTGCACTTGCCCGGCCTGCCGCACCTTGGCGTGGTTGAAGCGCACGAAGGCCGACGATTCGGCGTCGTAACTCAGCGTGAACTGTTCCGGCTCGCGCACGGCATCGCGCAGCCAGTTGACCAGCACCTTGAAGGCCTCGACCTGGCTCTTGGAAATACTCATCAGGCGTCTCCCCCAAACACATCAACATTGCTGAACACGCAGGCCGGTGAAGCGTGGCCGACGCGAATCACCTGGTTCGGTTCGCCCTTGCCGCAGTTCGGCGTGCCCAGCACCTGGGTGGTGCCGGCGTTGCCGACCGCGCGCAGGCTCTTCCAGAAGTGCGCGGAAATGCCCCGGTAGTTCGGATTCTTCACGACGCCCTTGAGTTCGCCGTTTTCAATCAACTGGCCCCATTCGCAGCCGAACTGGAATTTGTTGCGTGCATCGTCGATCGACCACGAACGGTTGGTGCTCATCAGAATGCCGTTTTCAATCCCGCCGATCAGTTGCTCCAGCGACTGGTCGCCCGGTTCGATGTTGAGATTGGCCATGCGGTCGATCGGCGGTCGGTTCCAGCCGCAGGCGCGGCTGTTGGCGACACCGTCGAGTCCCGCGCGGAACTGCGACAGCGCACCGCCCAACGGCCGCACCAGCAGACCTTCGCGAATCAGGAATTGCTTGCTGGCCCTGGAGCCGTCGTCATCGTGGCCGTAACTCGCCAGCTCTTCGGGAATGTCCGGATCGAAGGTCACGTTGAGCAGTTTCGAGCCGTATTGCAGGCTGCCAAAATCCGAGGCTTTGACGAAGCTGGTGCCGGCGTAATTACGCTCGTCGCCGAGAATCCGGTCGAGCTCCAGCGGATGGCCGATGGATTCGTGGATCTGCAGCATCATCTGATCGGGCATCAACAGCAGGTCGCGCGGGCCTTGCGGGGTATTTGGCGCGAGCAGCAGTTGCAGCGCCTGATCGGCGACTTGCGGGCCGGCACCGATCAAGCCGCAGCGGCTGATCACGTCGGCGCCGCCCTGCTGGCCGAAGTTCTCGCGGCCGAGGCTGCGGGTCTGGCTGTCGTTGCCGTCGTAGGCGGTGACGTCCAGGCCCGGATAGACGAAGCGCTGGGCCTGGCGCAATTCGGCCCCGGCGCTGCTCAGGTAGATCTGTTCTACGTGGGTGATGCCGATGCTCACTTGCCAATTCACCAGGCGCTCATCCTTGGGCACCGAGGCGGATTCCGCGCCGAGCAGCTCGAAGCATTCGCTCAGGGACGGGAAGGGTTGTTCCAGATTGGGTGAAAGGTAGTCGGCGCGGTCGCTGGACACCGGCTGCTGGCTCAGGTCGAGCAGGGCGTGCAGCTTGAGCCGCCGGGCCTGCTGTTCGGCGCGCTCGAGGGCGGCTTGCAGGCCTTGCTGCGACAGGTCATTGGTTGCGGCGTAGGCTTCGACGCCGTTGACGCGAACGGTGAGCATTGCGCCTTCGTCACGGCTCAGGCTCGGCGGTTCGGCGACGTTCTTGCGCACCGACAGGTACTGGCCGGACTCGCGTACATACCGCAGGGAAAAAAACTCGGCGCCCGTGCGCAAGGCAGCGAAGCGCTGCTTGAGCTGGGGGTGGAAATCGAACATCAGGGAACCTCCTTGTTATGGGAGTAGCGGCGAAGCGGATTCGGCGGGGAGGGGTGAAACGATTGCGCGAGGACTAGAGTAGGCCTGCGTGGGGGTAGGATCAAGTGAAGAGGGGGCGTAGGAGGATTTACTGTTTTAAGTCGGCTGATCGTTCCCACATTGCATGGGAACGATCACCGCCTGGTATTACGACTTACTGGGCAACAGCGCTCACATCACGCAGTGCCTTGCCTTTCACCGGCGCATCGCCAGCGACGTAGTACGGCGCCTTGCTGCGTGGCAGTGGCTGACGGCCACGGATCTTGTCGGCGATTTTCTCGGCCATCATGATCGTCGGCGCGTTCAGGTTGCCGGTGGTGATGATCGGCATGATCGAGGCATCGACCACACGCAGGCCCTGCATGCCATGCACGCGGCCCTGACCGTCCACGACCGCCATCTCGTCGGTGCCCATCTTGCACGAGCAGGACGGGTGGAACGCGGTTTCGGCGTGCTCGCGGATGAACTTGTCCAACTGCTCATCGGTTTGCACTTCGATGCCCGGGCTGATTTCGCGGCCACGGAAAGCATCCAGTGCAGGCTGTTGCATGATTTCACGGGTCAGGCGGATGCCGTCGCGAAATTCCTGCCAGTCCTGCTCGGTCGCCATGTAGTTGAACAGGATGCTCGGGTGCTGGCGCGGATCCTTGGATTTGATCTGGATGCGACCACGGCTCGGCGAACGCATGGAACCCATGTGCGCCTGGAAGCCGTGCTCTTTCACACCGTTGCTGCCGTTGTAGTTAATCGCTACCGGCAGGAAGTGGTACTGGATGTTCGGCCATTCGAATTCCGGACGGGTGCGGATGAAACCGCCGGCTTCGAACTGGTTGCTGGCGCCGATGCCGGTGCCGTTGAACAGCCATTCGGCACCGATGGCCGGCTGGTTGTACCAGAGCAGCGACGGGTACAGCGAAACCGGTTGGGTGCAGGCGTATTGCAGGTACAGCTCGAGGTGATCCTGCAGGTTTTCGCCGACGCCCGGCAGATCGTGAACAACCGGGATGTCGAGGCTTTCCAGCAGTTTCGCCGGGCCGACGCCGGAGCGTTGCAGCAGTTGCGGCGAAGCGATGGCGCCGGAGCAGACGATGACTTCTTTGCGGGCGCGGGCTTCAACGCGCTCTTCGGCAGCGCCGACCAGGTAACGCACGCCGATGGCGCGCTTGCCTTCGAACAGAACCTTGTCAGTCAGGGCGTGAGTGACGATGGTCAGGGTCGAACGCTTCTTGGCCACGTCCAGGTAACCGCGGGCGGTGGAAGCGCGACGGCCTTTCGGCGTCACGGTGCGGTCCATCGGGCCGAAACCTTCCTGCTGGTAGCCGTTGAGGTCTTCGGTGCGCGGGTAACCGGCCTGTACGCCAGCTTCAACCATCGCGTGGAACAGTGGGTTGTTGCCCGCCTTCGGCGTGGTCACGCTGACCGGACCGTCGCCACCGTGGTAGTCGTTCGGGCCGATGTCACGGGTTTCCGCTTTACGGAAGTACGGCAGGCAGTCGAGGTAGGTCCAGTCTTCCAGGCCTGGCAGTTTTGCCCAGCCGTCGTAGTCCATCGCGTTGCCACGGATGTAGCACATGCCGTTGATCAGCGAGGAACCGCCGAGGCCCTTGCCGCGACCGCATTCCATCCGGCGACCGTCCATGTGTGGCTCTGGATCGGTTTCGTATGCCCAGTTGTAGCGACGACCTTGCAGCGGGAAGGCCAGAGCGGCCGGCATTTGCGTGCGGAAGTCGAAACGGTAGTCCGGGCCGCCGGCTTCGAGCAGCAGGACGGTCACGCCTTCGTCTTCAGTCAGACGGGTCGCCAGGGTGTTACCGGCAGAGCCGGCACCGACGATGATGTAATCGAATTCTTGGGACATTGAATGCACCCTCTTTGAAAGTTGGTCAGGTCAGACAGCCAGCGCTTCCCTTGTGGGAGCGGCGAGCAGACATGCCCGCGAAGGCGGCTTCGCGGGCAGCGCACGATGGCGGGTCTTAGAACACCGAGACGTAATCGCCCAGTTCGACCTGTACCGATTTGATGCGAGTGAAGTTGTTCAGCGAGCTGATGCCGTTCTCACGACCAACGCCCGACTGCTTGTAACCGCCAACCGGCATTTTTGCGTCGGACTCGCCCCAGGCGTTGATCCAGCAGATACCGGCTTCCAGTTGGTGAATCACGCGGTGGGCGCGGTTCAGGTCGCGGGTGACGATACCGGCGGCCAGGCCGAAGTCGGTGTCGTTGGCGCGGCGGATCACTTCTTCTTCGGTTTCGTAGGTCAGGATCGCCATCACCGGGCCAAAGATTTCTTCACGGACGATGGTCATGTCGTCGGTGCAGTCGGTGAACACGGTCGGAGCCACGAACGCGCCCTTGGCGAATTCGCCGTCGGTCATGCGCTCGCCGCCGCACAGAACGCGGGCGCCTTCTTCTTTACCCTTGGCGATGTAGCCCAGCACGTTTTCCATGTGAGCGAAGCTGACCAGAGGGCCGAAGTTGGTGTTTTCGTCTTCCGGGTTGCCAACGCGGATGCGGGCAACGCGCTCGACGATCTTGGCTTCGAAAGCGGCTTTCAGGTGGCTCGGAACGAACACGCGAGTGCCGTTGGTGCAGACCTGACCGGAGCTGTAGAAGTTGGCCATCATCGCGGTGTCGGCGGCGCGATCCAGGTCGGCGTCGTCGCAGATGATCAGCGGGGACTTGCCGCCCAGTTCCATGGTCACGTCTTTGAGCGACGAGGCCGAAGCGCTGGCCATGACCTTCTTGCCGGTGTCGGTGCCGCCGGTGAAGGAGACTTTCTCGATGCGCGGGTGCTCGGTCAGCCAGGTGCCGACTTCACGGCCGCTGCCGGTCAGTACGTTGAACACGCCGTTTGGAACGCCGGCTTCGGTGTAGATCTCGGCCAGTTTCAGGGTGGTCAGCGAGGTGACTTCGCTTGGCTTGAAGATCATCGCGTTACCGGCCGCCAGGGCTGGAGCGGATTTCCACAGGGCGATCTGGATCGGGTAGTTCCACGCGCCGATACCGGCGACAACGCCCAGCGGCTCGCGGCGGGTGTAGACGAATGCGGTGTCACGCAGCGGGATCTGCTCGCCTTCGATGGCGGGTACCAGGCCTGCGTAGTATTCCAGCACGTCGGCGCCGGTAACGATGTCGACGTACTTGGTTTCGGAGAAGGCTTTACCGGTGTCCAGGGTTTCCAGGGCGGCCAGTTCATCGTTGCGCTCGCGCAGGATGTCGACGGCGCGACGCAGGATGCGCGAACGCTCCATGGCGGTCATCGCAGCCCAGATTTTCTGGCCCTTTTCGGCGCTGACTACTGCGCGCTCGACGTCTTCCTTGGTCGCACGTTGCACTTGTGCGAGGACTTCACCGTTAGCCGGGTTGATGGCTTCGAAGGTGGCATCGCTGCCGGCGTCGGAGTACGCGCCATCGATGTAGAGTTTTTGCAGTTCGAAACGGGCCATAGTGTCCTCGCAAGTGCATAAGTGGTTGGCGTTGACCACCGCGATCAGGCTGCGGTGGCGTTCAGGGGCCGAGCGTTTTCTGTGTGCTCTAGCTCACCTTCTTGGCCAATTGGAAATCCATGTATTCGTAAGCGATCTGTTGCGCCTGCGCAGTGTCGAAAGCGTCTCCCGACAGCGCGCCGCGCAACCACAAGCCGTCGATGAGAGCTGCCAGTCCACGGGCGGCGCTGCGCGCATCTTCGAGCGGCAACACACGGCGGAACTCGCAGCACAGGTTGGAATACAGACGGTGATCGTTGATCCGCTGCAACCTGTGCAAAGACGGCTGGTGCATGCTGGTGGCCCAGAAGGCCAGCCAGGTTTTCATTGCCGGGCCATTGACCTGGCTGGCGTCGAAGTTGCCTTCGATGATCACCTGCAGATGCGCCCGGGGGCTGCTGTCTGCCAGCGCCTGACGGCGCGCGGTGACGTTCTCGCTGAGGACGCTCATCAGATACCGCATCGTGGCGGCAATCAGGCCGTTCTTGTCCTGAAAATAGTGACTGATGATGCCATTCGAGACACCGGCCAAACGGGCGATCAGCGCAATGCTGGCGTCCCCCATTCCGACCTGATCAACCGCCTGCAAAGTGGCTTCGATCAGTTGTTGGCGGCGGATGGGTTGCATACCGACCTTGGGCATCTTGCACATCTCCTTAGGCCTTCCGGCAGACGAAAAACGGCTGCCGGATTGAGGGCCAGTCTATTTTGTTTTGATTGAACGTTCAATCAACAAAGAATAAGATCTGCGACAAATCGTCGCTGCCTACAGCTTTTTCCTACGTGTAAGTGGCGATAAACCGACATCCGAAAATGCTCGAAACCTGCGCGGGGCAAGGCGCGGTTCGACGTTCGATGGACGTGTTGAATGGGCAAGACGCTCGAGGCCAGGTTTCGGATGAACGTCCGGACCTCGGCCACGACGGCGATTCGCGGTGCCATCTCTGCAGGTTCGGGCTTTTTTCGGGGTGTCTTTATATCACCCGCCGGTCGGCTGCCAACTAACCGATTGGTCGGGTTCCGTGTTGCCTTGTGTTCTTCTCTCGCACTGCCTGGAGCATTTGTGCCATGAGTTCTGCCTCGCTTATAAAGACCCCGCCCGAGAAGGTGACGGTCAACGGTTGGGTGTTCTACACCTCTACCGTGCTGATTCTGTTGTTGACCGCCATTCTGATCATCGCCCCGCAAGAGGCCGGCAGAATGCTGGGAGTGGCTCAGGCCTGGTTGTCCCGCAGCTTCGGCTGGTACTACATGGTGGTGATCGCCGCTTACCTGGTTTTCGTGGTGGGCCTGGCGTTTTCCTCCTACGGCAAACTCAAACTGGGTAGCAAGGACGACACCCCTGATTTCAGCTACGGCGCCTGGGCGGGGATGCTGTTCTCGTCGGGTATCGGTATTTCGCTGCTGTACTTCGGTGCCTCCGAGCCGCTGGATCACTACTTCAACCCACCGGAAGGCGCGTCGGCCACCAACCTGGCGGCACGTCAGGCTGTTCAACTGACCTTCCTGCACTGGGGCCTGCACGGCTGGGCGATCTATGCACTGGTCGGTCTGGCCGTTGCGTACTTTGCCTATCGCCACAACCAGCCGCTGGCCCTGCGTTCGGCGCTGTACCCGCTGGCGGGCGAGCGTTGGGTCAAGGGCGCGGCCGGTCACGCGGTGGACGGTTTCGGCATGTTCGTGACCCTGCTGGGTCTGGTAACCAACCTGGGGATCGGTTCGCTGCAGGTGTCCTCTGGCCTGGAAAACCTGTTCGGCATGGAGCACAGCAACACCAACCTGCTGATCGTGATCATCGTAATGAGCACCGTAGCGACCATCGCTGCCGTGTCCGGCGTGGAAAACGGCATTCGTCGTCTGTCCAACCTCAACATCATCCTGTTCAGCGGCCTGCTGATTTTCGTGCTGCTGTTTGGCCCGACCCTGCACCTGCTCAACGGCTTCGTGCAGAACATCGGCGATTACCTCAACGGCGTGGTCATGAAGACGTTCGACCTGTACGTCTATGAAGGCGACAGTGCCAAGTCCGACCGCTGGCTGGGCCTGTGGACTCTGTTCTACTGGGCATGGTGGATTTCCTGGGCCCCATTCGTAGGCATGTTCATCGCGCGGATTTCCCGTGGTCGTACCGTGCGTGAGCTGGTGGCCGGCGTGCTGCTGATTCCGCTGGGCTTCACCCTGGCGTGGCTGTCGATCTTCGGTAACTCGGCGCTGGATCTGGTGATGAACCATGGGGCGGTGGAGCTTGGCAAGACGGCGCTGGAACAGCCGTCGATGGCGATCTATCAGTTGCTGGAACACTACCCGGCGTCGAAAGTCGTCATCGGTGTATCGATCTTTGTTGGTTTCGTGCTGTTCCTGACCCCGGCCGACTCCGGTGCGGTGATGATGGCCAACCTTTCCTGCAAGGGCGGCACTGTCGATGAAGATGCGCCGCACTGGCTGCGGATCTTCTGGTCGGTCGTGATCACCCTGGTGACCATCGGCCTGCTGTTTGCCGGTAACTTCGAAGCCATGCAGACCATGGTCGTGCTGGCCGGTCTGCCGTTCTCGGTGGTGCTGGTGTTCTTCATGTTCGGCCTGCACAAAGCCATGCGTCAGGACATGCAGATCGAACAGGAGCAAGCGCAACTGGCTGAGCGCGGTCGTCGCGGTTTCAGCGAACGTCTGACGCAGCTGGATCTGCAACCGAGCCAGTCGGTGGTTCAGCGCTTCATGGACAAGCACGTTACCCCGGCGCTGGAAGATGCAGCTGCACAACTGCGTGCGCAAAGCCTGGACGTGCAGACACTGGTGGGTAAATCCAAGCGCTGCATGGGTGTGCGGGTCGAGATGGAAGAGGGTAACCCTTTCGTCTACGAAGTGAGCCTGGACGGCTATCTGGCGACCCCGACCGAATCGGCCCAGTCCGATGAAGCGCGCCAGCGTTACTACCGCGCCGAGGTTTATCTGCACAACGGCAGCCAGGATTACGACCTGATGGGCTTCACGCAGGATCAGATCACTCGCGATGTGCTCGATCAGTTTGAAAGCCATCGGCAGCTCCTTGGCCGGGTCTATAGCTAAGCAATAAAGGGGCGCGGTGTTTCTGTCTGAAACATCGCGTCGCGTTCTTCGCGAGCAAGCTCGCTCCCACAGGTCCCGAGGTGTTCACGCCTGTCCTTGTGGGAGCAGGCTTGCCCGCGATGGGGCCATCAGATGCAAAGATGATTCACTCGATGTCCCAAAACAAAAACGCCGCGATCCTCTCGCGGCGTTTTTGTGTCTGTGGTACTTACCCCAGGTTCTTGCCCAGCAGCGCGTGATACAGCTCGCTGTCCCCCAGAATGCCGACTACTTTGTTGTTGTCGTGCAGCACCAGTTTGTTGCCGGTCTGATAACGAATCTGCAACGCATCGCGCATGCCAATGTTGGAGTCCACCAGCGTCGGACGACGATCGAGGCCTTCCACCGCTTGCCCCGGCACCCAGTTCTGCAGGTCGAGCACCGAACCGTTCTTGCGTGCACCCTTGATGGTGTTGCCTTCGGCCAGATCCAGCCACGAATCGCCACCCGGATCGAGGCACACCGAACCGTTGATGCGTTTGCAGTTGTCCAGGGTGCGCATCAGGCTGCGACCGCAGAGCACGTTCAGCGGATTGGTGTGGGCAACGAAGGTGCGCACGTAGTCGTCCGCAGGATTGAGCACGATCTCTTCCGGTACGCTGTACTGAATGATCCGGCCGTCTTTCATGATCGCGATGCGGCTACCCAGTTTCAGCGCCTCGTCGAGGTCGTGGCTCACGAACACGATGGTCTTGCTCAGCTTGCGCTGCAGTTCCAGCAATTCGTCCTGCAGACCCTGACGGATCAGTGGGTCGAGGGCCGAGAACGGTTCGTCCATCAGCAGAATGTCGGCGTCCATCGCCAGTGCGCGGGCCAGGCCCACACGTTGCTGCATGCCGCCGGACAGTTCGTTGGGTTTCTTGTTGCGCCACTGGGTCAGGCCCACCAGCTCAAGCTTGTCGTCGACCAGCTTGCGACGTTCTTTTTCGGGACGACCCTGCATTTCCAGACCGAAGCTTATGTTCTCGCGCACCGTCAGCCAGGGCATCAGGGCGAACTTCTGGAACACCATCGCAATGCGCTTGGTGCGCATCATTTTCAGTTCGGCCGGGCTGCAGGAGGCGATGTCTATCTGTTTGCCTTCGTGCTCGACGAACAGTTTGCCGCGGCTGACGGTGTTGAGGCCGTTGATGCAGCGCAGCAGGCTGGACTTGCCGGAGCCGGACAGACCCATCAGTACACAGATCTCACCTTTCTCGATATCCAGGCTGGCTTTTTCAACGCCGACAATTTGCCCGGTCTTTTTCAGGATCTCGTTGCGGGTCATGCCCTGATCCAGCAGCTTGAGTGCCTCGCGCGGATCCTTGGCGAAGATAACGTCTACGTTGTCGAAGCGGATTATGCTCATGCGTCACCCCCTACTTTGGCGTCGGGTTGTTTGCAGATACGGTCGAGCATGATCGCCAGCAGTACGATCGCCAGGCCTGCTTCGAAGCCCAGGGCGATATCAGCAGTGTTCAGTGCGTTGACCACCGGTTTGCCGAGTCCGTCGGCGCCCACCAGTGCCGCGATCACCACCATCGACAACGACAGCATGATGCACTGGGTGATGCCGGCCGCGATGCTTGGCATGGCGTGGGGCAGTTCGATCCGTGACAGCAGTTGGCGACGCGAGCAGCCGAAGGCCTTGCCGGCGTCCATCAGTTCTTCCGGGACATCGCGGATGCCCAGGTAGGTCAGGCGGATCGGCGCGGCGATGGCGAACACCACTGTCGAAATCAGGCCTGGCACTACACCCAGCCCGAAGAGGGTCAGGGTAGGAATGAGGTAAACGAAGGTCGGTACGGTCTGCATCAGATCGAGTACCGGACGCATTAAAGTGTAGAACATCGGCTTGTGTGCGGCGACGATGCCCAACGGCACGCCGATGACCACGCAGACCAGGGTCGCGAACATGACCTGGGCGAGGGTTTCCATGGTTTCCTGCCAGTACCCCAGGTTGAGGATCAGCAGGAAGGAGGCGACCACGAACGCGGTCAGGCCCCATTTGCGTTGAATGAAGTGCGCGAGTACAGCGATGAGGCCGATCAACACCAGCGGGTTGAACCAGGTCAGCGCAAACGTCACGCCGTGGATCATCGTTTCCAGTGTCACGGCGATTGCGTCGAAGGTGCTGGCGCCGTGTTGCGTCAGCCATTCAACGAAGCCCGCGATGTACTGGCCTAAAGGGATTTTCTGATCAATCAGCATGGTAGTGAACGTCCGCATGCAAGGAAATAAACAGCCCGGACGGCCGGAGCCGTCCGGCATAAGCGATTACTGATTCAGCTTGGCTTTCACGGCCTCCAGGCCTGGTTTACCGTCAATGGTGGTCACGCCAGCGAGCCAGGTATCGAGTACCTGTGGATTCTTTTTAAGCCAGGCCTTGGCGGCCGCTTCAGGCTTCATCTTGTCGTCCAGGATGTTGCCCATCAGGGTGCTTTCCATGTCGACGGTGAACTCCAGGTTTTTCAGCAGTTGACCGACGTTGCTGCATTCCTCGACGTAGCCCTTGCGGGTGTTGGTCGCGACGGTCGCCGCGCCGAAGTCCGGGCCGAAGAAATCATCGCCGCCAGTCAGGTATTGAATCTTGAAGCGCTTGTTCATCGGGTGCGGTGCCCAGCCGAGGAACACCACGGCGGTGTCGCGTTTCTGCGCACGGTCGACCTGCGAGAGCATGCCCGCCTCGGAAGATTCGACGACTTTGAAGCCGGCGTCTTTCAAGCCGAAGGCGTTCTTGTCGATCATGCTCTGGATCAGGCGGTTGCCGTCGTTGCCAGGTTCGATGCCGTAGATCTTGCCATCGAGTTCTTTCTTGAATTTGGCGATGTCGGCGAAGTCATGCAGACCCTTGTCGTACAGTGCCTGTGGCACGGCGAGGGTGTATTTGGCGCCCTTGAGGTTGGTGCGCACCACTTCGACGGTGCCGGCGTCGCGGTAGGCCTTGATGTCGTTTTCCATGGTCGGCATCCAGTTGCCGAGGAACACGTCCATGTTTTTGCCGTCGGCCAGCGACTTGTAGGTCACGGGCACGGAGATCATGGTGGTTTTGGTCTTGTAGCCGAGGGCGTCGAGCACCACGCTGGTGGTGGCGGTGGTCGCGGTGATGTCGGTCCAGCCGACATCGGAGAAGTTAACGGTACTGCACTGCGCCGGTTCTGCGGCTTGAGCCAGCAGCGGCAGACTCAGCATGGCGGCCAACAACAACGACGGGGAACCTTTCATGGATGGACTCCTTAGTGTTTTTTTTGGCAGTGTTCCGACTGGACCACCGCACTTATAGGTTGCGGTTGGATGGCGTTCTGGAGACAGCTCTACCACGGCGCCTTGCAATCGAGTCGATACGATCATGTACCAGTGAAAATCTGACGCCTACAGGGTGCGTCGTATCCAGTACAGGGATGGTCGCATCCAGTGTCGGTGACGTCGTTTACAGCTTTTTTCAGCCCCGTTTGGCCATCTGAACCGCATAAAAACGGCGAAAACACGGGCGAAAACCGGCACGGCGTTAGTGGGCATGAGTGCGTCGGTGTCAGACGCCGAGCGACCCGAAAAAAGCCTGATGATGCGGGCATTCCGGCGGATCGCAGCTTGAGCGTAGCAGCTCCGCCAGCGGGCGCTTCACGCCCCGGACGGCACTCTCAGGAGCTCTGCATCAATGGCTATCAGCGTTTTCGACCTGTTCAAAATCGGCATCGGCCCGTCCAGTTCTCACACCGTCGGGCCGATGCGCGCCGCGGCGTTGTTCGTCGAGTCTCTGCGCGACAAACACCTGCTGGAGCAAGTGCGTCGAGTCGAGGTGCAATTGTTCGGTTCGTTGTCGGCCACCGGTGTCGGTCATGGCAGCGACAACGCGGTGATCATGGGCCTGATGGGCGAGTGGCCGGACGCAATCGATCCGTCGCAGATCGGCCCACGGATCCAGGCCCTGCGCGAAACTCACACCCTTTTACTGGATGGTCGTTTGTCGGTGCCTTTTATATGGGCTCGCGACATGCGCCTGATCGACGAGAACCTGCCATTCCACCCCAACGCCATGACCCTGGTTGCCGAAGGCGATCACGGCGAGATTCATCGCGACACCTACTATTCGGTCGGCGGCGGTTTCGTGGTCGATGAAGCACAGGCGTCCAGCGGTGTGGTGGATCTGGATTGCACCGAATTGCCGTATGACTTCTCCAGTGCCGTCGAGCTGCTGGAGTTGTGCAAGCAGAACAACCTGCGTGTCGCCGAACTGATGATGGCCAACGAGAAAGTCTGGCGCAGCGAAGAAGAAATCCGCGCCGGGCTGATGAAGCTCTGGCGGGCGATGCAGGATTGCGTCGAGCAGGGCCTCAAGCACGAAGGCATTCTTCCCGGCGGCCTCAATGTGCGTCGGCGTGCGGCGAAACTGCACCGCAGTCTTCAGGAATTGAACAAGCCCAACGTGATCGGCTCGACTCTCAGCGCCATGGAGTGGGTCAACCTGTTCGCCCTGGCGGTGAACGAAGAGAACGCGGCCGGCGGGCGCATGGTCACGGCGCCGACCAACGGCGCAGCCGGGATCATTCCGGCGGTGCTGCACTACTTCATGAAATTCAGCGAAGCGGTGACCGACGCCAATGTGGTCGACTATTTCCTCGGGGCGGCGGCGGTGGGGATTCTGTGCAAGAAGAACGCTTCGATCTCCGGCGCCGAAGTCGGTTGCCAGGGTGAGGTCGGTTCGGCCTGCGCGATGGCGGCGGCGGGGCTGGCGGAAGTGCTCGGTGCCACGCCGGAGCAGTTGTGCAATGCGGCGGAAATCGGCCTGGAGCACAACCTCGGCCTGACCTGCGATCCGGTGGGCGGTCTCGTCCAGGTGCCGTGCATCGAGCGCAATGCGATTGCGGCGGTGAAAGCGATCAACGCGGCACAGATGGCTCTGCGCGGCGATGGTCAGCACTTTATTTCGCTGGACCGAGTGATCCGCACCATGCGCGATACCGGCGCCGACATGCATGACAAATATAAAGAGACTTCACGCGGTGGATTGGCGGTCAGCGCGGTCGAGTGCTGATACACCGACAGCGTCGGACCAGTCAAAACTGCGCACCAAGTGAGCATACGATATAAAACGCGCCACCTTTTGGCGCGTCGCAATCAGATAAGAGTGTTTCCCACCCGCATGGCCGGATTCGCGCTGGCTACCGTCCGTCATCCGTGCCAGCGGTGACACTGTAGGACAATCCCCCGCAGCCCTGTTCCCACAAGTGCTACCGATCTGCTCACGCACGCCGGGGCAGGGCTTTCACCGCCGCTGATGGCACTTCGAACAGCCTTTCGTCGGACGGCTTGTATAGACGCGTCGCGACGTCGTTTTCAGGAGTTATTGAACAGCCATTCAATTTTAGGCATGGCAATTGCTCTGTCATAACAAAGCCCGTCTCACGCAAGAGAACGATGGCAATAACAAGAGCCTCCGCCTGAGGCCATCACCCGCTTTGTGTGAGGAGATACCGCGATGACGTCGTTCAACTCCGGGGCTCAACCCCAGAACCGTGCGCCTCAATCCATCGGCTTTCTGCTGCTGGACAATTTCACGCTGATTTCCCTGGCTTCCGCAGTCGAACCCCTGCGCATGGCCAACCAGTTGTCCGGTCGCGAGCTGTATCGCTGGACCACCCTCACCGTCGACGGTGGCCAAGTCTGGGCCAGTGACGGTCTGCAGATCACCCCCGACGCCTCCATGCACAAAGCCCCGGCCCTAGACACCATCATCGTGTGCGGCGGCATCGGCATTCAACGCACCGTTACCCGTGAACACGTCTCGTGGCTGCAGAGCCAGGCGCGCCAGTCCCGTCGCCTCGGCGCCGTGTGCACCGGCAGTTGGGCCCTGGCCTGCGCCGGCCTGCTCGACGGCTTCGATTGCAGTGTGCACTGGGAATGTCTGGCGGCAATGCAGGAGGCTTTCCCGCGCGTTGCGATGAGCACCCGACTGTTCACCCTCGACCGCAACCGTTTCACCAGCTCCGGCGGCACCGCGCCGCTGGACATGATGCTGCACCTGATCAGCCGTGATCACGGCCGTGAACTGTCCGCCGCGATCTCTGAGATGTTCGTCTACGAGCGCATCCGTAACGAACAGGATCACCAGCGCGTGCCGCTCAAGCACATGCTCGGCACCAACCAGCCGAAACTGCAGGAAATCGTCGCGCTGATGGAAGCCAACCTGGAAGAGCCGATCGACCTCGACGAACTGGCGGTGTACGTCGCCGTGTCTCGTCGCCAGCTCGAGCGCCTGTTCCAGAAATACCTGCACTGTTCGCCGTCGCGCTACTACCTCAAGCTGCGCCTGATCCGTGCCCGGCAACTGCTCAAGCAGACGCCGATGTCGATCATCGAAGTGGCTTCGGTTTGCGGCTTCGTGTCGACGCCGCATTTCTCCAAGTGCTACCGCGAATACTTCGGCATTCCACCGCGTGACGAGCGCGTCGGTTCCAACACCACCCAGCAGGTGGCGATGCTGCCGCTGCCGCAGGCCATCGTGATGTCGCCGCTGTCCGGGCCGATGTCGGCGTTGAGCCAGGCGCGCAACGAGTCGACCTTCGCCAGCGTGCGCCTCTAAAACGAAAGATCGCAGCCTGCGACAGCGCCTTCAGGAAAGGCACTGTCGCAGGCTGCGATCTTTTTTTCGGTCAGATATCAGGCACGGGTCTGCTGGTATTGCGCCAGGGCCGGCAGCAATTGCTTGTCGATGGCTTCGCGCACGATCGGCTGGATGCTCGCGCTGCTTGTGTACATTTGCTTGACCATGGTGCGCAGCGTATTGGCGCGCACATCGTCCAGCCCCCGCACGGCACACTCACAGGCCTGCTGGGCAGACGAGCCCGACGGTACTTCGAATCCCAACGACTTGAGTTGGCCCAACAGGTCTTCCTGATCGATCAAATCGGCATACATCATGACGCGAGTCCTTCTTTGGCAACGGAGGTCGTGACTCGATTCTGGTAGGCCTGTACAGGCACGGCAAGGGCGATTTGTCGCAGTGGCCGCGACGACTATGAACAGGTCGTTTTCGGCTAACTCGCCGGCCAGGGGAGTGGGCACACTGGCCTCAGCTCGCTTCACGAAGGTTTGGTCACCCTCGGCATGGCAGCTCCTCAACAGTACCCTCGCCCCGATCCTGTCACGGCTTGTATCGGGGCTTTTTTTGCCTGCGAATAACTCAGATGCGGTTTAGCGTTGCAACACCAGAATCCGCGACAGCAACTCGTCCCGGTCGATGTAGCAGCCCTGAAAGTGCCGTGCTCCGGTGGTCGGGTCGAACGCGTTGCGCGCGTGCAGGGTGCGGCGGTTATCGAAGCACCACAACTCGCCCGGATTGAGTCGTTGCATCACCCGGAAACGCGGTTCGCGGGTCATGGCAATGAAGCGTCGATACGCTCGATACAGCAGGGGCATCTGCTCCACGGACGTGTCGAATGCGCCGCGCAGGAAGTTGGCCATACGGATTTCCGCGACCCGGCCCAACGCATCCAGGGCGATGATTGGCGCGAGGCAGCGATAGTCGCTGTGGCGGTCCTTGTTGCGAAACTCCACCGGGATCTCGCACAGGGCCTTGAATGATGCGGGATCTTCCTGACGCAACGCTTCGGCAATCGCAAAACCGTCGACGAAAATGCTCTCGCCACCCTCGGCGTCGTTCACCAGACAATGCAGAAATTGCAGCCCCGGTTGCAGCTCGCGGGTCGGCAGGTCGGTGTGCAATGGCAGGTTGAAAGCGGTGTAGGCATTGCTGTCGGCGTCGGCCTTGGATTGCACGTTGAACAGCACGCCGAAATTGCTCTCGCGGATGAACGAAATGCGCTGGGCGATCAGCTTCAGCGAACCGGGTTCGGTGGGCACGCCGCGCACCTGGGTCAGGCCGATGTCGCGTACTGCCAGCAACCATTGCAGCAGCGCAGCGTTGTCGTTCATCAGGGCTGAATAGTCGAACACCGGCAACTGCAAATCGCTGCGCCATAGAAACGGTTTTGGCTTGTTGGCGAGGCGCTCGACACGGGATTCGTCGTCATAGGCGTGGGCCCGCAGCCAACCCGCATCGAAGCGGCTGAGGTGGCCGTCCTGCCAGTCGATGCGCAGGCAGCCGTCGGTGTCGATATGCGCGGCGGAGGGTGACAGATCCGGCGCCGCATCGACGACCTCGAACACCTGCTCGCGGGTGACGCTGTAGACGCATTGCGGACACGGGCAGTTGTCGCGCAGCCAAACGTGGTGGAACGGGCTGACGCGCCCGTCGGCCCATTCGATCAGGACACGATCCACCAGGTTCTGCACGCCGTTCAGCGCGCTGATCAACGGATAAGTACGGAAATCGGCAACTGCGGCGGCGGTTTGCATGGCGGCTCCTTGCGATGGATGGATTTACTGGGCTGGTGGCAGGGCGATGACCCGGCCGATGTAAGCCGGGGCGGACAGGTCGGCCTGCTCGGCGACGATGGCTTGCAGACGGCTCAGGGTGCCCGGGGTGAACGGTGCCGAACGCGGCCCGGCGAGGTCGACGTGCAGCAGCATCTGTTCGTTGCCGGCCAGTTCCTTTTCACCGCCGGCCAGGTGCAGGCTGTGATAGAGATGCAGGCGTTTCTGGTCGTGGCCGATGATCTGCGTGCGCACTTCGACCTCGGCATCGAGCTTCACTTCGTGCAGGTAGTTGAGGTGCAGTTCGAGGGTGAACAGCGAGTTTCCGCTGGCTTCGCGGTTGTTGCTGTCCATGCCGAGACGATCCATCAGGGCGTCGGTGGCGTAGCTGAAGATCAGCAGGTAGAAGGCATCGCGCAGGTGGCCGTTGTAGTCGACCCAGTCGGGGATGATTCTGGTTTGGTAGGTGGTGAGGGTGGGCATGTTTATCTCCGGGCACGAGCGCTCCCACGCTTTGCGTGGGAGCGCTCAATCTGCAATTACTCGCTGAAACTCATTCCATGCTTTTCTTTGGTGGTCTTCACCGCCTCAAGCACCGCCAGCAGACAATCATCACGATAGCGCTCCAGCGCCGAAATACTGTGCCGGCCCAGTTGATCGCTGGTGCCATCCACCACATCGTCGATCAGCTTGTCGGTCAGTTCCGGTGCCGGCAGGTACGTCCACGGCAACTGCAACGCCGGGCCGAACTGCGACATGAAGTGGCGCATGCCGGCATCGCCACCGGCCAGGGTGTAAGTCAGGAACGTACCCATGAACGACCAGCGCAGACCGGCGCCAAAGCGGATCGCATCGTCGATTTCACCGGTGGTCGCCACACCGTCATTGACCAGATGCAGCGCCTCGCGCCACAGCGCTTCGAGCAGGCGGTCGGCGATGAAGCCCGGCACTTCCTTGCGTACATGCAGCGGGCGCATGCCGAGGGATTCGTAGACTTTCATCGCGGCCTGCACGGCCTCCGGTGCGGTGTTCTTGCCGCCGACCACTTCCACCAGCGGCAACAGGTAAACCGGGTTGAACGGGTGGCCGACCACGCAGCGCTCCGGGTGGCTCGAGCTCTCGTAGAACTCGCTCGGCAGCAGGCCCGAAGTGCTGGAGCCAATCAGCGCGTTCGGCTTGGCCGCTGCGCTGATCTTGCTGTGCAGGTCCAGTTTCAGTTCGAGGCGTTCCGGGGCGCTTTCCTGGATGAAGTCCGCATCGCGCACGCACTCTTCGATAGTCGTCACAAAACGCAGGCGATCCTGCGAGGCGCCCGGCGCCAGGCCGTTTTTCTCCAGCGCGCCCCAGGCATTGGCCACGCGTTTGCGCAGGGCCGCTTCGGCACCCGGCGCCGGGTCCCAGGCCACCACGTCGAGGCCATGGGCGAGGGCGCGGGCGACCCAGCCGCTGCCGATGACGCCGCTGCCCAGCGCTGCGAAGGTTTTGATTTCGGTGATAAAGCTCATGGTCACTTCCTGGAATAAGGCAAAAAAACGGTGGGCGCCAATGACCCGCCCACCGGGGGAAAGGGTGTTTTCAGCCGCGCTGGGTCAGGCCCATCTTCTTGCGACCTTCTGCCGGGGTCAGCACCCGGGCGCCGAGGCGGCTGAGGATCTCGGTGGCGCGTTCGACCAGTTGGCCGTTGGTCGCCAGCACGCCTTTGTCCAGCCACAGGTTGTCCTCCAGACCGACCCGCACGTTGCCGCCAAGCAGCACCGCTTGCGCCGCCATCGGCATCTGCATGCGGCCGATGCCGAAGCCCGCCCAAACGGCGTCGGCGGGCAGGTTGTCGACCATGGCTTTCATGGTGGTGGTGTCGGCCGGTGCGCCCCACGGGATGCCCAGGCACAGCTGGAACAGCGGGTTGTCCAGCAGGCCTTCCTTGATCATCTGTTTGGCAAACCACAGGTGACCGGTATCGAAAATCTCCAGCTCCGCCTTCACACCCAGCTCGGTGATGCGCTTGGCACCGGCGCGCAGTTGCGCAGGAGTGGAAACATAAATGGTGTCGCCGTCGCCGAAGTTCAGGGTGCCGCAATCCAGGGTGCAGATTTCCGGCAGCAGCTCTTCGACGTGGGCCAGGCGGGTCAGCGGGCCGACCAGATCGGTGTTCGGGCCGAATTCCATCGGGCTCTCGCCCGGTCCGATCTCCAGGTCGCCACCCATGCCGGCGGTGAGGTTGACGATGATGTCGACGTCGGCTTCGCGGATGCGCTCCATGACTTCGCGGTACAGCGCCACGTCACGGCTGAACTTGCCGGTCTGCGGGTCGCGGACGTGGCAGTGCACGACCGTGGCGCCGGCCTTGGCCGCTTCTACTGCGGCGGCGGCGATTTGCTTCGGGGTGACCGGCACGTGAGGGCTCTTGGCGGTCGTGTCGCCAGCACCGGTGAGTGCGCAGGTGATGATGACGTCGTGGTTCATGGTGCGTTTTCCTTAAGGCGTGATGGGTCTGTTCGCAGCCCTGGGCGGGCTGCGAAGCGGTTCGTTCGTTGCGGTTTATTTGCTGGTGAGCTGGAGGTTTTCAGCCGCCGGTTTGCCATCGAAGGTGGTTACGCCTTCGAGCCAGCGCTGTTTGTCCTGCGGGTGATCCTTGAGCCATTGTCTGGCCGATTCGAAAGCGTCCTTGTGATCGAGCAGCGGCTGCATCATCCGGCTCTCGTCTTCGGCGGTGAACGTCAGGTTGCTCAGCAGGCGACCGACGTTCGGGCATTGTTCGGCGTATTTCGGCGCGGTGACGGTCCACACGGTTGCCATGCCTTCGTTTGGGCCGAGGGCGTCTTCGCTGCCGGTCAGATAAGTCATCTGCACGTTGACGTTCATCGGGTGCGGCGCCCAGCCGAAGAACACCACGGCTTCCTTGCGGCGCACGGCGCGGTCGACGGCGGCGAGCATGCCGGCCTCGCTGGACTCCACGAGCTGGAACTTGCCGAGGCCGAACTGGTTTTTGGCAATCATCGCCTTGATCTGGGTGTTGGCGCCCGAGCCAGGCTCGATGCCGTAGATCTTGCCGCCCAGTTCTTTCTCGAACTTGGCGATATCGGCGAAGGTTTTCAGACCCTTGTCCGCCAGATAGGTCGGCACGGCGAGGGTGGCGCGGGCGTCTTTCAGGCTCGGCGCCGGAAGAACCTTGACCTGATTGGCATCGACGAATGGGGTGATGGTCTGGGTCATCAGCGGGTTCCAGTAGCCGAGGAACAGATCCAGACGCTGGTCGCGGATGCCGGCGAAGATGATTTGCTGAGAGGCGCTGGTTTGTTTGGTGCTGTAGCCGAGCCCGTCGAGCAGAACCTGGGTCATGGCGCTGGTGGCGATCACGTCGGTCCAGTTCACCACACCCATGCGCACGTTCTGGCACGACGCAGGTTCGGCCGCCATGACACTGGCGCTTAAAAACGCGGTACCGCTGAGTGCGAGAACACAGCTGCTGATCAGTCGTTTCATGTCGGGTTCCTCGGCAGGTCGTTATTGTGGGTTCCGGCATCTGTCGTGCCGGTGATGCCAAATTACGCAGCAATGCACCGATGAAAACGCACTGCGGCGACCAGCTCTTGCACTGCAGCGACCTGTGCTCTTGAATGCCGCCGACAACTGGCGTATCAACGTTGCACGCTACCCGCTAACCGAGTGCGCGCCATGTCCCAGGATTTCTACTTTCTGTTGATGCCGGGTTTTTCCGCCATCGGTTTCATCTCTGCGATCGAACCGCTGCGGGTGGCCAACCGCTTTCGCGGCGAGTTGTATCGCTGGCACGTCTTGAGCGCCGATGGCGGGGCGGTGCTGGCGAGCAACGGGATGTCGGTCAACGCCGATGCGGCGCTGGAGCCGCTGAAGAAAGGGGCGACGTTGCTGGTGGTCGCCGGTTTCGAACCCCTGAAATTCGCCACCCCGGCGCTGGAGCATTGGCTGCGACGGCTGGACAACGAAGGTGTGACCCTCGGCGCCATCGATACCGGCAGCTTCGTCCTCGCCGAGGCGGGCCTGCTCGATGGCCATCGCCTGACCCTGCACTGGGAAGCCATCGACGCCTTCAAGGAATCTTATCCACAGCTCAGCGTCACTCAGGAGCTGTTCGAGATCGACCGTCGGCGCATCACCTCCGCCGGCGGTACCGCTTCCATCGACCTGATGCTCGACCTGATCGCCCAGGCCCACGGCCCGCAACTGGCGATCCAGGTCAGCGAGCAATTCGTGCTCGGCCGCATTCGTCCGCGCAAGGACCACCAGCGCATGGAAGTCGCCACGCGTTACGGCATCAGCAACAAGAAGCTGGTGCATGTGATCGGCGAAATGGAGCAGCACAGCGAACCGCCGCTGACCACCCTGGAGCTGGCGGAGTCGATCAAGGTGACGCGGCGGCAACTGGAGCGGTTGTTCCGCCTGCACCTGAACGACACACCGAGCAATTTCTATCTGCGGCTAAGGCTGGAAAAGGCCCGGCAGCTGTTGCGCCAGACTGACATGAGCGTGCTGGAAGTCAGCATCGCCTGCGGGTTTGAATCGCCGTCCTATTTCACCCGCAGCTATCGGGCGAAGTTTGCACGGTGTCCACGAGAGGACCGGCGACGGGAGGCCGTTTGACGAACGATTATAGTTAATTATACTTTTAGGTATAAATTACAGTCGTTTGAATAATTGAGTGTAAAACCATGTCCAGAAACAACGGCTTCGTCTTCCGCCGCCCGGCCCTGGCACGCAGTGTTGCCGATGGCCTGGTGGGTGCAGGTCTGCAGGATTTTACCTCCGGCCTTTTTCTGGCAGCGCCGCGTCGCACGGGCAAAAGTACCTTTCTGCGGGAGGACCTGATCCCGGAATGCCAGGCCCGAGGCTGGCTGACGGTTTACGTCGACCTGTGGGCCGACAAGGAAAAAGACCCTGCCGACTTGATCGCCAGTGCCATTGCTGGCGCGTTGATCCCTTTTGAAAAGGGCATCCGCAAACTGGCGAAGAATATCGGCATCGAAAAACTCAGCTTTCTGCGCACCTTGTCCTGGGATTTCACCAAGCCGCAACTGCCGGCCGGTGCGACCCTGACTCAAGCGCTGGAACTGCTCCACAGCGCCGCTGAAAAGCCTGTAGTGCTGGTGATCGACGAGGCCCAGCACGCGCTCACCACCGCCGCAGGCATCAACGCGATGTTTGCCCTGAAGGCTGCGCGGGATCAGCTCAATCAGGGGCGTGAAGGCGAGGGCAGCGGTTTGCATCTGGTATTCACCGGTTCCAATCGCGACAAGCTCGCCCATCTGGTGCTGGGCAAAAGCCAACCGTTTTTCGGCTCGAGCATCACACCCTTTCCATTGCTGGGAAAAGAGTTCACCCAAGCGTACACCTTGCACCTCAACGCCCATCTGGCCGAGACCAACCAGTTCAGTGCGGCTGATATTGACGATGCCTTTGAGTTGGTCGGGCGGCGCCCGGAAATGTTGCGCACCATTATTGGTGAAGTGGCACTGGAGCTGGGCGAGGCCAGCAATCTGGGGCAGTTGTTGCAGAGCCGTGCCGAATTGTTGCGCGCAGGTGTGTGGAGCGAGTTCGAGAGTGCATGGAACAATCTGACAATTCCCCAGCGCGCCGTACTGGAAGTGATGGTGGAGCGCTCACGAAACAACGAGCCTTTTGCACCGTTTACCGATAGCACGCTTATGGCCGTCAGCAAGGCACTGGAGAATCTGGGCAGCGACGTGGTGCCGGGCACCCAGACCATTCAGGCCTGTATCGATGCCCTGCGCGACAAGGAGCTGGTGTGGAAGTCGAGTCGTGGTGGCTATGCGCTGGAAGACAAGTCCTTCGGCGACTGGCTGAGCGCGTGCAAAGCGGGCTAGTTACTTCTTCACCAATGCCGAGCACGCTGCCTTGTAGGCTTCATGCTGATACTTGTTAAGCGTGCCCGGCAGCTCGAAATTGTGCTTCTTGGCCTGGGCATTGATTGTCTGCGGCGACAGCAGCGTCACCTCGCAACCGTCCAGCAACTGAAACACGCCCTCGATCTTGAACGTGGTCGGCCCACCGGCAAACTCGCCCTTCTTGCTGCGCTTCTTGATCGCGATGCGATCAATCGAGTTCTCGCGCACGAACGACGCCACTTGTGCGGCGAACAGTTTGACGTTGGCCGCCTCGTCGTCATCGTCCAGCGCGATTTTCCTGGTGTTCAAAGCGACATGGCTCAACACCGAACCGTCGAGGGACGCCACGGCGATGATCGCTTCACTGCCTTTGATTTCGATACCGCAGATGTTCATGTGAATCCCTTGATTGGCTGAGGAGGTGCAGCTTACAGCTCAAGCCCTCACTCCTGGCCTATCGACTCCAAAAACTCCGACCGCTCATCACTCATCCGCGCCACGCAATCGTTCTGCGCAATCTTGAACGCCTTGCTGCCGTCCGTCGCCGGGAAGGCTTCGACGGCGCAGTCGGCGTCGCGGGTTTTCAGCCATTGTTGCTGGGCGGTCTTGAGTTTTGCGGTGATGTCGGTCAGTTGCGCCGGGTTCTTGCCGTAGGTCGCCTGCATGCGCTCGTTCAGGCTTTTGTAGTTGTCCTTGAGCAGGTCTTCGGCGGTGGTGCGGCTGTAGGTCGAGCACTCCAGGGTCTGGACGTCGTTTTCCACCGCGTCGCACGGGTTGTTGTCGGACTCTTCGGCGGCGTGTACGCCGGTCGCAATCAGTGCCAAAGCCAGGAAGATCGATTTCATTGATGTCGCCGCTCTAATCCAGTGGTGTTTCCGAGATGCGGCAGATTCTGGCTCAAGCTCGCGGGCTTGAACAGGTGGCTGGTCGGACCGGTTGGCGACGCTTTGTCGCGGATTGACGCTTTCGGCAATTCCCCTGTCGTTTTTGCACCCGGCTGGTCGCGCACCGAGGCATATGCTGGCCCCAAAGCGCCGGCAGACGATTCGGCGCATGAATCGCCAATAAGGGGACGCCTGATGAGCCCAGCCGAATTACACGCCGACAGCATCGTTATCGACGGTCTGATCATTGCCAAATGGAACCGCGAGCTGTTCGAAGACATGCGCAAGGGCGGTCTGACGGCGGCCAACTGCACCGTGTCGGTGTGGGAGGGCTTTCAGGCTACGGTCAACAACATCGCCGCCAGCCAGAAACTGATCCGCGAAAACAGCGACCTGGTGATCCCCGTCCGCACCACCGCCGACATCCGCAAGGCCAAGGAGCAGGGCAAGACCGGCATCCTCTTCGGCTTCCAGAACGCCCATGCGTTCGAAGACCAGATCGGCTATGTCGAGGTGTTCAAGCAGCTCGGCGTCGGCATCGTGCAGATGTGCTACAACACCCAGAACCTGGTGGGTACCGGTTGCTACGAACGTGACGGCGGCCTGTCGGGCTTCGGTCGCGAAATCGTCGCCGAGATGAACCGTGTCGGCGTCATGTGCGACCTGTCCCACGTCGGCTCCAAGACCTCCGAGGAAGTCATCCTCGAATCGAAAAAACCGGTCTGCTATTCCCACTGTCTGCCGTCGGGGCTGAAAGAGCACCCGCGCAACAAGTCCGATGAAGAGCTTAAGTTTATTGCTGACCACGGCGGTTTCGTCGGCGTGACCATGTTCGCGCCGTTCCTGGCCAAGGGCATCGATTCGACCATCGACGACTACGCCGAAGCCATCGAATACACCATGAACATCGTCGGCGAAGACGCCATCGGCATCGGCACCGACTTCACCCAGGGGCACGGTCAGGACTTCTTCGAATACCTGACCCACGACAAGGGCTACGCCCGCCGTCTGACCAACTTCGGCAAGATCATCAACCCGCTGGGCATCCGTACCGTCGGCGAGTTCCCGAACCTGACCGAAACCCTGCTCAAGCGCGGCCACTCCGAACGAGTCGTGCGCAAGATCATGGGCGAAAACTGGGTCAACGTCCTTAAGGACGTCTGGGGCGAATAAGCCGCCGCTTCCCGAATACTTTCCCCCGGCCGTCCGCGCCGGGGGCAACACCAAAATTTTTCTGGAGTTAAGTTTCCATGGCCAAGATCGCCCCGCAATTGCCTATTGAAGTCGACAGCGAGACCGGTGTCTGGACCTCCGACGCCCTGCCGATGCTGTACGTGCCACGGCATTTCTTCGTCAACAACCACATGGGCATCGAGGAAGTGCTGGGCGCCGAGGCCTATGCCGAAATCCTCTACAAGGCCGGCTACAAATCCGCCTGGCACTGGTGTGAAAAAGAGGCCGAGTGCCACGGTCTGGAAGGCGTCGCGGTGTTCGAGCACTACATGAAGCGCCTGTCGCAGCGCGGCTGGGGCCTGTTCAAGATCCAGGACATCGACCTCGACAAAGGCACCGCCAGCGTCAAGCTCGAACACTCGGCGTTCGTCTACGTCTACGGCAAGGTCGGACGCAAGGTCGACTACATGTTCACCGGCTGGTTCGCCGGGGCGATGGATCAGATCCTCGCCGCTCGCGGCAGCAAGATCCGCACCGTGGCCGAGCAGGTCTACGGTGGCTCCGAAGAAGGCCACGACGACGGCCTGTTCACCGTCAAGCCGTTGTAAGTCGAGGAACCCGCCATGGCTTTCGAAGCAATGTTCCAGCCGATCCAGATCGGCAAACTGACCATCCGCAACCGCGTGCTCAGCACCGCGCACGCCGAGGTCTACGCGACCGACGGCGGCATGACCACCGAACGGTACGTCAAGTATTACGAAGAGAAAGCCAAGGGCGGCATCGGCCTGGCGATCTGTGGCGGTTCGTCCGTGGTGGCGATCGACAGCCCGCAGCAATGGTGGAGCTCGGTGAACCTGTCCACCGACCGGATCATCCCGCACTTCCAGAATCTCGCCGACGCCATGCACAAGCATGGCGCCAAGATCATGATCCAGATTACCCACATGGGCCGTCGCTCCCGTTGGGACGGTTTCCACTGGCCGACCCTGATGTCGCCGTCGGGCATCCGTGAACCGGTGCACCGCGCCACCTGCAAGACCATCGAGCCGGAAGAAATCTGGCGGGTGATCGGCAACTACGCGCAAGCGGCACGCCGCGCCAAGGCCGGTGGTCTGGACGGCGTCGAACTGTCGGCCGTGCACCAGCACATGATCGACCAGTTCTGGAGCCCGCGGGTCAACAAGCGTACCGACGAATGGGGCGGCACCTTTGAAGGCCGGATGAAGTTCGGCCTGGAAGTGTTGAAAGCCGTGCGCGCCGAAGTCGGTGACGACTTCTGCGTCGGCATGCGTATCTGCGGCGACGAGTTCCACCCCGACGGTCTGTCCCACGAAGACATGAAGCAGATCGCCAAGTATTACGATGACACCGGCATGCTCGATTTCATCGGCGTCGTCGGCTCGGGTTGCGACACCCACAACACCCTGGCCAACGTGATTCCGAACATGAGTTATCCACCGGAGCCATTCCTGCACCTGGCGGCCGGAATCAAGGAAGTGGTCAAGGTTCCGGTGCTGCACGCGCAGAACATCAAGGACCCGAACCAGGCCACGCGGATTCTGGAGGGTGGTTACGTCGACATGGTCGGCATGACCCGCGCCCACATCGCCGATCCGCACCTGATCGCGAAGATCAAGATGGGCCAGGTCGACCAGATCAAACAGTGCGTCGGCGCCAACTACTGCATCGACCGCCAGTACCAGGGTCTGGACGTGCTGTGCATCCAGAACGCCGCGACCTCCCGTGAATATATGGGTGTGCCGCACATCATCGAGAAATCCACCGGGCCGAAACGCAAGGTGGTGATCGTCGGTGCCGGCCCGGCGGGGATGGAAGCTGCCCGTGTGGCAGCCGAACGTGGCCATGACGTGACCCTGTTCGAGAAGAAAGAATTCATCGGCGGGCAGATCACCACGGCCTCGAAAGCGCCGCAGCGTGACCAGATCGCCGGGATCACCCGCTGGTTCCAGCTGGAGCTGGCGCGGCTGAAAGTCGACCTGCGTCTGGGTACTGCCGCAGATGCCGACACCATCATGGACCTGCGTCCGGACATCGTGGTGCTGGCCGTTGGCGGTCATCCGTACCTGGAGCAGAACGAGCACTGGGGTGCCGCCGAAGGGCTGGTGGTCAGCAGCTGGGACGTGCTCGACGGCAAGGTCGCGCCAGGCAAGAACGTGCTGGTCTACGACACCATTTGCGAGTTTACCGGGATGTCGGTGGCCGACTTCCTCGCCGACAAGGGCAGCCAGGTCGAGATCGTCACCGACGACATCAAGCCGGGCGTGGCCATCGGCGGTACATCGTTCCCGACCTACTACCGCAGCATGTACCCGAAAGAAGTGATCATGACCGGCGACATGATGCTGGAGAAGGTCTACCGCGAAGGCGACAAACTCGTCGCCGTGCTGGAGAACGAATACACCGGCGCCAAAGAGGAGCGGGTGGTGGATCAGGTGGTCGTCGAGAACGGCGTGCGTCCGGACGAAGAGATCTACTACGCGCTGAAGGACGGCTCGCGCAACAAGGGTCAGATCGATGTCGAGGCTCTGTTTGCGATCCAGCCGCAACCTTCGTTGAGCAGCAATGGCGACGGTTACCTGCTGTTCCGCATCGGTGACTGCGTGGCGCAGCGTAATACCCACGCTGCGATCTATGACGCCCTGCGGTTGTGCAAAGACTTCTAAAGATTTGCACATGACCCTGTGGGAGCGGGCTTGCCCGCGAATGCATTCTGTCAGTCACCGCTGCATCGACTGACCCGGCGCTTTCGCGAGCCAGCTCGCTCCCACAGGAACACGCTGAACGTGTTTCTCCAGGCTGTACTGGTGGGAGCTTCACCATGTTGAACACCCTTCTTCCAATCCTGTTGTTCGCAGCCCTGGCCCTCGCGGTGCTGGGGGCGTTGCGGCGGGTGGCCATGTGGCGTCGGGGCCGGGCCTCGAAGGTCGACCTGATCGGCGGCCTGTTCGCCATGCCCAAGCGTTACATGGTCGATCTGCACCACGTGGTGGCGCGGGACAAATACATCGCCAACACCCACGTCGCCACGGCGGGCGGGGCGGTGGCGTCGATCGTGCTGGCGATTCTGGTCCACGGTTTCGGCCTGCATAACCGCATTCTTGGCTACGCGTTGCTGCTGATGACGGCGGTGATGTTCGTCGGGGCGATCTTCGTTTATCGGCGTCGCCTCAACCCGCCGTCGCGGCTGTCGAAAGGCCCGTGGATGCGCTTGCCGAAAAGCCTGCTGGCGTTCTCGGCCTCGTTCTTCCTGGTGACCTTGCCGGTGGCCGGGATCCTGCCGGAGAACTTCGGTGGCTGGGTGCTCGCAACGATTCTCGGACTTGCTGTGTTGTGGGGTGTGTCGGAACTGTTCTTCGGCATGACCTGGGGCGGTCCGATGAAACACGCCTTCGCCGGTGCCTTGCACCTGGCCTGGCACCGCCGCGCCGAACGCTTCGGCGGCGGCCGTTCCACCGGTTTGAAGCCGCTGGACTTGAATGATCCGACCGCGCCGCTGGGTGTGGAAAAGCCCAAGGATTTCACCTGGAACCAGCTGCTCGGTTTCGACGCCTGCGTGCAGTGCGGCAAGTGCGAAGCGGCGTGCCCGGCGTTCGCCGCCGGCCAGCCGCTGAACCCGAAAAAACTGATTCAGGACATGGTCGTCGGTCTTGCCGGCGGCACCGATGCCCAGTTCGCCGGCAGTCCTTATCCGGGCAAACCGGTGGGCGAACACAGCGGTAATCCGCATCAACCGATCGTCAACGGTCTGGTGGATGCCGAAACCTTGTGGTCGTGCACCACCTGCCGCGCCTGCGTCGAGGAATGCCCGATGATGATCGAGCACGTCGATGCCATCGTCGACATGCGTCGTCACCTGACTCTGGAAAAAGGCGCGACCCCGAACAAGGGCGCCGAAGTCCTGGAAAACCTGATTGCTACCGACAACCCTGGCGGTTTTGACCCGGGCGGGAGGATGAACTGGGCGGCGGACCTGAACCTCAATCTGCTCAGCGAGAAGAAGTCCACCGACGTGCTGTTCTGGGTCGGCGACGGCGCCTTCGACATGCGCAATCAACGCACCTTGCGCGCCTTCGTCAAAGTGCTGAAAGCGGCCAAGGTCGACTTCGCGGTGCTCGGGCTGGAGGAACGTGATAGCGGCGACGTGGCCCGACGTCTTGGCGACGAAGCAACGTTCCAGTTGCTCGCCAAACGCAATATCCAGACTCTGGCCAAATACAGCTTCAACCGCATCGTCACCTGCGATCCACACAGCTTCCACGTGCTGAAAAACGAGTACGGCGCGTTCGACGGCAACTACCTCGTGCAGCACCACAGCACTTATCTGGCGGAAATCATCCAGGCCGGCGCGCTGAACCTCGGTCAGCACAAAGGCAACAGCGTGACCTATCACGATCCGTGCTACCTCGGTCGTTACAACGGCGAGTACGAGGCGCCGCGCGAAGTGCTGCGCGCCCTCGGCATCGAGGTGAAAGAGATGCAACGTTCCGGCTTCCGTTCGCGTTGCTGCGGCGGCGGTGGCGGGGCGCCGATCACCGACATTCCGGGCAAACAGCGGATCCCCGACATGCGCATGGAAGACATCCGCGAGACCGGCGCCGAACTGGTGGCCGTGGGTTGTCCACAGTGCACGGCGATGCTTGAAGGCGTGGTCGAACCGCGTCCGCTGATCAAGGACATCGCCGAACTGGTGGCCGATGCGCTGCTTGAAGACGCTGCGCCGAACAAGCCTGCCACCCCGGCCAAACGTGAACCTGCGGAGGCCCACTGATGAGCGACATTATCCGCCGTGACCCTCGCGCCGAATGGATCGCACGCAACCGACTGCACCCATTGCACGCGGCCATGCAACCGGCGCAACACAGTTGGATGGGGCCCAACGGGATCATCCGCAAGAACCTGCACGGCATCGGCTTTATCGGGCCGAACGGTATCAAGCGCATCGACCGCAGCGGTGCGCAACAGGGCGGCTCGGCCAAGCGCTCGGCCGCCGTTGAAGTGCAATTGCCGCTGCATCAGGTGCCGGCACCGGCGTTCTACATCAGCGTGGTGCCGGACATGGTCGGCGGCCGTTTGAGCAGCCACGACCGCGACCTGCTGGGCCTGGCTCATCAACTGGCCGGCAGCGACGGTGCGGTACTTGCCGTGGTATTCGGCGAGCACAAGGAAAACGCTTTCGCCACGGCCGGCGTTGACCGCTTGCTGGTGCTCGAAGGCGAAGAGTTCAACGGTTATGCACCGGAGCAACGCATCCAGGGCCTGCGGGCTGTGGATAACCAGTTCAACCCGCGTCACTGGCTGCTGCCGGACAGCCGCAGCGGTGGCGGCGAACTCGGTCGGCGCTTTGCCGCTGCACTGGGCGAGCGCCCGGCCACACGGGTGTGGCAGGTCAAGGGTCAGCAATGCATCGGTCGCGCCGGTGCCGGGTTGCAGGATCTTGCCCGTTCGGTCGCACGGCTGATTCTGGCGTCCGCCGAATGTGCCGAACCGGTCAGCGAAACCCGTCACGAAGCGTTGCCGGTGGAGTTATCCACACCCGTGGCGCGCAGCCTGTCGCGGATCGAGGATCTGGGTGCCGTAGCGGTGGACCCGGCGGCGATTCCGATGGCCGAAGCCGAGTTCATCTTCTCCGGTGGCAACGGGGTCAAGGACTGGGAGCTTTTCCACAAGACCGCCGCCGCTCTCGGCGCCACCGAAGGCGCCTCGCGGGTGGCCGTGGACGACGGCTTTATGACCCGCGACCGCCAGGTCGGTGCGTCCGGCACCTGGGTCACGGCGCGGGTTTACGTGGCCGTGGGAATTTCCGGGGCGATCCAGCACCTGCAGGGCATCGGTGCGTGCGACAAGGTGGTGGCGATCAACCTCGATCCGGGCTGCGACATGATCAAGCGTGCCGACCTGTCGGTGATCGGCGAAAGCGCGGAAATTCTTCAGGCCTTGATCGCGGCGGTAGAGGCCTACCGCAACGAAGCCAAGCGCGATGCGGCTTAAGGAACGGTTATGAGCACAAAGATCATCAGTCTGGTTTCAATCGGTGCCCATCCGACCTCGGGCCGGCCGCGTCGTGCCGAACAGGATGCACGGGCGGTGGAACTCGGCTTGCAACTGGCTGGGGATAACCTGCAAGTGCTGCATGCCGGGGACATTGCGGAACCTGCGTTGCGCGCCTATCTGGGCATGGGACTCGCGCAGATGCATGTGCTGGAACAACCGGCCGGTGCGGATGCTTTACCGGCATTGACCGACTATTTGCGTGATGCCGGCGCTCAGGTCGTATTGACCGGCAGCCAGGCAGAAACCGGTGAAGGTTCGGGGATGCTGCCGTTCCTGCTGGCCGAAGGGCTAGGCTGGCCGCTGGTGGTGGGGCTGGCGCAGGTCGAGTCGATCAGCGAAGGCTCGGCACTGGTGCTGCAAGCGTTGCCCCGTGGGCAGCGCCGCCGGCTGAAGGTGCGCCTGCCGTTTCTCGCGACTGTGGATAACGCGGCGCCCAAGCCACGGCAAAGTGCTTACGGCCCGGCGCGACGTGGCGTTCTTCAGGCAAAAGATGTGGAAGTGGTGGATGACGAATTGCTTGCAGTGGCGACCCTGCAACCGGCCAAGCCACGGCCGAAGCGGTTGAAGGTGATCAAGGCCAAGAGCGGGGCTGACCGGATGAAGGCGGCTACGGCGAAGGCTAGTGGGGGTGGGGGGCAGGTGCTCAAGGGCGTCACCGCGCAGGCTGGTGCTGAAGCCATTCTCAAGCTGCTGATCGAAGAAGGTGTTGTCCGCTGAAAACCTTTACTGACCCTCTCCCTTCGGGAGAGGGCGGTTTACCCACAATCCCTGTTGGCGGATCTGTGGATAACGTGTTCGCCCCTCTCTGAACCCCTCGCCAATCAAGCCATACAGCCATCAGATCAAAAAACAACCAGCCTAACTTGCGGTTTTTACGAGCTTTTTCCCCAGGATAGTTCCCTGACTTGCCCCCAATCTCTGTTGGCGCTTCTGTGGATAAGATGTTCGCTATCCGCCAAGAGCCATATAAACCGTGGCTTACAACGATCTGATCAAAAATCGATCAATTCAGCCGTTTAACCCCACCAACCCGACGCAAACTCGGATTTATCAACGCCTCCAGAGCTTTTCCACAGCATCCGCCAAGTTACCCCCGAACTCTGTTGGCGCTTCTGTGGATAAGGTGTTTGCCATCCTCTGTAGGCCATGTATTCCGTGGTCTTCATGGTGTTGATCAAAAAACAGACAATCATCGCCGGAATCCGTGCTTCTGGATAAGTCACGGTTTTTCTTCACATAACCGTCGATATTTTTCCCGGTCATCCACAGTTGTCCCCATTTGCTGTGGGTGGCTATGTGGATAACTTGTTCGCCAAACCCTGCGAGTCCCGCCGGCTATAGTCCAAACGGTGATTGATCAGATTTCATACAGTTCTAAGAGCCTGCCTTGACTTCAATCCGGCCGCTGTCTTCACTCCAATGGCACAAGGACCGCCGTCACTTATCCACATCTGGTTCAGGGAGAACGCGTGATGGATACCCAGCCGCATCGCTTACTCCTCAATCCCCGCTTGCTGTCAGCCCCGAAGCCGCGCACGCGCACCTTGCGCCGTGCCGCCAATCAGCATGCCCGTCTATAGCGCCTGAATCCTGCCACTTCGTTGTATTGCCGCCGGGCCTGCCCCCGGAGGCCAGGTGCCCGTTCGCCCATCGATTGCAGGCAACCGCAGAGTTGCCCCACTGCCTGAGAGAGGAATCACCTCATGACACGGATCGCAACGCCCATCAGCGATATCAAGGAACACTACGACGTGATTGTCATCGGCTCCGGGTACGGCGGCGGCATTGCCGCGTCGCGCCTGTCCCGGGCCGGGAAACGGGTGTGCCTGCTGGAGCGGGGCCGGGAAATCCAGCCCGGCGAATACCCCAACACCATGATCGCCGCGACCGAAGAGCTGCAGGTGCACGACCCGGACGGCCACATCGGCTCGCGCACCGGGCTGTTCGATCTGCACGTCAACGCGCAGCAGAACGTGGTGGTCGGTTGTGGCCTCGGTGGCACGTCGTTGATCAATGCCAACGTCTCGCTGGAGCCGACAGCCGATGTGTTCAAGGATCCACGCTGGCCGTTGGCGGTGCGCGAGGACCAGGATGGCTTGCTCAAGGCCGGTTACGAAAAAGCCCGGGAGATGCTCAAACCCAACCCTTATCCGAACAGCGCACCGAACCTGCCCAAGCTCGATGCCAACAAAAAGTCCGCGGACTTCCTCAAGCAAGGCGCGAACTTTTACAAGCCGCCGATCAACGTAACCTTCGACAAGTTGCCGAACAACCTCAACCATGTCGGCGTTGAGCAACTGCCGTGCAACCACTGCGGCGACTGCGTTTCAGGCTGTAACAACAAGGCCAAGAACACCACGCTGATGAACTATTTGCCGGACGCCACCAATCACGGCGCGGAGATTTTCTGCCAGGCCCAGGTTCGGTATCTGGAGCGTGATGGCAGCGGCTGGATCGTGCACTTCCAGTACCTCGACAGTGGACGCGAGAAATTCGACGCGCCGACCCTGTTCGTGAAGGCCGACATCGTCGTGGTCTCCGCCGGCACCCTCGGTTCCACCGAAATCCTCCTGCGTTCCCGGGACAAGGGCCTGGCGATGTCCGGCCAGCTCGGCGAGAACATGAGCGGCAACGGCGACATCCTCGGCTTCGGCCACAACTGCGAACAGACCATCAACGGCATCGGCTTCGGCACGCACTCGGCCAAGGAGATGAAACCGGTCGGCCCGTGCATCACGTCGATCATCGATATGCGCAACGAGGGTGATCGCAGCAGTCGCATGGTCATCGAGGAGGGCTCGATTCCCGGCGCCCTCGGGCGACCGATGGTGCCGGCGATGGCCGGGTTCGCCGAGATGATCGGGGTGCCCACCGACGACAGCTTCAGCGGTAAGGTGAAGTACAAGGAACGCGAAGCCGAAAGCTTCCTGCGCGGCCCGTACTACGGCGCGCTGCACAACATGCAGACCTACCTGATCATGAGCCACGACAGCGGCCAGGGCCGCATGGTCCTCGACAACAAGGATCAATTGCGCATCGACTGGCCGGGTGTTGGCGAGCAGGAAAACTTCAAGATCGGCAATGAACGGCTGTACCAGAGCACCAAGGCACTGGGCGGGATCTGGGTCGAGAATCCGATCTGGACCAAGTTGCTCAAGCACAGCATCGTCTCGGTGCATCCACTGGGCGGTTGCGTGATGGGTGAAGACGCCGCGCAGGGTGTGGTCAACCACAAGGGCCAGGTGTTCAGCGGCGCCAGTGGCAGCGATGTCTACGCCAACCTTTACGTGACCGACGGTGCGGTAATTCCGACGTCACTGGCGGTCAACCCGCTGCTGACCATCTGCGCCGTCAGCGAGCGCAACATGTGCCTGCTAGCCGCCGACCGGGGCTGGAAGATCGATTACACACTGCCTTCGGCGCCGCGCAAACAACCGGTGCCACCGACCCTCGGCGTGCAGTTCACCGAGACCATGAAAGGCTACTTCTCCCGGGCCTTTACCGCTGCGCAGAGTACGGATCTGAAGGTTTACGAAGCGGCGGCCAAACGCGGCGAGGCGGACAATTCGCCGATCGACTTCACCCTGACCATCACCGCCAACGACCTCAACCGGATGATCAAGGAACCGGAACACGCCGCGACCATCGTCGGCACGGTGATCGCCCCGGCGCTGTCGCCGCAGCCGCTGACCGCCAGCAACGGCGTGTTCAACCTGTTCGAGCAATTCGAGCAGCAAGTCGACACACGCCACATGAAATACGACATGAAACTGACCGCCGAGGACGGCAACGACTATTTCTTCAGTGCCTTCAAAACCGTGCCGGAAGACAACGGTGTACTGAATATCTGGCACGACACCAGCACTCTTTACGTGACGCTGTATCGCGGGCCGGACAAGTCCGGCGAGGTGATCGGATCAGGCGTGATGCACATCAAACCGACCGATTTCGCCAAACAGATGACCACCATGAAAGTCCTCAATGCGCGCAACGAGCGCGAGCGCATCGAAGGGCTGGCGCGGTTTGGCAAGTTCTTCGCCGGGATTCTCTGGGAGAGTTACGGCGGGGTGTTTGCCGGGGACAAGTACTTCAATCCCGACGCACCGCCACGCTTGAAACGGCCGCTGGATGCGCCGACGCCGGATGTGCATTTCTTCCCCACCGAAGATGGCGTTCAGTTGCGCCTGACCCGTTATCAGGCCGGTAGCAAAGGCCCGGTGATGCTGGTGCATGGTCTGGGCGTGGGCTCGAACATCTTTTCCACCGATACGATCCAGACCAACCTGCTCGAGTTTCTGTGCAAGCATGACTACGACGTGTGGCTGCTGGATTTCCGGGTGAGCATCCTGCTGCCGGCGAGCAAGAAGGAATGGAACGGCGACCAGATCGCCCAGTACGACTTCAAGGCCGCCATCGCGCAGATCCAACAGCAGACCGGCGCGAAGGACGTGCAGTGCGTGGTGCATTGCTACGGTGCAACCACGTTCTTCATGTCGTTGCTCGCCGGTTTGCAGGGCGTGCGTTCGGTGGTCTGCTCGCAGATCGCCGCCGACACGGTGGTCGCGACGGCGACGGGGCTGAAGGCCGGTCTGCACTTGCCGGGGATGCTCGACGCCATCGGTATCAAATCCATGACCGCCTACGCCGACAGCAAGGAGAACTGGTTCAACCGGCTGTACGACAAGGCTCTAAATGGCTACGCGCGGATCGAAGCCCAGGGTTATTGCACCAACCCGGTGTGCCACCGCATCACCTTCATGTACGCCTCGCTGTACCGTCACGACACCCTCAACGAGACGCTGCACGACAACCTGCACGAGCTGTTCGGCGAGTCGAACATCGAGACCTTCGAACACCTGGCGCTGATCGTGCGCAAAGGGCATCTGGTGGACTTCAAGGGCAACGATGTGTACATGCCGCACTTCGACCGATTGACCATGCCGATCTGCTTCATCAGCGGTGCGGAGAACCAGTGCTACCTGCCGGAAAGCACGCTCAAGACCTACCAGCGGGTTTGCGAGAAACATGGGCCGGAGCGCTATAGCCGGCATGTGGTGCCGGGTTACGGTCACATCGACTGCATGTTCGGCAAGAACGCGGTGGTCGATGTGTATCCGATCATCCTTGAACACCTGGAGAAGACGGCCCGCGGTTGACCTGCAACCGGGTCGACTGCAATCGCTGGCAAGCCAGCTCCCACATTGGAATGCGATGCGTATTTGTGGGAGCTGCGGTGCGAGGACCCGACTTGCAAGCGATGGCGGTGTATCAGGCGCTAAATCTCTCCGGTCTGTACAAGGAAATGGATGACATGGACAGCTACATCCGCTGGTTTCAACGCTTCATCTGGCTCGGTATAGCGATGAACATGGTGTTCGCGATCCCGGCGCTGTTTGCGCCGGGGTTGCTGACATCGGTGGTCGGCCTGCCGCCGCAACTCTCCGACCCGTGGCTGGAAAACGCCGGGATGCTGCTGGTGGGTATCAGCGTGTTCTACATGCCCTCGGGCTTCAACGCGCCGCGCTACGTGGTGCATTCCTGGCTGTGCGTGCTGACGCGGCTGATCGCCGTGGCGTTCTGGATCTACCTGATCGACACCAGCAGCCAGGGCTCGGTATTCGTGCCGATGCTGATGGGCGACCTGAGCTTTTTCCTGATCCTCGGCATCCTGCTGTACCTCGGCACCACCCCTGAAAACCGACCACTGGCCCTGCTGTGTGACGGCTGGCGCGAATGGCGGTCGGCGTGGGCGCGGCATTGGCAGAGTCACGCGTTCAAGGTTGGCACGCTGGTGGTGGTCGCGCTGCTGGCGTTCATCGGTTACCAGACCTGGTATCAGATGCTGCGCGTGGTTCCGGAGCAGGAATACGCCTCCGACGAAGATCACTACAAATACGCCGCGATTGGCCTGGGCATCGAAGCGCGGATCCCGTATTACCTGTTCTCGGTGCTGCCGCAGATGTGCCCGGAAAAGATGCCGAAACCCGGCGGCTGGGAAGTCTTCGGTTTCCTGTTCGAGAACGGCAAGGACCTGCCGATCGGCATGGCCAAGCGGCAGATCGGCTACCCGACCGTCGAGCCGAATTGCGCGCTGTGCCACACCGGCTCCTATCGGGCGAATGCCAGCGACGTTGCGGTCAATGTGCCGAGTGCGCCGGCCAATACCCTGCAACTGCAAGCCTTCCAGTGGTTCGCCTACGATTGCGCCAGCGACCCGAAATTCACTACCGACGCGGTGATGGCGGCGATCAACAGCAAGTTCCAGCTCGGCTTTTTCGAGCGGATCTACAACCGTTACCTGATCATCCCGATGGCCAAGACCGCACTGCTCAAGCAGAAACAGGCCTACGCCTGGCAGAAGCTGCGTCCGCCACAGGGACCGGGGCGTACCGACACCTTCAACCCGACGAAAATGGTGGTATTCGGCTTCCCGGATGACTCGACCATTGGCACCGTCGACCTGCCGCAAGTGTGGAACCAGAAACCCCGGGAATCGATGTACCTGCACTGGGACGGCAATAACAACAAGATCCACGAGCGCAACTACGCCGCCGCGATGGCCGTGGGGGCGACGCCGGAGTCGGTGCTGCCGCCGAGTTTCAATCGCGTGACCAATTGGCTGCTCGGACACAAGGCACCCGCGTGGCCGTGGGCGCTGGATCAGGCCAAAGTCGCTCAGGGCAAACCGATCTGGGAAACCAATTGCGCCGGTTGCCACGACTTCGGTCGCGTCGACACCGGGCAGGTCACCACCAATATCGACCAGCTCGGCACCGATCCGCATCGGCTCGACTCGTTCACTGTCGGACTGGTGGCGGCGTTTCACACCTTCAAGAAACCGCCGTTCGATTTCGGTGCCTACCGCAAGACCCAGAGCTACAGCAACACGCCCACCGACGGTATCTGGCTACGCGCGCCTTATCTGCACAACGGCTCGGTACCGACCTTGTGGGATTTGCTGCAACCGCCGGAAAAACGTCCGCAGGTGTTCATCACCGGCTCCGATGTGTACGACCCGGTCAACGTCGGTTTCGTGACCAGCGGCGCGCAAGCGAAAGCCTCGGCGGACTTCAAATACGACACGCGCCTGGAGGGCAATCACAACACCGGTCACCTGTATGGCACGACACTGTCGGACGACGACAAACGTGCACTGATCGAATTCATGAAAACCCTGTGAACCCCTACGGATAGAGGATTACGCCATGTCAGCGGTCGGTCATCTGAAGCATGAATACGACAAGGTCAAAGTACGCTTGCACGGTTTGCTCACGCGCATCGAAATGGCCTGGATGAAGCTCATCAGTGAACTGGAGCCCGAGGAGTTCCAGGCCATCATCAAGCTGCTCCAGCGCGGTCA
This sequence comes from Pseudomonas sp. R38(2017), assembly GCF_002112395.1. Classification (NCBI taxonomy): domain Bacteria; kingdom Pseudomonadati; phylum Pseudomonadota; class Gammaproteobacteria; order Pseudomonadales; family Pseudomonadaceae; genus Pseudomonas; species Pseudomonas sp. R38(2017). Next base: position 521,716 of record NZ_NEHN01000004.1, read on the forward strand.
CGATCAGGCGCAGTACGTGCTCAAGCACGGAGAGTTGCCGGATGACGAGCCGGCCGTGCCGTGGGAGTTGTCCCACGGCTTGTCGATCCTGCGCATCGGTAACGCGACGCCGTTGCCGCAATCGCCCGATCAACTGCAAACCAAAGTACTCAAGGACGGCACACTGTTCGGCTGCCGCAAGTGGGAACTGCTGGATCTGCTGTGGAGCGAGGCGCTGCTCAAGTGGATCGAAAACCTGCGCCATCACGCGACCTTCGGCACCGATCCGGCGCTGGTGACAATGGAGCGCGAAGTGACGTTGGCGATTGCCGGCGACTGGGGCACCGGGCCGTTCAACAGCCACGCGCCGGCGGTGTCGGTGGCCAACCAGATGCAACTGGCCAATGCCGATTTCACCATTCACCTGGGGGACGTTTATTACGCCGGTACCCATTCCCAGGAAGACACCGATATGGCCGGTTGGCCGATGGGCAGCCACGGCTCGTTCACCCTCAATTCCAACCACGAGATGTACAGCGGCGCCCACGGTTATTTCAAAGAACTGGCCGCGCGTTTTCCGGGGCAGCAGGGCACCAGCTACTTTGCCCTGATCAATGACGACTGGCTGATTGTCGGGCTGGACACGGCCTATGCTTCGGACGTGATGAACCTGTACATGGACGGCACGCTGAACGAACCGCAAATCGCCTGGATGAAGGGCTTACCCAAACGCAAGAAACTGATGGTGCTCAGCCACCATCAGGGCTTCGATATCACCGGACACAACAAGACCGCGCTGTATCAACCCGTATGCGATGCACTGGGGCGCGAGCCGGATTACTGGTATTGGGGGCATCTGCACAACGGCATCGTCTATGCGCCACAGGGTGGATTGCATGCGCGCTGTGCCGGGCACGGAGCGATTCCCTACGGCACCACCAGCGAACTGAACGGGCATTCACGGATATTGTTTTCCGAGACGCAGGATGCGAAGGATCCGGACTATCCGCTGCGGGTGTTGAACGGCTACGCGAAGATCAGGTTGGTGGGGGAAGATATTTTCGAAGAGTTTATCGGGGAGGATGGGTCTGTGAGGTGGAAATCGAAGTGATCCGTTTGATCGTTCCCGCGCAGGACGCGGGAACGATCAATGACGCGAATCAGCCCTGAACCGGAACACCCTTGAGGTAAGGCGCAGGCTCGGCACCGAGGTTGCTCAGCATGCGCTCGCTGTACCAGTCGACGAAATTGACCACGCCGAACTCATAAGTCTTGGAATACGGCCCCGGCTGGTACGCGGTGGAGTTGATCCCACGCTGGTTTTCTTCGGCCAGGCGGCGGTCCTGATCGTTGGTCGCGTCCCACACTTTGCGCATGCGCTCGACGTCGTAATCCACGCCTTCCACGGCATCCTTGTGCACCAGCCACTTGGTGGTGACCATGGTTTCCTGGGCGCTGATCGGCCACACGGTGAACACGATGATGTGGTCGCCCATGCAGTGGTTCCACGAGTGCGGCAGGTGCAGGATGCGCATCGAGCCCAGGTCCGGGTTCTTGATCCGGCCCATCAGTTTGGCGCAGCCCTGTTTGCCGTCCATGGTCATCGACACGGTGCCTTTGAGGAGCGGCATGCGCACGATACGGTTACGCAGGCCGAAACTGGCGTGGGCATAAGGGATCTTTTCGGCTTCCCACGCGGCAGCAGACGCGGCGACGTGGTCCTTGAACGCCTGGTCGGCACGCGGGTCGGTGACGTCGTCCCACTCCAGCAGGGTTTTCAGCAATTCCGGGTGCGAACCGTTGCAGTGGTAGCACTCGCGGTTGTTTTCCAGCACCAGTTTCCAGTTGGCCTTTTCCATCAAGGTGGTTTGCACCGCCACCTTGGTGTTTTCCATGTCATACGGTTCCATGTAGTGGTTCAGGGTCGACAGGAAGTCATCAATGGCCGGCGGATTCTCGGCCAGGCTGATGAAGATGTAGCCGCCGGCGGTCTTCACGTTCACCGGTTTGAGGCCGTACTGGTTCATGTCGAAGTCGGCGCCCATCTCGGTACCGGCGAACAGCAGTCGACCGTCCAGCTCATACGTCCACTGGTGGTAGTGGCAGACCAGCTTGGCGACCTTGCCCTTGTCGCTGGTGCACAGGCGCGAGCCACGGTGGCGGCAGACGTTGTGGAATGCGTGTACCACGCCTTCGGCGCCGCGGATCACGATGATCGGGTTCTTGCCGATCTGCAGCGTCAGGTAGTTGCCCTTGGCCGGGATCTCGCAGGTCATGCCGGCGATCAACCACTCTTTCTGGAAGATCTCCTGCATGTCGATATCGAACAGGCGCTCGTCGCTGTAGAACGGTTGCGGCAGCGAGAAGGTGCGCTCGCGTTCCTGCAGCATTTGTGCGGTGGCCTTGCGTGCGGGTTCCAGCGGGTCGCCCAGGCTGATTTTTGCGGTGTCCATCGATGAATTCCTCAAGGCCATCTGCGTGGCCGCGAAAGTGGCTGATCAGGGTTGCAGCGCAAGGTGTAAAGAAACCGTTTGTGTTGAGGGCGAGTGTGGGGCCGGCGCTGCCCGGAACCTTATCCATGGGCGACATGGTGCAATCTGTTCCCGACGCGCAACCCCCGGTGGTTGGGGGCTGGTCGCGATAAGTATGTGAATGTCGCGGATAGGTAAACGGGCCGTTCGCGCTATACGCAGAATCGCCACATGAAGGCCGACAGTCGGCCGTGGAGAACAGCATGTCGAACAGCTTCCTGAATCCGGTCACCACCCAGACCTGGGCCAATGGCCGACACATCGTCCGTTGCGTCAAAGTCATCCAGGAAACCTGGGATGTGCGCACCTTCTGCTTCATGGCCGACCAGCCGATCCTGTTCTTCTTCAAGCCCGGGCAGTTCGTGACCCTGGAGCTGGAAATCGAAGGCCAGCCGATCATGCGTTCGTACACCATCTCCAGCTCGCCGTCGGTGCCGTACAGCTTTTCGGTGACCATCAAGCGCGTGCCGGGGGGCAAGGTGTCCAACTGGCTGCATGACACCCTGCATGAAGGTCAGGAGCTGGCGGTGCACGGCCCGGTCGGGCTGTTCAACGCCATCGACTTCCCGAGCCCGAAAGTGCTGTACCTCAGCGGCGGTGTCGGCATCACCCCGGTGATGTCCATGGCGCGCTGGTTCTACGACACCAACGGCAACGTCGACATGACGTTCATCCACAGCGCCCGCTCACCGAAGGACATCATTTACCACCGCGAGCTGGAACACATGGCGTCGCGGATCGACAACTTCAGTCTGCACCTGATCTGCGAGAAGCATGGGCTGGGCGAGCCGTGGGCCGGCTATCGTGGCTACCTCAACCACAAGATGCTGGAACTGATGGTGCCGGACTTCCTCGAGCGCGAAGTCTTCTGCTGCGGCCCGACGCCTTACATGACGGCGGTCAAGCGCCTGCTGGAAAACGCCGGCTACGACATGAAGCGCTACCACGAGGAATCCTTCGGCGCCACACCGCCGGAAGCTCGCGCCGATGCAGTGGAACAGGCCGAACAGGCCGCCGAAGCACCGGAAATCCCGGCGGCGGATCTGCACCTGGTGGAATTCACCTCTTCGGACAAGAGCATCCGCGTGGCTCCGGGCGAGACCGTGCATGCGGCGGCGGCCAAGGTCGGCCTGATGATCCCGAAAGCCTGCGGCATGGGGATCTGCGGGACGTGCAAGGTGCTCAAACTCGGCGGCGAGGTGGAGATGGATCACAACGGCGGGATTACCGAGGACGACGAGGCAGAGGGGTACATTCTTTCTTGCTGCAGCGTGCCGAAGGGGGATGTTCGGATCGAGTTTTAAGTAGGTTTGCATCTAGGGCGATCTCCTCATTGAGGAAATCGCCTGGAAAATGCGATTTCAAATCAGTCCAGACATGGCGAGCAAGCCAAAGCCCGCGAACGTAAAGCCAAATATTTGCTGGTATTTATTCAGTTTAAGCAAGTCGCGTTTGAGTTTCGGTGGGAAATTCTTAACGTCTCTTGCGCTTACTTTGCCTTGGGAAATATACCGTGAAGGGTTTTTGAGGATGCCAAAAATCTCTCCCAACATATAAATTCGCCCCCCCAAGCCCGCTTGCCATAGCATGAACAGAGACGAGGTGATCGAGCTTCGTTTAAGGCTGGTAAGGATTACTTCCAGTCTTCTTTTGGCGACATAAAGCAAAATTCCATTTACTAATAACAGACCTGTGAGACTAACCATTGCCATAATCACTATTGGGTTTATTGCGATGTCTTGCATATCTTCTATATATGCGACTAACCCTAGGCACATCATGATTGCGAAAAAAATAAAAACGAGTCTGTATAAGGTGATTAATTTTTTTCTAAGTTTTTGTGGGAAGTTTTCAAAGTCTTTCGCGCAAAGCTTTCCGGTATGAATATAAATCGCAGGGCTTCTCATGATGGCGAACACTTCTCCCATCATGTAAATTCTGCCCCAAGGTCCTCCGTGCCAAAGCATTGTTATTTTGCTCGAAATTGAACTGTTTGTTAGGTGGCTTAATATGGTTTCGGTTTTTGTTTTGGCGACATACAACATCACGCCTATCAGCGTAAATATACCGATGAAATCTACAATGCCGATCAACAACAATATTTTCTCTGTAATGCAAAGAATCATTTAGCAGCCTCGTATACTTTCTCCGCGACCTGCTCGCCGCCTTTTTCGCCCAAAGTCCCGCCGGCGTAATTTCCGACTCCTGCCAATAGAGCAGCACAAAGGGCAGTACCGAGCCCGCCAGTCGGGAGACCAACTCCTACACAGATCGTTGAGGCCGTTAAGCTCACGAGCGCGCCGGCTACTATTCCTCCACCCACTCCACCCAAAAAGCTTCCGGTCTCCGTGAACTTCACCTTTTCACACGCTTCGATGCTGCCATTTGCGCAAACATCCTGGACCCTCACTGCCGATGCGCTACCTCCCACAGCGGTGCCAATCCAACCTCCATATTTGACATATCGCGATGCCTTGGTGACGGCTTGAATATGAGTGGCATATCCCGGGTTCTGGCCGATACCGCCAGCCTTTTTCCATCGATGCACTAGGTGCGGATGATCAATGCCGAGGGCTGCTTTGAGGTTCGGGTGATCAGGCAGGCCAATGGTTATTTTGGTGAAGTTGGTGAGTCGGTTATCCAGCTTGTTAAGCAGCTGTGTACGTTGTTTTTTAAACGCTTTTGAGTTCAGGCTGCCATTCGCGCCGAGGGTTTTGGTATGCAAGTTTTCGATTTCTTGAAGCGCGTTTTTTATTCCATCCAGATAATTGGCCGCCATGGCCGTGGTGACGCCTATCACTTTCGATTCAACTGAAAGTGCACTCTGAATAACGCCGTGGTGTTGCGCCATGAAATCAGCTTCTTCCATCGTCAACGGCGCCAGCGCCATGCTGACGATGTGTGCCGTTTCCATTAGCAATGATTCTTCATAGGTGCATTGCTGATTGTCCGGGTCGCTCAGGACAATCAGCGTTCCGGCTTTTACTATGGCTTCCATCGGATTGAGGCTTTTGAATTTGGCGATGACGCTCGGGTTGGGCGACGGAAACAGTTGCACCTGCAGTTTCTCGGCGGGCAGGCTTTTGGGCACGATATAGAACCCTGGCTCCTCCGGTGTCGGCAACTCCTGGGGCCTGCGCTCGCTGGGAAAAAGCTGCAGGTCTGGGAGCGGGCGCGCAGACGGGACAGGAGCGACGTTCGAGCGCGAGACTTTCAAGTCTTGCAGATGAACGGCTCGCAGCAGTCGTTCCGGATCAGGATTCGCTGCGGGCTGCGTGAGCATCGACTGCGGTCGGGCTCTGGCCGTGCGAGTGATTGTTCGCTGCCTGTTTTGCAGCAAAAGCCGGGACTGGTTCAGGAGGTTTCGTTGTTCCTGTGCAAGTGCGTACAGGCCTTGCTTCGGGGGTAAACGTCCGGCGGCAACATCTTCGACGATGTGCCTGACGAAGTAAGCTACCCCATGATTGAACTGCACGCGCGCCATCCCGTAAGCCAGATGGCGAGCGCCAGTGGTCAGTGCCTGTGCCAGCAGTTTATTGGCAGAACTCTGCACATCGCAGAGATCATGTCGCGGAGAACTCAATCCTCTTCGCCCCACGAGGCATACCCGGTGGTGCCGGCGATGTGATGGACCCAACGGATTTCTCGATAACGAAGGGCCAGTTGCTCTTGAGGTTCGGCGTCGTTTTGCAGGATCGCGTGTGGCAAATCAAGGGAGAGATCAACCAGAACGGCACCATCGATGGAGACGGAATAGAACTTCTCTTGCTGACCTTGAGGCGACGTTCGGTAGAGGCTGATCCTACAGCTGACTTCTTCTCGGTTTGCAAGCGCCTGCGCCAGCAGCGGAGAGGACTTGTCGAGCCTTTTGGTAATGATGACCGGGGCATGTGTGGGGTGGTTGATGTTGCCGGCATTGGCCATGTTGTGGCTGTAGGACAGCACCATGATTTCATTGGTGTGCGCCGTCTGAAAGGTATTGCCGACAGACTCGGCTGTTGAACATCCTGCTGATATCAGTCCCTGGGTTTTACCCTTGATGGTCATGTAGCCGGGGTTCGCCATAGTCTGCAGTCCTTGAAATGGGAGTCGGCAGTCTATGGCGAGGTTTGTTTGTTTTATGTAGGGTTTGGCGTAGTCCGATTCTGAAATTACTCAGTCAATAAACAGATCGGGCATTAGTTTTTCGTGGCTGTCCGGCTCATATCGATAGTGATCGAAATCGCTTACGCCGTTCTCCCGCAAGATCTCCTCATCAATCAACAGACGCCCGGTAATCCGCCGTCCGCTGCTACTCAGAATCACATGCGCCGCATCCGCCATGATCGCCGGCTTACGCGCATGCTTGAACGACTCCCGATTGCCCAACTGAAACTCGATCGCCGCCGTGGCGATCATGGTCTGCGGCCACAGCGAATTGACGCTGATCCCGTAGTTGGCGAATTCCTCGCTCATGCCCACCGTCAGCATGCTCATGCCGTACTTGGTTACGGTGTAGGGGCTGTATTGCGCGAACCATTTGCTGGCCATGTTCAGCGGCGGTGACAAGTTGAGAATGTGCCCAGAGGATTTTTTCAGGTAGGGCAGGGCCGCCTGGCTACACAGCAAAACCGCGCGGGTGTTGATCTGGTGCATCAGATCGAAACGCTTGAGTTCGATGTGTTGCACACCGGTCAGTTTGATCGCCCCGGCGTTGTTCACCAGTGCATCGATTCCGCCGAAATGTTCGTTGGCCTGGGCCAGCGCCTGACGCACCGCGTCTTCATCACGCACATCCAGTTGCAACGCCAAAGCCTTGCCGCCGGCCGCTTCGACTTCAGCGGCGACGCTGTGGATGGTGCCGGGCAACTTGGCGTGCGGTTCGGCGCTCTTGGCCGCGATCACGATATTGGCCCCGTCCTGTGCAGCCCGCAGCGCAATCTCGCGCCCGATGCCACGGCTGGCGCCAGTGATGAACAAGGTTTTGCCTTTTAGCGACATGCGCAAGCTCCTGCTTATTGTTATGTGAGCGATGGCTCGACAGACAATGTAGACGATGGAGCTGAAACGGGAGGGAGAGGTGAGCGGTGGCGGGGGAGCAGGCTCCCGCGCCACGGGAAGGGGATCAGGCCGACATGACTTCGCGAATGTCGCGGGCCAGTTCACGCACGCGTTCTTCTTCGGTGTCCCACGAGCACATGAAGCGGGCGCCACCCTTGCCGATGAAAGTGTAGAAGCGCCAGCCGCGAGCGGTCAGGGCGGCGATGGCCGGTTCCGAGAGTTGCAGGAATACGCCGTTGGCCTGGACCGGGAACATCAGTTCCACGCCCGGGATGTCGCTGACCAGTTCTGCCAAAAGTTGCGCGCAGTGGTTGGCGTGGCGGGCGTACTTGAGCCAGGCGTCGTTTTCCAGGATGCCGACCCACGGGGCCGACAGGAAACGCATCTTCGAGGCCAATTGCCCGGCCTGTTTGCAGCGGTAGTCGAAGTCTTCGGCCAGTTTGTGGTTGAAGAACAGGATCGCTTCACCCACCGCCATGCCGTTTTTCGTGCCGCCGAAGCACAGCACGTCGACGCCGGCCTTCCAGGTCAGGTCTGCCGGCGAGCAGCCGAGGAACGCGCAGGCGTTGGAGAACCGCGCGCCGTCCATGTGCAGGTTCAGGCCCAGTTCCTTGCAGGTGTCGCTGATGGCGCGGACTTCTTCCGGGGTGTAGACGCTGCCGACTTCGGTGGCCTGGGTCAGGGTTACGACCCGTGGTTTCGGGTAGTGGATATCCTGGCGCTTGAGGGCGACTTCGCGGATCGAGGCCGGGGTGATCTTGCCGTTTTCAGTGCCGGCGATCAGCAGTTTCGAACCGTTGGAGAAGAACTCCGGGGCGCCGCATTCGTCGGTTTCGACGTGGGCGGTTTCCGAGCAGATGACGCTGTGGTAACTCTGGCACAGCGACGACAGCGCGAGGGAGTTGGCGGCGGTGCCGTTGAAGGCGAAGAACACTTCGCAGTCGGTCTCGAACAGCTTGCGGAAATAATCGGAGGCGCGTGCTGTCCACTCATCGTCGCCATAGGCGCGCTGGTGGCCGTGGTTGGCCTGTTCCATGGCAGCCCAGGCTTCAGGGCAGATACCGGAATAGTTGTCGCTGGCGAATTGTTGGCTCTTGTCGGTCATGGCCGGCTTCCGTGATCGAGGCGCTTGTGGCGCTTCGTGGGGTCAATGATGGTGCGCACTGTACCGAAGATCATCCGGGGAGCACACGGGATGTCGCTGTCAAAACTTTACAAGGATGCAAGCCGATTATGCACCTGAGCCGGCGCGACGGCGCACTCGATCTGCTCAAGTGGCTGGCGCTGCTGGGCATGCTGCTCGATCACCTGCGATATGTCGGGATCAGCGCCGATTGGCTGTATGTGCCGGGGCGGCTGGCGTTCCCGTGGTTCTGTCTGGCGATGGCGGCGAACCTGGCGCGGGACGGCGCGCGCAAGACCGAATGGCGCTATCTGGGCTGGTTGCTGCTGTTCAGTCTGTTCAGCGAGATTCCCTACCGTTTGTACATCCCGGATCCTGACACCTTGAACGTGATGCCCACGCTGGCGCTGGGTTTGTTGGTGGCGCGGGGCTGGCAGGATCGAACAGCGATTTCGCGACTGCTGGGCATAGGTGCCTTGCTGGTGGCCGCGTTGTTCCCGGAGCGACTGATGTTCGGTCTGTTCGGCGTCCTGCTGCCGCTGGCGATGTTGCTGGTGTTTCGCAAACCCTGGTATTTCAGCCTGCTGCCGGGGCTGGTGTGTCTGGCGGCGAATCAGTGGCAGGTGCTCTTCGAATCCGCGCAGTTCGGCAACCGTGTGGCGCTCCTCGGCATTGCGACCTGCCTGATCGCGCCGCTGGCCGGAATGTTCCTGTTGCGACATGCCACTTTCCTCCGCGCGCCACCCCTGCGGCGCTGGGCGTATGCGCTCTATCCCGCGCATTTCCTCGTTCTTCTGGGGTTGCGCCAGCTGCTTGTTTGAGTCCATCGCTGTCGGCATGTCGTAAACGCACCTTTGCGTGGCGTCCGTAGGCATTTGACCTCCCTGCGCCGGCCATACCATCGGCATCAAAGGGCACTGCCAACATAGCCAGTGCCTTACCGAGACGAATGGCGCACAGATGCCGCTGGGAGAGACGCGATGTTCAGCAAGCAAGACCGGATCCAGGGTTACGACGATGCACTGCTGGCGGCGATGAATGCCGAGGAGCAACGTCAGGAAGATCACATCGAGCTGATCGCGTCGGAGAACTACACCAGCAAACGCGTCATGGAAGCGCAAGGCAGCGGCTTGACCAACAAGTACGCCGAAGGCTATCCGGGCAAGCGCTACTACGGTGGCTGCGAGCACGTCGACAAGGTCGAAGCGCTGGCCATCGAACGCGCCAAGCAACTGTTCGGCGCCGATTACGCCAACGTCCAGCCGCACTCCGGTTCCTCGGCCAACAGCGCTGTCTATCTGGCGCTGATCCAGGCCGGCGACACCATTCTGGGCATGAGCCTGGCACATGGCGGTCACCTGACCCACGGCGCCAAGGTCTCGTCCTCGGGCAAGCTGTACAACGCCGTGCAGTACGGCATCGACACCAAGACCGGCCTGATCGATTACGACGAAGTCGAGCGTCTGGCCGTAGAGCACAAACCGAAAATGATCGTCGCCGGTTTCTCGGCCTACTCGAAAACCCTCGATTTCCCACGCTTCCGTCAGATCGCCGACAAGGTCGGTGCGCTGCTGTTCGTCGACATGGCCCACGTCGCCGGTCTGGTGGCTGCCGGTCTGTACCCGAACCCGTTGCCGTACGCCGATGTGGTCACCACCACGACTCACAAGACCCTGCGCGGTCCGCGTGGCGGCCTGATCCTGGCCAAGGCCAACGAAGAGATCGAGAAGAAGCTCAACGCGGCGGTATTCCCCGGCGCCCAGGGCGGCCCGCTGATGCACGTCATCGCCGGTAAAGCCGTGTGCTTCAAGGAAGCGCTGGAGCCTGGCTTCAAGGCCTATCAGCAACAAGTGATCGACAACGCTCAGGCGATGGCGAGCGTATTTATCAAACGTGGCTACGATGTAGTGTCCGGCGGCACCGACAACCACCTGTTCCTGGTCAGCCTGATCCGTCAGGGCCTCACCGGTAAAGACGCCGACGCCGCCCTCGGTCGCGCGCACATCACCGTCAACAAGAACGCCGTACCGAACGACCCGCAGTCGCCGTTCGTCACCTCCGGCCTGCGCATCGGCACCCCGGCGGTGACGACTCGTGGCTTCAAGGTGACCCAGTGCGTGACGCTGGCCGGCTGGATCTGCGACATCCTCGACAACCTCGGCGATGCCGATGTCGAGGCCAACGTCGCCCAGCAGGTTGCGGCCCTGTGCGCAGACTTCCCGGTTTATCGCTGAGCGTTCTGGAGTAAATGACTATGCAACGCTATTCGGGCTTCGGCCTCTTCAAGCACTCCCTCAGCCACCACGAAAACTGGCAGCGCATGTGGCGCACGCCGACCCCGAAAAAGGTCTACGACGTGGTCATCGTCGGCGGCGGCGGGCACGGTCTGGCGACTGCCTACTACCTGGCCAAGGAACACGGCATCACCAACGTGGCCGTGGTCGAAAAGGGCTGGCTGGGCGGTGGTAACACCGCGCGCAACACCACCATCGTTCGCTCCAACTACCTGTGGGACGAGTCGGCGCACCTTTACGAACACGCGATGAAACTGTGGGAAGGCCTGTCTCAGGACCTGAACTACAACGTGATGTTCTCCCAACGCGGCGTCTACAACCTGTGCCACACCCTGCAGGACATTCGTGATTCCGAGCGTCGGGTCAGCGCCAACCGCCTCAACGGCGTCGACGGCGAACTGCTCAACGCCAAGCAAGTCGCTGACGAAATCCCGTACCTCGACTGCTCGAAAAACACCCGCTATCCGGTGATGGGTGCAACCGTCCAGCGTCGCGGCGGCGTGGCCCGTCACGATGCCGTGGCGTGGGGCTTTGCCCGTGCCGCCGACGCCCTCGGTGTGGACTTGATCCAGCAGACCGAAGTGATCGGTTTCCGCAAGGAAAACGGCGTGTGCATCGGCGTAGAAACCAACAAGGGCTTCATCGGCGCCAAGCGCGTCGGGGTGGTCACCGCCGGTAACTCCGGGCACATGGCCAAACTCGCCGGTTTCCGTCTGCCGATCGAATCCCACCCGCTGCAAGCACTGGTGTCCGAGCCGATCAAGCCGATCATCGACAGCGTGATCATGTCCAACGCCGTGCACGGTTACATCAGCCAGTCCGACAAGGGCGACCTGGTGATCGGCGCCGGTATCGACGGCTACAACGGCTACGGTCAGCGCGGTTCGTACCCGGTGATCGAGCACACCATCCAGGCCATCGTCGAGATGTTCCCGGTGCTGTCGCGGGTGCGCATGAACCGTCAGTGGGGCGGCATCGTCGACACCACGCCGGACGCCTGCCCGATCATTTCGAAAACCCCGGTGCCGAACATGTTCTTCAACTGCGGTTGGGGCACCGGTGGCTTCAAGGCCACACCTGGCTCGGGCAACGTGTTTGCCGCGAGTCTGGCCAAGGGTGAAATGCACCCGCTGGCCGCACCTTTCTCCATCGACCGTTTCCACAGCGGTGCGTTGATCGACGAACACGGCGCTGCGGCTGTCGCCCACTAACAGGAGAAATTCCCATGTTGCATATCTTCTGTCCTCACTGCGGCGAACTGCGCTCCGAAGAGGAATTCCATGCATCCGGCCAGGCGCACATTCCGCGTCCGCTGGATCCGAACAGCTGCACCGACGAGGAGTGGGGCGACTACATGTTCTTCCGCGACAACCCTCGCGGTCTGCACCACGAGTTGTGGGATCACGTCGCCGGTTGCCGCCAGTACTTCAACGTCACCCGCGACACCGTGACCTACGAGATTCTCGAAACCTACAAGATCGGCACCAAGCCGCAATTCACCGACAAGGCTGACACTGCGAAAACAGCCGCGACGGCGCTGGGAGAGAAGGTATGAGCCAGACCAATCGCCTGTCCAACGGTGGACGGATCGACCGCAACAAAGTGCTGAGCTTCACCTTCAACGGCCAGACTTACAAAGGTTTCGAAGGCGACTCGCTGGCCGCAGCCCTGCTGGCCAACGGCGTCGACATCATTGGCCGCAGCTTCAAGTATTCGCGTCCACGCGGCATCTTCGCCGCCGGTGCCGAAGAGCCGAACGCAGTGCTGCAGATCGGTGCGACCGAAGCCACCCAGATTCCGAACGTGCGTGCCACGCAACAGGCGTTGTACCAGGGCCTGGTCGCCACCAGCACCAACGGCTGGCCGAGCGTCAACAACGACATGATGGGGATTCTCGGGAAGGTCGGCGGCAAGCTGATGCCGCCGGGTTTCTACTACAAAACCTTCATGTATCCGCAATCGTTCTGGATGACTTACGAGAAGTACATTCGCAAGGCAGCAGGTTTAGGTCGTTCGCCGACCGAGGTCGATCCGGACACGTACGACTACATGAACCAGCACTGCGACGTGCTGATCGTCGGCGCCGGCCCGGCCGGTCTGGCGGCTGCGCTGGCGGCTGCGCGCAGCGGTGCGCGGGTGATCATCGCCGATGAACAGGAAGAGTTCGGCGGCAGCCTGCTCGACTCCCGCGAAAGCCTCGACGGCAAGCCTGCGATGGAGTGGGTGGCCAGTGTCATCGCTGAATTGAAGAACACCCCGGACGTGCTGCTGTTGCCGCGCGCCACGGTCAACGGTTACCACGACCACAACTTCCTGACCATTCACGAACGCCTCACCGATCACCTCGGTGACCGTGCTCCGATCGGCCAGGTGCGTCAGCGCATTCACCGCGTCCGCGCCAAGCGTGTGGTGCTGGCGACCGGCGCTCACGAGCGTCCGCTGGTCTACGGCAACAACGACGTGCCGGGCAACATGCTCGCCGGCGCAGTGTCGACCTACGTGCGCCGTTACGGCGTGGCGCCGGGCAAGAAGCTGGTGCTGACCACCAACAACGATCACGCCTATCGCGTGGCGCTGGACTGGCTCGACGCCAGCCTGCAAGTGGTCGCCATCGCCGATGCCCGCAGCAATCCGCGCGGTGCACTGGTGGAGGAAGCGCGCGCCAAAGGCATTCGCATCCTCACCGGCAGCGCGGTGATCGAGGCCCGTGGCAGCAAGCGCGTTACCGCTGCCCGCGTGGCGGCGATCGATGTCAAAGGCCACAAGGTCACCAGCCCGGGCGAATGGCTCGACTGCGACCTGATCGCCAGCTCCGGCGGATACAGCCCGGTGGTTCACTTGGCGTCGCACCTCGGTGGCAAGCCGATCTGGCGCGAAGACATCCTCGGTTTCGTACCGGGCGAAGCACCGCAGAAACGCGTGTGCGTCGGTGGCATCAACGGCGTCTACGGTCTCGGCGATTCCCTGGCCGACGGTTTTGAAGGCGGCGTGCGCGCTGCGTCCGAAGCCGGTTTCCAGACCGTCGAAGGTGTATTGCCGAAAGCCCTGAGCCGTCACGAAGAACCGACGCTGGCGCTGTTCCAGGTGCCGCATGAGAAAGGTACTTCCCGGGCGCCGAAGCAATTCGTCGACCTGCAGAACGACGTGACCGCCGCCGCCATCGAACTGGCGACCCGCGAAGGTTTCGAATCGGTCGAGCACGTCAAACGCTACACCGCGCTGGGCTTCGGCACCGATCAGGGCAAGCTCGGCAACGTCAACGGCCTGGCGATTGCGGCCCGTTCGCTGAACGTGACCATCCCGCAGATGGGCACCACGATGTTCCGTCCGAACTACACGCCGGTGACATTCGGCGCGGTGGCCGGCCGTCACTGCGGGCACATCTTCGAACCGGTGCGTTACACCGCGCTGCATCAATGGCACCTGAAAAACGGCGCCGAGTTCGAAGACGTCGGTCAGTGGAAACGTCCGTGGTACTTCCCGAAGAACGGTGAAGACATGCATGCCGCGGTCAAACGCGAATGCAAGGCTGTGCGCGACAGCGTTGGCCTGCTTGACGCTTCGACCCTGGGCAAGATCGACATCCAGGGCCCGGATGCCCGCGAGTTCCTCAACCGCGTGTACACCAACGCCTGGACCAAGCTCGACGTGGGCAAGGCCCGTTACGGCCTGATGTGCAAGGAAGACGGCATGGTCTTCGACGACGGTGTGACGGCGTGTCTGGCCGACAACCATTTCGTCATGACCACCACCACCGGCGGCGCGGCTCGTGTCCTGCAGTGGCTGGAGCTGTACCACCAGACCGAATGGCCGGACCTGAAGGTGTATTTCACCTCCGTCACCGACCACTGGGCGACCATGACCTTGTCCGGCCCGAACAGCCGCAAGCTGCTCAGCGCCGTGACCGACATCGATCTGGCCAACGAAGCGTTCCCGTTCATGACCTGGAAAGAAGGTCTGGTCGGCGGTGTGCCGGCGCGGGTATTCCGCATCTCGTTCACCGGTGAGCTGTCGTACGAAGTCAACGTCCAGGCCGATTACGCAATGGGTGTGCTGGAAAAAATCGTCGAGGCGGGCAAGCAGTACAACCTGACCCCGTATGGCACCGAGACCATGCACGTGCTGCGGGCCGAGAAGGGCTTCATCATCGTCGGCCAGGACACCGACGGCTCGATGACCCCGGACGACCTGAACATGGGTTGGTGCGTCGGTCGCACCAAGCCGTTCTCGTGGATCGGCCAGCGCGGCATGAACCGTGAAGACTGCGTGCGTGACCAGCGTAAACAGCTGGTCGGCCTGAAGCCGATCGATCCGAACGTATGGCTGCCGGAAGGTGCACAGCTGGTGTTCAACACCAAGCAGTCGATCCCGATGACCATGGTCGGCCACGTGACCTCCAGCTACGCGCACAACTCCCTCGGCTATTCGTTTGCCATGGGCGTGGTGAAGGGCGGTCTGAAGCGCATGGGCGAGCGGGTGTTCGCACCGCTGGCGGACGGCAGCGTGATCGAGGCGGAAATCGTTTCTTCGGTGTTCTTCGATCCGAAAGGCGATCGCCAGAACATCTAATTGATCGCTCCCGCGCCTGGCGCGGGAGCGGCACAGAATTCAGGAAGGGTGCTTTATGACCGCAGCCAACGTTTACCAACAACGCCCGACCACCGGGGCCAAGGCCGAGTCGTCGCTGCATCACGCCGACCTCGCCAGCCTGGTCGGCAAGGGCCGCAAAAGCGCCGGCGTGACCGTGCGCGAGAAGAAACTTCTCGGCCATCTGACCATCCGTGGCGACGGCCACGATGCCGCGTTCGCTGCCGGCGTGCACAAGGCCCTGGGCATCGAGTTGCCGGGCGCCCTGAGCGTGATCGTCAAAGGCGAAACCAGCCTGCAATGGATGGGCCCGGACGAGTGGCTGCTGATCGTGCCGAGCGGTGAAGAGTTCGCCGCGGAGCAGAAACTGCGCGAAGCGCTGGGCGATCTGCACATCGCAATCGTCAACGTCAGCGGCGGCCAGCAGCTGCTTGAGCTGAGTGGCCCGAACGTGCGTCAGGTGCTGATGAAATCCACCAGCTACGACGTGCACCCGAACAACTTCCCGGTCGGCAAGGCTGTGGGCACGGTGTTCGCCAAGTCGCAGCTGATGATCCGCCACACCGCTGAAGACACCTGGGAACTGCTGATTCGTCGCAGCTTCTCGGATTACTGGTGGTTGTGGTTGCAGGATGCGTCCGCCGAATACGGCCTTAGCGTTCAGGCGTAATGATCGTTCCCACGCTGTGCGTGGGAACGAGTAGAGGAGAAGAGCAACAATGAGCCGCGCCCCGGATACATGGATTCTGACCGCCGACTGCCCCAGCGTTCTCGGCACCGTGGACGCGGTGACGCGTTTTCTGTTCGAGCAGGGCTGCTACGTCACCGAGCACCACTCGTTCGATGACCGGCTCTCGGGCCGGTTCTTCATTCGCGTGGAATTCCGTCAGCCCGATGGTTTCGACGAGCAATCCTTTCGCGCCGGCCTCGCCGAACGCGGTCAGGCGTTCGGCATGATCTTCGAGCTGACCGCGCCGAACTACCGGCCAAAAGTGGTGATCATGGTTTCCAAGGCCGATCACTGCCTCAACGACTTGCTCTACCGCCAGCGCATCGGCCAGTTGTCCATGGACGTGGCGGCGGTGGTCTCCAACCACCCGGACCTCAAGCCGCTGGCCGACTGGCACCAGATTCCCTACTACCATTTCCCCCTCGACCCCAACGACAAACCGGCCCAGGAGCGGCAGGTGTGGCAGGTGATCGAGGAGGCCGGCGCTGAACTGGTGATTCTCGCCCGCTACATGCAGGTGCTGTCACCGGAGCTGTGCCGCAAGCTCGATGGCAAGGCGATCAACATTCACCACTCGCTGCTGCCGGGCTTCAAGGGCGCCAAGCCGTATCACCAGGCCTACAACAAGGGCGTGAAACTGGTGGGCGCGACCGCGCACTACATCAACAACGACCTCGACGAGGGGCCGATCATCGCCCAGGGCGTCGAGGCGGTGGATCACAGTCATTATCCGGAAGACCTGATTGCCAAGGGGCGCGACATCGAAGGCCTGACCCTGGCCCGGGCCGTTGGATATCACATTGAGCGGCGGGTGTTCCTGAACGCCAATCGCACCGTCGTTCTTTAAGTCATAACAACGCAAAACCAACAAGCAATAACCCGAGCACTTAACGCGCTGCCTGCCTGGGCGGCGCGGTTCCATAAAAACAACAGCGAGGTGAAAGCATGTCTGGCAATCGTGGTGTGGTGTATCTCGGCGCTGGCAAGGTCGAAGTACAGAAAATCGACTATCCGAAAATGCAGGATCCGCGCGGCAGGAAGATCGAGCACGGTGTCATCCTGCGTGTGGTTTCAACCAACATTTGCGGCTCCGACCAGCACATGGTGCGCGGCCGTACCACGGCTCAGGTCGGTCTGGTGCTGGGGCACGAGATCACCGGTGAAGTGATCGAGAAGGGCAGCGACGTCGAAAACCTGAAAATCGGCGACCTGGTGTCCGTTCCGTTCAACGTGGCTTGCGGGCGCTGCCGTTCCTGCAAGGAGCAACACACCGGCGTCTGCCTGACCGTCAACCCGGCTCGCGCCGGCGGTGCCTACGGTTACGTCGACATGGGCGACTGGACCGGTGGCCAGGCCGAATACGTGCTGGTGCCGTACGCCGACTTCAACCTGCTGAAGCTGCCGGACCGCGACAAGGCCATGGAGAAAATCCGTGACCTGACCTGCCTCTCCGACATCCTGCCGACCGGTTACCACGGTGCCGTCACCGCTGGCGTTGGCCCGGGCAGCACCGTTTACATCGCGGGCGCCGGTCCGGTCGGTCTGGCGGCGGCTGCTTCGGCCCGCTTGCTGGGCGCTGCAGTCGTGATCGTCGGTGACGTCAACACCATCCGCCTGGCCCACGCCAAGGCTCAGGGTTTTGAAATCGTCGACCTGTCGAAAGACACTCCGCTGCACGAACAGATCGCCGCGCTGCTGGGCGAACCTGAAGTGGATTGCGCGGTGGACTGCGTTGGCTTCGAAGCTCGCGGCCATGGTCACGACGGCGTCAAATCCGAAGCCCCGGCCACGGTGCTCAACTCGCTGATGGGCGTGGTGCGTGTCGCCGGCAAGATCGGTATCCCGGGCCTGTACGTGACCGAAGATCCGGGCGCTGTCGATGCCGCCGCGAAAATGGGCAGCCTGAGCATCCGCTTCGGCCTAGGCTGGGCGAAATCCCACAGCTTCCACACCGGCCAGACTCCGGTGATGAAGTACAACCGCCAGCTGATGCAGGCGATCATGTGGGACCGCATCAACATCGCCGAAGTGGTGGGCGTGCAGGTCATCAGCCTCGACCAGGCGCCGGAAGGTTACGGCGAGTTTGATGCGGGTGTGCCGAAGAAGTTTGTGATTGATCCGCACAAGTTGTTTAGTGCGGCGTAAGTTCCGCTCCATGAAGAAGGGCAACCATCGGGTTGCCCTTCTTCTTTTCATGCAACGTTGTTATCAGTGCTTGAATGCGCACTTGTGAACATCACCGTCCTTGGTCGCGCAGTCATCACCCTGCCAGTTGCCACCGTCTGTTTGAGTCGGTTTTCCGGTTCTCCAAACGGTCGTTGCTGCGATATCAACCGGTGTTTTTCCGTCTTCGTATTGGCAGACCACTCTAGCGCTGTTTCCGTCTTTTTCTTTGAGGCGTGCAGCGGTGAATTTCAGGCTTTTGACATCCGTTTCACTTGCGTTGCTTGGGTCAACCTCGACTGCTTCCGGGCCATTCGGGCCGGCTACCTCGTATCCACTGGCCACTTTATTGAACGACGAGGCGAGTGGGCAGGTGTCAGCGTAGGCGGTGCCGGCGAAGGCCAAGGTGGTAAGTACAGCGACGGTCAATTGTTTGAGCATGGTGCGCACTCCATTACTGGGTTTGAGTGCCTATGCTCGAAGATTGGCTAACTTATTCCTACTGTCAGATTTGACAGGTATTTAGTTGAGTTTGGAATTAATTCAAAGTCTTTTAGAAATATATGGCCTATGTATGCACTCACCGTGTACCTGACAAGAATCACAGCGCCGCCAACGCCCCTTGATAAAGCACCGGTCCCGTCGGCTGCCCGGTCGGCGATCCACCCTTCGGCTCAAGACTGACCGCCAGCGCAATCGGCTTGCCGATCAGCGCCTTTTGCGCGTCGCTCAATTCAACCTTGCCTTTGCCACCCGCCGGGATTACGCCCAGCGAGATCGGCTTGCCATCGGCCGGAATTGCCCACAGTTCCAGGCTGCGCTGAGGATCGACGGCCGCCAATGTCAATGGCTCGACTTGCAGGTAATCGTCGTGGGCCTCGACCTTCAGCGCCGGTTGCGCATCAGCGCTCAGCAGGGTCGCGCGGTAGCGGGCGTCGTCGTGGGTGTACAGCGAGCCGAGAAACACCAGCACCACGATGGAGGCCAGTGCCGCCGTCACCCGCAGCCAGTTCCAGAACGGACGTTTCTCCGGCACATGCAGTTCTTGCGGTTCGATCCGCGTGGTAACGCCATGCCACACGCGCTCCGGCACCGGAACCTCCGGCAGTGTTTCGGTGAGGCTGGCGAGGCTTTCCTGCCAGTGCGCCAGTTCGGTCCGCAGGGCGGCGTCTTCCAGCAGCAATTGCTCGAAACGCCGACGGGCCGGCGCAGCCATCAAGCCGATAGCGTAATCGGCGGCGAGGGCGCGGCGCAGGGCAGGGGTTTGATAGTTCATGATTCAAGGCACCGGCGCAGGCGTTCCATGCCACGGCGAATCCATGACTTGACCGAACCCAGCGGCGCCGCTAGATGCTCGGCCAGTTCCGAGCAGGACAAACCCTGAAAATACGCCACGGTAATCGACTGGCGCTGCATGCCTTCAAGGGTGTCCAGGCAGCGGTTCAGGGCTGTGGCTTCGCGGGCGCTGTTCAACTGGTCGTGGGCGGAGGGGCTTTCGTCCGTCAGAGCGTCCTGTTCAAAATCGGTCAGAGGCCGGTCGCGGTGCCTGCGCAACTGGTCGATGGCCTGATGGCGGGTGATGTTGATCATCCAGGTCATCGGTGCCGACAGATGCGATTCGTAGCGTGAGGCGTTGTTCCAGATCCGCACGAAGCTTTCCTGCAACACTTCCTCGGCCAGATCCGGGCGTCCCATGAAGCGCAGGGCCACGCCGTGCAGGCGCGGGCCCACGCAGCGGTACAGCGTTTCGAAGGCGCGGCGGTCGCCCAGTGAACACTGGGCCAGCAATTGCCGGAGCTGATCGGTGTCGGCGAGGGTGATGGCAAGTCTCCAGACAGGACGGGTGCTGGTTTCGGGTAGTTCACAGGCTAGTTCAGCGACAGCGCTCGTGCCATTCATGGTTCGATTTCCGGGGTTTCACATTTCCTATACGCGAGCCGGCTCAAGATGGATGCACTACGCTCGGAACATGCCGGCGGAAACTCGGTCAAACCGGCAGTTTTACTCTTCGTCGACGAAGGGTTTTCACGCCACAAGAGGATGTCTGAATGAAGATTTCACGCGGTTTTGCCCTGGCATCGCTCCTGACCCTGGCGGCCGGACCGGTGTTTGCCGGTTTCAGCCTGAACGACGTTGCCGGTGCGGTATCGGGCATGCAGGGCGGTGACAAGGCAGCGGCAGCGGCACCGACCTCGGAAACCGCCGGTCTGTTGAGTGCGCTGAGCGCGTTGAACGTTACGCCGCAGCAAGCGGTAGGCGGCACCAGTGCCATGCTGGGCCTGGCGAAGAACAAGCTCAGCAACACGGACTATTCGCAGTTGGCCAAGGACGTGCCGGGGATCGACAAACTCTCCGGTGGCGGCGGCAATCTGGCGGCGCTGAGCGGTCTGCTCGGCTCCTCGGGCAAGTCCGCCGGGCTGGAAAATGCCTTGGGTAACGTCAAGGACACCAATGACCTGAACAACGCCTTCGGTGCGTTGGGCATGGACAGCGGCATGGTCGGCCAGTTTGCCCCGATCCTGCTGCAATACCTCGGTCAGCAGGGTGTTGGCGGCTCGTTGCTGCAGAGCCTGGGCAGTATCTGGGGCACCGGCAGCTGATTCAGCGGCGCTCGCCGCGCAGTTCGGCGATGCGCTGGTCTTTCTCGGTCCAGAGCTGGTTGACCCAGTTCTGGATCTTCTCGCGAAACACCGGATCGTTTTCGTAGTCGCCCTGCCACAGCGCCGGGTCGAGTTCACGGGTGCGGATATCGATGATCACGCGCGGCACGTTGCCGCTGATCAGGTCCCAGAACCCCGGAATCTTCGATTGTGGATAAACCACGGTCACATCGAGAATCGCGTCCAGCTGTTCACCCATCGCCGCCAGTACAAATGCCACGCCACCGGCCTTGGGCTTGAGCAGATGACTGAACGGTGACTGCTGCTGAGTGCTTTTGGCCGAGGTATAGCGAGTGCCTTCCAGATAGTTGACCACTGTCACCGGCTGACGCTTGAACAGCTCGCACGCCGCTTTGGTGATTTCCAGGTCCTTGCCGGCTAGTTCCGGGTGCTTCGCCAGGAACGCCTTGGTGTAGCGCTTCATGAACGGGTAATCCAGCGCCCACCAGGCCAGACCCAGGAACGGCACCCAGATCAGTTCCTTCTTGAGGAAGAACTTGAAGAACGGCGTGCGCCGGTTGAGGGTCTGGATCAGCGCGGGGATGTCTACCCAGGACTGATGGTTGCTGATGACCAGATAGGACGTGTCGCCTCGCAGATCGTCGCCGCCACGGATGTCCCACTGGGTGGGGATGCACAGACGGAAGATCAGTTTGTCGATTTCCGCCCAAGTCTCGGCGATCCACATCACCGCCCACGAGGCGTAATCGCGAAAGCGCCCCGGCAGGATCAGCTTGAGCAGGGCGAACACCATCAGCGGGCCAAAGAGCACGAGGGTGTTGGACAACAGCAGCAGGGTGACGAGACAGCCGGTGAGCAGGCGGCGCATAAGCAACTCTTGAAAGCGGATGGGCGCGCCATGATAAGTGGCTTCGGGCGACAGGCCAAATCATGGGTTACGAATGTTTCACCTTTGGCGGGTTAGCCTTGCGGGAACGATCAAGCGAACAGCGGTCTAAAATCTCGCGTCAGACGCCCCCATTTTCCAAGGAAGCCCATTACGTGAAATCCCTCCTTGCATTGCTTTCCCTCGTTGCCCTGCCGGTGCTGGCCGCCGAGCCGACCCTGTACGGGCGCTACGAATACATCGCGCTGCCGGAAATCGGCGGGCAAGTGCTCAAGGCGAAAATGGACACCGGCGCGCTGACCGCCTCGCTGTCGGCCAAGGACATCGAGACCTTCACCCGCGACGGTGAAGACTGGGTTCGCTTCCGCCTCGCCACCAAGGACGCCAGCAACAAGGTGTTCGAACACAAGATCGCGCGGATCAGCAAGATCAAGAGCCGCTCCGACGAGGACGACGAGGATCGCGACACCACGGAAGTCGCCAAGCGTCCGGTGGTCGATCTGGAGCTGTGCCTGGGCAACGTCAAGCGTACCGTCGAGGTCAACCTGACCGACCGCAGCCACTTCAACTACCCGTTGCTGATCGGTGCCAAGGCCTTGCGTGAGTTCGGTGCAGCGGTAAACCCGGCGCGGCGTTTCACCGCCGACAAGCCGGACTGCTAAGTGGTCTCATTGACGTAACGTCAGGCTTGGGGCACCGTTCGCGCACTTAATCCACAGGCTCGGACGCCATGCCTCATATCCTGATTGTCGATGACGAAGCGGCGATTGCCGACACGCTGATTTTTGCCTTGCAGGGCGAGGGCTTCACCACGACCTGGCTGAGCCTCGGCGCGCAAGCGCTGGAGCATCAGCGCAAGACACCGGCCGACCTGATCATCCTCGACATCGGCCTGCCGGACATCAGCGGCTTCGAAACCTGCAAGCAACTGCGCCGGTTCAGCGAAGTGCCGGTGCTGTTCCTCAGTGCCCGGGATGCCGAGATCGACCGGGTGGTGGGCCTGGAAATCGGTGCCGACGACTACGTGGTCAAACCGTTCAGCCCTCGGGAAGTGGCGGCGCGGGTACGGGCGATTCTCAAGCGCATGGCGCCGCGCCCGCCGGCCGAAGCCTGGTCGGGGGTGTTTCGCATCGACCCCGAACGCGTGCAGATCAGCTATCGCGGCCAGGCGTTGAGCCTGACCCGTCATGAATTCCGTTTGTTGCAATGCCTGCTCGAACAGCCCGAGCGGGTGTTCAGCCGCGAGCAACTGCTCGATGCACTGGGCGTGGCGGCGGATGCCGGTTACGAGCGCAGCATCGACAGCCACATCAAAAGTGTGCGCGCCAAATTGCGACTGGTGCGCGCCGAGGCTGAGCCGATCCAGACCCATCGCGGCCTCGGCTACAGCTACAGTCCGGGGCACAGCTGATGTCACTGGGGCTGCGGATTTTCCTGGTGTACGTGCTGTTTATCGGCCTGACCGGATACTTCGTGCTCAACACCGTGATGGAAGAAATCCGCCCCGGTGTGCGTCAGTCCACCGAGGAAACCCTGGTTGATACCGCCAACCTGATGGCGGAAATCCTGCGGGACGATTTCAAGGCCGGCACCCTCAACCAGAATCGCTGGCCCGAATTGCTCCACGCCTATGGCGAACGCCAGCCGAAGGCGACGATCTGGGGCCTGGCAAAAAACCAGGTCAACCACCGCATCTACGTCACCGACGCCAAGGGCATCGTGGTGCTGGACTCCAGCGGTCTGGCCGTCGGTCAGGACTACTCGCGCTGGAACGATGTCTACCTGACCTTGCGCGGTGAATACGGCGCACGCTCCAGCCGCAGTGACCCTAATGATCCAAACTCTTCGGTGATGCACGTCGGCGCACCGATCCGCGACAACGGCGCGATCATCGGCGTGGTTACCGTGGCCAAGCCCAACAGTTCACTGCAACCTTATGTTGATCGCACCGAACGCCGTTTGCTCGGCTACGGCGCCGGGTTGATCGGCCTCGGCCTGCTGCTGGGCGCCGTGCTGTCGTGGTGGCTGAGCCGCGCGCTGCACCGCTTGACCGTCTACGCCCAGGCCGTGAGCGAGGGCCGTCGGGTGGCGGTGCCGCACTATCGCGGGGGCGAGCTGGAGCAGTTGGCGACCGCCGTTGAACAGATGCGCACCCAGCTCGAAGGCAAGGCCTACGTCGAACGCTATGTGCACACCCTGACCCATGAATTGAAGAGCCCGCTGGCGGCGATTCGCGGTGCCGCCGAGTTGTTGCAGGGCGAGATGCCGACGGATCAGCGCCTGCGTTTCGTCGGCAATATCGACAGTGAAAGCGCCCGCATGCAGCAGTTGATCGAACGCCTGCTGAACCTTGCCCAGGTCGAACAGCGGCAGGGCCTTGAGGAGCGCGTCGCCGTGCCGTTGGCGGCGCTGGTGAATGAGTTGCTACAGGCACAATTGGCGCGTATCGAAGGCCGGCAACTGCGGATCGAGCAAACCATCGCGCCGGATCTGGCGTTGATCGGCGAGCCGTTTCTGTTGCGACAGGCGCTGGCCAATCTGCTGGAAAACGCGCTGGATTTCACGCCGCAAAACGGTTCGCTACGCTTCAGTGCCGAGCGGATTGGCGAGCAGGTCGTGCTTCGACTGTTCAACGAAACCACGCCGATTCCCGACTATGCCTTACCCCGCTTGAGCGAGCGTTTCTACTCTCTGCCACGTCCCGACAGCGGGCGTAAGAGCACCGGTCTCGGGCTCAACTTCGTCGAAGAGGTGGTCAAGTTGCACGGTGGTTCACTGCGCATCGGCAATGTCGAAGGCGGGGTGGAAGTCGTCCTGCAGTTGTAATCTCCACACAAACTCCACATTCCTCCCACAAAACTCCCACATCCTCTTCGCAGACTCTGCACATCGAAACAGGGAGAGTCCCATGAACAAAAGTCTGACAATAAAACTCGGGGCCATTGCCCTGCTGATCCTGGTGTTGCTGGTGCCGCTGTTGATGATCGACGGCATCATCGATGATCGCCAGCAACTGCGTGACGGTGTGCTGGAAGACATTGCCAGAAGCTCAAGCTACAGCCAGCAACTCAGCGGGCCGGTGATGGTTGTGCCGTATCGCAAAGTGGTGCGCACCTGGAAGACCAAAGAGAAGAGCGACGAGCGATACCAGGAAATCGGCGAAGAACGTGGGCGCCTGTATTTCCTGCCGGAGCGTTTTGAACTGGACGGCCAGGTGCAGACCGAGCTGCGCGCCCGGGGCATATACGAGGCGCGGCTGTTCCATGCCGACAACCGCATCAGCGGGCATTTCTCGCTGCCGGCACAGTTGGGGATCAAGGAAGACTTCGTCGATTACACCTTCGATGCGCCATTCCTGGCGGTCGGTATCAGCGACATTCGCGGGATCGAAAATGCGCTGAAGCTGGAGCTGGGTGCGCAACGCCTGGACTTCGTGCCCGGCACTCAGGTCGGCTGGCTGGGCGAGGGTGTGCGAGTGACGCTACCGGCGCTGGACACCGGCAAGACCACGGAACTGGCCTTCGGCTTCGACTTGCGCCTGCAAGGCACCGGCTCGTTGCAGGTGCTGCCGGTGGGCAAGACCAGCCGCGTGAACCTCGCTGCCAACTGGCCGCACCCAAGCTTCATCGGCAACTTCCTGCCGGGCAAGCGTGAAGTCACCGATCAGGGTTTCACCGCCGATTGGCAGACCTCGTTTTTCTCCACCAACCTGCAAGAGGCCATGAACCGTTGCGTCTCGGGCAACGATTGCGAGGCATTCAACGGGCGCAGTTTCGGCGTGAGCTTCATCGATCCGGTGGATCAGTACCTGAAAAGTGACCGGGCGATCAAATATGCGTTGCTGTTCATTGTCCTGACGTTCGCTGGTTTCTTCCTGTTCGAAGTGCTGAAAAGCCTGGCGGTGCACCCGATGCAGTATGCGTTGGTGGGCGTGGCGCTGGCGTTCTTTTATCTGTTGCTGCTGTCGTTGTCCGAGCACATCGGTTTTGCCCTGGCGTATCTGTTGTCGGCCAGCGGTTGTGTGCTGTTGATCGGGTTCTACGTCTGCCACGTGCTGCGCAGCGTGCGGCACGGCTTGAGTTTTTCGGCGGGGTTGGCGGCGTTGTACGGCTTGCTCTATGGCCTGCTGAGTGCCGAGGATTACGCGTTGCTGATGGGCTCGCTGCTGCTGTTCGGTCTGCTCGGTGTGTTCATGGTGCTGACCCGCAATCTGGACTGGTACGGGATCGGGCAGAAACCGGCCAAACCGCTGGAGTTCGATATCGGAGCGGTGCAATGAGCCGGTTCGTGGGATTGCGTGAGGAGCAGCGGGAGGCCGAGGTGTTGATGACGCTGATCTTTGCGTCGTTGCCTCCCGCTCGGTGCGTCAAACCTTCGGCATCGTCGCAATCATCGACGGACGCTGACTCACTTCAAAGTACCAGTTGGCCAGTTGCGGGTTGGCTTCACGCCAGCCCAGATCCGGGAAACGCAGATCCAGATAACCCAGTGCACAGGCCACGCTGATCGAAGCGACGTCGAAATGGCAAGTCAGCTCGGCAATGGCCTCGCGCTCCAGCAGTGCCAGGGTCCGGTGGATCTTGTCGCGCTGGGCCTCGAGCCACTCATCCCAGTGCTTCTCCGGGGCACGCAGCACTTGCTCGTAACGCACCATCACCGAGGCGTCCATGATCCCGTCGGCCATCGAGGCCAGGGTCAGGCGCCGCCAGCGGGCCGAACCGTCGCGGGGGATCAACGGGTTGCCGACGTGCTGGTGGTCGAGGTAATCGAGGATCACCCGGCTGTCATGGATGACGTTGCCGTCGGCCAGGCGCAGGGCCGGGATCTTGCCCAGCGGGTTGTCTTCGTTCAGCGCGGCATTGGGATTGACCGGTGTCAGGACGCAGTCCTGCAGGGCGACGCGATCCTGCTGGCCGGTCTCGTGCAGTAGCACCATGACTTTGCGCACGAACGGGGACAGGGTGTTGTGGAACAGGGTCATGCTGGGAGCGGACATCGGCAGGGTCTCGGACAAGGGCAATGAACGGGCAGCATAGCGCGTTGCCCGTCAGGCTCAAGCCAATCAGCGCCGTTGCAGCAGACCGCGTAAGGCGAGTGCGGCCGGCACACCCAGACCGATCCAGCTCAACCCGTCCCAGATCCCGTCGCCCAGCAGCGCGGCAAACAACCCCGCCGCACTGAGCAGCGCGATCACCAGCGGCGTACTGAAGACTTTCCAGAAATTCGACTGACGCGGTTTCATGCCGAAGCCTCCGCCGTTTCCAGCACCGGTTTTGCGGCCTTGCGCCGCACCACCCACAAATACACGCCGCTGCCGAGGACGATGATGGTCAGCCCATCGAGGGTGGCCCAGAGGATTTTCATCGGCATGCCGCCATAGTCGCCAAAGTGCAGCGGCTGCGACATGCCCATGGCGTCCATGTACCACGGCCGTTCTGCGACCGCCGTGACTTGCAGGGTGCTGGCGTCGATCAGCACTGGCGTCAGCAGGTGCGAAGTCAGGTGGGTGCCGCCCTTCATGAACACCGAGTAATGGTGCTCGCTGGAAAATCGCGTGCCTGGGAAGGCGATGAAGTCAGGTTTCATCCCCGGTGCGACTTCGCCGGCGATATCGAGCAGGCGGGTGGCCGGGGCGAGGTGAGTCAGCGGCGGTGCATCGCGGTAGGGCGCGATCATGGCGTTGAGCGAATCGTTGCGCCACGCCGCGATGATCAGATCGGCACAGGCGCTGATCACCCCGGTGACACCCACCACCAGCGCCCAGGTCAGGGTCACCACGCCGATCAGGTTGTGCAGGTCGAGCCAGCGCAGACGGGTGGATTTGTCCCGGCGCACGGTACCGAAGTCCAGACGCCGCATGAACGGCAGGTACAACACTGTTCCGGATATGATCGCCACCACAAACAGCACACCCATGAACGCCAGCAGCAACTTGCCCGGCAGACCGGCAAACATGTCGACGTGCAGACGCAGGATGAACAGCATCAGGCCGCCATTGGCCGACGGTGTTTCCAGGGCTTCGCCGGTGCGCGCGTCGAGCATGAAGGTGTGCGAGGAATTCGGCTCGGTGCCGGCGGTCTTTGCCATGATTGTCAGCACTGTGTTCGGCTCGTCGTCTTCGAAACCGAAGTACTGCACGAATTCACCGGGGCGATGGGCCTCGGCGGCTTGCACCAGTTGCGCCAGATTCAGGTGCGGCGTGTCGGCCGGCATCTCGCGCACCACCGGGGCGTCACCGAGCAAGTGCTCGATCTCGTGATGGAAAATCAGCGGCAGGCCGGTCAGGGCGAGCAGCAGCAAAAACACGGTGCAGATCAGGCTGGTCCAGGTGTGGACGAAGGACCAGCGACGAATTGTTTTACTTTTCATTTCATGACCTTCAAAAACACCAAAGCCGTCCACGAGGGACGGCCTGGTTGCAGGGCCTGTTTCAGCTCACGCGTTTACCACTTGTAGGTGGCACTGGCGACGACGCTGCGTTGGTCGCCGT
This sequence comes from Pseudomonas sp. R38(2017), assembly GCF_002112395.1. Classification (NCBI taxonomy): domain Bacteria; kingdom Pseudomonadati; phylum Pseudomonadota; class Gammaproteobacteria; order Pseudomonadales; family Pseudomonadaceae; genus Pseudomonas; species Pseudomonas sp. R38(2017). The sequence goes on from NZ_NEHN01000004.1 coordinate 550,160, forward strand.
AGTAGCAGTAGAAGCTGTCGCAGGTGGAAATGTAGTCCTTGTCGAACAGGTTGGTCGCGTTGAGTGCCAACGATGCGCCCTTCAAGCTGTTGTCCAGGCGACCGAGGTCGTAATGCACGCTGGCATCGAACACGGTGTAGGCGTCAGCCTTGCCCAGCCAGGTGTTGGCCTTGTCGCCGTAGGTGTTGCCGGTGTAGCGCACGCCGCCGCCGATACCGAAGCCGTCGAGCACGCCGCTGTGCCAGGTGTAATCGGTCCACAGCGAGGCTTGCTGGTTCGGCATCAGTTGCAGTCGGTTGCCCTTGTCGACGCCGTTCTGCACTTCGGACTTGGCCAGGGTGTAGGCCGCGATGACTTTCAGGTTGTCGGTGACATCGGAAGTGGCTTCGAGCTCCAGGCCTTTGACTTTCACTTCGCCGGTCTGGCTGGTGATCGATACGCCGTTGACGAAGGAGCTTACCGAGACGTTTTTCTGGGTCAGGTCATACACCGCGGCGGACAGCAGGGTCTTGCTGCCTGGCGGTTGGTACTTGATGCCCAGCTCCCACTGCTTGCCTTCGGTCGGCTTGAGCGATTCCGTGGAGGAGGCGTCGGCGCCACTGGTGGGCTGGAAGGATTCGGCATAGGAAATGTACGGCACGAAACCCGAGTCGAACACGTAGCTCAGTGCCGCGTTGCCGCTGAAGGCCTTGTCGCGGTCGGTGTTGGTCGCGTCGGCCTTGTTGATGAACCTGGTACCGGTGTGCACCCAGTCTTCACGACCACCGAGGGTCAGGCGCCATTGGTCGAGGGCCATCTGATCCTGCACGTACAGACCGGTCTGGTAGGTCTTCTGCTCGTAGTCGTAGAAGGCGGTGGAGCGCGCCGGACGCACGATCGGCTGACCGTAGATCGGGTTGAGCACATTGGTGGTCAGGCCGTCACCGAAGATCGAGGTGTAGTTGTTGTTGCTGCGCTGGTGATCCAGACCCAGTAGCAGGGTGTGGCGGATGTCGCCGGTAGCAAAGTCAGCCTGGAAGTTGTTGTCCACGGCGAACTGGCTGATGTCCTCATTGACACTGGTGCTGGTGCGGCCGACGTTGCCGGCGTTGTCCACTTGGGTGTACGGATACGAACCCGGGGTCAGGCTCTGGAACGACAGCTCCGACTTGGTGTAGCGCAGATTCTGCTTGAACTGCCACACATCGTTCAGCCGATGTTCGAAGGCATAACCGAGCGCGTAGTAGGTGCGGTCGTAATATTCCCAGTCCGGATCGCCGAGGTTCTTGTGATGGGAAACCTTGCCGAACGGCATGTCGATCTTGGTGCCCTGCACCGGCAGGAACTGGCTGGTGATGCCGGTATCGTCGCGGGTGAACTGGGTCAGCAGGGTGAATTTGGTGTCGTCGTCGATGTTCCAGGTCAGGCTCGGCGCGATGTTGTAGCGCTTGTTGTCGACGTGATCGACCTGCGTGCCACTGTCACGTACCACGCCGCTGAGGCCGTAGAGGAACTGTCCGGCGTCGTCGATCTTGCCGGTGCTGGCGAAGTTGATCTGCCGGTGGTTGTCGCTGCCGTATTGCAACTGGATTTCGCTGCTCTGCACATCGCTTGGGCGACGGCTGACCATGTCCAGCAGGCCGCCCGGCGGGGTCTGGCCGTAAACCGACGAGGCCGGGCCGCGCAGCAGGGCGAGGCGGTCGAGGTTCCAGGTTTCCTGTTTCGGGTTGGCGTACACGCCTTTTGGCAGCGGCAGGCCATCAAGGAATTGAGTCGGTTCGAAGCCACGCACGCGCAGCCAGTCGGCGCGGGTGTCGCTGCCATAGCTGCTGGCGGTGATGCCTGGCATGTAGCGCACGGCGTCATCGAGGCTGTGCACGCTGCGGTCGTCCATCTGCTGGCGGGTGGCGACGGAGATCGAACGGGGCGCTTCGACCAGCGCGGTGTCGGTCTTGGTGCCGGCGGCAGTGCGGGTGGCGGTGTAGCCTTCGACCGGGCCCCAGGCGCTTTCAGTGTTTTCCACACCGATTACCGAAGTCTCCGGCAGGGCCATCACCCCTTCCGGCACGGCGACCAGGGTGTACGTGCCGGTGCTGCTTTGTTCCAGTTGCAGGCCGGTGCCACGCAGGGCAGCGCTCAGTGCGCCCGCCGCGTCATATTGGCCGTTGACCGGAGCCGAGGTCTTGCCGGCTGCCAGCGAAGGATTCAGCGACAGCGTGAGCCCGCCCTGGCTGGCGATCTGGTTCAGGGTGGTGGACAGCGGCGCCGCCGGCAGGTTGTAGGCGCGAACGCTCGACGCCTGTTCAGCGGCGATCAGTTGGCTGCTGGCCAGCGGGGTGCAGAGGGCAATGGCAACCGCCAGCAAACTGGGGCGCAACAAGGTGTCTAGCGAACGGGACATACGGCGGCTCCTGAATGGAAATATTTCTCAATTGCTTGGGTGCCGGACGAGATTCGAAAAGTGATAGGGCTGGATGAAAATAATTTCGATTAACGAACGACATCGCTGCACAAGTCAGCAGAAAGTCCGTTTTCATGGGGGGGCGAGCAGGTAACGCGGTGTATCAGGGCTTCGGATCAGCCTTGGCCACGGTGACCCACCACGGCGTGTGCTGCTCGATCTGCACCGGCAGGGTCGGGAGCAGGGCGCTCAACGCCTTGTCGGTATCGTGCAGCGGGAAACTGCCGGTGATGCGCAGGTCGGCGACTTCCGGCGTAATGCCCAGATGGCCGCGACGATAGCGGCCGAGTTCGTGCACCAGGTCTTCCAGACGCGCGTTGTCCACCACCAGCATGCCGCGGGTCCAGGCATCGGCGCCGGGGTTGAGCGCGACGACCGCGTCCAACCCGTTGTCGCGGATCAGCACTTGCTGGCCTTCGCGCAGGATCTGTTCCTGCGGATCGGATTGCGGATGTGCCGCGACGGCCGACTGCAGCACGCTCAGGCGCGTGCCCTGTTCTTCGCGCTTGACGAGAAACCGAGTGCCCAGCGCACGCATTCGGCCTTCGCGGGTTTCGACGATGAACGGTCGTGCATCGCCGTGACCGGTTTCGATGAGGATTTCACCTTCCTGCAACACGATCAGCCGCTGCTCGTCATCGAACCGCACATCTACGGCGCTGTGAGTGTTGAGATTGATCACGGTGCCGTCCGCCAGCCGTACGGTGCGTTGTTCACCGGTAGCCGTGCGCTGGTCGGCGAGCCAGTAATCCAGCGGCAGATAGTGTTCTGCGGCAAACAGCGACAGGCCGACCACCGCGACAACACTGGCCAGACCGCTGCCGAGTTTGCGCACCCGGCGACGGATACCTTCGCGCGATTGCAGCAACGCGCTGCGGGCCGGGCCGCTGGCTACGCTGAAACGCTGGTCTAGCATGCCCAACTGGCGCCAGGCCCGGGCGTGTTCTTCGTTGGCAGCGTGCCATTTGGCGAACTCTTCGCGCTCCAGTGGCGTGCTGGAATCGAGGGTCAATTGCCAGGCGATTGCCGCGTCCAGCACGTGAGCCGGCACCGGTCTGGAACTGGCCGGATTCATGTCGGCTCACCGTACAGGGCGATGTAGCACTGGCGGATACCCTGGGCCAGATACTGACGTACGCGCGGCACCGACACGCCGAGTTTGTCGGCGATCTCGGCATGGGTCAGGCCGTCGAGACGGTTATAAAGGAAAGCGGCGCGAGCCTTGGTCGACAGTTGGCCGAGCAGGCGGTCGATGGCCTTGAGGTCTTCAAGGATCAGTTGCTGCTCTTCAACCGAAGGCTGCTCGCCTTCGGGGATCAGCATCAACTCAGCGAGATAAGCCTGTTCCAGTGCCGCGCGACGGAAGTAGTCGAACAGCAGGCCTTTGGCGATCGCCACCAGAAAGGCCCGGGGCTCGCGGGGTGTCAGCAGTTCCTCGCGACCGAGCAGGCGCACGAAGGTGTCCTGGCTCAGGTCTTCGGCGCGTTGCGGGCAGGCCACGTTGCGCCGCAGCCAGGCCAGCAGCCAGCCGCGATGGTCGCGGTACAACGCACCGACGAGCTCACTGTGAGGGCTTTGGGCTGACGACACGAAGGCACCGACTGGGAAATGTTAACCAACGAGAATTGTTCGCGATTGTGGCAGAGGTGGGAATGGTTAGCAATTGGCCACCGGTCGGGTTGTCGGGCGACAACCCGGGACTCAGAACGAATGCGTCTGCTGGCGGCGCTTCCACTGGCTCAGGCGTTGCTGCAAATTCAATGGACTGTGAATCTGCTGCTGCCGTGCCCGGCTGAACAGAATCAACGCCAGTTCCGCCGTGGCCAGTGCGTCGGCGCTGGCGTGGTGGCGCTCGAACACTTCGAGCTTGAACCAGTTTATCCACTCGTCCAGACCCGCTTCGCGAATATGCGCTTGCGGACAAACCAGCGGTGCAATATCGGCGACATCCAGAAACACTTGCTGCAACTTGTGCCCCAAATGTTCTTTCACCGCCCGGCCCAACATGTGCTGGTCGAACGGCGCATGAAACGCCAGCACCGGACTGTCGCCAATAAACTCCAGAAGCTCGAGCAGCGCCTCGGCCGGCTCGCTGCCGGCGGCAATCGCATTCGGCCCCAGTCCGTGGATCAGCACGCTGGGGCTGAGTTTGAGTTCGCGACACTGCAGGGTGCGTTCGAACTGCTGGCTGAAGTCGATGGCGCCGTCCTCGATCACCACCGCGCCAATCGACACCACCCGATCCTTGTTCAGGTTCAGCCCGGTGGTTTCCAGATCCAGTACCACCCAACGCTGTTCGCGCAGGCTGCATTCGCTCAGTTCGCCGATCGCTGGCAGTTTCATCAGGCGTTGTCGCAGATTTTCCGGTAGAACGGGGCTGGCCGGACGCAGCCACGAAAACAGGCTCATAGCTGATACCGCAAGGTCAGGCTGCTTTGCAGGCGCTGAGCCTGGCGCAGGGATTCGCGCAGGATGCGCCGGTCCAGATGATTGAGGCTGTCGGGATCGACCCGATTGGAGTACGGCAGGTTTTCCCGGGTCTGCAGTTGATGCTGCTGCATGCGCGTCTGCTGGATGAAGTGGTAAGCCTCTTCGTACGCGGCGCCATCCAGTCGATCGATGACTTCTTTCTCTACCAACTGGCGGAAGCGTTCGAGGGTGTTGTTGGCGTCGATACCGTTGGCCAGCGCCAGCAAACGTGCACCGTCGACAAACGGTGTCAGGCCCTGGATCTTCAGGTCCAGCGTGGCTTTCTCGCCGTTCTTTTTCGTCAGCACGAACTCACGGAAACGCCCCACCGGCGGGCGGTTGCGCAAGGCGTTCTCGGCCATCATCCGCTGGAACAGACGATTGTCGCCGACCTGATCGAGAATCCCTCGGCGCAGTTGCTCGCAACCCTGTTCATCGCCCCAGACCACCCGCAGGTCGAAATAGATGCTTGAGCCCAGCAGGTTCTCCGGCGTCGCCTCACGGATAAATGCGGCAAAGCGCCGGGCCCACTCGGCACGGGACAGGCACAGCTGCGGATTGCCGGCCATGACGTTGCCTTTGCACAGGGTGAAGCCGCACTGCGCCAGGCTGTTATTGATCTGTTGGGCGATGGGCAGCAACTTGCCGCGAATCTCTGCCGCATGGGCCGCATCCCGCGCGTCGAACAGAATGCCGTTATCCTGATCGGTGTGCAGGGTCTGCTCGCGCCGGCCTTCGCTGCCGAAGCACAGCCAACTGAACGGCACACCGGGGTCGCCTTTCTCGGCGAGGGTCAGCTCGATCACCCGGCACACGGTGTGATCGTTGAGCAGGGTGATGATGTGGGTGATTTGGGTTGAAGACGCGCCGTGGGCCAGCATGCGCTCCACCAATTGGCCGATCTCGCCGCGCAGGGTCACCAGTTGTTCAACCCGCTGGGCGCTGCGGATGGTTCGCGCCAGATGCACCAGATCGACCCGTTGCAGCGAAAACAGATCCCGTTCGGAAACCACGCCGCACAATCGCTGATCCTTGACCAGGCAGACGTGGGCGATGTGCCGCTCGGTCATGGCGATTGCTGCGTCGAAGGCGCTGTGATCCGGCGACAGATAGAACGGCGAGGGCGTCATGTGGCGTTCGATCGGTTCGCTGAAGTCACCAACTCCTTCCGCCACTACATGGCGCAGGTCACGCAGGGTGAAAATCCCCAGCGGCGCCTTGTGTTCATCCACCGCGACAATGCTGCCGACCTGTTGCTCGTGCATCAGCTTCACCGCTTCGCGCAACGGAGTGGTCGGGCTGCACGTCACCGGATGACGCATGGCCAATTCGCCTAGGCGGGTGTTCAGCGAATACTGGGTGCCGAGAGTCTCCACGGCTTTCTGCTGGACCTGCTGGTTGACTTGATCGAGCAGGCTGCTGACCCCGCGCAGGGCGAAATCGCGGAAGGTGTTGGAGAGGGCGAAAAGCTTGATGAACGCCAGTTTGTTCAGTTGCAGGCAGAAGGTGTCTTCGCCGGCCAGGTGTTCGGTGCGTGTCGCCCGTTCGCCGAGCAGCGCGGCGAGGGGGAAGCACTCGCCGGTGGTGATTTCAAAGGTGGTTTCGGTACCGCCCTTGGCCGTGTGCGGTCGCTCGCCGACCACCCGGCCCTGCTTGACGATGTAGAAGTGTTCGACCGGCCCGTCGGCGGGTTTGATGATGCTTTCGCCCTGACCGTAAAAGCGCAGTTGGCACTGCTCCACCAGATAGGCGAGGTGGGCGTGTTCCATCTGATTGAAAGGGGGGAAGCGCTGGAGGAATTGCAACGTGCCCTGAATGTTTTGCAACACCGCGGTTTTCCCTGCCTGGGTGAAGGCGTCCGCTTTACTCATAACCATTACCGCAGTCTTTTTCGAATTGTTGTTATTGGATCGTTGCAGCCATGGTCGACCCCGGCGCGCGGGGTGCCCATTGGACGTAAGTCTAGGTTTGGCATGCCGTTGGGTAGTTTTCGGATATGCCCTACACAAACAGTCGGAAATTCTCGGGTTCGCCCCTTGGAAAAAAATCCGACGAAGTGCACATTGAAGCTCTGTCCAGCGATGTCTGACCACTGTGCCAGGGGATCGATTTTGAAAACGTAGAGAACGCCATGTCCGACCACGATATTTTGAGCGACGCCGAGCGGGAAGCGCTCAGCGCCGTCATGCTGGAACCCGACCTGCCGCCGCAGCGGGTACTGATCGTTGATGACGACAAGGACGCCCGCGAGTTGCTGTCGGAGATCCTCGGGCTGGATGGCATTCGTTGCATGACGGCGGCCAGCGGCGAATCCGCGCTGAAGATGATCGAGGAAAAACCTTCCATCGGGCTGGTGATCACCGATCTGCGGATGGGCAATGTTGGTGGGCTGGACCTGATTCGTCATGTGCGCGAGTCGGTACGGGCGGCGATGCCGATCATCATTGTGTCGGGTGATGCGGACGTGAAGGATGCGATTGCGGCGATGCATTTGAGCGTGGTGGACTTTCTGCTCAAGCCGATTGATACCGCCAAATTGCTCGGTCTCGTCAGACATGAGCTGGGCATCGAACCTTAGCCAATCCGGCGCAAACAAAAAAAGCCCTGATCGAAAGATCAGGGCTTTTTCATGTCCGGCATCAGCGCAGGTTACAGGCCGTTGGCAGCCTTGAACTCGCGACGACGACGGTGCAGGACCGGCTCGGTGTAGCCGTTCGGCTGCTTGGTGCCTTCGATCACCAGTTCGACCGCCGCCTGGAAGGCGATGTTGCTGTCGAAGTTCGGGGCCAGTGGACGGTACAGCGGGTCGTTGGCGTTCTGACGGTCTACCACCGGCGCCATGCGCTTGAGGCTTTCCATCACTTGCGCTTCGGTCACGATGCCGTGGCGCAGCCAGTTGGCGATGTGCTGGCTGGAGATACGCAGCGTCGCGCGGTCTTCCATCAGGCCGACGTCGTTGATGTCCGGCACTTTCGAGCAACCCACGCCCTGGTCGATCCAGCGCACCACGTAACCGAGAATGCCCTGGGCGTTGTTGTCCAGTTCGTTCTTGATCTGCTCCGGCGTCCAGTTCGGGTTGACCGCCAGCGGAATGGTCAGGATGTCATCGACCGAAGCGCGGGCACGTTTGGCCAGCTCGGCCTGACGGGCGAACACGTCGACCTTGTGATAGTGCAGCGCGTGCAGCGCAGCGGCGGTCGGCGATGGAACCCAGGCAGTATTGGCACCAGCCATCGGGTGAGCGATTTTCTGTTCGAGCATCGCCGCCATCAGGTCGGGCATTGCCCACATGCCTTTACCGATTTGTGCACGACCTTGCAGGCCGGTGCTCAGACCGATATCGACGTTCCAGTTTTCGTAGGCGCCGATCCACTTTTCAGCTTTCATGTCAGCCTTGCGCACCATGGGGCCGGCTTCCATGGAGGTGTGGATTTCGTCGCCGGTACGGTCGAGGAAACCGGTGTTGATGAACACCACACGCTCGCTGGCGGCCTGGATGCAGGCCTTGAGGTTGACCGTGGTGCGGCGCTCCTCGTCCATGATCCCGACTTTCAGGGTGTTGCGCTTGAGGCCCAGCACGTCTTCGATGCGACCGAACAGTTCGTTGGTGAACGCCGCTTCTTCCGGGCCGTGCATCTTCGGTTTAACGATGTAGACCGAACCGGTGCGGGTGTTCTTGCGCGAGGTGTTGCCGCTCAGGTTGTGCATCGCCGCCAGGCACGTCACCAGACCGTCGAGGATGCCTTCCGGCACTTCGTTGCCGTGCTTGTCGAGGATCGCGTCGATGGTCATCAGGTGACCGACGTTACGTACGAACAACAGCGAGCGGCCGTGCAGGGTCAGTTCGCTGCCGTCGACCTTGGTATAGGTGCGGTCCGGGTTCATGGTGCGGGTGAACGTCTGGCCGCCCTTGGAAACGGATTCCGCGAGGTCGCCCTTCATCAGGCCCAGCCAGTTGCGGTAGATCACAACCTTGTCGTCGGCATCGACGGCAGCCACGGAGTCTTCGCAGTCCATGATGGTGGTCAGTGCCGCTTCCATCAGGATGTCTTTGACGCCGGCAGCATCGGTCTGGCCGACCGGGGTGCTGGCGTCGATCTGGATTTCGAAATGCAGACCGTTGTTCTTCAGCAGGATCGCGATCGGCGCATTGGCGTCGCCCTGAAAACCGATCAGTTGCGCATCATTGCGCAGGCCGCTGCTGCTGCCGCCCTTGAGGGTGACGACCAGTTTGCCATCAGCGATCTTGTAGCCGGTGGAATCGACGTGAGAGCCAGCCGCCAGTGGCGCTGCTTCGTCGAGGAACGCACGGGCGAAGGCGATGACTTTGTCGCCACGCACCTTGTTGTAGCCTTTGCCTTTTTCCGCGCCGCCGGCTTCGCTGATGGCGTCGGTGCCATACAGGGCGTCGTACAGCGAGCCCCAGCGGGCGTTCGAGGCGTTGAGGGCGAAGCGGGCGTTCATCACCGGAACCACGAGTTGCGGGCCGGCGGTACGGGCGATTTCGTCATCGACGTTTTGCGTCGTTGCCTGGAAATCAGCCGCTTCTGGCAGCAGATAACCGATCTCTTGCAGGAAGGATTTATAGGCCACGGCGTCGTGCGGCTGACCGGCACGGGTCTGGTGCCAGCCATCGATACGGGCCTGGAAGTCATCGCGTTTGGCGAGTAGGGCTTTGTTCTTCGGCGCCAGGTCGTGAATGACCTTGTCGGCACCTTCCCAGAATTTGTCGGCGGTGAGACCGGTACCGGGAATGGCTTCGTTGTTCACGAAGTCGAACAGGACTTTGGCGACCTGCAGGCCACCGACTTGAACGTGTTCAGTCATTGCTTGCCTCACTCTGCTCAGCTATTTCGCTTTTCAGCTCTTCAATTTAACAATGAAGCCTCTGGCCATTTAAACCACAAACCCCTCGACCAGTACATGCCATCGCTGGCGGCTGGGCTGGGACCAATCAACGGCTTGGGGGCCTTGCTGACAGGGCTTTCAGGGTTGCGAACGTGCCTTGGGCAGACATCGATCCAACGTTATGTAGTGCGCGCTGCGGCATACTACATGATGCATTGCGGTTGTGAAAATCAGACTAATTACGTCGTTCTGCGACCCCATGACGCATTGCGGTCACGGCGCGGAACGGGATGTTCTCAAAAAACCATTGGATTGTTCCAGCTAAATATAAAAAGTTGTACACGATTTGTGATCTCGAGCGTCTGAGGCGTCTGTCGAACGCTTGCCTATACTTGCTTTTCTATAACAAAAGTCATGACAAGAGGGCTGCGCCATGGATCACCTCGTACTCACCGTCTTCGCGCCGGACAAGCCGGGTCAGGTCGAGCGCATCGCCCAATGCATCGCCGAACACGGCGGCAACTGGCTGGAAAGCCGCATGTCGCGGATGGCCGGGCAGTTCGCCGGGATTTTGCGGGTCGGCGTGCCAGCAGAGGCTTACGACGAATTAGTCGATGCCTTACAAGCGCTGTCGACGCAGGGCATTCGTGTGCTGGTGGCCGAAAGCGGGATTGAACAGGCGTGCACCTGGAAACCGATTGCCATGGAACTGGTGGGGAATGATCGTCCGGGCATCGTGCGCGACATCACCCGGTTGCTGAGCGAGCAGGGCGTCAACCTCGAACGGCTGGTGACCGAAGTACGCCCGGCGCCGATGAGCAGCGAGCCGCTGTTCCACGCCGAGGCGATCCTGGCGGTGCCACTGACCCTGTCGCTTGATGTGCTGCAATCGCGCCTGGAAACCCTGGCCGATGACTTGATGGTGGAATTGGTGCTGCGCACCGATCTGTGAAGACGGATCGGGTTATCCAGTTTAAACGTGCACCTGCCTGTGGATAACCTGTAGAGAATGACCGCCAGGCCACACCTGCCGTGGCTTGGCGAAGATTGATCAAAAAACCGCCAGCATTCAGTGACTTGCGCACAAACGGCGGGGATCACGCTGTGGATAACCTTGGGAAGGAACGATACAGGCCACGAGAACCGTGGCCTGTGGAGGTTTGTGCGTTTTTTGATCAGCTGCGACGGCGCAGGGTTAGCCAGGCATCGACGCTGTACACCGCCAGACCGGCCCAGATAAACATGAAGGCGATCAGCGTGCTGGACGACAAATGCTCGCCGAACAGCAGCACGGCTTGCAGCAGCACCAGCGTTGGTGCCAGGTATTGCAGGAAGCCGAGTGTGGTGTAAGGCAAGTGTCGTGCAGCCGCGTTGAAGCACACCAACGGCACCAGCGTCACCGGACCGGCAGCCACCAGCCACCAGGCTTCGGAGGTGGTCCAGAACGCGGCCTGTGCACTGGTGGCGGTCGGATTGAACAGCAGCCACGCGAGGGCGATCGGCACCAGCATCCAGGTTTCCACCACCAGCCCCGGCAGTGCCTTGACCGGCGCCTGCTTGCGGATCAGCCCGTAGAAACCGAAGGTCAGTGCCAGCACCAGCGACACCCACGGCAGACTGCCCACCTGCCAGACCTGCTGCGCAACGCCGACCGCCGCCAGACCGACCGCCAGCCACTGCATGCGGCGCAGGCGTTCGCCGAGGATCAGCATGCCCAGCAGCACGTTCACCAGCGGGTTGATGTAGTAACCGAGGCTCGCTTCCAGCATCCGCCCGTTGTTCACCGACCAGACGTAGGTCAGCCAGTTGGCCGCGATTAAGGTACCGCTGAGTGCAAGAATCGCCAGGCGTTTCGGGTTGTCGCGCAACTCCTGCCACCAGCCTGGATGCTTCCAGACCATCAGCAACAGCGCGCCGAACAGCGCCGACCACAGCACCCGGTGGATGATGATTTCCACCGCCGGTACTTCGGCGATGGCTTTGAAGTAGAGCGGGAACAGTCCCCAGATGATGTAGGCACTCAGGCCCAGAATGTACCCGCGACGCGGGTTGGCGGCTTGCATGCAGAATCCTTGCTTAGGCAGCTAACAAAGCGGCGATTGTACGGGCAGTTGTATAGACGTGTCGTGTCAGAAAAGCTTCAACGGCTCTTCGTTCAGCGCTGCAAGCTGTTCACGCAACGCCAGCACCTGGTCCCCCCAATAACGTTCCGTGCCGAACCACGGAAAGCTGTGAGGGAACGCCGGATCGTCCCAGCGACGGGCCAGCCAGGCGCTGTAGTGCATCAGGCGCAGGGCGCGCAGCGGTTCGATCAGCGCCAGTTCGCGCGGGTCAAAATCGTGGAATTCGTTGTAGCCGTCCATCAATTCCGACAGCTGTCCGAGACAATCCTGACGGTCGCCGGCGAGCATCATCCAGATGTCCTGCACCGCCGGGCCCATGCGGCAGTCGTCGAGGTCGACGATGTGGAACATCTCGTCGCGGCACATCATGTTGCCGGGGTGGCAATCGCCATGCATGCGGATGTTCCGGTGCGGCGTGGCGGCGTAGGCGTCTTCCACACGCTTGAGCAGGTCGCGGGCGACGGACTCGTAGGCCGGCAACAGGCTTTTGGGAATGAAGTTGCCTTCCAGCAAAGTGTTCAGCGAGGCATGGCCGAAGTTCTGCACGGCCAACGCTTCGCGGTGCTCGAACGGTTTGGTTCCGCCGACTGCGTGCATGCGCCCGAGCAACTGGCCGAGGCGATACAGCTGATCGAGATTGCCCGGCTCCGGCGCTCGGCCGCCGCGACGGGGAAACAGGGTAAAACGAAAGCCGGCGTGTTCGTGCAGGGTTTTACCGTTGTGGACCAATGGCGCCACCACCGGGATTTCGACGTCGGCCAGTTCGAAGGTGAACTGGTGCTCTTCCAGAATCGCTTCGTTGGTCCAGCGCTGCGGGCGATAGAACTTGGCGATCAGCGGTTCGGAGTCTTCGATGCCGACCTGATAGACGCGGTTTTCGTAACTGTTGAGCGCCAGAATGCGCGCGTCGCTCAGGAAGCCGATGCTTTCGACGGCATCGAGCACGAGGTCTGGGGTGAGGGTTTCAAACGGGTGGGCCATGCTGACTCCTGCGCGCGGCAGGCTGCCGCGTCCGGCCCAGCATGGTAGCGCAGACGGGGTGTCTTGAGTGGGATCGTTCCCGTGCAGGGCACGGGAACGATCAGCGCGTCGCAGAATCAGGCGCCGACGATCCCGCCATCCTCACGGGTAATCGCCATCACCGAAGAGCGCGGCTTGCCGTTCGGCAAATGCTCGGGGAAGGTCGAACCGCCGTTTTCGCCCGGGTGCTGAATCCCGACGAACAGGGTTTTCTGATCCGGCGAGAAACTGATCCCGGTGACTTCACAACCGATCGGTCCGACCATGAACCGGCGAATCTCGCCCGTCTTGGGATCGGCGCAGAGCATCTGGTTGTTGCCCATTCCGGCAAAGTCCCCGGCGTTGCTGGAATCGCCGTCTGTGAGGATCCACAACCGTCCGGCCTTGTCGAAACCGAGGCCGTCCGGGCTGTTGAACATGTTCTGCGGGGTGATGTTCGACGAGCCGCCCTTTGGCGTTCCGGCGTGCACGCTCGGGTTGCCGGCTACCACGAATAGATCCCAGCCGAAGGTCTTCGAACCGTGATCGTCGCGATCAGTGCGCCAGCGCAGAATCTGCCCGTAGACGTTTTTCTCGCGCGGGTTCGGCCCACCCACCGGTTGCCCGTCTTCGCCGCGCTTGGCGTTGTTGGTCAGGGTGCAATAAACCTGGCCGTCTTTCGGGCTGACCACGATCCATTCCGGGCGGTCCATGCGCGTGGCGCCGACCACGCTGGCGGCGAGACGCGCGTGAATCAGCACTTCGGCCTGATCGGCAAAACCGCTGCTGGCGTCGATGCCGTTCTTGCCGTGGGTCAGCTCGATCCACTGGCCCTGGCCTTTCGGGTGGTCGGGGTTACCGTCGCCCGCGTCGAACTTCGCCACGTACAAGGTGCCGTGATCGAGGATGTCGCGGTTGGCTTTGGCGTTGCGGTGGTTGATGCGGTCGCGGCTGATGAATTTGTAGATGAACTCGCCGCGTTCGTCGTCGCCCATGTACACCACGGCGCGACCGTCGTCGGTCTCGGCCAGGGCGGCGTTTTCGTGTTTGAAGCGACCGAGGGCGGTGCGTTTGACCGGGGTCGATTGCGGGTCGAACGGGTCGATTTCCACCACCCAGCCGTGGCGGTTGATCTCGTTCGGGTTCTTCGCCATGTCGAAGCGTGGATCAAACGGATGCCAGTTGATCTCGCGGCTGGCGGCTGTCACGCCGTAGCGTTTCTGCGCCGGGTTGAATTGCTGCTGGGCGTTGCTGCTGCCGAAGCAGTCGGTGAAGTTTTCTTCGCAGGTCAGGTAAGTGCCCCACGGGGTCTTGCCGTTGGCGCAGTTCTGGAAGGTGCCGAGGACTTTCTTGCCGTGCTTGTCGGCGCTGGTTTTCATCAGCTCATGGCCGGCAGCCGGGCCACTGATACGCAGCGGCGAGTTGCCGTGGATGCGGCGGTTGTAACGCGAGCCCTGAACGAACTGCCACTGGCCGTTCTTGCGCGCCACTTCGATCACCGACACGCCTTCGCAGGCCAGGGCCTTGCGTACGTCTTCCGCCGATTGCGGCTGGCCGCCATGGGGGTAGAGGTAGCGGTAGTTGGTGTATTCGTTGTTGATCGCCATCAGGGCGCGATTCTTGTCGTCCGGGAAGGCGAACAGGCTCATGCCGTCGTTGTTGTCGCCGAACTGCACTTCCTGTGCAGCCGCGGTGCCGTTGCCGCTCGGGTCGAAGGCCGGGCCGTTCTTGTGCAGTGGCTGACCCCAGCTGATCAGTACCGATGACTTGTAGCCCTTGGGCAGGCTGATGACGTCGGTGGTGGCGGCCGGAATGCTGTCGAAGCCGAGCAGGCGGCTGTTACCGGCGCTGACACCGGTGGCCAGCGCGCTGCGGCTCAACAGGCTGCCGCCGAGGAACATCGCCGCGCCGCACAACGCGCCGGCACCGATGAAACCGCGACGGCTCAGGCCGACCATTTTTTCCAGGTCAGTGGATTGGTTTTCTTCTAATAGGCTCACATCAGGCTTCCTGCTTGGTTTTGGCAGCCACCTTAATGAGAGGCGATGACGCTTTTGTTGCAGGAGCCCGTGCTAAAGCGGCGTGCCGATCAGCACATTGGACGGCGAGAACTGCACCTGCACCGGTTGTTCGACGGTCAGTTTGTGGGTGCGCAGGTGCAGTGGCTCAGCCAGGGCGCAGAGTGTCTGGCCATTGGGCAGGGCGATGCGCACTTCGCTGGGGCCGTCCTCGGCGTCGAGAATTGCTTCGAGGGTGCCCTCGAGAAGATTGTGACCAGATGTTGCGGCCTGTCCGCTGGCCAACAATTCAAGCCAGCCAGCCTTGATCAATGCCACGACTTCGGTACCCGGTTGCAGCTCCAGATGCACGGTGCTGTCGTGGGTGATCTGCGCGTCGATGCACAGGCCTTCGGCCAGTTCGAGGCGGATCAGGTCATTGCGGCCCTGATGCTCGATGCTGACGACCTTGCCGTGCAATTGGTTACGCGCGCTGGTCCTGAGCATCAAACGGCCGAGCAGATCCAGATCGCTGGCGTCTTCGGCGGCTTCCAGCACCTGTGCCTGCAAGGCTTGCAGCTTCTGATAAAGACGCAGCACCCGTTCGCCTTCGCTGGACAGTTTCGCTCCACCGCCGCCCTTGCCGCCGACAGCCCGTTCGACCAAGGGTTTTTGCGCCAGATTGTTCAGCTCATCGATGGCATCCCACGCCGCCTTGTAACTCAGGCCCGCGCTTTTCGCGGCGCGGGTGATCGAGCCCTGTTCGGCGATGTGTTGCAGCAAGGCGATGCGCTGCGGACGGCGGACGATGTGCTGGGACAACAGGGAAGGCAAGGACATGTCGGGTGCTTTGTGCTGGGTTGATGGAGGAGGAAGTTGGCCGCTTGGCTCGTGTGAGTCAAGCCGCGTCGCCAGGTTTCGGTGTTCTGGCCAGGCAGTAGACGTCGACCCGTGCTGCGCCCGCGTCCATCAACAGTCGGGCCAGTGCCTGGGCGGTGGCGCCTGTGGTCAGCACGTCATCCACCAAGGCCAGATGCCGACCTTGTATGCGAGCGTCTGGCAAAAGATCGAAGGCATTACGCAAATTGCGTTTACGCGCCTTGGCGTCGAGTGCCTGCTGGGCGCTGGTGTCTTGAATACGGCGCAGGACGTTTTCCTCACAGGGCAGGTCCAGTTGCTTGCCGAGCCACCGCGCCAGCATTGCCGCCTGATTGAATCCACGTTGGCGCAGACGCTTGTTCGCCAATGGCACTGGTAACAAAGCGTCCGGGCGCAGCAGACCTTCGTCGAAGCGATGTTGCAGGTATTGCCCGAGAACATCGCCGAGCAGGCGGCCAATCGGCCATTTCGCGTTGTGCTTGAAGCGGGTGATCAGGCTGTCCACCGGAAAGCCATAGGACCAGGGCACCACCACGTGTTCGAAGGCGGGCGGATCCTTGAGACAGCCACCGCACGTCAGACCCGTAGCGGGCAGTGGTAAGGCACACGTTACGCATTGATCGCTCAACCAGGGCAGATCGGTTTCGCAAGCCACGCAGAGAGGTGTTTCGGTTTCCGTCGGCTCATCGCACAGCAAACAGTGTTGGTTGTTATTTAACCAGATGTAAACCGGTCTATCTTGATGTGGTTGACAGTGCATGTCTCTTCCTTAAATATGCCGAACATCCGTGTCGTGCCTGTGGGTATTCCGTTTCCCCAGGCGCAAGCCAAGCATAACCAAGGAATCGCCCATGAGCGCCAGCACCACTGCCACCCTGCGTCACGACTGGTCTTTAGCCGAAGTCAAAGCACTCTTCGTTCAGCCATTCAACGACTTGCTGTTCCAGGCGCAAACGGTGCACCGCGCGCATTTCGACGCCAACCGCGTCCAGGTTTCTACCCTGCTGTCGATCAAGACCGGCGCCTGCCCGGAAGATTGCAAATACTGTCCGCAGTCCGGTCACTACAACACCGGGCTGGAAAAAGAAAAACTGATGGAAGTGCAGAAAGTCCTCGAAGAGGCTGCCCGCGCCAAAGCCATCGGTTCGACCCGTTTCTGCATGGGCGCGGCGTGGAAGCATCCGTCGGCCAAGGACATGCCGTACGTGTTGAAGATGGTCGAAGGCGTGAAAGCCATGGGCCTGGAAACCTGCATGACCCTCGGTCGACTCGATCAAGATCAGACCGAAGCGCTGGCCAAGGCCGGACTCGACTACTACAACCACAACCTCGACACCTCGCCGGAGTTCTACGGCAGCATCATCACCACCCGCACCTACAGCGAGCGTCTGCAGACTCTGGCCTACGTGCGCGATGCCGGCATGAAAATCTGCTCCGGCGGCATCCTCGGCATGGGTGAGTCCCTCGATGACCGCGCGAACCTGTTGATCCAGCTGGCCAACCTGCCGGAGCATCCGGAATCGGTGCCGATCAACATGCTGGTGAAAGTGGCCGGTACACCGCTGGAAAACGCCGACGACGTCGATCCGTTCGACTTCATCCGCATGCTTGCCGTGGCACGCATCCTCATGCCGCAATCCCACGTGCGCCTGTCCGCCGGCCGCGAAGCGATGAACGAGCAGATGCAGGCCCTGGCGTTCTTCGCCGGCGCCAACTCGATTTTCTACGGCGACAAACTGTTGACCACCGCCAACCCGCAGGCCGATAAGGACATGCAACTGTTTGCACGTCTGGGCATTCAGCCGGAAGCCCGCGAAGAACATGCCGACGAAGTGCATCAGGCCGCCATCGAGCAGGCGCTGGTGGAGCAGAAGAGCAGCGAGCAGTTCTACAACGCGGCAGTCTGATCGTCCGTTCTTTCAGGCGCTGCCTCGGGCAGCGCCTGCTGATTCACTTGCTACCCGTGAGGCTTGCATGTCTTTCGATCTCGCCGCACGCCTTGCTGCCCGTCGTGCCGAAAATCTCTATCGCCAGCGACCGCTGCTTGAAAGCCCCCAGGGGCCGCAAGTGGTGGTCGACGGTCAGCCGTTGCTGGCGTTCTGCAACAACGATTACCTGGGCCTGGCCAATCACCCGCAAGTGATCGAAGCCTGGCGCGCCGGTGCTTCGAAGTGGGGCGTCGGCGGTGGAGCCTCGCATCTGGTGATCGGCCATAGTGGCCCGCATCACGCTTTGGAAGAAGCTCTCGCCGACCTCACCGGACGGCCGTGTGCGCTGTTGTTCACCACCGGCTACATGGCCAACCTCGGCGCGGTCACGGCGTTGGTCGGGCAGGGCGATACGGTGCTGGAAGACCGGCTCAATCATGCGTCGTTGCTGGACGCCGGATTGTTGTCCGGCGCGCGCTTCAATCGTTATCTGCACAACGACGCCGAAAGCCTCGCCAAACGTCTGGAGAAAGCCACCGGCAATACGCTGGTGGTCACCGACGGCGTGTTCAGCATGGACGGTGATCTCGCCGACCTGCCGGCGCTGGTCCGGGAAGCCAAGGCCAAAGGCGCTTGGTTGATGGTCGATGACGCCCACGGTTTCGGTCCTCTGGGCGCGAACGGTGGCGGGATCGTCGAGCATTTCGGTTTGAGCCAGGATGACGTGCCGGTGCTGGTCGGCACACTCGGCAAAGCGTTCGGCACGGCGGGCGCGTTTGTCGCCGGCAGTGAAGAGTTGATCGAAAGCCTGATCCAGTTTGCCCGCCCGTACATCTACACCACCAGCCAGCCGCCGGCGCTGGCCTGCGCAACATTGAAAAGCCTGGAGCTGCTGCGCAGCGAGCACTGGCGTCGCGAGCATTTGCGAACGCTGATCCGCCAGTTCCGCCACGGCGCCGAACAGATCGGTCTGGAGTTGATGGACAGCTTCACGCCGATCCAGCCGATCATGATTGGCGATGCCGGTCGCGCCGTGCGTTTGTCACAGATGCTGCGCGAGCGTGGGCTGATGGTCACCGCGATCCGTCCGCCGACCGTGCCTGCCGGCAGTGCGCGGCTGCGGGTCACCCTGACCGCCGCCCACAGCGAGGCGCAGGTGCAACTATTGTTAGAAGGACTGGCCGATTGCTTTGCCCAACTGAAGTCGGAGCCAAGCCATGCGTGATCGACTGATTCTGCTCCCCGGCTGGGGCCTCGGGGTTTCCCCGCTGGAGCCGTTGGCGGCAGCGCTGCGTGGGCTCGATGAACACCTGACGGTGGAAATCGAACCGCTGCCGGAGCTGGAATCCAGCGATCTTCAAGACTGGCTCGATGAACTCGACGAACGCATTCCTCAGGACGTCTGGCTGGGGGGCTGGTCGCTGGGCGGCACGCTGGCTTCTGAGCTGGCGGCGCGGCGTGGTGAACATTGCTGCGGCTTGCTGACATTGGCGAGCAATCCTTCTTTTGTGGCCCATGACCAGTGGCCGAGCGCGATGCCGGGGGAAACCTTCGATGCGTTTCTGGCCGGTTGCAGTGCTGATCCGCGCCAGACCCTCAAGCGTTTTTCGTTGCTGTGCGCTCAGGGTGCGCAAGACTCTCGCGGCTTGTCGCGACTGTTGCTGGGCGGTGCGCCGAACATTTCACCGATCGCCTTGATGGCGGGTCTGGAGTTGTTGGCGCAGATCGATACGCGCAATGCCTTGCAGGTGTTTCGAGGCCCGCAATTGCATTTGTTTGGCGGGCTGGACGGGCTGGTGCCGGCGGAAGCTGCGGGCGAGTTGTTCGCGTTGCTGGCGGATGTCGAGGTCGGGCTGATCGAGCAGGCCAGCCATGCGTTTCTTCTGGAAGATCCCCACGGTGTGGCGGGGGCGATCCAGGCGTTTTTAAGTGAGTGTGGTGATGACTGATTTGTCTCTTGCGGCGCTGCCCGGTGGCTTGCCTGACAAGCGCCAGGTCGCGGCTTCTTTTTCTCGCGCAGCGCCCAGCTACGACAGCGTCGCAGAGTTGCAGCGTGATGTCGGTACGCAGCTGTTGAATCGTTTGCCGGCGGATTTTCGGTCGGCACGCTGGCTGGATCTTGGCTGTGGCACCGGTTATTTCACCCGGGTGCTGGCCGAACGTTTTGCGGGAAACGAAGGGCTGGCGCTGGACATTGCCGAAGGCATGCTCAATCACGCCCGGCCGTTGGGCGGGGCCACGCACTTCATCGCCGGCGATGCTGAACGCTTGCCGTTGCAGGATTCGACCTGCGATCTGATCTTTTCCAGCCTCGCCGTGCAGTGGTGTGCGGACTTCGAATCGGTGCTCGCCGAAGCCTTCCGGGTGCTGAAACCGGGGGGGATTTTCGCGTTTGCTAGTCTTTGTGTAGGGACGCTGTACGAATTGCGCGACAGCTGGCGTCAGGTCGATGGCCTGGTGCACGTCAACCGCTTTCGCGAGTTCGCCCGGTACGAGCAATTGTGCGCGGCCAGTGGTCTGCGCACGGTCAGTCTGGAGAACCGGCCACATGTGCTGCATTACCCGGATGTGCGCAGCCTGACACACGAACTCAAGGCGCTGGGCGCGCATAACCTGAACCCCGGTCGACCGGGCGGATTGACCGGGCGGGCGCGGATTCTGGGGCTGGTCGAGGCTTACGAGCAGTTTCGTCAGCTGCAGGGCTTGCCGGCGACTTATCAGGTGGTCTACGCCGTGTTGGAGAAACCCTTATGAGCGCAGCCTATTTCATCACCGGAACCGACACTGACGTCGGCAAGACGACTGTCGCCGCTGGGTTGCTGCATGCCGCCAGATCCGCCGGGTTGAGTACGGCGGCGGGCAAGCCTGTGGCGTCCGGTTGCATCGTGACGCCCAGAGGTCTGCGCAATTCGGATGCGCTGGCGTTGCAGGCCGAGTGCTCTTTGCCGCTGACTTATCAACAGGTCAATCCGGTGGCGTTTGAGCCGGCGATCGCGCCGCATCTGGCGGCCCGTGAGGCTGGCGTGGCGCTGACTGTGCAGTCGCTACTGGCGCCGATGCGCGAAATTCTGGCGATGAACGCCGACTTCACACTGATTGAAGGCGCGGGCGGGTGGCGGGTGCCGTTGGCAGATCAGGACAATCTGTCGGACCTGGCGATTGCGTTGCAGTTGCCGGTGATTCTGGTGGTGGGCGTGCGTCTGGGTTGCATCAGCCATGCATTGCTGACGGCCGAGGCGATTGCCCGGGACGGGTTGCAACTGGCGGGATGGGTGGCGAACATCATCGATCCGAAGACCTCGCGACTGGAAGAAAACCTGGCGACGCTTGCCGAGCGCATTCCGGCGCCGTGCCTCGGGCGGGTGCCGAAACTCAAGGCGGTCAGCGCCGAGGCGGTCGCCGATCACTTGCAACTGGATCTGCTCGACTGATTTTGGCTATGACAAGGCACTGTGCCATTAGTGTTTTTGACGGGTGTTTTTCTGACGCCTCTGGTTCAATGGCACCCATTGATCCTTCCAAAGGATGAGAGCTCCCATGGAAATCTCCGGAAACACAGCTTTTTATGCAGGTCTGAGCAGCATTCAGACCGGGCAGAACCGCGTCGATCAGGCTGCCAGCCAGATCGCCAACAACACCATTGAGCGTTCGGTCACCAGCCAGTCCTCCGAAGCCCAGATCGATCGCCTGCGCGGCGTGGATCGCAGCCAGCAAATGGATCCGGGCAGCGCCATGGCCGAGATGGCCCAGGGCAAGTTTCAAGTGGAACTGGGCACGAAAGTCGCCAAGGCATCCGATGAAATGCTCGGTACGATCATCGATACGTTCGCCTGATTTTCTGATACCCGCTTTGCCAGACGCCGCGACTGTTCGCGGCGTTTTTCGTTGTAAGTCCTTCTCCCTCAACTAATCTTTTTTCATTGCACATGGCTCGTTCGGGCGCATGTCGCGTTGCTGTGTCCGGTGTTCGAAAAATGTGATGACGAATGGCAAAAGATCGACGCTTGACAAGATTTCGGCGTAAACGTATGTTTCAAACAACTGTTTGACCGTCACAACAAATCAATGCGGTCGTTCATTCCCGGTTACATCAGCAGAGGTTTATCGCTATGCCTGACTACAAGGCCCCCTTGCGTGATATTCGCTTCGTTCGTGACGAACTGCTCGGCTACGAAGCGCACTATCAGAGCCTTCCAGCGTGCGCAGAGGCAACGCCGGACATGGTTGACGCCATTCTCGAAGAGGGCGCCAAGTTTTGTGAGCAGGTGCTGGCACCGCTGAACCGCGTGGGTGACACCGAGGGCTGCACCTGGAGCGAGTCCGGGGTGAAAACCCCGACCGGTTTCAAAGAGGCCTACAAGCAATTCGTGGAAGGCGGCTGGCCAAGCCTGGCGCATGACGTCGAGCACGGCGGTCAGGGTCTGCCTGAGTCGTTGGGTCTGGCTGTCAGCGAAATGGTCGGCGAAGCGAACTGGTCGTGGGGCATGTACCCGGGCCTGTCGCACGGCGCGATGAACACCATCTCCGAGCACGGCACTCCAGAGCAGCAAGAAGCCTATCTGACCAAACTGGTCTCCGGCGAATGGACCGGCACCATGTGCCTGACCGAACCGCACTGCGGCACCGACCTGGGCATGCTGCGCACCAAGGCCGAACCTCAGGCCGACGGTTCCTACAAAGTCTCCGGTACCAAGATCTTCATCTCGGCCGGTGAACACGACATGGCCGACAACATCGTCCACATCGTGCTGGCCCGCCTGCCGGATGCACCGGCCGGTACCAAAGGCATTTCCCTGTTCATCGTTCCCAAGTTCCTGCCGAACGCCGACGGCACCGTCGGTGCACGCAACGCCGTGAACTGTGGTTCGATCGAACACAAGATGGGCATCCACGGCAACGCGACCTGCGTGATGAACTTCGACGGCGCGACCGGTTTCCTGATCGGCCCGGCGAACAAAGGCCTGAACTGCATGTTCACCTTCATGAACACCGCACGTCTGGGGACCGCGCTGCAAGGTCTGGCTCACGCCGAAATCGGCTTCCAGGGTGGCCTGAAGTACGCTCGCGATCGCCTGCAAATGCGTTCCCTGACTGGCCCGAAAGCGCCGGACAAAGCGGCTGACCCGATCATCGTTCACCCAGACGTACGTCGCATGCTGTTGACCATGAAGGCATTCGCCGAAGGCAACCGTGCGATGGTGTACTTCACCGCCAAACAGGTCGACATCGTCAAGTACGGCGTGGACGAAGAAGAGAAGAAGAAAGCCGACGCACTGCTGGCCTTCATGACTCCGATCGCCAAAGCGTTCATGACCGAAGTCGGTTTCGAATCCGCCAACCACGGCGTACAGATCTACGGCGGCCACGGCTTCATCGCCGAGTGGGGCATGGAGCAGAACGTTCGCGACAGCCGCATCTCGATGCTGTACGAAGGCACCACCGGCATCCAGGCACTCGACCTGCTGGGCCGTAAAGTGCTGATGACTCAGGGCGAGGCTTTGAAGGGCTTCACCAAGATCGTCCACAAGTTCTGTCAGAACAACGAAGGCAACGAAGCCGTCAAAGAATTCGTCGCACCGTTGGCTGCACTGAACAAAGAGTGGGGCGAGCTGACCATGAAGGTCGGTATGGCCGCCATGAAAGATCGCGAAGAAGTCGGCGCGGCCTCTGTGGACTACCTGATGTACTCCGGTTACGCCTGCCTGGCCTACTTCTGGGCTGACATGGCGCGTCTGGCTGCTGAAAAACTGGCTGCAGGCACCACCGACGAGGCGTTCTACACCGCCAAGCTGCAAACCGCGCGCTTCTACTTCCAGCGCATCCTGCCGCGTACCCGTACGCACGTAGCCACCATGTTGTCGGGCGCCAACAACCTGATGGACATGAAAGAAGAAGACTTCGCACTGGGCTACTAAGCCTTAACGCAGTCCTTCAAAAAACCGCTGCCCCTTCGGGGGCAGCGGTTTTTTTTGTACCCGGATTTCCCCAATCCCGGGGCTGATTCCCCAGCATTGATGAGGGCGCTGCTCAGCCGAACCCTTACGCTTATTGATTCAAAATGTTTCCAGAAGAATGGCCAATTAATTGCACTGCCCGAATTACCGGTGCTAACCAGAACTGCCTGCTCAAAGAAGCAAGACGCCCGGCACTTAACTACAACAGTCAGGGTGAAGCCTATGAAAATCAGTCGACTCGCTCGTTTGACCTTCTGGTTACCCGCCGCGCTGTCAGTCCACAGCGCATGGGCCGCCGACCCAGCCGTAGTCGATCCTCCCGTGCCGGAGGTGCCGTCGCTGCAGTCGTTGCGGGGGATGGTGCCTCCCGATCCGTCCGGGACCGAAGGCGGACGCAAGGTCGATCTGATGACCGACTACGTGCTCAACCGCTCTGCCGCCATCCTGTTGGGCAAGGCGTTGTTCTGGGACATGGAGATCGGCAGCGACGGCGCGACTGCATGCGCCTCCTGCCACTACCATGCCGGCGTCGATCACCGCATCACCAACCAGCTCAACCCCGGCCAGGCCAACACCAACGCCAACGTCGCGTCGATTTTCAACAAGCCGTTTGTGGCCTCCGACATTCCCGGTGACGTGGCGTCCTACGCGACATTGTCCGGCGGGAAGGGCGGTCCGAATTACACACTGAAGAAAACCGACTTCCCGACCCACGTGTTGAGCAATCCCCTGGAGCGCAACTCGCCCATCGTTTACTCGACAGACGACGTGGTCGGCTCGCAAGGCGTGTTTGACGCCAACTTCGTCAAGCCCAATCAGGCACGTTTTGACAAATGCACTCAGCAGCCGGATGGTATTTTCCAGGTCGGTGGCATCAACGTTCGCCGCAGCACCGGACGCAATGCGCCGTCGGTGATCAACGCCGCGTTCAACGTGCGCAACTTCTGGGACGGCCGGGCCAACAACGTGTTCAACGGCTTCTCGCCGTTCGGCAATCGCGATCCGGATGCCGGGATCTACGTGACCAGCGAACGCAGCACGGTTGCCACCAAAGTGAGGCTGGCGCTTAACGATGCGTCAGCCGCCTCGCAAGCCGTCGGCCCGCCCGGTAGCCCGGTGGAAATGTCCTGCGGCGGCCGTACCTTTGCCGACATCGGTCGCCGGATGCTCGACACGCTGATGCTCAAGCAGCAGCGGATTTCTTCCACCGATTCGGTTCTGGGCCCGGTGTCCGGCGCACGTCGCCCGACTTATCGCGAACTGATCAAGAATGCCTTCCAGCCCCGGCTGTGGAACGCCACGCAAAACGTTCTGGTGGGCGGTGCGCCGTACACCCAGATGGAGGCTAACTTCCCGCTGTTCTTCGGCCTGGCGATTCAGATGTACGAAGCCACGCTGATCTCCGATCAGGCGCCGATTGATGCTTACCTGCAGGGCGATCACACCGCGATGAACGCGCAACAGGTCGAAGGCATGAAGCTGTTTCTCGGCAAGGGCAAATGCGTCAATTGCCACGGCGGGCCGGAGCTGACCAACGCTGCCAGCCGCCTGCTGATGCATCCGCGTGAACGCATCGAACGGATGGTGATGGCCGATAACCTGACCACTCTGTACGACAACGGTTTCTACAACACCGGCGTGCGCCCGACCTCGGAAGATCTGGCCCTCGGCGGCGCTGATGCGTGGGGCAATCCTTGGTCGTTCACCCGACAGTACAATACCGTATTGCAGGGCGGAAAATCGGTCGATCCGCTGGACGTCGATGTCTGCACGTTCGAGGCGCCATTGAGCGCGGCCATTCCATGCGATGCCACGCTCAAACCGAATGTCGGTTTCCGCGATTCGGTCGACGGCGCGTTCAAGACGCCGACCCTGCGCAACATCGCCCTGACCGGGCCGTACTTCCATAACGGCAGCCGCTCGACGCTCAAACAGGTGATGGAGTTCTACAACCGTGGCGGGGACCGGCGCGGGGAAGACGCCAACAACACCAGCGGTTTCGAGCATCCGGCGGTGAACCAGCATAACACTTCCAACCTCGATCCGGACATGACGGCGCTGAACCTGACGCCCGATGAAATCGACGCGCTGGTGAAATTCATGGAAGTCGGCTTGACCGATCCGCGCGTGGCCTGGGAGCGAGCACCGTTCGATCATCCGTCGCTGGTGATCCCGCAGGGCCATATCGGCGATGAAAATGCCGTGACCCAGCGCCCGGCCAGTCCGAAAGTCACGACCCGCCAGGCGACGGACGCATCGCTCAATCTCAAGCCTTACGGCGCTGAAGGCCGGCCGGCGGCGGAGGGGCCGTTGCAGCCGTTCTACAACGATCTTTGAGGGGAAATGATCGTCATGGCCATCACGAATGATGGCCATGACGAAAGTTTCATGCTTGCCAAGGAAAAAACCTTGATTGAAGGCTCAGAAACCGAGGGATTCGGCCGTTAAAGAGACAGCCTGTGATCTGGATCACATTGTGTGTGCTTAACTGGCCACATTGCAGGCACAATGCCATCTCTTTGCCAAGACGGTCGGAGCTTTACCCTTGCCGCGTTCTTCCGCTGTACGTTTCAGTCATTTCATACCTTCACTGCTGTTGTTGCTTGCGGGGTTGGCGGCTGCGTACGTCAAAGACCTCAACGTGTTCTTCACCTCGCTGTTCAACGTGTTGCCAACCCTGGTGCTGTTGCTGGGCGGGTCGTATTGCGCGGTTTACCGACGCCAGCGCGAACTGTTTCTGATGGTCACGGTGTACATCGCCTACTTCCTGCTCGACACCCAGACCGACTATTACCGCGACAACGGCAAGGTTCGCGAAGACGCGGCCGTAGTGTTCCACCTGGTCTGTCTGCTGTTGCCCTTGTTGTTCGGACTGTTCGCCGCGTGGCAAGAGCGCACGCACCTGTTTCAGGACATGGTGGCGCGGTTTGCCGTGCTGCTGGCTTTTGGCAGCGTGGCGTTGGGACTTGAGCAAAGTTATCCCCAGGCCCTGCTGATGTGGCTTTCGGAGATCCGCTGGCCCGCCCTGCACGGCGCGTGGATGAGCCTGATCCAGATGTCCTATCCGGTGTTCCTCTCGGCGTTCCTGTTGCTGGCCTGGCAATACTGGCGCAACCCGCGCCCGCTGCATGCGGCGCAACTGGTGGGGTTGCTCGGGGTGTTCTGGATGTTGCCGAAAACCTTCATCCTGCCGTTCACCCTGAACATCATGTGCAGCCAGGTGATGTTGATGATTGCCGCGGCGGTGGCGCACGAGGCTTATCAAATGGCCTTCCGCGACGAGCTCACCGGCCTGCCCGGGCGCCGCGCACTCAACGAGCGCATGCAGCGCCTGGGGCGCAACTATGTGCTGGCGATGAGTGACGTCGATCACTTCAAGAAATTCAACGACACCCACGGCCACGACGTGGGTGACCAGGTCCTGCGACTGGTCGCCAGCAAACTGTCCAAAATCAGCGGTGGCGGTAGGGCGTATCGCTATGGTGGTGAGGAATTCGCCCTGGTGTTTGCGGGCAAGACTCTCGAAGAGTGCATGCCGCACCTTGAGGTCATCCGCGAGTCGATTGCGTCCTACAACATCCAGTTGCGTAATCAGGAAAGCCGCCCACAGGATGATCAACAGGGGCGTCAGCGACGAGGCGGCTCCGGTGCGTCCAGCGTATCGGTCACGGTCAGTATCGGTGTCGCGGAAAGGGTCGAGCAGCGCACCCCGGAAGACGTGCTCAAGTCCGCCGACCAGGCGCTCTACGCCGCCAAAGGCGCGGGGCGAAACTGTGTGATGGCGTTCGGTCAGAACCGCCGTGGCGCGGTGCGCATGGACAGCGCCGCAGGTTGAGTAATGACGGCGCATTCAGCGTCTGGACAGTGATTGTCGGGCAGGGTGGCCGGCAGTAGGTTGGAGAAATCTGCTGAAGGAGAAGCCACCATGCCCGAGTACAAAGCCCCCCTGCGTGACATGCGTTTTCTGATAGACCACGTTTTTGACTTCCACACTCAGTACGCGGCCCTCGGCGCCCACGACGCCAGCCCGGACATGGTCAACGCGATCCTCGACGAAGGCGCGAAGTTCTGTGAGAACGTTCTGGCACCGCTCAATCGCAGTGGTGACGAAGAGGGCTGCCATTTCGACAACGGCGTGGTGACAACGCCTACAGGCTTCAAGCAAGCTTTCGCACAATACGTGGAAGGTGGCTGGCACGGTCTGGCGGCAGATCCGGCTTATGGCGGCCAAGGCCTGCCGAGTTCACTGGGGCTGGTGATCAGCGAAATGGTTGCCTCCAGCAACACCTCCTGGGGCATGTACCCGGGCCTGACTCACGGCGCCATGTCGGCGATCCACGCCCACGGCACCGAAGAACAGAAAAACACCTATCTGCGCAAACTCACTGCCGGCCAGTGGACCGGCACCATGTGCCTGACCGAAGCCCATTGCGGCACCGATCTGGGCATCATCAAGACCCGCGCGGTGCCTCAGGCCGACGGCAGTTACGCAGTGACCGGCAGCAAGATTTTCATCTCGGCCGGCGAGCACGACATGAGCGGCAACATCATTCATCTGGTGTTGGCCAAATTGCCGGACGCACCGGCGGGCACCAAGGGGATTTCGCTGTTCATCGTGCCGAAATTCCTGCCGGACGCCGCCGGCGAGGCGGGTGAGCGCAACAGCGTTTCCTGCGGCTCAATCGAACACAAGATGGGCATCAAGGCCTCGGCCACCTGCGTGCTGAACTTCGATGCCGCCAAAGGCTTCCTGATCGGCGAGCCAAATAAAGGCCTTAACTGCATGTTCACCATGATGAACCACGCGCGGCTCGGAACCGGGATGCAGGGCTTGTGTCTGGGCGAGGCGAGTTTCCAGGGGGCGATCAAATACGCCAACGACCGCTTGCAGATGCGCGCTCTGACCGGCGCCAAAGCTCCGGACAAACCGGCCGACCCGATCATCGTCCACCCGGACGTGCGGCGCATGCTGCTGACGATGAAAGCTTTCAACGAAGGCAACCGCGCGCTGACGTATTTCACTGCGCAGATGCTCGATGTCGCGCATCTGAGCCCGGACGCCGAGGCGCGTCAGGAGGCGGAAGACCTGTTGGCGTTCCTGACCCCGATCTGCAAGGCGTTCATGACAGACACCGGTCTGGAGGTGACCAACCACGGCATGCAGGTGTTCGGCGGCCACGGATTTATCCGCGAGTGGGGCATGGAACAACTTGTTCGTGATTGCCGGATCGCGCCGATCTACGAAGGCACCAATGGCATTCAGGCGCTGGATCTGCTCGGGCGCAAAGTGCTGGGCAGTCAGGGCAAGTTGCTGCGCAACTTCACCAAAATCGTCCACAAATTCTGCGGCGCCAATGCCGGGCATGCGCAACTGGGCGGTTTTGTCGCTCAGCTCGATGCTCTCAATCAGCAGTGGGGCGAGTTGACCATGAAGGTCGGGATGGCCGCGATGAAAAATCCGGATGAAGTCGGCGCCGCGTCGGTGGATTACCTGATGTACAGCGGTTACATCGTTCTGGGCTACCTGTGGCTGCGCATGGCGCTGGTTGCCCAGGCGCAGCTGGAGTCGGGCGAGGGGGACGGCGACTTCTGCCAGGGGAAACTGGCGACGTGCGAGTTTTACTTCAAGCGTTTGCTGCCACGCACCGCGGCGCATCGTTCGGCCATCGAGGCGGGCAGCGATTGCCTGATGAAACTGCCGGCGCAGTTGTTCGCGCTGTAGCACGCCACTGATAGACAGAAGAGCCCGCTGATCGCGGGCTTCTTTTTGGGTACAAGCTGGTGACTAAAAATAACAAAACAGTCATGGCCTGACCCTATGTGTCGCAAAAGTTGTTGGGTTACACTCCGGTTCAACGAAATCACTCTTCCACGAATCACCTGTTTAGATCTTTGCGAGGTTTGCCATGGCTGACTACAAAGCGCCGCTGCGCGATATGCGCTTCGTCCTCAATGAAGTGTTCGAAGTCGCCAAACTCTGGGCCGAACTGCCGGCCCTGGCCGAGACTGTGGACGCGGAAACCGTTGAAGCCATTCTCGAAGAGGCCGGCAAGGTCACCAGCAAAAGCATCGCGCCTCTGAGTCGCGCGGCCGACGAAGAAGGCTGCCACTGGGCCGACGGTGCCGTCACCACGCCGGCCGGTTTCCCACAGGCCTATCAGACTTATGCCGAAGGCGGCTGGGTCGGTGTTGGTGGTGATCCGGCTTACGGCGGCATGGGCATGCCCAAAGCAGTCTCGGCTCAGGTTGAAGAGATGGTCAACTCCGCCAGTCTGGCTTTCGGTCTGTACCCGATGCTGACCGCCGGCGCCTGCCTGTCGATCAACGCCCACGCCAGCGAAGAACTGAAAGCCGCTTACCTGCCGAACATGTACGCCGGTGTCTGGGCCGGTTCCATGTGCCTGACCGAACCGCACGCCGGTACCGACCTGGGCATTATTCGCACCAAGGCCGAGCCTCAGGCCGACGGTTCCTACAAGGTCAGCGGCACCAAGATCTTCATCACCGGCGGTGAGCACGACCTGACCGAAAACATCATCCACCTGGTGCTGGCCAAACTGCCGGACGCACCGGCGGGGCCGAAGGGCATTTCGCTGTTCCTGGTGCCGAAGTTCATGGTCAATGCCGATGGCAGCCTGGGTGCGCGCAATCCGGCGAACTGCGGTTCGATCGAACACAAGATGGGCATCCAGGCTTCGGCCACCTGCGTGATGAATTTCGACGAAGCCGTGGGTTACCTGGTCGGCGAGCCGAACAAGGGCCTGGCCGCGATGTTCACCATGATGAACTACGAGCGTCTGGGCGTCGGTATTCAGGGCTTGGCCACCGGCGAGCGCTCGTACCAGAACGCCATCGAATACGCCCGCGACCGCCTGCAAAGCCGTTCGCCGACCGGTGCGCAGAACAAGGACAAGGTGGCCGACCCGATCATCGTCCACCCGGACGTGCGTCGTATGCTGCTGACCATGAAAGCCTCGAATGAAGGCGGCCGTGCGTTCTCCACTTACGTGGCGATGCAGCTCGACACTGCCAAGTTCAGCGAAGACGCTGCGACCCGCAAACGTGCGGAAGATCTGGTTGCCTTGCTGACGCCAGTGGCCAAAGCGTTCCTGACCGATCTGGGTCTGGAAACCACTGTGCACGGCCAGCAGATCTTCGGCGGCCACGGCTATATCCGCGAGTGGGGCCAGGAGCAACTGGTGCGTGACGTGCGCATCACCCAGATCTACGAAGGCACCAACGGCATCCAGGCGTTGGACCTGGTGGGTCGCAAGATCATCGGCAGCGGCGGCGCGTTCTACAAACTGTTCGCCGACGAGATCCGCCATTTCACTGCGACCGCCAGTGCCGATCTCGGCGAGTTCACCAAGCCGCTGAATGACGCCGTCGACACCCTCGACGAGCTGACCTCGTGGCTACTGGACCGAGCGAAATCCAATCCGAACGAAATCGGTGCGGCATCGGTCGAGTATCTGCAGGTGGTTGGCTACGTTTCCTACGCCTACATGTGGGCGCTGATGGCCAAGGCATCGCTGGGCAAAGAAGCGCAGGACGATTTCTACGCGAGCAAGCTCGGCACCGCGCGGTTCTACTTCGCCCGTCTGCTGCCGCGGATTCACTCGTTGAGCGCGTCGGTGAAAGCTGGCAGCGAGTCGCTGTTCCTGCTGGATGCTGCGCAGTTTTGATGATGTAACGTCATGTAAGCGATCTCTTACATGACGTGCTGCTGTTCTCCCATAGGCGCAGATTGGATCCAGAGCTAATCTACTTTCCATGGACGTCGCGCAGGAAGCGCAAAGCAACAACACGGACACGTAGGATTCTGCCAGGGTGGCGGAGTGAAATGGATGTCAGGGAAACAGTCTGCAAAGCCCCGCTTCGGCGGGGTTTTCTTATGCCCGAAGAAAAGTTTTCAGCTCAGCGTGTCCAGCGGCGGTGCACCTTTCAGCGGTTTGTCCTCACGTTGCATCACCTCCTCCAGCAACGTTCGCAGCAAGGCCAATGGCGCCTGCTGGCGCTGCACATCGCGACACACCAGTCCGACCTTCAACGGCACACGCGGCTCACTCAACGGTTTCCACAGCAGATCCTGATCGTCGTACTCCTTTTGCGAACGACCGGGCAGCACCGTCGCCAGACGCGTGTGCGGCAGACTGTCGAGAATCCCCACCATGTTGTTCAGTTCCGCCTGCACTTGCGGGCGTCGTCCGAGATTGGCCAATTGTGCCTGCCAGATCTGGCGGATTTGAAACTCTTCGCCCAATAGCAACATCGGTAATTCGGCCGCCTGACTCATCGAGACTTTCTTGAATTCGCGCAACGGATGATCCGCCGGGATGACCAGTGTCAGCTCGTCTTCGTACAGCATCACGCCGTGAAGCCCCGGCTGGCGTGGCGGCAGATAGCTGATGCCGATGTCCAGCGAACCATTGAGCAGGCGGCGTTCGATCTCCAGTCCCGTCAGTTCATAAATCTGCACCACCAGATGCGGCTGGGCCTTGCGCACCCGCTCGAGCATTTGCGGCACCAGGCTGGTGTGCACGGTTTGCAGCACACCGATCGCCAGCGTACGCAGCGCCTGGCCCTTGAAGTTGCCCAGCGCCTCGCGGGCGCGCTGCATGCCGTCGAGCAATGGCAGCGCGTGGTTGTACAGCGTATGGGCGGCGAGGGTCGGCAGCAGCCGTTTGCTGCTGCGCTCGAACAGGATGACGTCGAGGTTCTGTTCCAGATGGCGGATCTGCTGGGACAACGCGGGTTGAGAGATCGACAGGCGCTCGGCGGCACGTCCGACATGACCTTCTTCGTAGACCGCGACGAAATAGCGCAGTTGTTTGAAATCCATAAGTAACACTTATCGAAAATGCTGGGAAATCGAAATGGCTCGGCGCCTTGAAGAAGCCTAGTCTAACCGCATTCACAAGGCTTACAGGGCCGGAAAGCGCAATGACCAGCGTTTGCTTCGAAAGTGTTTACATAGGCAGTTCAAAAAACCTCAATCGAGGTTTTTTTCAATGAATCTGTTCAGCTTGCGGCGCCAGGCGCCCAGCCTCGATGACCTGGCTTTTGAAACCCATGAATCGGATGCCGCTGATGGCCTGAATGCCGAGCGCCTGATGCCCAGCGTCGAGCGCCCGCAGCAGGTTTTTGTTCGCGGCCAGGGCTCCTGGTTATGGGACAGCAATGACCGCGCCTACCTGGACTTTTCCCAGGCCGGCGGCGCCAACAGCCTGGGCCACAGCCCTTCGGCGCTGGTCAAAGCCATTGCAGGTCAGGCCCAGGCTCTGATCAACCCCGGATTCAATCTGCACAACCGCGGCATGCTCAGCCTCGCCGAGCGTTTGTGTGCCAGCACTTCCAGCGATCAGGCGTATCTGCTCAACAGTGGCAGCGAAGCCTGTGAAGCCGCGATCAAACTGGCGCGCAAATGGGGTCAATTGCATCGCGGCGGCGCCTCGCGAATCATTGTCGCCAGACAAGGCTGTCACGGACGTAGTCTGGCGACGATTTCGGCGTCGGACAGCTGCAACCTGCACAATCGCTTCGCGCCGCTGTTGCCGGGCTTCGATCTGGTGCCGTTCAATGATCTGCCGGCGCTGCATGCCGCAGTCGATGCGCAGACCGTGGCGATCATGCTCGAACCGATCCAGAGCGATGCCGGTGTGATTCCGGCCACCGAGCACTACCTCAAGGGTGTCGAACGCCTGTGCCGTGAACTGGGAATACTGCTGATCCTCGACGAAGTACAGACCGGCATCGGCCGCTGCGGCACCTTGCTCGCCGAACAATCCTACGGCGTGCGCGCCGATATCGTCGTACTCGGCAAGGGCCTTGGCGGTGGCGTACCGCTGGCAGCGCTGCTGGCGCGAGGCAAGGCGTGCTGTTTCGATTTTGGTGAATTGGGTGGTACACATCACGGCAATGCACTGATGACCGCCGCCGGTCTGGTGGTGCTCGACAGCGTGCAGGACCGCGCATTCCTCGAACAAATCCGGGACAACGGCCAGCACCTGCGCGAAGGACTCGCCCGTCTGGCCCATCGTTATGAACATGGCGAGTTGCGTGGGCAAGGGCTGTTCTGGGGATTGACCCTGTCGGAAGACTCCGCCGAAGCCGTGGTAAAAGCCGCGCTTCACGAAGGCTTACTGCTCAACGCCCCACAAGCCGACTGCCTGCGCTTCACCCCGGCGCTCAACGTCAGCAAGGCCAACATCGACGAAATGCTCCTGCGCCTGACCCGCGCCTTCTCCCGGGTACGCACCGCGCAACTGCAATGCCGCAAAGGGATTGCCGTCTGAGCTGAAGTTTCCCACCCGAATTCAAGAACCGTCTCGCGGTATAACGCACGCCCCACGCCTGATTCTTTTGGCGTGGGGCGTTTTTTTGTGGTCGGTAATGGCCATCAGATGGCGAGACCGCGGTTTGCACTGAACCCTGACAAACGGCAAAGGTCGATTAGCTTGTATGGCTCAGGTGAGCCAACCCCCAATCAGGAGCTGCCCCATGGACTTTATCCGCATCATCATCGCCATTATCTTGCCGCCGCTGGGTGTGTTTCTGCAGGTCGGGTTCGGCGGCGCGTTCTGGCTGAACATTCTGCTGACGTTGTGCGGTTATATCCCGGGGATCGTGCACGCGGTGTACATCATCGCCAAGCGCTGAGTTTCAGTCCGTCAGGCCCATCACTCGCCGATAGAAACGCCACTCCTGCTCCAGCGCATGGGCCTGATTGATGGCCCGGCGGAAGCCGTGGCGTTCGTCGACGTAGTAATGCGCTTCGACTTCAATGCCGTTGTGCTCCAGGGCCGTAACCATGTCGCGGGTCTGTTGCGGCACGACGACGGCGTCCAGTTCACCCTGGAAGAAAATCACCGGCACGCGAATGTTGCCGGCGTGCAGTAACGGCGTGCGGGCCGCGTAGCGTTCGGCGTCTTGCTCGGGATCGCCTATCAGCCAGTCCAGATAATCGCCTTCGAACTTGTGTGTTGCGCGGCCCAGAGCCACCGGATCGCTGACGCCATACAGGCTGGCGCCGGCGCGGAACACTTGATGGAATGCCAACGCGCACAGCGTCGTGTAACCACCGGCGCTGCCGCCACGGATGAATGCACGGTCGCCGTCGATCATGCCGCGATCATTCAGGTATGCGACGACCGCACAGGCATCCTCGACATCCACCGCACCCCAACTCAGATGCAGCGCCTGTCGATACTCCCGGCCATAGCCGCTGCTGCCTCGGTAATTGAGGTCCGCGACGGCGAAGCCGCGTTGCGTCCAGTACTGGATGCGTGGATCCAGCATCGGGTAGCAGGCCGACGTCGGGCCGCCGTGGATGAACACCACCAGAGGCGGTTTGGCATCGCCATTGGTGGCCGGGTAAAAGAAGCCGTGCGCCTCGCCCGAACCACTGGGATAACGCAGGGTTTGCGGGCGGCTGATGCGCTCGGCGGGCAGCGGTGCGACACCGCCGGCCAGGATGTTCACTTCGCGCGAATCGCGGTCAATGGCGATCACCGCTGAAGGGCTGATCGGTGAGGAGGCAATGCAGTAAATGAATTGATCATCGACAGCCAGATGACGGAAGCGGCTGTAGTCGCCGGTGAAGTCTTCACCGTTGAGTGCCAGACGCCCGAAACCGCCTTCGCTCCAACTCGCCATAAAGCTGTCGTCGGTGGGCAGCCAGGTGCAGCCGCCAAGTTGCCATGGGGCTGGCGCGTGATCGGCTTCGGCGCTGGCTAACGGCTGCAAGCCTTCTGCCGACTCGACCCACGGTTGCCAATAACCACCACGATCGGTCAGACAGCCCAGTCGGCCGTTGGCATCGAAACGCGGTTGCTGGATCGACTCTTCAAGTGCTTCACCGGCCACGCAACGCGGCGTGGAAAATTCGTTGTCCGAGCGTTCGGCGAGCATCAGTCGGGTGGAGGTCCACGGCTGATGCGGGCGGCTCCACTCGATCCATGCAAGGCGTTGGCCGTCCGGGCTGATAATGGGCGCCGCGTAAAAATCCGCACCTTCAACCAGCCTATGGCGGGCGCCATTCTCCAGATCGATGGCCACCAGCCGATGGCAATCACCGTTCTCTTCAACGGCCAGCACCTGCCCGTTGGCAAAGTGCAGATCGCCATATCGGCATTCCCCGGACGTCAATGCCACGGGTTCGCCGTCCAGCGTCTGTCGGTACAACTGCTGGTCCGCCTCGTTGACGAAAACCACTCCATCAGGCGTCAGACAAAACGCCCCACCGCCATATTCATACACCCGACTGCGCACGCTGAAACCCGCGGGTGTCAGACATTTCGCCACGCCATCTCGCCACTGCCAGATCCGGCAGGCGGCGTCTGTCGGGCGATATTCATTCCAGAACAACCCATGGGCGCCGAGCTGAAGCTCAGCGAAATCCACACCGGCTGCAACGGCGGCAGTGGCGCTGAAAGGCTCAGCCTTTGGCGATGAGGCGCGAGTTTCGTTCATTGCGAAAGGCCAGTTGTTCGATGGTCTGGGTGGCATGCTCGGCTTCTTCGCGAGCCTTGAGGATCACGCCGTGATGTTCGGACTTGCTGCACACAGGGTCGGCATTGCTGGCATCGCCGGTGAGCATGAACGCCTGGCAGCGGCAGCCGCCGAAGTCCTGTTCTTTCTCGTCGCAGGAGCGGCACGGCTCGGGCATCCAGTCATAGCCGCGAAAGCGGTTGAAGCCGAACGAGTCGTACCAGATGTGCTGCATGCTGTGGTCGCGCACATTGGGAAATTGTACCGGCAGCTGTCGGGCGCCATGACAGGGCAGGGCGGTGCCGTCCGGTGTGACCGTCAGAAACAGACTGCCCCAGCCGTTCATGCAGGCTTTCGGGCGCTCTTCGTAGTAGTCCGGGGTGACGAAAATCAGCTTGCACGGATGCCCTTCAGCTTCCAGCCTGGCACGGTATTCGTTGGTGATGCGTTCAGCGCGGACCAATTGTTCCTTGGTCGGCAACAGACCGACACGATTGAGCTGCGCCCAGCCGTAGAACTGGCAGGTGGCGAGCTCGACGAAGTCTGCTTCCAGCGCGATGCACAGCTCGATGATGCGGTCGATCTTGTCGATGTTGTGCCGATGGGTGACGAAGTTCAGCACCATCGGATAGCCGTGGGCTTTCACGGCGCGGGCCATTTCCAGTTTCTGCGCGAAGGCCTTTTTCGAGCCGGCGAGCAGGTTGTTCACTTGCTCGTCGCTGGCCTGGAAACTGATCTGGATGTGGTCGAGCCCGGCCTTCTTGAAGTCGCTGATCTTCTGCTCGGTCAGGCCGATGCCGGAGGTGATCAGGTTGGTGTAGAAACCCAACTGACGCGCTTCACGGATCAGCTCGGCGAGGTCCTGGCGCACCAGTGGTTCGCCCCCGGAAAAGCCAAGTTGCGCCGCGCCCATCTCCCGCGCTTCGCGAAACACCTTGATCCACTGCTCGGTGCTCAGCTCTTTACCCTGCTCGGCGAAATCCAGTGGATTGGAGCAATACGGGCATTGTAGCGGGCAACGGTAGGTCAACTCGGCGAGCAGCCACAGCGGCAGGCCGATTTCCGGTTTGGCCGGGACTTGCACCGATGACTCAGGCAAGTTCGATCCAGTGTTGCGCACGGGCAACCTCCATGAATTGCTCGATGTCGTCACCGAGCTCGGGTACGCCGGGGAACTGTCTGTCGAGTTCGGCGATGATCGCCGCGACATCCCGCTCCCCGTCGATCAGGCCGCCGATCAGCGCGGCACTTTCATTGAGCTTGATCATGCCTTCCGGATACAGCAGCACATGGCCTTTCTGAGCCGGTTCGTACTGGAAACGGTAGCCGGGACGCCAGGTCGGGGTCTTGCTGCGGTCGAAACTCATAAGGCGATTCCTTTATGCCAGACCCGTTGATCGGTGACGCTGTGATACGGCGGGCGGTTCAGTTCGTAGGCCATGCTCATGGCATCGAGCATGCTCCAAAGGATGTCCAGTTTGAACTGGAGAATTTCCAGCATGCGTTCCTGACCTTCGCGGGTCTTGTAGTGCTCCAGCGTGATCGCCAGACCATGCTCGACATCGCGCCGGGCCTGACCGAGGCGAGTGCGGAAGTACTCGTAACCGGCCGGGTCGATCCATGGGTAATGCTGCGGCCAACTGTCGAGACGCGACTGGTGGATCTGCGGCGCGAACAGCTCGGTCAGCGAGCTGCTGGCGGCTTCCTGCCAACTGGCGCGGCGGGCGAAGTTGACGTAGGCGTCGACGGCGAAACGCACGCCGGGCAGCACCAGTTTCTGGGAGCGCAATTGATCCGGATCGAGGCCGACGGCCTGGCCGAGACGCAACCAGGCTTCGATGCCGCCGTCTTCACCGGGGGCGCCGTCGTGGTCGAGCAGGCGCTGAATCCACTCGCGGCGGATTTCGCGATCCGGGCAGTTGGCGAGGATCGCTGCGTCTTTCAGGGGGATGTTCACCTGATAATAGAAGCGGTTGGCGACCCAGCCCTGAATCTGTTCGCGGGTGGCCCGGCCTTCATACATCGCCACGTGGTACGGGTGATGGATGTGGTAA
This sequence comes from Pseudomonas sp. R38(2017), assembly GCF_002112395.1. Lineage (NCBI taxonomy): Bacteria > Pseudomonadati > Pseudomonadota > Gammaproteobacteria > Pseudomonadales > Pseudomonadaceae > Pseudomonas > Pseudomonas sp. R38(2017). The sequence continues at coordinate 588,340 of NZ_NEHN01000004.1, forward strand.
TAGGCGCCCTTGGCGCGCAAGGCCGCTTCGAATTCGGCGGGGGACAGCGGGGTGTCGGTCATTGCGGTTCTCCGGGCCATTCGTTACAGGACGAGGCTCATGCCGTCATACGCCACTTCAACATTGCGTCGCGTCAGTTCCGCGCGCTCCGGCGAGTCTTCGTCGAGAATCGGGTTGGTGTTGTTGATGTGGATAAGCACCTTGCGCTGCTCGGGAAGCTGCTCCAGCACTTCGAGCATGCCGCCGGGCCCGTTCTGGGCCAGGTGGCCCATTTCACGGCCGGTGCGGGTGCCAACGCCACGGCGCTGCATTTCATCGTCGTCCCACATTGTCCCGTCCACCAGCACGCAGTCGCTGCCGGCCATGATTTCCAGCAACGGCGCATCGACCTTGCCCAGGCCCGGCGCGTAGAACAATTTGCCGCCGGTGCCGAGGTCTTCGACGATCAGGCCGATGTTGTCGCCCGGATGCGGGTCGAAGCGGTGCGGCGAGTAGGGCGGCGCGGCGCTGCGCAACGGCAGCGGGGTGAAGCGCAGGTTCGGGCACGCGGCGACGGTGAAGCTCTGGTCGAGTTCGATGCGGTTCCAGTCCAGCCCGCCGTTCCAGTGCTTGAGCATGGTGAACAGCGGGAAACCGGTGCTCAGGTCCTCGTGGACCATGTCCGTGCACCAGACCTGATGCGGGCAGCCTTCGCGCAGGCTGAGCAGGCCGGTGGTGTGGTCGATCTGGCTGTCCATCAGGATGATCGCGCTGATGCCGGTGTCACGCAGGGCACGGCCCGGCTGCATCGGGGCGAAGCCCTGAAGCTGCGCGCGGATGTCCGGTGAGGCGTTGCACAGCACCCAGTTCACGCCGTCATCGGAAATCGCGATGGACGATTGGGTACGGGCCTGGGCATTCAGGCTGCCGTCGCGAAAACCGGCGCAATTGACGCAGTTGCAGTTCCACTGCGGAAAACCGCCACCGGCGGCCGAACCCAGAATCTGGACGAACATGAACGCTCCATCATTTCAACGCTGAAAATAAAACGCCCCGGCGAGCCGAGGCGTTGCACTGCAGTGTTCTGCTTGAGGCAGGACTCAGCGGCTGGCGAAGTACATGGTGACTTCGAAGCCGATGCGCAGGTCGGTGTAAGCAGGTTTGGTCCAAGCCATCGGGTGACTCCTTTTTCAGGTGGGTGAGATAGCGCTATCCATAGGTATAGTCCACGGCAGCGCAGGGATGTTCCAAATAGTTAGGTGGCTATGTTACTCAAAATTTCAGGGGGTTTGCCCGTGAATCTTTGAGAAAGCTCCTTGCAGCCCCGGTAATGATCATTTTGCCGCTTGCCATGGCGCGCCTGGCGCTGGGTCATTGGACAGGCCGTGCCAGCCGCCCTCGGCGCGGATCAGGCGTTGTGCAGCGGCCAGCAATGCTGGGCGATCCAGTTGAGCGATGGCGCTACGCAATTGCAGCAGATAATCCGACGAGTGGCCGGCGAGTCGGGCATGCCACAGGAGCTCGGCTGCATCTTTGCTGGACAGGGCACTGTCATCGAACTGATCGGCAAGCGTCTGGCGTTGCTGGGCGAGGCCGGCGTCGTCGAGTCGTTCGACAAGGGCTGGCAGTCCATGGAGAAACTGCTGAATGTGATCGAGCAATTGCGCGGCGGTGGCCGAGGGCGATTGCACACCGAACAGTAATCCGGTCTGGCCGTGTAGCTGACTCAGGCCGCTGAACACCGCATAGCCCAATTGCAGTTCGACTCTCAGGCGTTGGTAGAACGGTGACTGGCCCAGGTGAGCGAGCAGGCGCCACGCGGCTTCGTCGTCGATTTCACGGCTGGCGGTCGGGCAGAACAGCAGCAAGGCGTGTTCGCTGGACGCGTTGTCGATCTGACTCCACCGGTATCCGGTGTTGATTGCCGACGGTGCGGGAATTTGATTGTCCGGGATGCCGGGGATGCGACTCAGGGCCAGGCCTATTGCGGATTGGGTTTGTGGGTTGAGTCCCAACCCCAGGCCGTCCCAGCGCGAAGTTGTCCACAGGTGCGTGGCATCGTCGGAAGATTCTGTGGGCGCCAATAAATGTTCCGGGAGTGCCTTGAGCAATTGGCGAATCGGCATCAACGGCACGTCCGGCTCGCCGGGTGCGGAATCGTCGTCAACTTGTGTCAGATGTTTCAGCGCATGCTCAAGGACGCCGGGCAATATGTCCTGCAGACCGGTCACCTTCAGCAGCCACTGATTGCCCTTGGTGCTCAACGAAAGCTCGACCCCGGCCTGACGTGCTTCATCCGACACTTCCCGCAGACTGCATTGCAGTTTCGCTAGCAGCTCGGCCGTAGCCGCCGCTTCCATCTGCCAGCGCACATACACCGCACCTTCGTCACTGTTATCCGGCAGCGCCTGGCTGAATTGCATCGGTGAGCGTTCACGACGGCTACGCGAGCGATCTTGAGCGAATGTGCGCAAGCCTCGGTGTGCGCTGGTCTGACCGCGGATCAGGCCGGCGTTGGCCAGCGGTTCGGCCGTACGCAAGAACGGGTTGGCGGCGGGCAGATGCCAGTGGCCGCTGAAGTTATCCACAGTGCCGATTTTGCCGAGAATCGCCTTGAGCGCCGCAACGGCCGATTCGGACAAGCCGCTTTCGAGTTGTTCGCTGTCGAGTCGTGCCAGATTCAGTGCGCCGCTGACTTGCTGCTGGCGCTGATGCTGCGCCGCATATTCCTCTTGCAATGCCGACCAGTCCTGCTGTGCGACGAAGAAACTCATCCAATCCAGCCATTGCTCGCGAATGGCATTGAATGACCCGCTGGGTGCAGTGAACTGAAGATGCAGCAAGGCTTGCCCTGCGAACTGGTATTGCACGCAAGCTTGCAAGCTTTCAGCGAGACCCAGCAGCTGCAAATGGGCGAGCAGTCCGCCGGGTTTGGCGCTGTTCAACCAGTGACAAAGAAACGCCAGCGCTTCGGCCGACGACTCTGGCAGGTCTTCCAGCGCAAACAGCAGATTGCCGTACCGCTCGCCGACCTGTTGATAACTTGCCTGCGGGTTGTCCATCAAGCGAACAGGGGCTGCCTGCTCAGTTTTATCCCCAGGTGTCAGCGCAGTAGCAAACTGCTCGGCCAGCGTTCGCAGCTCTTCAATGTTCTGCGGTCCGACCAGGCTCAGTGTCATCTGTCCGGTTCGGTAAAACTGTTGATGGAAATCTTTCAGTGCCTGCTGAAAATCCGCTTGTTCTACCGGCAGGCTGTCGCGGTTCCCGGCATGAAAGCCGCGCAACGGATGTGCTGCTGACAACCCTTCGAAGAGCGCCTCTTTCTGCTGGGCCGCAGCATCCTTCGACCACGCGACAAACTCCGCCTGCAACACTTCCCGTTCCCGCAACTGATCGTCCGGATTCATACGCGGCCGGGCGAGCATGTCTGACAGACGCTCAAGCCCGCCGCTGAAGGACGCTGGCGGCAACTCAAAGAAGAAATCGGTGGTGCGCTCGCGGGTGCTGGCATTCACCTGACCGCCGTGACCTTGCACGTAGGCCATCAGGCCTTCGCTCGCAGGAAAACGCTCGGTGCCGAGAAACAGCAAATGCTCAAGGAAATGCGCCAGCCCCGGCCATGCCAACGGCGCGTCATGACTCCCGGCAGCCACTCGCAACGCAGCGGCGCTGCGCTTCAGGCCGGGCACGTGACGCAGGGTCACGCGCAAGCCGTTGGCCAGGGTTTCGGTGTGGGGGCGGGGTTGATTCGGCGCAGGCATGGGCACTTCCAGAACAGTGAAGTGCCAATGCTAGCGGATTAGCGCTTGTTGAGCGCGTCGTAAAGTTCGGGGCGGCGGTCGTTGAAGTAGCGGTTGGCGCTGCGGGAGTCGACCATCAACTGGCGATCCAGCTCACCGACGATCAGTGCTTCATCCAGCCCGGCCTGGGCGATGCGGCTGCCATCCGGCGCAGCAATACTGCTTTGCCCACAGTAATGGATATCGCCTTCGTGGCCGCAGTAGTTGGCGTAAGCCACGTAGCACTGGTTTTCGAAAGCACGGGAGCGCACCGAGACGTCGGCAATGAAATCGAAAGGAATCATGTTCGCTGTCGGCACCAGAATAAGCTCGGCACCTTCAAGGGCCAGGCGCCGGGCGTTTTCCGGGAACTCCAGGTCGTAGCAGATCAGGAAACCGAGCTTCCAGCCGTTGAGCTCGACGATGGGAAACTCGCCATCGCCGGGGCTGAACATCGAACGGTCGAGATCGCCGAACAGGTGCGTCTTGCGGTAATTGCACAGGCGCTCGCCGTTCGAATCGATCAACTGCACGGCGTTGTAGATCTGCCCTTCGGCGGTGCGCTCAGGGTAACCGTAGAGAATCGCCAGGCCGGCAGCCTTGGCGATTCGTCCTACGTGCTGCGCCCATTCACCGTTGTAGACCTCGGCCAATGTCGCGACCGCCTCCTTACCGATGTTGTAGCCGGTCAGAAACATCTCCGGCACCACCAACAAATCGGCACCTTTGGCCTCCATCGCCAGTTGATGCAGGCGCTGGAGGTTGGCAGCAGGTTCCAGTGGCAGCGGTGGACATTGGTAAAGGGCTACACGCATCAGGGATTCCTCTTACTCGGGCAGGGCGATCGGGCCGATGTCGTTGAACACATCACCAGGGCCGGGGTTCTCTTTATGTGTGGACCCGCCGAAGTGCTTCATGATTCCCCATACCGCGTTGAGCGAAGTCTGTACCGCGCCTTCAACCCACGCTGGCGTCCACGACACGTCGTCGCCGGCGATGAAAATCCCGCGCTGCTCCGGCGGCATGTCGTCCTGCATAAAGTGCGCGTACATGCGCTGGTTGTAGCGATAGTGGCCGGGCAGGGCGCCCTTGAACGCGCCGAGGAAGTGCGGGTCGGCTTCCCACGATACGGTGATCGGATCGCCGATGATCCGCGCGGCGATGTCGACTTTCGGGTAGATCTTCTTCAACGCATCCAGCGCCAGTTTCACGCGCTTTTCCACCGGATGCGGGAGCATTTTCAGCGCATCGCTCATCCACGAGTACGATAGGCAGATCACGCCCGGCTTGTCGTCGCCGTTGTCGAACAGGTAAGTACCACGGGTCAGACGATCGGTGAGGGTCATGCTCATCAGGTCGCGACCGGTTTCCGGGTCCTTGTCCTTCCAGAACGGGCGGTCGACCATTACGAAGGTCTTCGACGATTGCATGTAGCGCGTGCGGTCGAGGGCCATCCACATTTTTTGCGAGAACAGGGTTTCGTCGCATTCGATCTGGGTGGTCAGCAGCCAGCTCTGGCAAGTGGTCAGTACGGCGGCGTACTCGCGGGTGTCACCGTTGTTGTCGGTGACAGCAAAACGTCCGTCAGGCGCGTGGGCGATTTTCTTCACTCCGGAGCGCGGCGCGCCATGGTGCAACGACTTGAGGCTGGTGCCTTGCGGCCAGTGAACGCAGCGCTCCGGCGCATGACGCCAGATGCCTTGCGGCACTTGTTCGACGCCGCCGACCACCAGATGCTGGTGATCGTCGCAGTTGGTCATCACCACACGGAAGATTTCCAGCATCGAGTTGGGGAAGTCCGAGTCCCAGCCGCCGGTGCCGAAACCAACCTGGCCAAACACCTCACGGTGATGGAACGACAATTTGGCGAAGGCTTTCGAAGTGGCGACGAAATCGTAAAAGGTGCGGTCGTCCCACAGCGGCACCAGGGTGTTCCACAGCTCTTTGAGGCGTGGCACGTCGCGGTCGCGGATCGCTTGCTGGATATCGGCGAACTGCGAGCCGGCCTCCAGAGCATCGGCCCAAGCGTCAGCCACTTCCTGGAACAGTGCAGGAAGATCCTTCAGGCTTTGTGCGTAATGGGTTTTGCCTTCCAGGTCGATCACGGTGCTGCCGGAGGCCGGCGTCAGCGGGTTGGGGAAGGGCTTGGTTTCCAGGCCGAGTTTGTCGACGTAGTGATAGAACGCGGTGGAAGACACCGGGAAGCGCATGCCGCCGAGCTCGGCGACGATGCCGTCGGTGCCGTTGAAGGCCTGGGAACGCAAACGGCCGCCAAGCTTCGAGGCTTCGTACACCACCGGTTTCAGGCCGAGCTTCATCAGTTCGTAAGCGGCCACCAGGCCGGCGATGCCAGCACCGACGATTGCCACCTCTGCACCGTGGTTGTGCTCGGGAATGCTGCCCAGACCGGCGGGGTGTTCGATCCAGTCGTCGAAAGCGAACGGAAAGTCCGGGCCGAAAATGGTGATCGGTTTCTTACCGTCTGCAGGATGGCGATTGTTCTTGTTCATGGCTGACCTTGCTGGCGACCCGACGCAGGATGCGCGTCTGAGTATAGGAAAAGATGCCAGCCATTCTAGGGAGCGTAGAACACGTTAATAAGACGCAAAGTGTCGTCGTTTTGAGTGCTTGTGCTGCAATCTGACGAGATTGATGATCAGACTGGATGCCCGCGATCAATTTTGCTGCTGAGGATGATCGAGGTCGTGGTCTTCTCTACGCCGTCTACGCTGCCGATCTGATCCAGCAACTGATCCAGTTGTTCCGGCGAGTCGGTTCGCAGCCACGCCACATAATCAAATTCGCCACTCACTGCGCACAATTGCTGCACCTGGGCCATCGCGCTCAACCGGCGCAACACCTCTTTGCCAGAGCGCGGCTGTACCTTGATCCCGACGTACGCCTGCAAACCGCCATCCACGACGCGCTGACCTAGACGCACACCGTAGCCGGTGATGACTTTGGCCTTTTCCAAGCGCGCCAGTCGCGAAGTCACGGTGGTGCGGGCGATCCCCAGTTGCCTGGCCAGCATCGCCACGCTCTCGCGGGCATTGATTTGCAGGGCTGCGATTAGCTGGCGGTCGATTTCATCGAGCACGGGTGGGCGGATGTCGGGCAAGGGACTTCTCCACGCAGGTACGAAAAAGCCGCACATAAGCGCGGCTTTTTTCATGTTTGGTGGGCCCACACGGACTTGAACCGTGGACCAAAGGATTATGAGTCCTCTGCTCTAACCAACTGAGCTATAGGCCCTCAGTAGGCCGCGGATTATAGCGACGGTTTCTCGGGTGTGCTATCCGAAAAATCTGATACGGCTATGCGAAGAAACGTCGCGGCGAATTCCTCCGGCGGTAGTGGCAGGCTGACGATGTAGCCCTGGATCTGTTCACAGCCTTCGGCGGCGAGGAATCGTTGTTGGGCCTGGGTTTCCACGCCTTCGGCGATTACGGTGAATTGCATGCTGCGGCCCAGGGCGATGATGGCGCGCACGATCGCCGCGTCGTGCGGGTCGTCGGGCAGGCCGCGGACGAAAGACTGGTCGATCTTGAGGATGTCCAGCGGCAGGCGTTTGAGGTAGCTCAGCGAGGAGTAACCGGTGCCGAAGTCGTCGATGGCCAGTTGCACGCCGAGGTGTTTGAGTTGATGCAGCACCGCCAGCGCTTCTTCGGCCTGGCTCATGATGAAATTTTCGGTAATCTCCAGTTGCAGTAAATCCGGCCGGAGGCGGTTGTCCTTGAGCAGTTGTTCAATGCGGCCCAGCAGGTTTGGCTGGCGCAGTTGTGCGCCAGCGAGATTGACCGAAAGTGGACCCAGGGATTCGTAGATCTGGCTCCACTCGAACATCTGCCGGCAGGCGGTTTCCAGCACCCAGTCGCCGATTTGCAGGATCATGCCGTTCTCTTCCGCCAGAGGAATGAAATGCTCCGGAGGCACCTCGCCGAAGGTCGGGTGACGCCAGCGGATAAGGGCTTCGGCGCCGACCAGAGAGTGATCGTCGAGGCTGATTTTCGGCTGGTAGTAGAGGTACAACTCTTCGCGCTCGATGGCCCGGCGCAGTTCATGTTCCAACGCCACCCGCTCGCTGGCCTGGGCGGTGAGGTCGCGGGTGTAGCTTTCGACACGGTTGCGGCCCTTGGCCTTGGAGCGGTACATCGCCGCGTCGGCGTTCTTGATCAGGGTGGCAACGTCGCAGCCGTCACGGGGATAAAGACTGGTGCCGATGCTGGCACTGATGAAAAACTCGTGCTCACCCGCCTGGAAGGGGGCGCCGAAGCAATTCAGCAATTTGGTGGCAATGTTGTCGGCATCACCGGCCTGTTGCAGGCCGGGCAGCAGGATGATGAATTCGTCACCCCCCAGTCGTGCAACGGTGTCGATGTCGCGCAGTTGCTCTTTGAGGCGTACGGCAATGCCCTTGAGCAGCAGGTCGCCCACCGGGTGACCGAGGCTGTCGTTGATGTGCTTGAAACGGTCGAGATCGAGGAACAACACCGCACCCAGACCACCGTTTTCCTGCTGGCCGTTCAATGCCGTCAGCAGGCGGCTTTCAAACAGCGTGCGATTCGGCAGGCCGGTCAGCGGGTCATGGTGGGCCTGGTAGTCGAGCTTGGCCTGGGCGTGCTTGAGGCTCGAAATATCGGCAAACACGGCGACGAAGTGGGTGATGAACTTGTCCCGGTTGCGCACGGCGCTGATGGTCAGCCAGCTCGGGTACAACTCGCCATTCTTGCGTCGGTTGGAAATCTCGCCTTGCCAGTGGCCTTCGTCCGTCAGCTGATGCCACATTGCTGCATAGAACGCGCTGTCGTGCAGCCCGGATGCCAGCAGGCGCGGAGTATGGCCGAGCGCCTCGCTTTCGCTGTAACCGGTGATTTCGGTAAACGCACGGTTCACCGCACTGATGTGCTGCTGAGTGTCGGTGATCAATACACCTTCAGCGGTGCTCTCGAACACCGTTGCGGCCTGTTGCAGTTTTTCCTGCATCAGGTGGCGCTCGGTGATATCCCGGGCGATGGTCAGCATGCAGTCTTCGTCGCCGATCGGTAGCGGACGGCTGGATACCTCGCAGAGGCGGATCTGCCCGTCGCTGCGGCGGATGTGGCAGGTGAAATCGCGAACGAAACCGTCACGGTGCAGCAGATCGAGCATCTGTTTGCGTTCGTTGAGATTGACCCAGATCCCCAGATCCAGTGCCGACCGGTCCACCGACATGGCGCTGTTGAAACCGGTGATGCGGCTGAAGCCTTCGTTGACCTCCAGCAGCAGGCCATCGCTCTGGCGTGACAGCAGCAATCCGTCCGGCGAGGCGTGGAAGGCCTTGGCGAACTTCTCTTCGGAGGTTTGCAGTTGCTGTTGGGTTTCCTTGAGCTGGGTAATGTCGCGCACCACCACGACCAGTGCCGGTGTGGTGTCGAGTTCGAACGGCTCGGCGGAAATCAGCCCGGTGAACACCTGCCCGTTGCTGCGACGAAAGGGCATCTCCAAGTTGCGAATGCTGCCGGCCTGCAAGCGTTGCAGCAGGCCGGGGCCAACGCCGGGAATACCCCAGATATTGAGTTCGGTGGAGGTCTGGCCGATGACTTCTTCGGCCCTCAGCCCGATCTGCTCTTCAAAGGCCTCGTTGACCTCCAGCAGACAGCCGTCGGACAGCCGTGCAATCACCAGAATGTCCGGGCATTGCTGGAACACCGAGGCGAATTTCTGCTCCGACAGGCGCAGGGCCTCTTCGGTACGCTTGGTTTCGCTGATGTCGATCATCAGACCGCGCATCACTGGCTCGTGGCCGTGTTCGATCAGGCTGACGATGTCACGCACCCACAAGCAACGGCCGTCAGCGGTGATCACTCGATAGTCGAGGCTGTGATCCCGCCCGGCGAGGACTTCGTGATCGCAGAAGCTCTGCGCGCGGGTCAGGTCGGCGGGATGGATGATGTTGCGCCAGAAGCCCGGAATCAGCCAATGCGACAGGGGATAACCCAGCAGGTCTTCGGCGTGGGGTGACACGTAGCTGTAGGTGAAATCGCTGATCCGCGCTTCCCACGCAATGGCCGACAGGCTCTCCACCAGCCCGCGATAGTGGTATTCGCTGCTACGCAGTTCCTGTTCGAGGTCGATGCGCCGGGCGATTTCCGAACTCAAGCGACGGTTGATGCGGATCACGACTGCCAGGATGATCACCAGCAACAGCAGGCCTGGCAGGCCATAGACCAGTAGATCCGACCAGAATGTCCGATGATCGAGGACGTTGCCCACCCAGTGTTCCTGGATACTGTTGATCTGCTCCGGGGACATGTCGGCCAGGACTTTGTCCAGAATACCCACCAGCATTTTGCTTTCTCGGGGCACCCCCATAGCCAGTTGATAGCGATAAGGGGTTTCGCCACTGACATACAACCCGTCGAGCTTGAGCTGGCGCAGGCTCCAGACACTGGAGGCGAGATCGCCGACCACCGCGTCCACTTCGTCGGTGGCCAAGGCCTGCAGCGCCGAGCTGACATTGGGCATGGCGACGAGATTCAGATCGGGATGATGGGTACGCAGGAGCTCATGGGGGGCGTAGTTTTCGACGACGGCGATCTTCAGCCCATACAGATCCTCGATCTTGCGCGGTTGCGGGCCGCCGACGTGGGCGAGGATGACGATCGGAAAGTCCAGGTAAGGGCGGGTGAAGGCCAGATAATTCTGGCGCTCAGGGGTGGACATGATGCCCGGCAGCAGGTCGATCGTGCCGTTTTTGGCCTGTTCGAGCACGGCTGTCCAGCTCGAGGGTTCTATGGGGGTAAGTTTGATGGCCAGACGCTGGCGGATCACGTCGATATAGTCCGCCGCCAGGCCCTGATAGCGGTTCTGCTCATCGCGAAACTCGAATGGCGGCCACGACGCATCGACACCCAGGCGCAAGTCAGGGTGAGCCGCCAGCCAGCTACGTTCTTCGTCGGTCAGAGTCAGCGCGTCAGCCGTTGCGGTCCAGATCATCAGTGACAGCAAAAAAAGCACGGACGCCAGTCTGGGCATAACGGTCTCGTTATGGCTCGGGGGAATGTTTCGAGTGTAGACGGGCTGTGCGCGTGGGAAGGGCGGAGCGAGGTATTTAATCTGCCATATAAACAAAACCCCCGGCCTGGGCCGGGGGTTCTGGTGTCACTCGTCGAGGAAGGAGCGCAGATGCTCGCTTCGCGTCGGGTGGCGCAGCTTGCGCAGCGCCTTGGCTTCGATCTGACGGATCCGCTCGCGGGTCACGTCAAACTGTTTGCCGACTTCTTCGAGCGTGTGGTCGGTGTTCATGTCGATACCGAAACGCATGCGCAGTACCTTGGCTTCACGGGCAGTTAGGCCGGACAGTACTTCGCGAGTCGCTTCTTTCAGGCTCTCGACAGTGGCGACATCGATTGGCGACTGCATGGTCGAGTCTTCGATGAAGTCACCCAGATGAGAGTCTTCGTCATCACCGATCGGGGTCTCCATGGAGATTGGCTCTTTGGCGATCTTCAATACCTTGCGGATCTTGTCCTCAGGCATCTCCATGCGCTCACCCAGCTCTTCCGGGGTCGGTTCACGACCCATTTCCTGCAGCATCTGCCGGGAAATACGGTTGAGCTTGTTGATCGTCTCGATCATGTGCACCGGAATACGGATAGTGCGGGCCTGGTCGGCGATCGAGCGAGTGATCGCCTGACGGATCCACCAGGTGGCATAAGTCGAGAACTTGTAACCACGACGGTATTCGAACTTGTCCACCGCTTTCATCAGGCCGATGTTGCCTTCCTGGATCAGATCGAGGAATTGCAGGCCACGGTTGGTGTACTTCTTGGCGATGGAGATCACCAGACGCAGGTTCGCTTCAACCATCTCTTTCTTCGCGCGGCGGGCTTTCGCCTCACCGATCGACATGCGACGGTTGATGTCCTTGATCTCGGCGATGGTCAGACCGGTCTCGGTTTCCAGCGCGGTCAGCTTCTGCTGGCAGCGGATGATGTCCGGTTGCACACGGCCGATGGCTTCGGCGTACTTGCTCTTGCCTTTGGCCAGGGCGTCGGACCAGCTTTCGTCGACTTCGTTGCCCGGGAACTGGCGCAGGAAGTCGGCACGCGGCATACGTGCATCACGTACGCACAGCTGCATGATCGCGCGCTCTTGCTGACGCAGACGATCCAGGGCACTGCGAACACGCTCGACCAGGGCTTCGAATTGCTTCGGCACCAGTTTGATCGGCATGAACAGATCAGCCAGGGCCAGCAACTCGGCAACCGCTGCCTTGTTGTGACGACCGTGCTTTTTCAGTGCCTTGCGGGTGATTTCCATCTGGTCGGCCACGGCGCCGAAACGCTGGGCAGCAATGACCGGATCCGGACCGCTTTCGGCTTCTTCTTCGTCATCGGAAGCTTCGGCGTCATCGTCCTCGGAATCGTCGTCCGCTTTCGCGGCTTTCGCGTCGATTGGCGGTGGCACTTCGGCAGCCGGCGGCGTAATGCCGTCGTCCGGGTCGATGTAACCGCTCAGAACGTCGGACAGGCGACCACCTTCGGTGGTGACCCGAGTGTACTCGGAGAGAATATGGTCAACCGTGCCGGGGAAGTGCGCGATTGCGCTCATCACCTCACGGATGCCCTCTTCGATACGCTTGGCGATTTCGATTTCGCCTTCACGAGTCAGAAGCTCGACCGTACCCATTTCACGCATGTACATGCGCACTGGGTCAGTGGTGCGACCGATATCGGTCTCGACCGCTGCCAACGCGGCGGCTGCTTCTTCCGCAGCGGCCTCGTCGGTATCGGCGTCGGCCAACATAAGGGCGTCCGCATCCGGAGCACTCTCGTGTACGGGGATCCCCATGTCGTTAATCATGCGGATGATGTCTTCCACCTGCTCCGGATCTGAAATATCCTCGGGCAGGTGGTCGTTGACCTCGGCGTAAGTCAGATACTTCTGCTCACGACCCAGTTTGATCAACTCAATAATACGAGACTGCTGTTGCGCTTTTCCGGACATAACACCCTATCCACTGAAGGTCTTGGCGGGCAAAAAACAAGCCGAGGATTATACCTGAGCTATGACCTCACGCGCCAGTTGAGGTCGGGTTTGATGCAGGAACATCCCGTTTGAGCAATTCGAGCAGCAAAGATTTTTCTTCGGCGCTCAGATCGCTTTGACGTGATTTCCTGAGAAGTTGTTCCAGCTTTCGCTCGCGCTGGCGGGCTGACAAGCTAGTTATGGTGTCGAAAAACTGTTGTTCAAGGTTTTCTCCGTTGATCAACCACTCCTTTTCTGCCAGGCGGGTCAGCAATCGACCTTGTTCGGTGCCATGCCATCGCGAGATCAACTGAAAAGAGTTTAGCTGAGGATTCTTTTGCACGGCTTCCAGTGAGGCCACCAGCAGCTGAGTGTTGGTATTGTCTTCGTCCGCAAAATGGCTGGCCGTCTCGACCTTCAGCGCCAGTTGCGGGTGATGGATCACTGTTCGCAGGGCGGCCATGATCGGTGGCTCGACGGGGGCCGGCACTCTAGGGGCGCGCGGTTGATCGCGATCGCCGCCACGCTTGCCGTTCTTGTCCCAGGGCTTTTTGTCCCATTTCTTGCCGCCGGCACCGGGCTTCTTCGGCGTCCACTCCTGCTGCGGCACATATATGTCCTGTGCCTGTGGCTGATGGTAGTCGCTGAAGTCCGGCATCGCGTCGTAATCGATGCCGGGGTCGTAGGCGGGCGGCGCTTCCTGCGGTGCGCTCTGGGCCAGTTGGCTGACGGTCTCGCTGCTCAGGCCGGTGATTTCGGTCAGGCGTTGACGCATCAGGATTCGCAGGTTGGCCCCTGGCACTTTATCGATCAGCGGTGCCGCAAGCGTCGCCATGTGCGCCTTGCCTTCGAGTGAGCGAGGGTCGGCTTCTTCGGTCAGTTGCTGGAAGAAATAGTCTGCCAATGGCTGTGCGTGCTGATTGATTCGTGCACGGAAGGCGTCGGTGCCTTCGGCGCGGATCAAGGTGTCCGGATCTTCGCCTTCGGGCAGGAACAGGAAGCGTGCGCGGCGACCGTCCTGCAGGCTGCTCAGTGTCGCTTCCAGTGCTCGCCATGCGGCGTTGCGGCCGGCCTGGTCGCCGTCGAAGCAGAACAGCACGTTCGGCACGACGCGAAAAAGGCGCTTCAGATGCTCTTCGCTGGTGGCTGTGCCCAGGGTCGCGACGGCGTTTCGCAGGCCTTGCTGGGCCAGGGCGATCACGTCCATGTAGCCCTCGACGACGATGATTTCATCGAGGTTGCGGTTGTTCTTGCGGGCTTCATAGAGGCCGTAGAGTTCCTGGCCTTTATGGAATACCGGGGTTTCCGGTGAGTTCAGATATTTCGGCTTGTCGTCGCCGAGGACCCGACCGCCGAAGGCAATAATGCGCCCGCGAGTATCGCGGATCGGAAACATCACGCGATCGCGGAAGCGGTCATAGCGCTTGCCGGTTTCGGCGTTCTCGATCAGCAGGCCGGCGTCGATCATGGCTTTCTGTTGCAGGGTGTCGCTGCTCAGGTGCTTGAACAGATTGTCCCAGCCTGGCGGGGCGAAGCCGAGGCCGAAGTCCCGGGCAATTTCACCTGTCAGTCCGCGGCCCTTGAGGTAATCCACGGCAGCCTTGCGTGCCGGGTGGCTCTTGAGCGCCTGGCGGTAAAAGTCGGCAGCGGCAGTCAGCAGTGGATAAAGCGGCGAATCGGTCGGCTGTCGCGGTTTGTGCGAGCGGCCGCCTTCTTCGCGGGGTACTTCCATGCCGGCGGCTTTGGCCAGGTCCTCGACGGCCTGGGGGAAGTCCAGGTTGTCGTGGTCCATGAGAAAACCGAGCGCGTTACCGCCGGCGCCGCAACCGAAGCAGTAATAGAACTGCTTGTCGGGGCTCACGCTGAACGACGGGGTTTTCTCTTTATGGAACGGGCAGCAGGCGGTGTAGTTCTTGCCGGCCTTCTTCAGTTGCACGCGCGAGCTGACCACGTCGACGATGTCGGTGCGGTTCAGCAGGTCGTCAATGAAGCTCTGGGGAATCAGCCCGGCCATGGCGTTCTCGTCTGCGCTGTAATGGATCCGATGCGAAAGGCTGCCGGACGCGGGTCATTGAGTGATGCGCGCACGTGGGGCGGCTCGACCGGTGTCGTCTGCGTAATCGCTGTCGGGAAGTGTATCTGCCGAAAATCCACTGACGTTAGTACTCATCAGTCTTCGACTATTCGAAAATGTTGCGCTGAATCCGCTGACGGCCTGTAATCGGCCTCGGATAGCTCATGAAGCGGGCACGCAGCAGGTGCCTTGGGCTGATCGTCGTAAGAGGAATCAGTGGGTGTGCTCGTCAGTAGCCTTGAAAGGCTCGTCAGAAAAGACGTGCACCGCTGGCAAAAGAGCCAGGCCTGACGCGGTGAAGCGGGTTTGTCTCGGTCGCATCTGCGGCTTCGACGGTGAAGCATCAAGCGTTTTACGCAAATGCCATTAGCCCGGCTGAGGGCCGGGCTTGGCAGAAGCTTGCTACGATCGTCTGTGTATTAGTACAGACGAACGGCGCGGCGCTGTTCGCGCTGAACTTTCTTGGCGTGACGCTTAACAGCAGCAGCTGCCTTGCGCTTACGCTCAGAAGTTGGCTTCTCGTAAAATTCGCGGCTACGAACTTCAGCCAGTACACCGGCTTTTTCGCAGGAGCGCTTGAAACGACGCAGAGCTACGTCGAAGGGTTCGTTCTCTTTAACTTTGACGGCTGGCATCCAGAGCTACCTTCATTCATTACCGGGGTCAACATCCTCGCGGCAAAAGAGCACTTGAAGACGTCGGTTTTTAAGGGTTGCGGATGTTAACCCCTCATCGCTCGGAATGCAAAGCCTCTGATCGAAAACCGCTGGTCGGGGCATCACGCGGCGACTATTATGCGCGCCTTCGAATTCAGCCTAAACAAGGCGCAAACCCATGCTAGTACTGGGATTAGAAACTTCCTGCGACGAAACCGGCGTCGCTTTATACGACAGTGAACGCGGTCTGCTGGCCGACGCATTGTTCAGTCAGATCGACCTGCATCGCGTCTACGGCGGTGTGGTGCCGGAGCTGGCCTCGCGCGATCACGTCAAACGCATGCTGCCCTTGATCCGTCAGGTGTTGGCCGAGGCCGACTGCGTGCCGACCGAGATCGACGCCATCGCCTACACCGCGGGTCCTGGCCTGGTCGGTGCGTTGCTGGTGGGGGCTTCGTGCGCTCAGGCGCTGGCGTTTGCCTGGGGCATTCCGGCCCTCGGTGTGCACCACATGGAAGGCCACTTGCTGGCGCCGATGCTGGAGCCAAAGCCGCCGGAATTTCCGTTCGTCGCTTTGTTGGTCTCCGGTGGTCATACGCAGCTGGTTCAGGTCGATGGCATCGGCCAATACAGCCTGCTGGGCGAAACCCTCGATGACGCCGCAGGCGAAGCGTTCGACAAGACCGCGAAGATGATGGGCCTCAATTATCCGGGTGGGCCGGAAATCGCCAAATTGGCGGAGAAGGGTGTCGCAGGACGTTTCACCTTTCCGCGTCCGATGTGCGATCGCCCGGGCCTGGATTTCAGCTTCAGCGGCTTGAAGACCTTCGCCCTCAATACCTGGCAGCAGTGCGTCAGCGCCGGGGACGACAGCGAGCAAGCCCGTTGCGACATCGCGCTGGCGTTCCAACAGGCCGTGGTGGAGACTTTGACCATCAAGTGCAAGCGTGCGTTGAAGCAGGCCGGCATGAAGCGTCTGGTGATCGCCGGTGGCGTCAGCGCCAACAAGGCTTTGCGTGTATCGCTGGAGAAAATGCTCGGCGACATGAAGGGCGAGGTGTTCTATGCCCGTCCCGAGTTCTGCACCGACAACGGCGCAATGATTGCGTTTGCCGGTTGCCAGCGTCTGCAGGCCGGCCAGCAGGAAAGCCTGGCCATCAGTGTGCAGGCGCGCTGGCCGATGGAGCAGCTGTCGGCGCTGTGATGAGCGGCGCTCACGTGCGGTATTTAAAAATGCCGTTCGCGCCCGGCAAACAGGTCGCGTAGATTGCCCCGGTGGCGCCAGACGATCAGCAGCGTCAGCGTGCTCATCGGCAGCAACGCCTCCGGTTCCTGCCAGGCCAGTAATGGCAGGGTCAGGGGGGTGGCGATCAGCGCTGCCAGCGAGCTGGTGCGGGTCAGGTAGAACGTTAACAGCCAGGCGCACACGGCCAGTAGCGCGGCAGGCGGATACAGGCCCAGCAACATGCCGGCCGCCGTGGCAACGCCCTTGCCGCCGCGAAAACGGAAGTACAGCGGGAACAGGTGACCGATCACGGCGCAGACGCCGATCCAGGCCTGATCCTGTAGCGAGAGGCCCGCTGCCGAAGCGATCAGCACCGGCAGCAGGCCTTTGCACAGATCACCCAGCAGGGTCAGGATCGCGAGTTTGCGACCGGCCAGGCGCAGCATGTTGGTGGCACCGGCATTACCCGAGCCACTCATTCGCGGATCCGGATTTCCGGTCAGGCGGCTGAGCAAAATGGCGAAGGACAGCGAGCCGAGCAGGTAGGCGAGGATCGCCAGTAACCAAAACATGCTAACTATTCCGGGCGAGGACGCCCTGATTCTAACGGCGCATTGCGCCCTTGTCGTGCAGCGGAGAAAAGTGCTTGGACAGAGTGTTTATCGAGGGCCTGGAAGTCGACACCGTGATCGGTGCCTACGACTGGGAGCGCGGCATCCGACAGTGCCTGCGTCTTGATCTGAGCTTCGCCTGGGACAATCGCCCGGCTGCTACCGGTGACGACCTGACCCTGGCACTCGATTACGCCAGTGTTTCCACGCGGATCCAGGCCTTTGCCGAGCAGGCACAGTTCCAGTTGGTCGAGACCTTTGCCGAGCGTCTGGTCGAAGTGCTGATGGCCGAATTCAAGATCACCTGGGTGCGTCTGAAGCTGACCAAGCCTGGCGCAGTCCCGGCCGCCAAGGGTGGTGTCGGTGTGGAGATCGAGCGCGGATGTCGCTGACTCAGGTCTACCTCGGGCTCGGTAGCAATATCGAGCGCGAAACTCATTTGCGAGCCGGTCTGGATGCCCTGGCCGGTTTCTTGGTGGATATCCGCTGCTCGGCGGTGTTCGAAAGCCAGCCGGTAGGGATCAAGAGTGGCCCGTTCTTCAATTTCGTGGTGTCGGCCTACACCGATCTGCCGCTGATGGAGCTGGATCGACGGCTGAAATTCATCGAGGCGGATAACGGTCGTTATGCCCCGGATCGCAAGGGGCTGCCGCTGGATATCGACGTCTTGCTGTACGGCGAGCTGGCAGGCAATTTCGACGGGCTGATCCTGCCCCGGGCCGAGATTCTGAAAAATGCCTTTGTGCTGTGGCCACTTTCGCTGATTGCGCCGGATCGGGTGCACCCGGGTGTGGGAAAAAGCTTTGCCACGCTGTGGTCCGAGGCGCAGATCGATCAGGTGTTGGCACCAGTCGGATTTGAATGGCGCGGTATTCAGCTCACGCCTCCAGATCTGTTGAACTGACTGACGCCATCGCGACCGGTTCGCGATGGCGTCAGGTGTTCTCAGGACGACGCTGATTCCTTGTAAGCCTTCAACGCCTTGAGCCGTTCACGCTTGAGCGCTTCGCCCAGTTCCGGGCCCTTGAAACCTTTCTCCAGCAGCGGCTGTACCGCAACGCCCCGAGCAGCGCTGGCTGCACCGCGCAGGTAATCGGCCTGTGGATAACTGCGCTGCTCAAGTCCTTTGCGGCCTCGGGCATCCATCTCGCATGCGACGATAAATTCTTCGAAGCGCTGCGGTCGGCGATAAACATCAAAGCTCTGCAGCAATTCCAGCAAGGTCGAAGCCTTCAGTTCCAGGGCGCGATGGCCGTGGGTGTGATACTGGCCGACCAGCAGGGCCAGCTCCTGACAGTCCTTCGGTGCCTTGAAGCGTTCGTTGACCGCTTTGATCAGCTTCAGGCCCTTGTGCTCGTGGGCGATATGCCGCGGCCATTCCTCTTCCGGGGTCAGGCCCTTGCCGAGATCATGCAGCAGGCAGGCCCAGCGCACCGTCAATGGTTGCTGGTGCAGGGCGGCTTGCTCAAGCACGCTCAGTGTGTGAATGCCGCTGTCGATTTCCGGATGATGGACTTCCGGTTGCGGTACGCCGAAGAGGGCGTCGACCTCCGGCATCAGCACTTTCAGTGCGCCACAGTCACGCAGTACCTGAATGAACACCTGCGGCTGATTTTCCATCAGTGCGCGGGAAATCTCTTTCCAGCTGCGTTCAGCGGTCAGGGCCTCCAGTTCCCCGGATTCGCTGAGCTGGCGCATCAACTCAAGGGTCTCGGGGGCAACCTTGAAACCGAGTTCTGCGTAACGAGCCGCGAAGCGGGCAACACGCAAGACTCGCAGGGGATCTTCGGCGAACGCGGGGGAAACGTGACGCAGGATCCGGTCTTCGAGATCACGCTGGCCGTGATAGGGGTCGGTCAGGTTTTGCTGATCGTCCTCGGCCATCGCGTTGATCGTGAGGTCGCGACGGATCAGGTCTTCTTCAAGCGTGACCTCGGGGCTGGCGTGAAAGGTGAACCCGCCGTAACCCCGACCGCTCTTGCGTTCGGTGCGGGCGAGGGCGTACTCCTCGCCGCTTTTCGGGTGAAGAAACACAGGGAAATCCGCGCCTACCGGGCGAAACCCCTTGGCGAGCATTTCTTCTGCGGTGGCGCCGACCACGACCCAATCGATATCGGTGACCGGTTTGCCCAGCAGGCGATCACGTACCGCGCCGCCAACCTTGTAAATCTGCATAAAAAACCTCCGTTGGCCCGACAGGATAACCGTTGCGCCGGACTTTCGGAGGTCAGAACGGGATCAAAGATGAATGACGGCCAGATCGAGCCGACCGTAATCCCCCTCGCCGTGTTCGCTGCGGGGCGGTACGTGGTGGGTTTTCATGATCTGGTCGCCCTGAAGGGTTTCCAGATGAATGTCGAAACCCCATAACCGGTGCAGGTGCTTGAGTACCTCTTCGGTGGAGTCGCCCAACGGTTTGCGGTCGTGCTGTTGGTGACGCAGGGTCAGTGAGCGGTCGCCACGCCGGTCGATGCTGTAGATCTGCACGTTCGGTTCACGGTTGCCGAGGTTGTACTGCGCAGCCAGGGTCTCGCGGATGATCCGATAGCCGCCCTCGTCATGAATGGCAGGCACCAACAGATCGTCCTTCTGGTCGTCATCGAGGATGCTGAACAGTTTCAGGTCGCGGATCACCTTGGGTGACAGGTACTGCAGGATGAAACTCTCATCCTTGAAGCTGCTCATGGCGAACTTGATGGTCGACAGCCAGTCGGTGCCGGCAATTTCCGGGAACCAGCGACGGTCTTCTTCCGTTGGTTCTTCGCACATGCGCCGGATGTCGCGGTACATGGCAAAACCCAGTGCGTAAGGGTTGATGCCGTTGTAGTAGGGGCTGTCGAAACCTGGCTGGAACACCACGCTGGTATGAGACGTCAGGAACTCCATCATGAAACCGTCGGTGACCAGACCCTCGTCGTACAGGTCGTTCATCAACGTGTAGTGCCAGAAGGTTGCCCAGCCCTCGTTCATCACCTGGGTCTGGCGTTGTGGATAGAAATACTGGGCGATCTTGCGCACGATCCGCACGATTTCCCGCTGCCAGGGCTCCAGCAATGGCGCGTGTTTCTCGATGAAGTACAGGATGTTTTCCTGTGGCTCAGCCGGGAAGCGCGCGTTGTCCTTGTCGCTGTATTTGTCCGCGCCTTTGGGGATGGTTCGCCACAGGTCGTTGATCTGCTTCTGCAGATGCTCTTCGCGATCCTTCTGCCGGCGCCGTTCTTCCTCGGCGGAAATCGGGTACGGACGTTTGTAGCGGTCGACGCCGTAGTTCATCAAGGCATGGCAGGAGTCGAGCAGGTCCTCTACCGCGTCGATACCATGGCGCTCCTCGCATTGCATGATGTACTGCTTGGCGAACACCAGGTAGTCGATGATCGAGCTGGCATCGGTCCAGGTGCGGAACAGGTAGTTGCCCTTGAAGAAGCTGTTGTGGCCATAGCAGGCATGGGCCACCACCAGTGCCTGCATGCAGATGGTGTTCTCTTCCATCAGATACGCGATGCACGGGTCGGAGTTGATCACGATCTCGTAGGCCAGCCCCATCTGCCCGCGACTGTAGGATTTCTCGGTGCTGAGGAAGTGTTTGCCGTAGGACCAGTGGTGATAGCCCAGCGGCATGCCGACCGAGGCGTAGGCGTCCATCATCTGTTCGGCCGTGATCACTTCAATCTGGTTGGGATAAGTGTCCAGGGCGTACCGGGCCGCAATACGGGCAATTTCGCGGTCGTAGGTCTGGATCAGCTCGAATGTCCATTCGGAGCCGGTGGAAATGGGTTGGCGCTTCTGCTCTTTGGCGGTCATGTCACTAACCTGCGCTGGAAGAGTTCACGGAAGACCGGATAGATATCTCCGGCCGAGACCAGCTGCTGCTGGGCAAAAGTGTCGGAAAAGGCTTCGGCGATGCGTTCGTACTCGTACCACAGGGCCTGATGTTCGCGCGGGGTGATCTCAACGTAAGTGTAGTACTGCACGAACGGCATGATCTGGTTGATCAGGATGTCGCGGCAGATCGGCGAGTCATCGTTCCAGTTGTCCCCGTCGGAGGCCTGGGCGGCGTAGATGTTCCATTCGTTGCTCGGGTAGCGCTCGGCCATGATCTCCTGCATCAGTTTCAGGGCGCTGGAGACAATGGTGCCGCCGGTCTCGCGGGAATAGAAAAACTCTTCCTCGTCCACTTCCCGGGCGCTGGTGTGGTGACGGATGAACACGACGTCGATCTTGTCGTAGTTCCGCTTCAGGAACAGGTACAACAGGATGAAAAAGCGCTTGGCGATGTCCTTGGTCGCCTGGGTCATGGAGCCGGAAACGTCCATCAGGCAGAACATCACGGCTTTGGAGCTGGGGTTGGGTTGCTTGATCAGCAGGTTGTACTTGAGGTCGAATGTGTCGAGGAAGGGCACGCGATGAATGCGCGCGCTGAGCTTCTCGATTTCCGCTTCCAGGTTCTGAATATCGCCGAAATTATCCGGTTCTTCGCGTTTCAGGCGTGCCAGCTCTTCCTTGGCCTCGCGCAGCTTGGCGCGGCTGCTGCCGGACAGCGCGATCCGCCGGGCATGGGCCGAGCGCAGGGTGCGGATGATATTGATCCGGGACGGGTTGCCCTCGTTGCTGATCCCGGCGCGAACAGTCTTGAAGGTATCGGTACCGGTCAGGTTGCGTTTGACCAGATTGGGCAGTTCGAGGTCCTCGAACATGAATTCGAGGAATTCTTCCTGGGTGATCTGGAAGACGAATTCGTCCATGCCTTCGCCGGAATTACCGGCCTTGCCTGGACCGCGGCCTCCACCGCCTCCCGGTGGACGGGCGATGTGTTCGCCTGCGGTGAATTCCTTGTTGCCGGGGTGCACCACGGTCTGCTTGCCGCCGCGGCCGTGGTGAAGCACCGGTTCGTCGATGTCGCGACCGGGGATACTGATTTGCTCGCCGTGCTCCATGTCGGTGATGGAGCGCCGGCTGACCGCCTCTTCGACAGCCTTCTTGATGTGGTCACGGTAACGCCGCAGGAAGCGCTGACGGTTCACCGTGCTCTTGTTCTTGCCATTGAGACGTCGGTCGATCACATAGCTCATGACTGCTCCTTAGAAGCTGTCCTGCAAAGGGGCGAGCGGTCATACAGCGTTGAACCGAATGCCAAGGGACGCACACGCTCCCCCAAGCGCTTTGGGTGCTGCCTGAACCTCGCTACCGCCTTTCGAACACCTTCCAGAGGCCTGTGTAGCAGAAAATGTGCACACAAGCCTCGGGCTGACGACAACCGGTCTGACCGGCCGCGGTTTACTGTGATTTTCTGACCCGCAGATACCACTCGGAGAGCAGTCGTACCTGTTTGTCGGTGTAGCCGCGTTCGACCATTCGTGTAACGAAGTCGTTGTGTTTCTGCTGATCCTCTTTGCTGGCCTTGGCATTGAAGCTGATGACTGGCAGCAGATCCTCGGTGTTCGAGAACATTTTCTTCTCGATGACCACCCGCAGTTTTTCGTAGCTGAGCCAGGTCGGGTTCTTGCCGTTGTTGTTGGCCCGGGCGCGCAGTACGAAGTTGACGATTTCGTTGCGGAAATCCTTCGGATTGCTGATGCCGGCCGGTTTCTCGATTTTTTCCAGTTCCTCGTTGAGGGCGACGCGGTTGAGGATTTCGCCGGTTTCCGGATCGCGGTATTCCTGATCCTGAATCCAGAAGTCTGCATACAGCACATAGCGGTCGAAGATGTTCTGGCCGTACTCGCTGTAAGACTCGAGGTAGGCGGTCTGGATCTCCTTGCCGATGAATTCGATATAACGTGGCGCCAGGTATTCCTTCAGGTAGCGTAGATAGCGCTCGCGGGTTTCGGCCTGGAACTGTTCCTGTTCGATCTGCTGTTCCAGCACATAGAGCAGGTGCACCGGGTTGGCAGCGATTTCATGCGGATCGAAGTTGAAGACCTTCGACAGGATCTTGAACGCAAACCGGGTCGACAGACCGTTCATGCCCTCATCGACGCCCGCTGCATCGCGGTATTCCTGGATCGACTTGGCCTTCGGATCGGTGTCCTTGAGGTTTTCGCCGTCATACACGCGCATCTTGGAGTAGATATTGGAGTTTTCCGGCTCTTTCAGGCGCGACAGTACGGTGAACTGCGCCAGCATCTTCAGGGTATCCGGCGCGCAATGCGCCTTGGACAGGGAGCTGTTGAACAGCAGCTTGTCGTAGATCTTCACCTCGTCACTGACCCGCAGGCAGTAGGGCACCTTGACGATGTAGATCCGGTCGATGAAGGCTTCGTTGTTCTTGTTGTTGCGGAAGGTGTGCCACTCCGATTCGTTGGAGTGGGCCAGCAGGATCCCGGTGAACGGAATCGCGCCGAGGCCTTCGGTACTGTTGTAGTTGCCTTCCTGAGTGGCGGTCAGCAAAGGGTGCAGCACCTTGATCGGTGCCTTGAACATCTCGACGAACTCCATCAGGCCCTGGTTGGCCCGGCACAGCGCACCGGAATAGCTGTAGGCATCGGCGTCGTTCTGTGGGAATTCCTCCAGCTTGCGGATATCGACCTTGCCCACCAGCGCGGAGATGTCCTGGTTGTTCTCGTCCCCCGGTTCGGTCTTGGCCACGGCGATCTGATTGAGGATCGACGGGTACAGCTTGACCACGCGGAACTGGCTGATGTCGCCGCCGAATTCGGCCAGACGCTTGGTGGCCCATGGCGACATGATGGTGTTCAGGTAGCGGCGGGGAATTCCGAAGTCCTCTTCGAGGATCGCGCCATCTTCGGTGGCGTTGAACAGACCCAGAGGGGATTCGAATACCGGTGAGCCCTTGATGGCATAGAAGGGCACTTTTTCCATGAGCTGTTTCAGCTTCTCGGCCAGGGACGATTTACCGCCACCGACGGGACCGAGCAGGTAGAGGATCTGTTTCTTCTCCTCGAGGCCCTGAGCGGCATGGCGGAAATACGACACGATCTGGTCGATGCATTCTTCCATCCCGTGGAAGTCTTCAAAGGCCGGATAGCGGCGGATCACCTTGTTGGAAAAAATTCGCGACAGCCTCGAATTGGTCGAAGTGTCGAGCAGCTCCGGTTCGCCGATAGCCATCAACAGACGCTCGGCGGCGGAAACGTAGGCGCTGCGATCCTTTTTGCACAGTTCCAGGTATTCCTGCAGCGAGAATTCTTCCTGGCGTGTGGACTCGAAGCGTTGTTGGAAGTGGCTAAAGATACTCATGACGTCACCTCGCTCGATACGTGGAGCCGACGCCGGATCACTCAGTCGATGCTGGCAAGCAGCCGCGGTGGCAGCTGTTGTTTACCCCCCAGAACCCTTCCGCGATCGACAACCGCGAAAGTCACTCCCGATGACCCGTGCGCCGGTGTACCGGCTCTCCCCTGTTTTGGATGGCCTGGGCTTAAGGATAGTTGGGAATTCGGGAGGTAAAGGCGAGATACGTAATTAGTTGTGGCAGACCGTTCGTCTGCCACCGCGCGAGCCCACGGGAGCCGGGGCTTGCACGTTACAAAAAAATTATTCGGAGGTGCCTTGCGCGGTTTCCGAAGGAAAAGTCGTACGCCACAGCTCGAAGCCCCCGTCCATGCTGTAGACGTCGGAAAAGCCCTGGCTGACGAGATACGCCGCGGCACCCTGGCTCGAATTGCCGTGGTAGCAGACCACAACGGTCGGAGCGTCGAGGTCGGCGCCCTGGATGAAGGCGTGCAGGGAATGATTGTCCAGATGCTTCGAGCCGCTGATGTGCAGCGCCGCGAATGTGGCTGGGTCACGGACGTCGACGACCACGGCACCTTGCTCGCGCAGGGCCTGGGCCTGTTCCGGGGGGATTCGTTTGAATTCGCTCATGGCGGGTTCCTGTGGCTCGGCTGAAAACGCAGTCTAACGCGGGGCGCTGACTGGCGAGGATTCGGTGATCGGTGGTGCGACGGGAGGCAGGACGCCGCCGTGTTCGTCGCATTTGCACGACAGTCGTTCAAAGCTGTCGACGTTCATCAGGGTCAGGCTGCCACCCCACACGCATCCGGTGTCGAGGGCCGAAATGCCGGGCTCGTGGACATCGCCTTCAAGTGCCGCCCAGTGGCCGAAAATGATCCGTAGGCCGCGGGTCTTGCGTTCCTTGTGCTGGAACCACGGCTTGTAGCCCGGTGGTGCCGTGTTCAGACCTTCCTTGCTCTTGAGGTCGAGCTTGCCTTCGGCGGTGCAGAAGCGCATGCGCGTGAAGTAGTTGGTGATGACCCGAAGACGAGTCACGCCCGTCAAATCGCTATCCCATTTTGTCGGCTCATTGCCATACATGCCGTCAAGATAAGGCCGCAACAGGTTGTCGTCGCGCAGCGCTGCCTCGACTTCCGCTGCATATTTCAATGCCTTGCGCAGTGACCATTGCGGCGGAATACCAGCGTGGACCATGGCCACGTCGCGGTGCTCGTCGTAGTGCATCAGCTTCTGCTGGCGCAGCCATTCAAGCAGGTCGGCGGCATCCGGGGCCTCAAGGATCTCGCGCAGGGTGTCAGACTTTTTCAAGCGTTCGATGTTGTTTGCCGCTGCCAGCAAATGCAGATCGTGATTGCCCAATACACACACCAGCGAATCACGCATGCCGTACAGAAAGCGCAGGGTTTCCAGCGATTGCGGACCACGGTTGACCAGATCGCCCACCAGCCACAACCGATCCACGGCCGGATCGAACGCCACTTGCCTGAGCAGGCACTTGAGCGGTTCGAGGCAGCCCTGAAGGTCGCCGACGGCATACGTCGCCATCAGTGCAGGGCTCCGGGAACGGCGAGGCGGAAGGGTTTGATGATCGCATCGAAATGCTTGCCGTCACTGGCGACCATTTCATAGCTGCCCTGCATGGTGCCGACCTTGGTGGTCATGACCGTGCCGCTGCTGTAGGTGTGGCTTCGCCCCGCGTCGATCAAGGGCTGCTGGCCGACCACGCCGGCGCCGCGCACTTCTTCGACATGTCCGTCGCCATCAGTGATCACCCAATGCCGGGACATCAGTCGGGCCGGTTGCTCGCCATTGTTCTGCACAGTGATGGTGTAGGCGAAGGCGAAGCGGTCGTGCTCGGGTTGCGATTGGTCTGCCAGATAGTGAGTAACGACACTGACATCGACCTGATAACGAGGATCGGACATGCAAAAGGCCTTAAGAACTAAGCGGAACGCGGGGGGAGCCGATGAGTTGAGTCTAGGCAAGTATCGGGCAGGAGACCAGAGGGGCGTCCTGCCCGAACGCGATGATTGCCTGTCAGTCGGCCGCAGGTGTTTTCGCGGGCTGTTCGGCGAGCTTGTCGGCCAGACGCACGAATGCCGCCAGATCGAGTTGCTCGGGACGCAGACTGCCATCGACGCCGGCGGCTTCGATTTCAGCGTTGCTCAGCAATTGCTTTAGGGTGTTGCGCAGGGTCTTGCGGCGTTGGTTGAACGCTTCGCGTACCACGCGCTCCAGCAGGCGATGATCCTTGGCCGGGTGCGGCAGTACCGCGTGCGGCACAAGACGCACGATGGCCGAGTCGACTTTCGGCGGTGGATTGAAGGCACCCGGGCCGACGTTGAACAGATGTTCGACCCGGCAATGGTACTGAACCATGATCGACAGACGGCCCCAGTCACCGCCGCCCGGGCCGGCGGCCAGACGCTCCACGACTTCCTTCTGCAGCATGAAGTGCATGTCGCGAATGATGCCGGCGTTGTTCAGCAGGTGGAAAATCAGCGGCGTGGAGATGTTGTACGGCAGGTTGCCGACCACCCGCAGGCTGTTCGGCGCAGCATTCAGTGTGTTGAAGTCGAACTTCAGCGCATCGCCCTGATGCAGGTTGAAGTTGCTCTTGCCCGCGAACTGCTGGTTGAGGATCGGGATCAGGTCCTTGTCCAGTTCCACCACGTCCAGCTGTGCGCCGGAATTGAGGATGCCGGCGGTCAGTGCGCCCTGACCCGGGCCGATTTCCAGCATCCGGTCGTCAGGTTTGGCGCTGATGGAGCGCAGGATGCGGTCGATGACGCCGGCATCGTGCAGGAAGTTCTGGCCAAAGCGTTTGCGCGCCTTGTGTTGGTATTGCTCGGTCATAAACGGGTCTCGGCCATCTGGTAGGCTGTTTCCAGGGCGACCTGCAGGCTGCCGGTGTCGATCTTGCCGCTGCCGGCCAGATCCAGGGCGGTGCCATGGTCGACGGAGGTGCGGATGATCGGCAGGCCCAGGGTCACGTTGACCGCTGCGCCGAAGCCTTTGTACTTGAGCACGGGCAGGCCCTGGTCGTGGTACATCGCCAGCACCGCGTCGCAGTGCTCCAGATATTTTGGGGTAAACAGAGTGTCGGCAGGCAGCGGGCCACGAAGGTCCATGCCCTCGCCGCGCAGGCGCTCCAGGGTAGGTTCGATAATGTCGATTTCTTCATGGCCCAAGTGTCCGCCTTCGCCGGCGTGCGGGTTGAGCCCGCAAACCAGGATGCGTGGTTGGGCGATGCCGAATTTGTCTTGCAGGTCGGTGTGCAGAATCCGCGTGACCCGTTCCAGCCGATCCGGCGTGATCGCATCGGCGATGTCGCGCAGGGGCAGGTGAGTGGTGACCAGCGCCACGCGCAAACCGCGGGTAGCGAGCATCATCACCACTTGGGCGGTGTGGGTCAGGTCGGCGAGGAATTCGGTGTGGCCGGAAAAGGCGATGCCGGATTCGTTGATCACGCCCTTGTGCACCGGGGCGGTGATCATCCCGGCGAAGTCGTCGTTCAGGCAGCCATTGCCGGCGCGGGTCAGGGTTTCAAGGACGAAGGCAGCGTTGGCCTTGTCCAGCTGCCCGGCGACCACGGGGGCGCTGAGCGGGGTGTCCCAGACATAAAGGCTGTTGGCCGGCGCTGGAGCGTCCGGCCAGTGACCGGGCGAAACGGGCAGCAGACTAACGGCCAGCCCCAGCTGCGCGGCCCGCTCTTGGAGCAGGTCGCGGCTGGTGATGGCAATCAGGGGATGTGGCTGGGCTTGCGAGGCGAGCAGCAGGCACAGGTCGGGACCGATGCCGGCTGGTTCGCCGGGTGTCAGCGCGAAACGCTTGGGTTTCACTGCGCTGCCTGGTCTGCACCAGGGAGTTTGATCTCAACGTACGCTTCGTCGCGGATCTGACGCAGCCAGGTTTGCAGCTCTTCGTCGTATTTGCGGTTACGCAGTACGGTCATGGCTTGCTGCTCGCGGGCCTGTTCGGTGCTGTCGGTGGCGCGACGGCCAAGGACTTCCAGAACGTGCCAGCCGTACTGGGTCTGGAACGGCTTGGACAGCTGACCCTGTGGGGACTTGGCCATCACGGCGCGGAATTCCGGTACCAGTGCGTTCGGGTCGATCCAGTTCAGGTCGCCGCCGTTGAGGGCGGAACCCGGGTCTTCCGAATATTTCTTCGCCAGTTCGGCGAAATCTTCGCCAGCTTCGATGCGGTTATACAGCGACTGGGCAAGCTCTTTGGTCTTGGCTTCGTCGCGGACCGGACTTGGCTTGACCAGGATGTGGCGCACATGCACTTCGTCACGCATCTGGCTTTCGCCGCCGCGTTTTTCCAGCAGCTTCAGGATGATGAAACCACCTGGAGTGCGTGCCGGTTGAGTGATGTCGCCTGGCGACATGGCGCTCAGTTCACGATCGAACGGCGGTGGCAGTTGAGCAGCTTTACGCCAGCCCATGTCGCCGCCTTCCAGAGCGTTGTCGCTGCCGGATTTGGCAACGGCCAGTTGACCGAAGTCAGCGCCTTGCTTGAGTTGCTGGTAAACCTCCATCGCCTGGCGTGCGGCGCTCTGAATCGCTTCAGAGTTGGCGCTTTCCGGGGTCGGAATCAGGATGTTGGCCAGGTGCAGTTCTTCCGACAATTGCATCTTGCCCAGGTCGGAGGCGAGGAAGTTCTTCACTTCCTGCTCCGATACCTGAATGCGTTCTGCAACACGGCGCTGACGTACACGGCTGATGATCATTTCCTTGCGGATCTGCTCACGGGCGCCTTCGTAGCTCAGGCCGTCGCGGGCCAGGGCCGCGCGGAACTGGTCGACAGTCATATTGTTGCGCTGGGCAATGGTGCCGACAGCCTGGTTCAGTTCTTCATCGGTGATGCGGATGCCGGAGCGTTCGCCGATCTGCAGTTGCAGGTTTTCGACGATCAGGCGCTCAAGCACCTGTTGATCCAGCACGCCCGGAGGCGGCAAGCCACCACCACGTTTGGCGATGGTTTGCTGAACTTCGTGGACGCGCTGATCCAGCTGGCTCTGCATGACCACGTCGTTGTCGACGATGGCCACTACTTTGTCGATGGACTGTACTGCGGCGTTGGCCGCAGTACCCAGGAACAGCGCGCCCAGCATCAGCGGGCGCAGACAATCAGAAAGCTTGGTCTTCACGTTGACGATAACCTTGGATGCCTTTGTCGAGGAAGCTCTCAGTCTTGGCGCCGGTGAGGCCGCCGAGTCCCTTCAGAACAATTTGGAGGAAGACGCCGTGGTCGCCTTTTTCGTTTTGCGGAGCTTCCTGACTGAACTCGTCATAAGAAACCCAGTAACGGTTGATCAGGCGAAGTTTCCAGCAGCAGTTGTCGTATTCGAAACCACCGAAGGCTTCCAGAGTACGGTTGCGGTTGTAGTCATACTGCCAGCGGCTGATGGCGCTCCACTGCGGAACGATCGGCCAGATGACCGAGAAGTCATGCTGCTGGATCTTGTAGTAGTCCTTCACGTAGCCAGGCTGGCCTGGGGTGCCATAGTCACCACCGCCCACCGACCATTTGCCGGTGTTCTGGTCGTAGCGAACCTGGTCGTTGCGATAGCGATAACCGACGTTGACCACCTTGTTCGGGTTGTCTTCAGGCTGGTAGTGGAACATCGCGCTGCCGGAGCGTGGGCTGTGACTGTCCGGGTCCCAGTTGTAATCGGCAGTGGTACGCCAGTCGCGGTTCCAGCGGTATTCGTATTCCAGCGCATAGGGCGATACGTCGGACTGGGCGTCTTTGCGATCCTTGAACGCGATGCCCGGCAGTTGTACTTCACGATCCTTGAAGTAGTAAGCCTGACCGATGCTGATGCGTTGACGCTCGAAACCGTCGTCTTCGATCCAGCGGCTGGTCACACCCAGCGACAGCTTGTTCTCGTCGCCGACGCGGTCGGAGCCGGAGAAGCGGTTGTCGCGGAACAGCGAGGCGTAGTTGAAAGTGTATTCACTGGTATCGAATACCGGAATGTCCTCCTGGTCCACCTTCGGCACATAGAGGTAGAACAGGCGTGGTTCCAGGGTCTGGCGGTAGTTCTTGCCAAAGTAGGAAGTGTTGCGGTCGAAGTACAGGCCGCTGTCGACGCTGGCGATCGGTACGCCGCGACTCTGATTGCTGTCGAAGGTGCCGTTGAGCTTGTTCTGCTCGGCAGTCTGCGCGGCGATCTGCGATTTGCCGGTGCCGTCCAAGTCCAGCTGGTACTGGGTGTACTGGTACTTGAGCGATGGCTTGAGGAAACCATAAGTCCAGTTCATTGGCAGGCTGACGCCAGGCTTCAGGTTTAGACGGTCGCCGTTGGCACGGGCCAGGCCCTGAATGTTGTTGTCCAGGCGAGGTTCGGTAGTGATCCCGTCTTCCTGAACAAATGTGCCGCTTTTCAGATCACGATCAAACCGCACGATCTCGGTTTCGTAATCGAAGTTCAGACCTTCCGGGTGATACGGCAGCTGACCATTGAAGGTGATCTGCGGCAGACGGTCGTACGGCGTGATGTTCGAAACGGTCGCCAGTTGATAAGCCTGGGCGTTCAAGCGTGCCGTGTAGCTGTCGCCACGGTAGGTCACCGAACCCTGCTGGTTGACATAGTCGGCGCTCTTCACGCCGATCTGATCGGTAGTCAGATCCTGGAAGTAGTACGGATCGCTGATCTTGGTGTAGTCAACCTGGGTGAACACGCGGGAGTCGAGACCACCCTTGTGCTGCCAGTTGTACATGTAGCGATTTTTTTCGTAATCGCTCTGCTTGCTGCGATCGGTGTCTTCGTCGTTGAGGTACGCGGCGCCGAACTGACCTTCGCTGGACTTGGTCAGGTAGCGGAATTCGCCTTCCATCAACAGGCCGCGCTTGCTCATGTAGCGCGGATACAACGTGGCATCGTAGTTCGGTGCCAGGTTGAAGTAGTACGGGGTGACCAGCATGAAGCCGGTGTCGCTGCCGGTACCGATGGTCGGCGGCAGGAAACCCGACTGGCGACGATCGTCGATCGGGAAGTAGATGTACGGGGTGTACAGGATCGGAATGTCCTTGACCCGCAGTGTCACGTTGGTCGCGGTACCGAAGCCGGTGGCAGGGTTCAGGGTGATGTTGTTGCCCTTGAGCTGCCAGGCGTTGCTGTTCGGTTCGCACGTGGTGTACGTGCCGTCCTTCAAGCGGATGATCGCGTTTTCGGCGCGCTTGGCGTACAGCGCATTACCGCGGATGCGCGACTTGTGCATCACGTATTCGGCGTTGTCGACTTTCGCTTCACCGGTGTCGAGCTGCACATCAGCGTGGTCGCCGACGATCAGCGCGCCATTGTCGCGGATGCGCACGTCACCCTTGAGTTCGGCACGGCTCTCGGCCTGATAGAGGCTCGCTTCCTGGGACTCGACCTGCATGCTGCCCTGACGCAGAACCACGTCACCGGCCAGCGTGCCGACCTGATCTTCGGTGTTATAGCGCGAGGCTTTCGCGCCGATGAAGGTCGGGGCGTCACTTTTATTCGTCTTGTCATTCATGCCAGGACGAATTGGTTCGATATAGGAACCAGAACAGTAAGGACCTGTCTCGGCCAGTTGGGCGGCGGTGAGCTTCTCGCGCGGAACCCAGTCGAGGTGACTGTAGTCTTCGCTACGGGATTTCAGGCCGCGGCCCTTGGACTCGGTGACCAGCACGGGTTTGGGACCGGAGTCCGAAACGCTGCCGTTCTCGGCCGGGGCTTCGCCGGTGGCGCTGACAGCGCTGCCGTCATGCACCGGACGCGGAGGCAATGCCGCCGCCGGCGTCTTCGGCGAACAGGCCCAGCCGCCCGTAGCCGAGACCGCGCAGTCATACTGCTCGGCGGCGACAACGAATGAACTGGCCAGAGGTTGCATAGCCAGCAGACTGCCGGTTACCAACAACGGAAATTTTTTACGAAACGCGGGGGATTTCAATGCCATCTTATTAGTCCGGGCTTCCTGCGTGCCATCTGCCCGCGGTGTGGGCCGCACGCCTCTCGATGGTCTGAAAAAGATGCTGGATAATAAAGCATGACCCGCTTGACGGCTAGCGCCGTCGGAGACCCTTGCAATGCCTGACCAAGATGTACGCTTGCAACACCTGAAAGTTTGGCTCGATGAACAGTTGGCGACCCTTTTTGCCGAGCAGGGCTGGGGTGCCGTACCCCCGGCCACGTTGACTGCGGCCAGCAGCGACGCGAGTTTCCGCCGTTATTTCCGTTGGGAAGGTGCCGGTCGCAGTTTCGTCGTGATGGACGCGCCGCCCCCCCAGGAAAACTGCAAACCGTTCGTGGATATCGCCTTTTTGCTGGCGAAATCCGGTATCAACGTGCCGAAAATTTATGCAGAAGACCTCGAACGCGGATTTCTTTTGCTCAATGACTTGGGCAACAAGACCTATCTCGACGTGATCAATGGCGAAAATGCCGACGCATTGTTCAGCGATGCCTTGCAGGCGCTGTTGGCTTTTCAGCAGTTGCCGATGGTGGCACCGCTGCCGAGCTATGACGTCGCGCTGTTGCGTCGCGAACTGGAACTGTTCCCAGAGTGGTACGTGAAGCGCGAACTGGGCGTGGAGTTCGACGCCACGCAACAGCAGCAATGGCAGCAGGTCAGCGAGTTGCTGATCGACAGCGCGCTGGCCCAGCCAAAAGTGCTGGTGCACCGCGACTACATGCCGCGCAACCTGATGCTCAGCGAACCGAACCCCGGCGTGCTGGATTTCCAGGACGCGGTGTACGGGCCGGTGACTTACGACGTGACATGCCTGTTCAAGGACGCCTTCCTCAGTTGGCCTGAAGAGCGTGTGCGCGGCTGGCTGGAAAGCTACTGGCAGCAGGCGACAGCGTTAAATATCCCCGTGCAGCCGGACTTCGAAGACTTTCTGCGCGCCAGCGACCTGATGGGCGTGCAGCGTCACCTGAAAGTTATCGGTATCTTCGCCCGCATCTGCCACCGCGATGGCAAACCTCGCTACCTCGCCGATGTGCCGCGCTTCTTCTCTTATATAGAAGCGGTGATCGCGCGCCGTCCCGAGTTGTCACAGCTGCAAGCGCTGCTGGCCAGCCTGCGTGGTGGAGCGACTGCATGAAGGCAATGATTCTGGCGGCCGGCAAAGGCGAGCGCATGCGTCCGCTGACCCTGACCACCCCGAAACCTTTAGTGCGCGCTGGCGGCGTACCGTTGATCGAGTATCACCTGCGTGCCCTGGCTGCGGCGGGTTTCAGCGAAATCGTGATCAACCATGCCTGGCTCGGTCAGCAGATCGAAGATTACCTGGGCGACGGTTCGCAATTCGGCCTGAGCATCCGTTACTCGCCCGAAGGCGAGCCGCTTGAAACCGGTGGCGGTATCTTCCGCGCCTTGCCTTTGCTCGGCGACGAAGCGTTTCTGGTGGTCAACGGTGACATCTGGACCGATTACGACTTCAGCGTGCTGCACCAGCCGATCACCGGACTGGCGCATCTGGTGCTGGCTGATAACCCCGCCCATCACCCGACCGGCGACTTCAGCCTGATCGGTGATCAGGTACAGGACGGCCAACCGGACTCGCCGACCCTGACCTACAGCGGCATCGCCGTGCTGCATCCGCAACTGTTCGACGGCTGCACGGACGGCGCCTTCAAACTGGCACCGTTGCTGCGCAAAGCCATGGCGAACGGGCAGGTGAGCGGTGAGCGACTGAAAGGCCACTGGGTCGATGTCGGGACGCACGAGCGTCTGGCTGAAGCCGAAACCTTGATAGAAGCGAGTCGCTGATATGTTGTGGCCAGGGACTCTGATTGGAGCCGGAGCGGGTTTTGCTATCGCCAGCATTCCGGGGGCCATGCTTGGGGCTTTGTTGGGGCAGGCGCTGGATCGGCGTCTGCATTTGCAGAGCTGGGGGCATTTGCGGGAAAAACTCGGCGGCCAGCCGATGCTGCGCAACGACGAGTTGTTGTTCGTCTTGCTCGGGCGTCTGGCCAAGAGTGACGGACGGGTTACCGACGGCCATATCCAGCAGGCGCGTCAGGAGATGCGCGCGCTGGACATGAGTGAGTCGGCGCAGCGCCGGGCCATTGCCGCGTTCAATCGCGGCAAGTCCGGCGGGGATCGCCTGCGCGGTTATCTGCGGCGTCTCAGTGCTCAGCCCCATGCGGCCGAGGGCGTGTTGCGTGCCTGCTGGCGGATGGTCTGGGCGGATGGTCGGGCTGGCAGCAGCGAACGCGAATTGTTGGCGCAATGGGGCAAGTGGCTGGGCTGGACGACGCACCAGCTTCAGGCGCTGGCGGCGGATTACGAGCCGAACAAGCGCCCGATCGTCAGCGCCGCGGTGAGTTATCAGGATGCGATGCGCCTGCTCGGGGTGTCGGCAACCAGCGAACCGGCCCAGATCAAACGCGCTTATCGTCGCCTGCTCAGTCGCCATCATCCGGACAAGGTGGCCGGTAGTGGAGCGACGGCGGCCCAGGTGCTCGAAGCGACTGAAAAGACCCGCGAATTGCACAATGCCTACACATTGATTCGCGAGCGGCGGGATTTCCGCTAGACAAAAAAAGATCGCAGCCCAGGCTGCGATCTTTTTTTGTGTGGTCGCTCAGTCCGGGTTTTGCGGATTCAACCAGCCGCGCACCCGGCGGAACAATTGCTCCTGCTCGGCCTTGTTGTCGGGCAACGCCTTGAGCGCTACCTGGCTGAACGACGACGTCTTCAAGCGTTTGCTGGCCTGTAAACGCTCCAGTGCGGCGTTGCGATCCAGCGGCTTGTCCATGTAGAAGATATCGGCCGTCGGCAGCTTCAGCAGTGGCGTCAGTTCTGCCAGTTCAGGCTTGGCTTTGGGCGGTACTTGCGCGGCGACCATCACCAGCTTTTCCACTTGTGCCGTCTGCTTTTCGTTGAGGAAACGCGCGGCCCAATAGGCGCCTGTACCGTGACCGAGGACCACGATGCTGTGTGCGCCTTGCTGTTCGGCGTAGGCGATCGCCGCGTCGATGCGGGCGAAGATTCGTTCGGCGTCGGCCTTGGCCTGTTCTTCGGTGGTTTCGGCAACGACCTTGTCAGCCACGTCCGCTTCACCACCAGCGGCTTGCTCGATCGGTTGGGCGGTGGTCGAATCCTTGCTGCCTGCATCGGTGGTTTTCGGCGCTGCGGGCGCTTCGATCACACGCGGTGCGATGGCATCGCTTTGCAGGTCAGGTAGGGTGATACTCAGGCTGTTCCACTCGACGTCCGGCAATTTACGCCGCAGCGGGCCGATCGCCTGGGGCCAGTCAGCGGTTTCGCCGGTACCGGGGATCAGGATCACCACGCCTTTGGGGTCGGCCGTGTTGGCCGGTTTCCACAGCGCGAGGAACGTGTCGCTGCCGGCCTGCAACTGTTGTTGTTCCTGGGCCGGGATTTTGCGTTCGAGTGCCGAGGCTTCTTCCTGACTACGCTCAAGCAATGGCTGGCGTTCGACCGGTTTTTCTTCGGCGGGCTTTTCCGCGGTAGCGGCGGGAGCCGGATCGGCGGCTTCGACGGAAAACGCACAAGGCAGGATCAGCGACAGGCACAATGCTGGCATTGCCAGGCGAGAGACAGGGGGCATCGGTTATTCCAGGCCAGAAATTATCCCGGCAGCCTAAAGGGTTGGTCAGAATTTGTCAGGTCATGAGATTTCAATGATGCGTTTTTGCTGCCTGTGGGTTATCGGCTGTCTGGCGTTTCCCTTGATGGGGTGGGCCGCGCCTGCGCCGTCGAGCCATGTTGCGCAGTTGTCGATGAGCCAGCAGCAGTGGCTCGCCCAGCACAATGAATTACGCGTCGGCCTGATTCTGCAGGCGCCGTACGCGCAATACGACCGGCGTCTGCAGCGGCTGTCCGGGGCCAATGTCGAGTTGATGAAGTGGATGGCCAAGGCCCTCGACATCGAACTCAGATGGCGCAACTTCCCCGATATCGAACAACTTGAAGCCGCCGCGCGGGACGGCGAGATCGATATCGCCCCGGGCCTGACCCAGACGCCTGGCTCGCTACGTCTCTGGCAGTTTTCCGATCCTTACATGCGCGTGCCGCAACTGGTGGTCAGCGATCAGAAAGTCAGCAGTTCGGTCGAGCTGGAAAAGCTCGACAGCCAGGCCCGGGTGGCCGTGCGCATGCCCAGCGTCACCGCTGATTATCTGCGCGGCAACTATCCCCATCTGAATCTGCAAGGCGTGCCGCTGGAGCGTCAGGCCTTGCAGTTGCTGTTGAGTCAGCAGGCGTCTTACGCGGTGGTGGATGAAGCGCAACTGGGGCGTCTGTCGACAGAGCCGGAGTTTTCCGGGCTGGTGGTGGTCGGTGACATCGGTCTGCCGCAACTGTTGCGAGTTGCCACCCGTCGCGACTGGCCGGAGCTGGCCGGGATCGTCGAAAGTGCCTTGCGGGCAATTCCGGCGAAAGATCTGGAGCGCCTGCACACGCAATGGCTGCAACCCAAATACCCGCGGCTCTCGGAATCGCCGGGGTTCTGGCAGAACCTGAGTCTGCTGTTCGCCGTGTTGTTGCTCAGTTGTGCGGCAATCGTCTTGTGGCAACGGCGCCAGCAACACAGCCTTGAACAACGCCTGCTCGCTGCCCGGGAAGACATTGCCCTGCGCGCGGCCAGCGAAGAAGCTCTGCGCCTGACTCAGTTTTCCATCGACCAGAGCACCGTCGGCATTCTCTGGGTCAACTGGGACAGTCACGTGCGCTACGCCAACCGCGCGGCGGAGCACATGCTGGGTTATCCACAGGGCGCGCTGATCGAGCGACCGCTGATCGACTTCGAACCCGGCCTGCACATGGATCGCTGGCTCAATCTGTGGAAGCGCGCCCGGGCCAGTGAGGAAGGGCCGCTCAGCTTTGAAACGAGTTGTGTGCGGGCGGATGGCAGCATCCTGCCGGCGGATGTGTCGTTGAGTTTTCTGCGGTTTCGCGACAGCGAATATCTGGTGGTTTATCTCACTGACGTGACCGAGCGTCGGCGGGCCCTGGCCGCGTTGCAGGAAAGCGAGGCGCGCTTGCAGGGCATCGCCGCCAACGTGCCGGGGCTGGTGTTCCGTCTGGAACGGGCGCCGGTGACCGGGCAGATCGACTTTGCCTACATCAGTGAGGGCAGCGAAAATCTGGTGGGCTACGCACCGGCCGCCATCGCCCATCGCGACATGGGTCTGCGCAGCCTGGTGCATCCGGACGACAAGGCCGGTTATCACCAGACTCAGGACCGGGCACTGGACACCGACAGCGACTGGTCGTGGCAGGGGCGGATCCTGACGCGCCAGGGCGAGCAGCGCTGGGCCGAGATCAAGGCCATTACCCGGCAACTGGAGGACGGCGCCTACGTCTGGGACGGCATCGTCTGGGACATCACCGAAAGCAAACGCATCGAACTGGAACTGGCGGCATCGCGCGAACAACTGCGCGAACTGTCGGCGCACCTCGAAAGCGTGCGGGAAGAGGAGAAGGCGCGCATTGCCCGCGAAGTTCACGATGAACTGGGGCAAATGTTGACGGTGCTGAAACTGGAGACGTCGATGTGCGAACTGGCCTACGCGCAACTCGATCCTGGTCTGAACGAGCGCCTGAACAGCATGAAACGCCTGATCGCCCAACTGTTCCAGTTGGTGCGCGATGTGGCGACGGCATTGCGCCCGCCGATTCTCGATGCGGGGATCGCTTCGGCGATCGAATGGCAGGCTCGGCGATTCGAGGCGCGCACGCAGATTCCGTGTCTGGTGCAGGTGCCGGACAATCTGCCGCCGCTCAGCGACGCCAAGGCCATCGGCCTGTTCCGTATTCTTCAAGAGGCGCTGACCAACGTCATGCGCCATGCCCAGGCGCATACTGTGGAGCTGACGCTGACGCAGGAAGGCGACGAATTGTGTCTGACGGTCAGCGATGATGGCGTAGGATTTGTCGCCGCTGCGGGTAGGCCGACGTCCTTTGGATTGGTGGGCATGCGTGAGCGGGTGTTGATCATGGGCGGTCAGTTGTCACTCGACAGCGAACCGGGCGAGGGCACCACACTGAGCGTGCGGGTGCCACTTGATGAGGAGAAGTAAGTGATCCGTGTACTGGTAGCTGAAGACCACACCATCGTTCGCGAAGGCATCAAGCAATTGATCGGCCTGGCCAAGGATCTGCAAGTCGTGGGGGAGGCGAGCAATGGCGAGCAGTTGCTCGAAACCCTGCGCAGCGTGCCCTGCGAGGTGGTGCTGCTGGATATTTCCATGCCCGGGGTCAACGGGCTGGAGGCGATTCCGCGTATTCGCGCACTGAACAATCCGCCGGCGATTCTGGTGCTGTCGATGCACGACGAGGCGCAGATGGCCGCCCGGGCGCTGAAGGTTGGCGCTGCCGGGTATGCGACCAAGGACAGCGATCCGGCATTGCTGCTTACAGCGATCCGCAAGGTCGCGGCAGGCGGGCGCTACATCGATCCGGAACTGGCCGACCGCATGGTCTTCGAAGTCGGCCTGACCGATACGCGGCCGCTGCATTCGTTGTTGTCCGAACGCGAGTTCTCGGTGTTCGAACGCCTGGCTCAGGGCGCCAACGTCAACGACATCGCCCAGCAATTGGCCCTGAGCAGCAAGACCATCAGCACCCACAAGGCGCGGCTGATGCAGAAACTCAACATCACCTCACTTGCCGAGCTGGTGAAGTATGCGATGGAACACAAACTCCTCTAACTCCCATATCCAATAACGACAGGCGCTTTTGCCGGTTCCTGCGGCTGGAACTTCAGGGCTCGCACCTGACGTGT
The DNA here is from genome assembly GCF_002112395.1 of Pseudomonas sp. R38(2017). Lineage (NCBI taxonomy): Bacteria > Pseudomonadati > Pseudomonadota > Gammaproteobacteria > Pseudomonadales > Pseudomonadaceae > Pseudomonas > Pseudomonas sp. R38(2017). Next base: position 627,606 of record NZ_NEHN01000004.1, read on the forward strand.
CCAAACGCGCCATCCTTGTAGGGCAATCCCTACCCCCGGCCTTCCATCCGGCTGAGGCGATTCTCTCCTGCGCCCCGATTTGCGTGACTGCAGGCAGCCACTAGGCTTAATCCCACAGCAGTCATCAATAACAAAGGTGTGGGTATGAGCCAGGTCGAATCAAACGCAGGGGCCAGCGATGTGCTGGTCAGCTTTCGTGGAGTGCAGAAGAGCTACGACGGCGAGAACCTGATCGTCAAAGACCTCAACCTGGACATCCGCAAGGGCGAATTCCTGACCCTGCTCGGGCCGTCCGGATCCGGCAAGACCACCAGCCTGATGATGCTCGCCGGTTTCGAAACACCAACCGCCGGGGAAATCCTCCTGGCCGGACGCGCGATCAACAACGTGCCGCCGCACAAGCGCGACATCGGCATGGTGTTCCAGAACTACGCGCTGTTCCCGCACATGACCGTCGCCGAGAACCTGGCGTTCCCGCTGACCGTGCGCGGTCTGAACAAGAGCGACGTCAGCGACAAGGTCAAGAAAGTCCTGAGCATGGTCCAGCTCGATGCCTTCGCTTCGCGCTATCCGGCGCAGTTGTCCGGCGGTCAGCAACAACGTGTGGCGCTGGCCCGTGCGCTGGTCTTCGAGCCGCAACTGGTGCTGATGGACGAACCGCTCGGCGCTCTCGACAAGCAGCTGCGCGAACACATGCAGATGGAAATCAAACACCTGCACCAGCGCCTCGGCGTGACCGTGGTCTACGTGACCCACGACCAGGGCGAAGCCCTGACCATGTCCGATCGCGTTGCCGTGTTTCATCAGGGTGAGATCCAGCAGATCGCCCCGCCGCGCACCCTCTACGAAGAACCGAAAAACACCTTCGTCGCCAACTTCATCGGCGAGAACAACCGCCTCAACGGTCGCCTGCTCAGCCAGAGCGGCGAGCGCTGTGTGGTCGAGCTGGGTCGTGGGGAAAAGGTCGAGGCGCTGGCGGTCAACATCGGCCAGACCGGCGAACCCGTCACCCTGTCGATCCGGCCGGAGCGCGTCAGCCTCAACGGTTCGAGCGACCAATGCGTCAACCGCTTCTCCGGGCGGGTGGCCGAATTCATCTATCTGGGCGACCACGTCCGGGTGCGCCTGGAAGTCTGCGGCAAGACCGACTTCTTCGTGAAACAACCGATTGCCGAGCTCGATCCTGCGCTCGCGGTCGGCGACGTGGTTCCGCTTGGCTGGCAGGTCGAGCACGTTCGCGCGCTTGATCCTCTTCTAGAGGCGCATTAAGCGCCCCGGCATTACCAACACCAACCCTGCACGTGGAGAGAACAATAAATGTTGAGATCCCTGAAGTTCACAGCCCTGACCCTGGGCCTGATGGGTGCGGCAAGCGCAATGGCCGCCGGCCCGGATCTGACCGTGGTGTCGTTTGGCGGGGCGAACAAGGCGGCGCAAGTCAAAGCCTTCTACGCACCGTGGGAAGCGGCGGGCAACGGCAAGATCGTCGCCGGCGAGTACAACGGTGAGATGGCCAAGGTCAAAGCCATGGTCGATACCAAGAGCGTGTCCTGGGATCTGGTGGAGGTTGAATCGCCGGAACTGTCCCGTGGCTGCGACGAAGACATGTTCGAGCAGCTCGATCCTGCGCTGTTCGGCAAGACCGAAGACTACGTCAAAGGCGCGATCCAGCCGTGCGGCGTGGGCTTCTTCGTATGGTCCACCGTACTGGCCTACAACGCCGACAAACTGAAAACCGCACCGACCAGTTGGGCGGATTTCTGGGACACCAAGAAATTCCCGGGCAAGCGCGGCCTGCGCAAAGGCGCCAAGTACACCCTCGAATTCGCACTGATGGCCGACGGCGTTGCGCCGAAAGACGTCTACAAAGTGTTGGCCAGCAAAGATGGTCAGGATCGCGCATTCAAGAAGCTGGACGAACTCAAGCCAAGCATCCAGTGGTGGGAAGCCGGCGCACAGCCACCGCAGTATCTCGCCTCCGGTGACGTGGTCATGAGCTCCGCCTACAACGGTCGTATCGCTGCCGTGCAGAAAGAGTCCAACCTGAAAGTGGTGTGGAACGGCGGCATCTACGACTTCGACGCATGGGCCATCCCGAAAGGCCTGGACGCCAAACGTGCGGAAGCGGCGAAGAAATTCATCGCCTATTCGGTGCAGCCGCAACAGCAGAAGACCTATTCGGAAAACATCGCCTACGGCCCGGCCAACACCCAGGCTGTGCCGCTGCTGGCCAAGGATGTCCTGAAAGACATGCCGACCACCCCGGAAAACATCGCCAACCAGGTGCAGATCGACGTCAGCTTCTGGGCTGACAACGGTGAGCAACTGGAGCAGCGCTTCAATTCCTGGGCTGCGAAGTAAGGCTGATGCATACGCGGCGTCACCCTCGGGGTGACGCCGTCATTCAAAAGATTTGCGGAGTACGTCATGGCCATCGCCGTTCCCCTGAACGAGGGCAGCAGCCCCACCTTGAAGCAGCGGCTCAAGCACGCCGAGCGGGTCAACCGCTGGAAGGCCCAGGCGCTGATCGCGCCACTGGTGCTGTTTCTGTTGCTGGTGTTCCTGGTGCCGATCGTGGCGCTGCTCTACAAAAGCGTCGGCAACCCGGAAGTCGTAGGCGGCATGCCACGCACCGTGGCTGCCATCGCCAGTTGGGACGGTCGCGGACTGCCCGCTGAACCGGTCTACAAGGCCGCCGGCGAAGACCTCGCCGAGGCCCGCAAAAACCAGACCCTGGGCGATCTGTCCAAGCGCCTGAACATGGAGTTGGCCGGCTATCGCAGCCTGCTGACCAAAACCGCCCGCTCGCTGCCATTCGCCAGCGAACCGGCCTCCTATAAAGAAGCGCTGGAAGGCCTCGACGAACGCTGGGGCGATCCGGCCTATTGGCAGGCTGTGAAGCGCAACACCAGCAGCATCACCCCGTTCTATCTGCTGGCGGCGGTGGACCATCGCATCGATGACCTCGGCGAACTGGCCCCGGCCACCCCGGATCAGGCGATCTACCTCGACATCTTCGCCCGGACCTTCTGGATGGGCCTGATCATCACCGTGATCTGCCTGGTGCTGGCCTATCCGCTGGCGTACCTGCTGGCCAACCTGCCGTCGCGTCAAAGCAACCTGCTGATGATTCTGGTGCTGTTGCCGTTCTGGACCTCAATCCTGGTACGAGTCGCGGCGTGGATCGTGTTGCTGCAATCCGGCGGATTGATCAACAGCGCGCTGATGGCGATGGGCGTGATCGATAAGCCGCTGGAGCTGGTGTTCAACCGCACCGGGGTCTACATCTCGATGGTGCACATCCTGCTGCCGTTCATGATCCTGCCGATCTACAGCGTGATGAAAGGCATCTCGCCGACCTACATGCGCGCCGCGATTTCCCTCGGCTGTCATCCGTTCGCCAGCTTCTGGCGGGTCTACTTCCCGCAGACCTACGCCGGTGTCGGCGCCGGTTGCCTGCTGGTGTTCATCCTCGCTATCGGCTACTACATCACCCCGGCGCTGCTGGGCAGTCCGAACGATCAGATGGTCAGCTACTTCGTCGCGTTCTACACCAACACCAGCATCAACTGGGGCATGGCCACTGCGCTGGGCGGGCTGTTGCTGCTGGCGACCGTGGTGCTTTATCTGATCTACAGCTGGCTGGTAGGCGCCAGTCGCCTGCGCCTGAGTTAAGGGGAATTTGAAATGCTGAGTCCTTATATGTCGCCCGTCGAGCGGGTGTGGTTCTACAGCTTGCGGATTCTCTGCGGCTTGATCCTGTTGTTCCTGATCCTGCCGGTGCTGGTGATCGTGCCGCTGTCGTTCAACTCGGGCAGCTTCCTGGTGTACCCGCTGCAAGGTTTCTCGCTGCACTGGTATCAGGACTTCTTCGCCTCGGCGGAATGGATGCGCTCGCTGAAGAACAGCATCATCGTCGCCCCGGCGGCGACGGTGCTGGCGATGGTGTTCGGCACGCTGGCGGCCATCGGCCTGACCCGTGGCGATTTTCCCGGCAAGGCTTTGGTGATGGCGCTGGTAATTTCGCCGATGGTGGTGCCGGTGGTGATCATCGGTGTGGCCAGTTATCTGTTCTTTGCACCGCTGGGCCTGGGCAACAGTTTCTTCTCGCTGATCGTGGTGCACGCGGTGCTGGGTGTGCCGTTCGTGATCATCACCGTGTCAGCGACGTTGCAGGGGTTCAACCATAACCTGGTGCGGGCGGCGGCCAGTCTTGGCGCTTCGCCGTTGGTGACATTCCGTCGGGTGACCTTGCCGCTGATTGCGCCGGGTGTGATTTCCGGGGCGTTGTTTGCCTTTGCGACATCGTTCGATGAAGTGGTGGTGACGTTGTTCCTCGCAGGTCCCGAGCAAGCGACGTTGCCACGGCAGATGTTCAGCGGGATTCGCGAGAACCTGAGCCCGACGATTGCGGCGGCTGCAACTCTGCTGATTGCCTTCTCGGTGATTCTGCTGCTGACGCTGGAGTGGTTGCGTGGGCGGAGTGAGAAGCTGCGTACTGCTCAGGTCTGACGTCGACAAATGCGGTTGTCTGTCATTCATGCGCTGAATGACAGACAACCCCAATTCCCCAGCTACGCTTGTGCTCAGCTCCCACATCTATAAGAGGCTGCGCACGATGAGTCTTTCCTCGTTCAAGATCGCTCACAAACTGATCACCGGCGCCGGGGCCATCGAACAACTGGCGGTCGAGCTCACGCGGCTGGATATCGATAACCCGCTGATTGTCACCGATGCCGCACTGGTCAAGTCCGGCACGGTGGAGCTGGCGCTGGCGCAGATCGGCGAGCGCGAGTACGAAATTTTCGACCGGGTGCTGCCGGATCCGGAAATCGCCATCGTCGAGGACTGCATGCGCGTCTATCGCGAGGGCGGGCATGACGGGCTGATCGGTCTGGGCGGCGGCAGTGCCATCGACATCGCCAAGAGTGTCGCCGCGTACGCCGGTTACCACGGTGCGCTGGAAGATCTGTTCGGCGTTGATCAGGTGCCGCGCAAGGGGCCGCCGCTGATCGCCATCCCGACCACGGCCGGCACCGGTTCCGAGGTGACCAACGTGGCGATTCTTTCGGACAAGGTCGCCCAGTTGAAGAAGGGGATCGTCAGCGATTATCTGTTGCCGGACGTGGCGCTGGTCAGTCCGCAGATGACCCTGACCTGCCCGCGCAGTGTCACCGCCGCCAGTGGCGTCGATGCGCTGGTGCATGCCATCGAGTCTTATCTGTCACTGAATGCCTCACCGATCACCGATTCGCTGGCCATCGGCGCAATCAAGTTGATCGCCCGGTCATTGCCCAAGGCCTACGCCAATCCCTCCAACCTGCAAGCTCGGGAGGACATGGCCACCGCCAGCCTGATGGCCGGCATGGCGTTCGGCAATGCCGGGGTCGGTGCGGTGCACGCGCTGGCGTATCCGCTGGGTGGGCGCTTCAATATTGCCCACGGCGTGAGCAACGCGTTGTTGCTGCCGTATGTGATGACCTGGAACAAGATGGCCTGCGTCGAACGGATGCAGGATATTGCCGAAGCCATGGGGGTGAAGACCGCTCATCTGAGTCTCAATGAAGCGGCCGACAGCGCCGTCGCAGCGATGACCGAACTGTGTTCGGCGGTGGAAATTCCGCAGGGTTTGCACAGTTTCGGCGTGCCCGAAGAGGCGATCCCGGCCATGGCCGTAGAGGCCGCGGGGATCGAGCGCCTGATGCGCAACAACCCGCGCAAGCTCAGCGCCGCCGACATCGAGAAGATCTACCGGGCGGCCTACTGAGAAACTGCCGGCCGCCGGTCATGGCACAACCCAATCATCGCGGTCACGGTGCGCGCGCGGAAACTTGAGGTATACAATGCGCGCCATCGTGATTTAGCTCAGAAAAGGTGCGTCATGCAGCCCTTCGTTATTGCTCCGTCGATTCTCTCCGCCGACTTCGCCCGCCTGGGCGAGGAAGTGGACAACGTTCTGGCCGCCGGTGCCGACTTCGTTCACTTCGATGTCATGGACAACCATTATGTGCCGAACCTGACCATCGGCCCGATGGTCTGCGCCGCGCTGCGCAAGTACGGCATCACCGCGCCGATCGACGCGCATCTGATGGTCAGCCCGGTGGATCGCATCGTCGGCGACTTCATCGAGGCCGGCGCCACCTACATCACCTTCCACCCGGAAGCCACGCTGCACGTCGATCGTTCGCTGCAACTGATCCGTGAGGGCGGCTGCAAATCCGGCCTGGTGTTCAATCCGGCGACCCCGCTGGACGTGCTCAAGTACGTGATCGACAAGGTCGACATGGTCTTGCTGATGAGCGTCAACCCGGGCTTCGGCGGGCAAAAGTTCATCCCCGGCACCCTCGACAAGTTGCGCGAAGCGCGCGCGATCATCGATGCCTCGGGCCGTGACATCCGCCTGGAAATCGACGGCGGCGTCAACGTCAACAACATCCGTGAAATCGCCGCTGCCGGCGCCGACACCTTCGTGGCCGGCTCGGCGATCTTCAATGCGCCGAACTATCAGGAAGTCATCGACAAGATGCGTTCCGAACTGGCGCTGGCTCGCCCATGAGCGGATTTGAGCAGCTGTTCCCGGGGCAACTGCCGCGGTTGGTGATGTTCGATCTGGATGGCACGCTGATCGACTCGGTACCCGACCTGGCGGCAGCTGTGGATAACATGCTGCTCTCCCTCGGGCGCAAGCCTGCCGGTATCGAGTCGGTGCGCGAGTGGGTCGGCAACGGCGCGCCGGTGCTGGTACGCCGCGCCTTGGCCGGCGGCATCGACCATTCCGCCGTGGATGACGTCGAAGCCGAGCATGCGCTGGAGGTGTTCATGGAAGCCTACGGCGCCAGCCATGAGCTGACCGTGGTCTATCCCGGCGTGCGCGACACCCTGAAATGGCTGCACAAGCAGGGCGTGGCCATGGCGCTGATCACCAACAAGCCGGAGCGCTTCGTCGCGCCGCTGCTGGATCAGATGAAGATCGGCCGCTACTTCAAGTGGATCATCGGCGGCGATACGTTGCCGCAGAAAAAGCCTGATCCGGCAGCGCTGTTCTTTGTCATGAAGATGTCCGGCATCCCGGCCTCGCAATCGCTGTTCGTCGGTGATTCGCGCAGCGACGTGCTGGCGGCGAAAGCGGCGGGGGTCAAATGTGTCGCGCTCAGCTATGGCTACAACCATGGCCGGCCGATTGCCGAGGAATCCCCGGCGCTGGTGATCGACGATCTGCGCAAGCTAATTCCCGGTTGCCTGGATACGGCCGCTGAGATAACGTTGCCCGACGCTTCTCAATCCCCTTCTGGAAACGCCATCGTGGTGGTCACCCGCAAACTCTGGATGAAAGTCATCAAGGCCCTGGCCCGCTGGCGTTGGCGCGCCTGACTTGTTCCTGGCCGGCCTGCCGGCGCGTTTGCACACCTGACTGATTTGCACCTCACACCACGAGGCAACCTATGATCCGCGAAGAATTCCTGCGTCTGGCCGCTGACGGCTACAACCGCATCCCGCTGGCCTGCGAAACCCTGGCCGACTTCGACACACCGCTGTCGATCTACCTGAAACTGGCCGACCAGCCCAACTCCTATCTGCTCGAATCGGTGCAGGGCGGCGAGAAATGGGGCCGTTACTCGATCATCGGCCTGCCATGCCGCACCGTGCTGCGGGTTCACGACCATCACGTGAGTATCACCGTCGATGGCGTCGAGACCGAAAGCCATGACGTCGAAGACCCGCTGGCCTTCGTCGAAACCTTCAAGGCCCGCTACAACGTGCCGACCATTGCCGGTCTGCCGCGCTTCAACGGCGGTCTGGTGGGTTACTTCGGTTATGACTGCGTGCGTTATGTAGAGAAGCGCCTCGGCAAATGCCCGAACCCGGATCCGCTGGGTGTGCCGGACATCCTGCTGATGGTCTCCGACGCGGTGGTGGTGTTCGACAACCTCGCCGGCAAGATGCACGCGATCGTGTTGGCCGACCCGGCGCAGGCCGATGCCTACGAGCAGGGCCAGGCGCAGTTGCAGGAACTGCTGGAAAAACTGCGTCAGCCGATCACCCCGCGCCGTGGCCTGGACTTCAGCAAGCAGCAGGCCGCCGAGCCGGTGTTCCGCTCCAGTTTCACCCAGGACGACTACGAAAAAGCCGTCGACACCATCAAGGAATACATCCTCGCCGGTGACTGCATGCAGGTGGTGCCGTCCCAGCGTATGTCGATCGACTTCAAGGCTGCACCGATCGATCTGTACCGCGCGCTGCGTTGCTTCAACCCGACGCCGTACATGTACTTCTTCAACTTCGGCGATTTCCACGTCGTCGGCAGTTCGCCGGAAGTGCTGGTGCGGGTCGAAGACAATCTGATCACCGTACGCCCGATTGCCGGCACCCGTCCTCGCGGGGCTACCGAAGAGGCGGACGTGGCGCTTGAAGAAGACCTGCTGTCGGACGACAAGGAGATCGCCGAGCACCTGATGCTGATCGACCTCGGTCGCAACGACACCGGTCGCGTTTCGGAAATCGGTTCGGTGAAACTCACCGAGAAAATGGTCATCGAGCGTTATTCCAATGTGATGCACATCGTGTCCAACGTCACCGGCCAGCTGAAATCCGGACTGACCGCCATGGACGCGCTGCGGGCGATTCTGCCGGCGGGCACCTTGTCCGGGGCGCCGAAGATCCGCGCGATGGAAATCATCGACGAACTGGAGCCGGTCAAGCGTGGGGTGTATGGCGGCGCGGTTGGGTACTTCGCCTGGAACGGCAACATGGATACCGCCATTGCGATCCGCACCGCAGTGATCAAGAACGGCGAGCTGCACGTGCAGGCCGGTGGCGGCATCGTTGCCGACTCGGTGCCGGCGCTGGAGTGGGAAGAAACCATCAACAAGCGTCGGGCGATGTTCCGGGCTGTTGCGCTGGCGGAACAAACCCCGGACTGAGCGACGGGGGATTCAGCCACAAAAAAACGCGGCGCCTGTGAGGGCGCCGCGTTTTTTATTGCCGACTGATCAGAAGTCGAGACTGACGCCGATATTGACCCCTTGCTGGGTAAAGTCGTCATCCTTGCGAAGGTTGTAGCTGGCGCGAAGGGCGACTTCCTTGGTGAGGTTGTGGCTGACGCCCAGGTTCAGGCGGTTCAGGTTGGTCTGCGGTGTGTAGCCTTCCAGGGTGTAGCGATTGTTCGGCAGGCTGTTGAGGTTCATCGTCAGATCCTGGGCGTCGTCGTTGTATTCGCGCTCGTGGGCGAATTCGCCGAAGACCTGGGTCTGTGCGGTGATCTGGTATTTGCCCTGGATGCCGAGGCCGAGACGGCGGGAGTTGCGCGACTGATCATCGAAGGTCAGCGCAGTGGCGTCTGCGCCTTTCTCCGAGTAACCATCCACTTCCACCTTGCCAAAGTCTGCGCTGACGAAGGGCGACAGGTGCCATGGGCTGCTCGCCTCTGGCGCGATGTCGTAGCCGATGCGGCCGCCGATGGCCAGTACGTAGCCGTCGGTATCGCCTTTCTCGCCACGTTCGTTGACTCCGAGCTGGAACTTGCGCTTCAGGCTGTCGTAGTCCAGATGTCCGGCGGTAACGGCCAGGTCACCCCACCAGCGGTTTTGCTGGTACTGGGCGAATGCGGTGCCCATGTAGGAGTTGAGTTTGTACTCGGAGTCGTTGTCGCCGGCTTCGATTTTCTGGTGATAGAAACCCGCCGCCACACCGACACGCCAGGCGTCGTCGAGGCGGTAGCTGCCACCGATGTTCAGGTTGTAACCGTTGCCGTCGGCGCTTGCCCCTGCATGCTGGTCGTCGAAGTCCTGATGCTGGCCGCCAGCGGAGACAATCGCTCGCCATTGCCCGACGCCTTGCCAGTTTTCCCAGTCGGCCAGCCATTGATTGCGCAGTTCATCCTGATGTGCGCGCAACGTGCCCTGGGCCATTTCCGGCAGCAGGGTCAGTTCCCACGGGGCGGCCAGCAACGAGTAGGCGTAGTCGGCAATCAAGCGTTGCCCGGCTTCGGTCGGGTGTACCGAGTCGTTGTAGATCAGCTTGGTCGGGTCCGGCGTGGCGCTGTTGATCCCGTACCGGGCGTTCTCGGTGCAGCCGTCGCCGCTGAAGCAGGTGGCGACCAGGTTCTGATCAGTGGCCAGGCCAAACTGCGCGGGATTGGCAAACGCCTCCTTCAGCAGAACCGGAATGTTCAGCGGAATGACGTTGGCATTGACCGTCTGCAGTTGGCTCACCAGTTCGGTGTTGAACTGGGCACTGAGTTGCGAGGTGAAGCTTTGCAGCGGCGAGCCGTTGATGGCTGGGGTCAGGCCGATGTCGGGCAGCAGCCAGACCATGATGTAGCGAGCGCCCGCGCCTTGCAGGGTGCGTACGCTGTCGACAAGTCGATCGGCGGCGGCGTTGGCCTGAGGCAGACTTGTGACGCGCCCCTGCAGGAAGTCGTTGCCACCCCCGGTCAGGTAATACAGCGCATTCGGGTCGGCGCGCAAACCGTTCGACGGCAGGTAGCCGGCGCGGGTGCGTTCACCGCTGGCGGATGTAGTGGTGATCGAGTCGAGAATCTGGTCAGTTCGGTAGCCGCCCACTGCCCAGTTATTGCCGTCCGGCAAACCCTGGCCGGCGCGTACCGCCGAATCAGCGGACGCCGTCTGATTCGGCGTGAAGCCCAGTCGACCGCCGATCAATTGGGTGGCGTTCAGGGAGTAGAACTCACCGCTGCCGTCCTGGTAGTTCGGGCCTGTACGGTTGGTGAATCGCTTGACCGAGCCCGTCGGACCGTCAGGGTCGGAGAACGTCCCTGCGTCGCTGAGGCTGTCCCCGAAGACAACGAAGTTCGAATAAGGATTGGGCGCGGCACTCGCCTGGGCGCAGGCGATTGCGAGCAGGCATCCGGCGAGCGGTACAAACAATGTCTGTTTGATCATGAGCAAGTCCGTTTATTTATTGTTGTATGGAACGAAACGACAGTACCAAAAACCTCCGGCGTTTTGCCATCGGTCGTCAACCCTCCCATAGTTTTCCCCCCCGTCAGGCCCGGCCATATTGCACGCTCTGCCCAGCTAAGTTACTGTGCGGGAACGTATGAACGAGACCTTCCCCGTGTTGATCACCAGCAAACTCCTGGATCAAGTCATCAAGGCACACGCCCGCTGGCGTTGGCGCGCCTGAATCTTTTCTGCCGGCCCTGCCGGATCTGTATCGCTTTGCCTTCCTTGCCCGTTTGAAATGCCGCTTTGCCGTCGCCACCTGTGCGTCCGACATTGTGCAGCGTCCTGGCAAGTCATCCGAAGGCTGTTTCCAAGTCAGAATTCAAGAGGTTCGAAACGCCATGTTGCTGATGATCGACAACTACGACTCCTTTACTTACAACGTTGTGCAATACCTCGGCGAGCTGGGTGCCGAGGTCAAGGTCGTGCGCAACGACGAGCTGACCATCGCCGAAATCGAGGCGCTCAACCCGGAACGAATCGTGGTGTCCCCCGGTCCGTGCACGCCGACCGAAGCCGGTATCTCCATCGAAGCCATCAAGCACTTCGCCGGCAAACTGCCGATCCTCGGTGTCTGCCTCGGCCACCAGTCCATCGGCCAGGCCTTTGGCGGTGACGTGGTACGTGCCCGGCAAGTGATGCACGGTAAGACTAGCCCGGTATTCCACGAGGACAAGGGCGTATTTGCCGGTCTGAATCGCCCGCTGACGGTCACCCGCTATCATTCCCTGATCGTCAAGCACGAGACCTTGCCCGATTGCCTGGAACTGACCGCGTGGACTCAGCACGATGACGGCTCGGTCGACGAAATCATGGGCCTGCGTCACAAGACCCTGAACATCGAGGGCGTACAGTTCCACCCGGAATCGATCCTCACCGAACAGGGCCATGAACTGTTCGCCAACTTCCTCAAACAAACCGGCGGCACGCGCTAAGGACTCTCCATGAATATCAAGACAGCCCTGAGCCGTATCGTCGATCACCTCGACCTCAGCACCGAAGAAATGCGCGACGTGATGCGCGAAATCATGACCGGTCAATGCACGGACGCGCAGATCGGCGCGTTCATGATGGCCATGCGCATGAAGAGCGAAAGCATCGACGAAATCGTCGGCGCGGTGTCGGTGATGCGCGAGTTGGCCGATCAGGTCGAACTCAAGACTCTCGACGGCGTGGTCGATGTGGTCGGTACCGGCGGTGACGGTGCAAACATTTTCAACGTTTCCACCGCTTCATCCTTTGTCGTAGCTGCTGCCGGTTGCACCGTGGCCAAGCATGGCAACCGCGCGGTGTCGGGCAAGAGCGGCAGCGCCGACCTGCTTGAAGCCGCCGGGATCTACCTCAACCTGACCCCGGTTCAGGTGGCGCGTTGTATCGACAACGTCGGCATCGGTTTCATGTTTGCCCAGACGCATCACAAAGCCATGAAATACGCCGCCGGCCCGCGCCGCGACCTGGGCCTGCGTACCCTGTTCAACATGCTCGGCCCGCTTACGAATCCGGCCGGTGTCAAACATCAGGTAGTCGGCGTGTTCACTCAGGCCCTGTGCCGGCCCTTGGCCGAAGTCTTGCAGCGTCTGGGCAGCAAACATGTGCTGGTGGTGCACTCGAAGGACGGTCTGGACGAGTTCAGCCTTGCTGCACCGACCTTTGTGGCCGAGCTGAAGAACAACGAGATCACCGAATATTGGGTCGAGCCGGAGGATCTGGGCATGAAGAGCCAGAGCCTGCACGGTCTGTCGGTCGAAGGCCCGGAAGCCTCGCTGGCACTGATCCGCGACGCGCTGGGCAAGCGCAAGACCGAGAACGGCCAGAAGGCTGCGGAAATGATCGTGCTCAATGCCGGTGCGGCGCTGTACGCGGCCGATCTGGCAACAAGTCTGAAAGAAGGCGTGGCGCTTGCCCACGACGCTCTGCACACCGGCCTCGCTCGGGAAAAGCTCGAGGAGTTGGGTGCCTTTACCGCGGTATTCAAAGTGGAGAATGAGGGATGAGTGTACCGACGGTTCTGGAAAACATTCTGGCCCGCAAGGTTCAGGAAGTCGCCGAGCGTAGCGCCCGTGTGAGCCTGAGCGAGCTGGAAAGTCTGGCCAAGGCGGCCGATGCACCCCGAGGTTTTGCCCGTGCCTTGCTGGCGCAGGCCAAGAAGAAACAACCGGCAGTGATCGCCGAAATCAAGAAGGCGTCGCCGAGCAAGGGCGTGATCCGCGAGAACTTCGTTCCCGCCGACATCGCCAAAAGCTACGAGAAGGGCGGGGCGACCTGCCTGTCGGTATTGACCGATATCGACTACTTCCAGGGCGCCGATGCCTACCTGCAACAGGCCCGCGCGGCCTGCTCGCTGCCGGTGATCCGCAAGGACTTCATGATCGATCCGTACCAGATCGTCGAAGCCCGTGCCTTGGGCGCCGATTGCGTGTTGTTGATCGTCTCCGCGCTGGATGACGTGAAAATGGCCGAACTGGCTTCGGTGGCCAAAGGCGTCGGTCTCGATGTGCTGGTGGAAGTGCACGACGGCGATGAGCTGGAGCGCGCATTGAAGACTCTTGACACGCCGCTGGTCGGGGTCAACAACCGTAACCTGCACACCTTCGACGTGAGCCTGGAAGCCACCCTCGACCTGCTGCCGCGCATTCCGCGTGATCGTCTGGTGATCACCGAAAGCGGAATCCTCAACCGTGCCGATGTCGAACTGATGGAAATCAGCGATGTTTACTCGTTCCTGGTCGGTGAAGCGTTCATGCGTGCCGAAAGCCCGGGCATTGAGCTGCAACGCCTGTTCTTCCCTGAGCGCGGCGTTCCGGTGAGCGGTTCGACCCTCGACTGATCGAGTTTTCGCAGGCACCCGCCCCCTGTGGGAGCGGGCTTGCCCGCGAAGGCAGCATAAGATTCACCTCAGGCTTAACGTCCTATGGAAACCTTATGATCCCCACTTCCCTGACCATCGAAGTCGGCCTGCAAGCCGAACAGGATCTGCTGGCCTCGGTCTGCGCCGGTGATGCTGAATTTGGCTTGCTGTTCTGGCAGCCCAGCGACCGCGCTTTGGTCATGCCTCGCCGTTTGAACCGCTTGCCCGGATTCGATCACGCCTGCGAAGTCTCCGCTGCTGCCGGCTGGCCGGTGTTGCTGCGTGAAACCGGTGGTGAACCAGTTCCGCAATCGGCATCGACCATCAACATTGCACTGGTCTACGCGCCGCCTCGCAGCGAAGGTGATCTGAACCGCATCGAAACCGGTTACCGGCGTCTGTGTGATCCGATCTGTCAGTTGCTGGATGAGTTGGGCGGCACCTCGTCGCTGGGTGAAATCGACGGCGCATTCTGCGACGGTCGTTTCAACGTCAACCTAGACGGACGCAAGATGGTGGGCACCGCTCAACGCTGGCGCCAGAGTCAGGGCGGTCAGCGCCCGGTGGGTTTGGTGCATGGTGCGATGCTGCTGGAGGACGAACGCGAATCGATGGTCGCGGCGGTCAATCGCTTCAACGAGGCGTGTGGCCTGGAGCAACGGGTACGTGCCGCCAGCCACATCGCGCTGCATGAGAAATTCCCGGCGCCCCATGCCTTGGCGCGTCTCGATGAGCTCTTTCGTTTGATGCTGGCGCAGATCTACGCCGGCTGAGTTTTCGAACTCAGCGAGTGCCGAAGACCACCATGGTCTTGCCTTTCACATCCACCAGATTGCGTTCTTCAAGATCCTTGAGCACGCGACCGACCATCTCCCGCGAACAACCGACAATCCGCCCGATTTCCTGGCGGGTGACCTTGATCTGCATGCCGTCCGGGTGGGTCATCGCGTCGGGTTGCTTGCACAGCTCCAGCAGGCAGCGAGCAACACGGCCAGTGACGTCGAAGAACGCCAGATCGCCGACCTTGCGCGTGGTGTTGCGCAGGCGTTGTGCGATTTGTCCGCTGAGCACGTAAAGAATGTCTGGATCCTGCTGCGACAACTCACGGAATTTGGCGTAGCTGATTTCCGCGACTTCGCACTCGACCTTGGCCCGCACCCAGGCACTGCGCTCCTGTTCCTGGCCGGCCTGTTCGAACAGGCCCAGCTCGCCGAAGAAATCCCCGGCATTCAGGTACGCGATGATCATCTCGCGGCCGTCGTCGTCCTCGATCAGGATCGTGACCGAGCCGCGGATAATGAAGTACAGCGTGTCCGAGCGATCCCCGGCGCAGATGATGTTGCTCTTGGCCGCATGGCGCCGGCGCTGGCAATACATCAGCAGCTTGTCGAGGTTCTTGATTTTAGGTGTGGGGGTAATACCAACCATGGTTGTATCCCGAAAAGACTGCACGGTTATATTTGGTTTTTATATGAGGCGCTGAGGCGGTTGCTACCAAAACTGGCTGGGCGCCAGTGAATTGGCGCCAGCTTACCAGACACTTCGTCGAAAATTCGAGAAATTACCTACGCGGTAAAGGCATCGGTCCTAGGATCACCGCTCGCAGTCAAACCGGGGCCCTGTGCTAAGCTGGCGACCCTTTTTTCTACAGTGGAGTCTTGGCGATGAAGGCACGCATCCAATGGGCTGGCGAAGCCATGTTCCTCGGCGAATCCGGCAGCGGTCATGTCGTGGTCATGGACGGTCCGCCGGACGCCGGTGGTCGCAATCTGGGTGTTCGCCCGATGGAAATGCTCCTGCTGGGCGTTGGCGGTTGCAGCAACTTCGACGTGGTCAGCATCCTGAAGAAGTCCCGTCAGGCCGTTGAAAGCTGCGAGGCTTTCCTGGAAGCCGAACGCGCGACCGAAGATCCGAAGGTGTTCACCAAGATTCACATGCACTTCGTGGTCAAGGGCCGTGGCCTGAAAGAGGCCCAGGTCAAACGCGCCATCGAGCTGTCGGCGGAGAAGTATTGCTCGGCCTCGATCATGCTCGGCGCGGCCGGCGTAGCGATCACCCACGACTACGAAATCATCGAACTCGGCTAAGCCGACATTCAACTATCATAAAAGCAGTGCAGACTCTGGCGATCCCCCGCTGACGTCTGCATAATGCGCCACTTTTTTCAGGGCAGTGACCGGTCAACCCGGGTCATCCGCCTGAACAGATAACCAAAATCGCCATCGCGAAGAGGTGTTAACCGTCCTACGCAGGTGCGTTGTTCGCACTTGACGGGCATGCTTGATCACGCGGCCGGGCCGCATACATAGAGAGTTTTTAACGGTGAAAAGCAAACTCAAGCTCCACGGGTTCAATAACCTGACAAAGACCTTGAGCTTCAACATCTATGACATCTGCTACGCGGAAACCCCGCAAGACCAGCAGGCTTACGTCGAGTACATCAATCAAGAGTACAACGCGGAACGCCTGACGCAGATCCTCACGGAAGTTGTCGAAATCATTGGTGCCAACATTCTGAACATTGCCAGTCAGAACTATGAGCCTCAGGGTGCCAGCGTCACGATTCTGATCTCGGAAGAACCGGTTACCCCGACCGAAAGCCAGATCGAAGAGTCCCCGGGTCCGCTGCCGGAAATCATCCTGGCCCACCTCGACAAGAGTCATATCACGGTGCATACCTACCCGGAAATCCATCCGGACGCCGGTATTGCGACGTTCCGTGTGGACATCGATGTGTCGACCTGTGGTGTCATTTCACCGCTCAAAGCGCTCAACTTCCTCATTCACCAGTTCGATTCGGACATCGTGACCGTGGATTACCGTGTGCGCGGCTTCACCCGTGACGTTGAAGGCAACAAGCACTTCATCGACCACGAGATCAATTCAATCCAGAACTACCTTTCCGAAGATACTCGCGACGCGTACCAGATGACCGACGTGAACGTGTATCAGGAAAACCTGTTCCACACCAAAATGCTGCTGAAGAACTTCGAACTGGATAACTACCTGTTCGGCGATGCCACCAGCAATCTGTCGTCCGAGCAACGTGCTCAGGTGACCGAGCGTGTGAAACACGAAATGCTGGAAATCTTCTACGCACGCAATATGCCGAGCTAAGAAATCCAGGCACAAAAAAGGCGACTGCTTTGCGGCAGTCGCCTTTTTTATGGGCGTTTTTCAGATCCGGTAGGTGCTTTTGGTCATTACTTTTGCCAACAGGCTCATGCCGAATTTCACCGGTGCCGGGAAGCGGAAACCGCCAGCCTCCAGCGCACTTTCTGCGTGATGTTCTTCATCGATACGCATCTGTTCCAGAATCGCCCGGGATTTTTCATCCTCGGCCGGCAGTTGTTCCAGATGCTCGTTCAAGTGTTTGCAGACTTGATGCTCGGTCGCCGCGACAAAGCCGAGGCTGACCTTGTCGCTGATCAGTCCGGCAACTGCGCCGATCCCGAACGACATGCCATAGAACAGCGGATTGAGCACGCTGGTGTGGCTGCCCAACTGATGAATGCGCTGTTCGCACCAGACCAGATGATCGATCTCTTCTTCGGCCGCATGCTCCATGGCTTCGCGTACCTGCGGCAGCTTGGCGGTCAGTGCCTGGCCTTGATATAGCGCTTGGGCACAGACTTCGCCGGTATGGTTGATGCGCATCAGGCCGGCGACGTGGCGGGTGTCTTCGTCGCTCATCTGCACGTCGGGCTGCACGATGGCTGGCGACGGGCGGTACGGTTGGCCGCTGAAGGGCAGCAGGGTTCGCATCGCGGCATCGGCTTGCAGCAGAAGACGGTCAATTGGCGAATAGTGACGTTGGGTAGTCATGCTGACCTCCGGGAAGAATCTCGGCGGCCAGTTTAACCGAATCGGCCGGGGAAGGTTTGCGCTGAGTCATGTGGGAGCAGGGCGCTCCCACAGATTTCGAGTTCGATCAGCCCGGCGGCCAGTTCATCTGACGCTGACCGAGTACGTGCATATGAATGTGGTAGACCGTCTGCCCACCCTTTTCATTGCAGTTCATCACCACCCGGAAGCCTTCTTCGCAACCCAGCTCCAGCGCCAGACGCTGAGCGGTGAACAGGATATGCCCGGCCAGTGCTTTGTCGTCTTCGGTCAGGTCGTTGAGGGTGCGCACCGGTTTCTTCGGGATCACCAGAAAATGCACTGGTGCCTGTGGGGCGATGTCGTGGAACGCCAGAACCTGGTCGTCCTCGTAGATGATCTTCGCCGGGATTTCCCGGTTGATGATCTTGGTGAACAGAGTATCCACAGCTGTTTTCTCCGTTGTGTGAGCTGGGCTGAGTGTACCCACGAGGGATCACCGCGCCCAGCCATTTGCCTGCCGGCCCTTCAGCGCGGGCAGTAGGCTTTGTTGACCATGCCGACGATGGTGCGGTTGAGCCAGCGCGAACCCAGCCGTGGCAGAAAGGCGAACCAGCGGTTCCGGCGCCCGGGAATGATGATCGCGCGGTTTTTCTCCAGGGCGCGCACGGTATAAAGCGCGACCTCTTCGGGGCTCATCAGCAGTTTGCTGGCGTTGAGTTTGTCGTTGTTCAGTTGCGCTGTGCGAAAGAACGCCGTGCGCGTCGGGCCGGGGCAGAGCACCGAGACTTTCACTGCGCATTTTTTCAGTTCCACCCGCAGTGCTTCGGAGAAGTGCAGGACGTAGGCCTTGCTGGCGTAGTAAGTGCTCATCCACGGGCCGGGATTGAACGCGGCCACCGACGCTACGTTGAGAATCTGCCCGCCACCCTGCAGGGCCATGCTGTTGCCGATCGCGTGGCACAGGCGGGTGAGGGCGAGGATGTTCACCTCGATAAGGTCCTGCTCGGTCATCCAGTCTTGGGCCAGGAACGGACCGCAGGTGCCGATGCCAGCACAGTTCACCAGCAGATCGATCTGCCGGTCGCCTTCTTCAAGCTCCAGCAAAAAACCGGACAGGCGCAACGGCTCGCCCAGGTCGCAGGCCCGGAACAGCACCTCCACACCAAAACGCTGGGTCAGTTCAATCGCAATGCTTTCCAGCTGATCACGCTGTCGGGCCACCAGAATCAGGCTGCGGCCACGGCGGGCCAGGGCTTCGGCCATGGCCAGGCCGATGCCGCTGGAAGCGCCAGTGATCAGAGCGTAACGGGTCATGCAATTCTCCATCGCAACAGCTCCGCGCCGTGGACGCAGGTGTCACGGCGCGGAGCGCTGTTCATTCTTTCGCAGAGTCTACAGGGGCCGGCGCGGCTTCGGCTGCATCGTCCACCGAATTCGGCTCGGGCTCGACCTCGACATCGACTTCATCGGCGGTCACCGAACCACTCTCATAGCTGCTTTCGAGGCTGGTTTCGTACTCCTGCTGGATCGCAGAGATCCCGCCCAGCATTCCACCGACGAAGAACAATCCAATAATGACAATCCACAGGGAGCACAGCACTTTGACGGCGGTGCTGTTCGGTGGCGGTGGCGGGCCATAGCGATTGGCGCCGGTATTGCCCGGCATGACCATGATCACCAGGGGGAAGAAGCTGCCCACGAACGGTACCAGTGTCAGCAGCCAGAGCCAGCCTGACCAGCCGATATCGTGCAGACGCTGCACGCTGAACAGGATGCCGACGATCGCGAAGGCCAGGAGCAGGAAGAAGGCGAAGATACCGCCGATGATCAGGCCGGAGGTCGAGTCGGCGCTCACCAGGCCCAGACCGATCAGTGCAAACACACCGATGATTGGCAGGGTCACCAGACTCAGTACCATCGACCATGCCAGGTAACGCAGGCGTCCGATCCGGCCTTCGACACTCAGTGGCTTCAGGGTGGAGAACTCCGGCAATTGCTCACCGACACTGGCCCGAGGCGGTGCATAAGGAGAATCAGGCTCTGCCACGGCGGCGGAGTGTTCCTGAACATCGGACAGATTCAGTTCAATGGCTGTTTCCGGCTCGATCCGGGCGTCGATCCCTGTCTTGCTTAGCGCTTGCAGATAGGTCTGGGCGTCGCTGTGTGAGAGGTCGCGCTTGAGGGCAACGGCGCGTCCATTGAACAGGCGCTCGATGCCGGCCACGTCACTCTTGAACAGGTCGGCCAGATTGAGTTTGGCCGTGGTGATATCGACGCCAGGCTGAAGGGCTCCGTCGAAAACGATCTTGTAACGCGGTTCGCTCATGACCGAGGCATCCTTGTCGCGAAAGAAATTGAATTGAAACGTGTTGCAGTCGCTCAGTGTAAGGCCAGTCACGCAACGACTGGCCGGAATTTTCTCAGCGTGGCCAGCGTTTCGGAAGTTGAGCTGCGTGCTCCAGGGCCTGGCGATACTCGGCATCGAGGCGCGCCACCAGTTGATCCACGCTCGGCAGGTCCTCGATTTCCCCGACACCCTGGCCTGCCGACCACACGGTTTTCCAGGCTTTGGCTTCATCATTGATCGGCTTGAGTTTGTCGCCGAAGTTGACTTCACCCTTGCCTTGTAGCGAAGCCATGTCGAAGCCGGCAGCTTCCAGGCTTTGACGCATGAAACTGGCCGGTACTCCAGACACGGCAGGAGTATGAATGATGTCCGCGGCCTTGGCTGTCAGGAGCATCTCCTTGTAGGCGTCGGTCGCATGACTTTCGGTCGTACCGATGAATCGTGTTCCGAAGTAGGCCAAATCCGCGCCAAGCAGCTGTGCGGCGAGAATCTCATGGCCATGGTTCAAACATCCTGCAAGCAGCAGCGTCTTGTCGAAGAACTGACGAATCTCGGCAATCAGCGAGAACGGGCTCCAGGTGCCGGCATGTCCGCCGGCACCGGCAGCAACGGCGATCAATCCGTCGACGCCGGCTTCGGCGGCTTTTTCCGCATGGCGGCGAGTCGTCACGTCGTGGAAAACCAGGCCGCCGTAGCTGTGCACCGCGTCCACCAATTCCTTCACTGCGCCAAGACTGGTGATGATGATAGGCACCTTGTGCTCGACGCAGATGTTCAAATCCGCCTCCAGACGTGGATTGCTCTTGTGAACAATCAGGTTCACGGCATACGGCGCCGGGTTATCCAATGTCACCAATCCCGCTTCGATCTGTTCCAGCCAGGCCTTGAACCCGCTGCTCTCGCGTTGGTTGAGTGCCGGAAAGCTACCCACCACGCCATTGCGACAGCACGCGAGC
Source organism: Pseudomonas sp. R38(2017) (assembly GCF_002112395.1). NCBI lineage: Bacteria > Pseudomonadati > Pseudomonadota > Gammaproteobacteria > Pseudomonadales > Pseudomonadaceae > Pseudomonas > Pseudomonas sp. R38(2017). The sequence continues at coordinate 648,546 of NZ_NEHN01000004.1, forward strand.
ACCAGTTCTGGATTGGAAATCAGGAACATCGGCGCGGCTACGACAGGCAAGCGCAGACGTTGTTCGAGCAGAGCGGGCAGCGACATCGGAAGTACCCCGGAAAGTTGAACCAGTTGAAGTTAGAACGGCTTGACCACGACCAGAATTACGATAGCCAGCAATATCAGAACCGGCACTTCATTGAACCAGCGATAAAAGACATGGCTGCGGGTGTTCTCGCCACGGGCAAAACGTTTTACCTGCGCGCCGCACATGTGGTGATAGCCGATCAACAACACGACCAGGGTCAGCTTGGCGTGGATCCAGCCGCCGCTGCTGAAGATGCTCGGGTTCAGGTAGATCAGCCAGCCGCCGAAGATCAGCGCGGCAATCATCGCCGGGCCCATGATGCCGCGATACAGCTTGCGCTCCATGGTGCTGAAGCGTTCCTTGCTGATCGTGTCTTCACTTTGCGCGTGATAAACGAACAGTCGTGGCAGGTAGAAGAGGCCGGCAAACCAGCACACGATGCTGACGATATGCAGCGCTTTGATCCATAGATAGAGCATTTTTGGTTATTCCCCAATTCACGGTAGGCCGGATAGTAGAGGCTTGAGCGTCCGCACGTCACCTTGACGGTTGTCGCAGGGGCGCGCGGCCCCTATTATCGACGGCTTTCCAGTGGGTTCGTTGAGGGCAGGTTTATGGTCAAGGTCGGTATCGTCGGCGGCACGGGTTACACCGGTGTCGAACTGCTGCGTCTGTTGGCACAGCATCCGCAGGCAGAAGTGGTGGTGATCACTTCCCGATCCGAGGCTGGTCTGGCCGTGGCTGATATGTACCCGAACCTGCGCGGTCACTATGACGGTCTGGCGTTCAGCGTGCCGGACATCAAGACCCTGGGCGCTTGCGACGTGGTGTTCTTCGCCACTCCGCACGGCGTTGCCCACGCACTGGCCGGTGAATTACTGGCAGCGGGTACCAAGGTAATCGACCTGTCGGCGGATTTCCGTCTGCAGGACGCCGAAGAATGGGCCAAATGGTACGGCCAGCCGCACGGTGCGCCGGAGCTGTTGGACGAAGCGGTTTACGGCTTGCCGGAAGTCAACCGTGAGCAAATCAAGAAAGCACGCCTGATCGCGGTGCCGGGTTGCTATCCGACTGCAACGCAGCTGGGTTTCCTGCCATTGCTTGAGGCAGGTCTGGCCGATACTTCGCTGTTGATCGCCGACTGCAAGTCGGGCGTCAGCGGTGCCGGTCGTGGTGCTGCCGTAGGCTCGCTGTACTCCGAGACGTCGGAAAGCATGAAGGCTTATGCGGTGAAAGGTCACCGTCATCTGCCGGAAATTCGTCAGGGTCTGCGTCGTGCAGCAGGCAAGGATGTCGGTCTGACCTTCGTGCCACACCTGACGCCGATGATTCGTGGCATTCATTCCACGCTCTATGCGACCGTGGTGGATCGCTCGGTGGATCTGCAGGCGCTGTTCGAAAAGCGTTATGCCAATGAACCGTTCGTCGACGTGATGCCAGCCGGCAGCCATCCGGAAACCCGCAGCGTGCGCGGCGCGAACGTTTGCCGTATCGCGGTTCATCGTCCACAGGATGGTGATCTGGTGGTGGTGCTGTCGGTGATCGACAATCTGGTCAAGGGCGCGTCGGGTCAAGCGGTGCAGAACATGAACATTCTGTTCGGTCTGGATGAGCGTTTTGGTCTGTCCCACGCGGGCATGCTGCCGTAAGACTGATCTTGCTTGATGAAAAGGCCCGTCTGACGGGCCTTTTTGCATTCTGGGTCGCTGATGGCTTTATTGATATACCGTAACAATAGTTGACCGATTTTCTAGGACAAGCGGATAATGCGCGTCATCACGCATTATGGCGGCGTAACGCCGGGAGATAGTCAGCATGAGCGTCGAATCCTTCACCCCCACGGCTTTGCAATTCACTCAGGGTGCCGCGCACAAGGTGAAGAGCCTGGTCGATGAAGAGGGGAATGATCGCTTGAAGCTGCGCGTATTCGTTACGGGCGGCGGTTGTTCAGGGTTTCAGTACGGCTTCACCTTCGATGAAGATGTGGCCGAGGACGACACCATCGTCGAGCGCGAAGGCGTGAGTCTGGTGGTTGATCCGATGAGCTTCCAGTACCTGGCGGGTGCCGAGGTGGACTATCAGGAAGGTCTGGAAGGTTCGCGTTTTGTGATCAAGAACCCGAATGCCACCACCACTTGTGGTTGCGGTTCTTCGTTCTCGATCTGATCTCGCCTCACCGTACACAACAAAACGCCGCAGAACCTCACGGTTCTGCGGCGTTTTGTTATCTGCGTTTTATCTCAATTGGGGTAGATGGCGCCAAGTATGCGCAGGCCTTTTGCACCGGTGACGCTGGGGCGATTGGCGGTGATGCCTTCAAGGCAGCAATGGGCCAGCCAGGCAAAGGCCATGGCTTCGACCCAGTCTGGATCGACACCGTGGGTCGCGGTGTTGGCGACTTTCGTGTTGGGCAGAAGGTCGGCCAGGCGTTTCATCAGGGTCGCGTTGTGGGCGCCACCGCCGCAGACCAGGAGTTCTTCAGTATTCGATTGAGCGGTTTGCAGCGACTCGACGATGGTCAGTGCTGTCAGTTCGAGCAGAGTTGCCTGTACGTTTTCGGGAGCGAAATCCGGCAGGTGTGACAGATGCTGTTCTAGCCAGGGCAGGTTGAATACTTCCCGGCCGGTGCTCTTCGGACCTTTGGTCGAGAAGAAGGAATCGCTCAACAATGCCTTGAGTAGGGTTGGTTCAACTTTACCGCTGGCTGCCCATTGACCGTTGCGATCATAGTTTTCGCCACGCTGGCGATGAATCCACGCGTCCATCAGAACATTCCCGGGGCCGCAGTCGAAACCGGCTACAGGCTTGTTCGGCTCGATCAGACTGAGATTGCTGAACCCGCCGACATTCAGGACCGCGCGGTTGCCGGTACGCTCTTCGAACAAAGCTTCATGGAAGGCCGGGACCAGAGGGGCGCCTTGGCCGCCGGCAGCCACATCGCGGCTGCGGAAATCGCTAACAACGGTAATCCCGGTCAGCTCGGTCAGCAGCGCAGGGTTGCCGACCTGTACGGTGAACCCGCGTGCCGGCTCATGGCGAATGGTCTGGCCGTGGCTGCCGATCGCGCGAATGGCTTCGGGTTTGAGCTGTTGCCGTTCGAGCAGGGCGTGAATACCTGTTGCTGCAAGCTTCACCCAGTTCTGCTGGGCAATGGCCGAGCGGGCGATCTCATCGGGGCCGCTGGCGCACAAGCCAAGTAGCTCGGCGCGCAGGGAATCAGGCATGGGAATGTAGTGCGTGGCGATCAGGTTGATCGCCGAGGTCTGCTCGATCAGGGCGATGTCCAGACCATCGAGGCTGGTTCCGGACATCACGCCGATATAAAGAGCCATGGCTTAACGCTTGCTCGAAGCCAGCATGGTGGCCTTCTCTTGGTCCATGCGCGCCATCAACGGCTGGCTCTGCGCCAGGAAGCGTGCGCGCTCGGATTTGGCGATCGGATCGGCCATTGGCAGTTTCTGGCCCAATGGATCGACGTGAACGCCGTTGACCTGGAACTCGTAGTGCAGGTGCGGTCCGGTGGACAGGCCGGTGGTGCCGATGTAACCGATCACCTGGCCTTGCTTGACGGTACCGCCGGTTTTCACGCCTTTGGCGAAGCCTTGCATATGGCCGTACAGCGTGCGGTAGGTATTGCCGTGCTGAATAATCACGGTGTTGCCGTAACCACCACGGCGACCGGCCAGCAGTACTTTGCCATCACCGGCAGCCTTGATAGGCGTACCGCGTGGAGCTGCGTAGTCGACACCTTTGTGGGCGCGAATCTTATTGAGGATCGGGTGTTTACGGCCCATGGAAAACTTGGAACTGATGCGGGCGAAGTCCACCGGCGTGCGGATGAACGCCTTGCGCATGCTGTTGCCGTCGGCAGTGTAGTAGCTGCTGTTACCCTGCTTGTTGGTGTAGCGCACGGCCGTGTAGGTCTTGCCGCGGTTGGTGAAGCGGGCGGACAGGATCGGACCATTGCCGACGGCTTTGCCATTGACCACTTTCTGCTCGTAGATCACGTCGAACTCGTCACCCTGGCGGATATCCTGGGCGAAATCGACGTCGTAGCCAAATACGCTGGCCATATCCATGGTCAGGCTGTGGGACAGGCCGGCGCGGGCGGCGGACTGGGACAGGGAACTATTGATCACGCCGTGGACATAGGCGGTACGAACGGTTGGCTTGGCGGTAACGCGGTTGAAGACATAGCCCTTGTCGTTCTTGGTCAGGGTAATGGTTTCAACGTCGCTGACCTTGCTGTGAAGATTGGTCAGTTGACCTTGTGGATTGAGTTCGAATTCGAGTTTCTGGCCGTGTTTGAGCTGGCTGAACTGTTTGGCCTGTTTGTCGCTGGCCAGAACTTCGTGCACGGCAGCGGCGGGGAGGCCTACCTTCTCGAACAATGTCGAAAGGGTGTCACCCTTGGAGACGATCACTTCCCTGTGGCCTGGAGCCTTCTTTTCAGGCGCGACCGGTGCAGGCGCTGGCGCGGCCTCGGCGGTTTCAGGTTTGTCTTCTGCGCTGTTTTCGATCTGAGCGAAGGGCGAGGCTACTGGCTCATTTGTGGCTTGAACCGCGTCAGCAGCGTCTTGGTCTTGTGTCAGTTGTTCAGCAGGACTTTCCAGTTCGAGGCTCAGGGTCGTCTTTTTGGCTTCAACATCACTGGAGGGAAATACCAGGAGCGCCAGGCTGAGAAGGGCGGCGATCCCACTTGCGGCAAGCAGGTGGGTCTTCGGGTAAAGCGGTGGCGCTTTAGACGGTTCAGTGGTCATAAGTAGTTTTGACTTTGAAAAGATGAATTGGAAAAGATGAATGACATGATGAAGATGAAATAACTGTATAAAATATAACCAAATCATCTCTGAGGCAAGTCCGCAGGCATCTCGCTCGTGGATTGGTATCCGTGCGCCGGGCAAAACTTGTAATTGGTGCACGATCTTGTATGGTTGGTTCCCTTTGAATCTGAGCCTTGCGGGTCTGTTATGAAGTCGGTTGAAGAGCAGCTAGCGCTGATTAAACGTGGTGCGGAAGAACTGTTGGTCGAGTCCGAGCTGATCGAAAAGCTCAAGCGTGGCCAGCCGCTGCGAATCAAGGCTGGCTTCGATCCAACGGCGCCGGATCTGCACCTTGGGCACACTGTGCTTATTAATAAGCTGCGTCAGTTCCAGGAGCTGGGGCATCAGGTGATCTTCCTGATTGGTGACTTCACCGGAATGATCGGTGATCCGAGTGGCAAGAGTGCAACTCGTCCGCCGCTGACCCGTGAGCAGGTTCTGGAAAATGCCGAGACCTACAAGACTCAGGTATTCAAGATTCTTGATCCGGCGAAAACCGAAGTCGCATTCAACTCCACCTGGATGGATCAGATGGGGCCTGCAGACTTTATTCGTCTGACTTCGCAGTACACCGTTGCTCGTATGCTTGAGCGTGATGACTTCGACAAGCGTTACACCACCAATCAGCCAATCGCCATTCATGAGTTCCTCTATCCGCTGGTTCAGGGGTATGACTCGGTTGCATTGCGCGCGGATGTCGAGCTGGGCGGTACCGATCAGAAGTTCAATCTGCTGATGGGGCGCGAGCTGCAGCGTGGTTATGGTCAGGAAGCTCAGTGCATTCTGACGATGCCGCTGCTCGAAGGGCTGGATGGCGTTAAAAAGATGTCCAAGTCGTTGGGCAACTACGTCGGTATCCAGGAAGCGCCGGGTGTTATGTACAGCAAGCTGGTTTCGATTCCGGATGCATTGATGTGGCGCTACTTCGAGCTGCTCAGCTTCCGTTCGATGGATGAGATCAATGCTTTCCGTGCCGATGTAGAGGCGGGTGCCAACCCTCGCGACATCAAGATCAAGCTGGCTGAAGAAATTGTTGCGCGCTTCCATGGGGAAGAGGCTGCCGCCAATGCTCACCGTGGTGCGGGTAACCGTATGAAGGACGGCGAGCTGCCAGATGATTTGCCAGAGGTTGAGCTCACTGCTGCCGAGGATATGCCGATTGCTGCTGTCCTTAATAAGGCTGGCCTGGTGAAGAACTCGGCGGCGGCTCGTGATCTGCTGGCTTCCGGTGGTGTGCGTATAGATGGTGAGGTTGTCGATCGCTCCTTTATATATGTGCTCGGCGCGACTCACGTTTGTCAGGCTGGCAAGAAGGCTTTTGCACGGATTACGCTGAAATCTGAGTAAAGTTGAAATAAGGGGTTGACGGCGAATTCTAGAGGCCTATAATTCGCCCCACTTCCGGCGCAGTCGAAACGGAAAACTCCTTGAAACTCAATGAGTTACACGTTTTTCGACAGTGGCTTGCTTCAGGTTA